>CAZCGE010000096.1:0-17814 GCA_964498125.1 uncultured Devosia sp. | reverse complement strand
ATGGCCTTCATAATCTCGAATGCCCGAGGTAGGCTCTTGATCGTCGCCCTGTGCGACATGGGGGTGCTCCATTGCTTGGACCTAGACAATCCAAGGGAGTACCCCCTTCCGTGACTGACACAATCTTCCATACGTTACCCTTTTTCGCTCAACTCGCAGGCGCACCACCAGCATTTCTGTTAATGTCGCGTGGAGCCCATGACGATATCCGGCGGCATTGGTCCTTGACCGTTCAGCCGACAGGAGCAGGCACGATGGCCATCCTCCCCACCAGCAGCCAATCCTCGCCCGACGATCCGGGCCTCGCCGGCAAGGTCGCCATCATCGCCGGCGGCGGTGCGGCGGGCGACGGCATCGGCAATGGCCGCGCCGCGGCGATGCTGCTGGCGCGCGCCGGCGCCCACGTGCTGGTCGTCGATCGCGATAAGGCGCTGGCGCAACGCACGGTCGAGATGATCGCCGCCGAAAAGGGCAGTGCCGCCGCGCATGCCGCCGATCTGACGGACGCGACCAGCTGCAAGCATGCCGTCGAAGCCGCCGTCGATCGCTTCGGCCGGCTCGATTTCCTCGACAACAACGTCGGCATCGCCCACCGCGGCACCGTTGTCGATGAGACCCAGGAGATGTGGCGGCGCATGATGCAGGTCAATGTCGAGACCATGTTCCTGATGTCGAAATACGCCATTCCGGCCATGATCAAGACCGCGGGCCGTGGCGCCATCGTCAACCTGTCCTCGATCTCGGCGCTGCGCCCGCGCGGCCTGACCATCTACACGACGACCAAGGCCGCCATCATCGGCCTGACGCGCGCCATGGCGGTCGACCACGCCAAGGACGGCATTCGCGTCAACTGCGTGGCGCCGGGGCCGGTGTACACGCCGATGGTCTACGCCCACGGCATGAGTGCGCAAGCGCGCGAGAACCGGCGCAAGGCCTCGGCGCTCGGGCTCGAGGGCACCGGCTGGGACATCGGCCATGCCGTCCGCTTCCTGCTGTCCGATCATGCCCGCTACATCACCGGCCAGACGCTGGTGGTCGACGGCGGCGTGACGCTGCAGGCGCCCGAGCGCGAGAGTGAATCCGAATAAGGGAGAGTCAGCATGCGCCTCAAGGACAAGGTCGCCATCGTCGTCGGCGCCGGCCAGGGGCCAGGCGAGGGCATGGGCAACGGGCGGGCCACCGCGATGCTGTTCGCGCGCGAGGGCGCCAAGGTGCTGTGCGCCGACCGCAGCCTTTCTTCCGCCGAGGCGACCGTCGCGCTCATCGCCAAGGAGGGGTACACCGCGGCAGCATTCGCGGCGGACGTGGTGAAGGACGCGGAGTTGGCGGCCATGGTCGCCGCCGCCAAGTCGCGCTGGGGCCGGATCGACGTGCTGCACTACAACGTCGGCGTCAGCCTGGCCGGCGGCGACAAGAAGCCGACGGAGATCACCGAGGAGGCGTTCGATGCGGTCAACGCCATCAACCTGCGCGGCTACGTCATGGCGGTGAAGCACGTGCTGCCGATCATGCGCGACCAGAAGTCCGGCTCGATCATCGCCATCTCGTCGGTTGCAGCACTTGCGGCCGACTATCCGACCGTCGCCTACAAGACCACCAAGGCCGGCATGATCGCCTTCACCGAGATGATCGCCGGGCAGTATGCCGAGCACGGCGTGCGCGCCAACGTCATCCTGCCCGGTCTGATGAATACGCCGATGGCGGTCGATACCCGCGCCCGCGAGTGGGGCAAGCCGCGCGCCGAGGTCGAGGCGCAGCGCGATGCCCGCGTGCCGCTCCGGCGCAAGATGGGGACGGCCTGGGACGTGGCCCATGCCGCGCTGTTCCTAGCCTCGGACGAGGCCAATTTCATCACCGGCGTCACCCTGCCCGTCGATGGCGGGGCGCTGCTGAGGACTGGGGCGTGAGGGCTTGGCGCTGTAGGTCGGGTCGACCCCGGACGCTTGATCCGGGGGAGACCCGACACGTCGTCCCGCAACCGTGAAGTCGGGTCTCGTTCCTCGACCCGACCTACGCCAGCCAGCGCTTGCGCCGCTTGTAGCTCTTGCCGTCGCGGAAGCTCTTGCGATCGCCGCCGCCGATGCCGAGGTAGAATTCCTTGACGTCCTCGTTCTCGCGCAGATCCTTGGCCACGCCGTCCATGACGATGCGGCCGTTCTCCAGGATGTAGCCGTAGGTGGCGTAGCGCAGCGCCACATTGGTGTTCTGCTCGGCGAGCAGGAAACTCACCTGCTCCTTGGAGTTCAGATCCTTGACGATCTCGAAGATCTCCTCGACGATCTGTGGCGCCAGCCCCATCGACGGCTCGTCGAGCAGGATCATGTTCGGCCGGCTCATCAGCGCGCGGCCGATGGCGCACATCTGCTGCTCGCCGCCGGAGGTGTAGCCGGCCAGGCTGTTGCGGCGATCCTTGATGCGGCCGAAGTAGGTATAGACCTTCTCGAGGCTTTGCTTGATCGCGGCATTGCCATCGCGGCGTGTGAAGGCGCCGGTCAGGAGGTTCTCCTCGATGGTGAGATGGCCGAAGCAATGCCGGCCCTCCATCACCTGGATGCAGCCGCGGCGCACCAGATCGTTCGGCGTCATCCTGTCGACGCGCTCGCCCTTGAATTCGATCGAGCCCTTGGTGACCTCGCCGCGCTCGCCGCGGATCAGGTTGGAGATCGACTTGAGTGTCGTCGATTTGCCGGCGCCATTGGCGCCGAGGATGGCGACGATGCCGCCTTGCGGCACCGTCAGCGAGACACCCTTCAGCACCAGGATGACGTGATCATAGATGACCTCGACGTTGTTGACGGAGAGGATGGGGACGGGGGCAGTGGTCACAAAGGACTCCAAGTCGGGAGTGGTGAGTGGTGAGTCGTGAGTCGTGAGTCGTGAGTGGTGGGTTCGCGATTTGGTGAGAGGTGGGCGTTCGCCAGTTGCGAGGTCGCCATCACCACTCACCATTCACGACTCACCACTCACGCTTCCTTCAGCTCTCTTTCGAGCAATCACGCGGCGTGATCTTCTTTTCCGCCGCGTACTTGGCCGAAACCTCCCTGACCAGCACGTCGGTCAGATCGGCACGCGCCGTGTACCAGTCGGAGATGATTTTCCAATTCTTGCCATCCCACTGCTGGACGCGGCCGTCACGGGCGCCTTCGTGGTCGGCGCAGGTGATCTTGACTGGCCGCATCATGCCCTCGAAGCCGAGCGCCTTCAGCTTGTCAGCGGTCAGATCGAGGTTCTCGAGTCCCCAGCGCACCTGCTCGCCGGTCAGCGGCTTCTTGCCGAACTTGCCCTGCGCGGTGCGGATTCCTTCGGTGCCGAGCATGGCGTTGACGACGCCGCGGTTGTAGAGCACCTGGCCGAAATCCTCCTTGCCGAGGCCTTTGCCCTTGGCCTGCACGTGCTTCTTGATGTCGGCGTGCACGGCGGATTCGCCGGCGCCATGCTGCAGCATCAGCGCCTTGTAGCCGATGGCCTGATCGCCGGCCGGCGTCACGTCGGGCTCGGCGCCCGACCACCACACGCCGATCATCTTCTCGCGCGGGAAGGCGACGGCGGCGGCCTCCTTGATCGCGGTGCCGTTCATCACGCCCCAGCCCCACAGCAGCACGTAGTCCGGCTTGTTCTGGCGGATCGCCAGCCACTGCGACTTCTGCTCGACGCCGGGGTGCGTGACCGGAATTGGCGTGAACTCGTAGCCGAGCTTCTTGGCCATCTGCTCGAGATGTGGGATCGGCTCTTTGCCGTACGGGCTGTCATGGAACACGAGGCTGATCTTCTTGCCCTTGAGGTTTGCCTCGCCGCCCAACTCCTTGGCGACATGCTGCAGGGCGATGTCGGCCGACGACCAGTAGGTGCCGAGCAGCGGGAAGTTCCAGGTGAACACCGAGCCGTTCTTGGAGTCGGCCCGCCCATAGCCCATGCTGATGACTGGAATCTTGTCGATCGGCGCCTTCTCGGTCAGCGCGAAGGTGATGCCGGTCGACAGTGGGTTGAAGAAGGCAGCACCCGTCGGGCCCTTGCCCTTCAGGCGCTCGTAGCACTCGATGCCCTTGTCGGTGGCATAGGCGGTCTCGCATTCCTCGACGAGGAGCTTGACGCCGTTGATGCCGCCATCACGTTCGTTGAGCAGGGTATAATAGTCGGCGACGCCGTTGGCATAGGGCGCGCCGTTCACGGCGTAGGCGCCGGTGCGGTAGGACAGGATCGGGATGAACTGCTCATTCTGTGCCGCGGCCGGAACCGCGGCCGTGGCGCCAAGGGCGGCCGCGGCGGCTGCCAGGCCCCAACTGAAGCGAACCATATTATCTCCTCCATGTTCTGTTCCGGCTACAATCGCCGGTGCTCATTCCGCGAGCCTGGTCGTTATGCCGTACGGGTCCGCCGCTCCGCTGTTGCGGGCCCGTATCCTTGCCTCGTGCCGCGCCTCAGTACGGGTACGGCCAGAGTCTGAGCTTCTCCTTGATGATCGACCACAGTCGCGCGAAGCCGTGCGGCTCGACGATCAGAAGGTAGCAGATCAGCGACCCAAAGATAATGAACTCGAGGTGCGTGATCATTTCCGTCGAGATCGGCACCCCGAGCATGGTTGGAATCTGATTGAGCAGGATCGGCAGCAGCAGGATGAACGCTGCCCCCAGGAACGAGCCGAGGATCGAGCCGAGCCCGCCGATGATAACCATGAACAGCAACTGCAGCGAGCGATCGATCGAGAAGGCCAGCGGCTCCCACGAGCCCAGATAGATGAATGCCCAGAGGGCTCCCGACACGCCAACGATGAACGAAGATACAGCGAACGCGGAGAGCTTGGCGTAGAGCGGCCGGATGCCCATGATCTCGGCGGCGATGTCCATGTCGCGGATCGCCATCCACTGCCTGCCGATGTTGCCGCGGACGAGGTTCTTGGCCAGCAGCGCGAAGACTGTCACGAAAGCCAGGGCAAAAAGATATTTCTCGATCGGCGAGGCGATGATCCAGCCGAAGATGTTGAGTTCCGGCGCGTTGACCGAGCCGGACGGGGCATAGTTGGTGAACCACTTGACCCTGAGGAACACCCAATCGAAGAAGAACTGGCAGGCCAGCGTCGCCACCGCCAGGTAGAGACCCTTGATCCTGAGGCTCGGGATGCCGAACAGGATGCCGACGAATGCGGCCATCAGTCCGCCGAGCAAGATCGAAGGGACGATCGGCAGCACCGGGATGCCGATTTCCGGCATGCCGGTTCCGAACTTATACGCCGAGTAGGCGCCAATCGCCATGAAGGCGCCGGAGCCGAGCGAGATCTGACCGCAGTAGCCGATCAGGATGTTGACGCCGATGGCGGCCAGCGACAAGATCAGGAACGGCAGTAAAATCGCGCGCAGCATGTACTCGTTGCCGAACGGCGGGATTTTCAGCAGCGCCATGAGTGGCACGCCGATGTAGGCAAACGCCAGCAGCGCGAAAAGCGCGATCCGGTCCTGCCGGATCGGAAAGATCGCCATGTCCTTGGCGTAGCTCGTCTTGAACTGGCCGGCCTCGCGGTAGAACATTCGTCAAGCTCCGCTTGAAGGCAGTAGGCAGTAGGCAATAGGCAGTTGGCAGAGGTGGCTGGGGAGGTAGCGGTCCAGCTTGGCTTGCAACGGTTTGCGCTTCATTCTATTTCCCTACTGCCTACTGCCTACTGCCTACTGCCTACTGCCTCAAATTCTTTCGATAATCCGCTCGCCAAACAGCCCCTGCGGCCGGAACATCAGCACGATGAGGGCCAGAACGTAGGCGAACCAGTATTCGATGCCGCCGCCAATGTAGTGACCGAGATAGACCTCGGCGATCTTCTCGCCGGCGCCGATAATCAGGCCACCGATGATGGCGCCGGGCACGGACGTGAAACCGCCGATGATCAGCACGGGCAGCGCCTTCAGCGCCAGGAAGGTGATGGAGAACTGCACGCCGAGCTTGGTGCCCCACACGGTCGCGGCCACCAGCGCCACCAGTCCCGCCGCCAGCCAGACCACGAACCAGATCCAGCCGATCGGGATGCCGACCGACTGCGCCGCGGCGTGATCGTCGGCGACGGCCCGGAGCGCGCGGCCAGTCTTGGTGTACTGGAAGAATGCGGCGAGGCCGGCAACCAGCACGCCGGCGATGAGGCCACCCCACAAGTCGAGCTTGTTGACCAGGATGCCGCCCGGGAACGTGCTTTCCATCAGGAACAAGGCGTCGGTCGGGAACAGCCGCAGCGGGTAGACGTCCGAGCCGAAGATCATCTGCGCCAAGCCCTCGAGCACGAAGGTGGCGCCAATCGTCGACATGAACAGGATCAGGCCGTCCTGATTGATGAGCGGTCCGAGGACGTAGCGCTCGATCAGCCAGGCGGTGATGGTCATGATGACGCCGGCGAACAGCAACGCCATGACCACGGCGACGCCGTAGGGAACGCCCTTGGCGACGAAGAAATCCAGACTGCGCACCATCGCCAGGCCCGACAGCAGCACCATGGCGCCCTGCGCGAAATTGAAGACGCCGGAAGCCTTGAAGATCAGCACGAAGCCGAGCGCGACGAGGCTGTAGAGCACGCCCGCCAGCAGGCCGCCGGCCAGAACTTCGAGAAATGAACCCAGGACTTGCAACGTGTGTCTCCCTGCTAGGACAAGTGGGAAATCGGAAGTCGGAAATCGGAAGTCGGCCTAGCTCCAACTTTGAAGTAGGCCGTGCAACATTCTGGACACTCGCGCATAGTCGGCCTGCCAACCTTCGACACGAGCCACGTCCACGTAGCCGAGGTCGCGGCTATAGTCCAACCACACCTTCATTTCGTCACTCGATCCGATGGCTATGGAGAGGAACCTGCGAAACTCGGCTGAGGACGCGCGCTGCTTTCCGAAGCCCTCGGCAATGTTGCCACAGATCGACTTGCTGGCACGCCGCATCTGATCCGCCAGAACGTACTGCTCCAGCTTAGGAAACGCGAGCGTTGCTCTGTGAACATCTAAAGAGGTTCGGTAAGCCAACTGGTACACTTCCAAATCTCGGAACGAACGCACATCGCTCATGCTGTTCTCGCGGTTCCGCTTCCAACTTCCGATTTCCGATTTCTGACTTCCGACTTCCGATTTCCGACCTTCCGACTTCCCTCAATGCGCCACGCCGAGATAAGCATCGATCACGGCCTGGTCGCCCTGCACCTCGGCCGGCGTGCCGTCGGCGATCTTGCGGCCGTAGTCGAGCACCACCACGCGGTCGGACAGATCCATCACCACGCCCATGTCGTGCTCGATCAAGGCAATGGTCGTACCCAGCTGCTGATTGACGTCGACGATGAACCGGCTCATGTCCTGCTTCTCCTCGACATTCATGCCGGCCATCGGCTCGTCGAGCAGCAGCAGTTCCGGCTCGGTGGCGAGTGCCCGGCCGAGCTCGACACGCTTCTGCAGCCCATAGGGCAGCTTGCCGACCGGCGTCTTGCGAATGGCCTGGATCTCGAGGAAATCGATGATGCGCTCGACAATCTCGCGATGCCAGATCTCTTCTTTCTGGGCCCGGCCCCAGTACAACGCCTGCTCGAGGATGCCGCGCTTCATCCTGAGCGTGCGGCCGGTCATGATGTTGTCGAGCGTCGACATGCCCTTGAACAGGGCGACGTTCTGGAACGTGCGCGCGATGCCCTGGCTGGCGGCGATGTAGGGCCGCATCTGCTGGCGCCGCTGCCCCTTGTAGGTGATGGTGCCTTCCTGCGGGTGGTAGAAGCCGTTGATGACATTGAGCATCGAAGTCTTGCCGGCGCCGTTGGGACCGATGATGGCGCGAATCTCGCCCTTCCTGACATCGAAGGAGACGTCGCGGATGGCCTTGACGCCGCCGAAGGACAGCGACACGCTCGCCACGCTGAGCAACGGTTCGCCGGGTTTGATGGCATCGGCCTTGCCCGTACGCGCGATCGGCCCGGTCAGGCGATCCGGCGTATCCAGGCCCGTGCGCGCTGTAATGTCGGCGCTCATTCCGCAGCCTCCTTCAAGGCTTCACTCTTGTAGGGGTGCGGTTGCATGTCAACGATGCGCATGTGGCCTTCGATCTTGCCCTTGCGGCCATCCTCGAACGTCACCTCGACGGAAATCGTGGCGTCTTTCGAGCCATTGTACAACGCCTCGATCAGCGGCCCGTAACGGTCGGCGATCAGCGAACGGCGCACCTTCATCGTGCGCGTCAACTCGCCGTCGTCGGCGTCCAATTCCTTGTGCAGCACGAGGAAACGGCCAATCTGGGAACCGCCCATGCGCGGCTCGACCGCCAGCTGACTGTTCACTTCATCGATCCGTCGCTCGACCATCTTGATGACGTCGGGATGGGCCGCGAGCTCCTGGTAGCTGGCGTAGACGACGTTGTTGCGCTCGGCCCAGCTGCCGACCGATGTCATGTCGATGTTGACAATCGCCGTCACAAAATCGCGGCCCTGGCCGAAAGCCACGGCTTCACGAATTTCAGGATAGAATTTCAGCTTGTTCTCAAGATACTTCGGCCCGAACAGGGAGCCGTCCTTCAGCCGGCCCACGTCCTTGGCACGATCGATGATGCGCAGGTGGCCGCGGTTGTCGAGGAAGCCGGCATCGCCTGTACGCACCCAGCCATCAGCCGTCTTGGTGCTCGCCGTCGCCTCGTCGTTCTTGTAGTACTTGAGGAACACGCCGGGGCCGTTGAACAGCACCTCGCCCGCCTCGTCGATCTTGATCTGGATGCCGGGCCCGGGCTTGCCCACTGTCTCGGGGAAGACCTCGCCGTCGGGTTGCAACGTGATGTAGACGCTGGCTTCCGTCTGACCATAAAGCTGCTTGAGATTGACGCCGAGCGCCCGGTAGAAGCGGAACAGCTCGGGTCCGATGGCTTCGCCCGCCGTGTAGGCGACGCGCAGTTTGGAGAAACCCATGCGGTTGCGCAGCGGCGCATAAACCAGGATGTCGCCGATCTTGTAAAGCAGCCGGTCCTTCAGCGACACCGGACGGCCATCGAGAATGTCGCCGCCGCAGCGGCGCGCCACGTCAAGGCACCAGTAGAACATCGACTTCTTCAGGCGCCCGGCATCCTCCATCCGCACCATGATCTGGGTGAGCAGGTTCTCGAACACGCGGGGTGGAGCGAAGAAATACGTCGGGCCGATCTCGCGGCGATCCTCAATGATGGTATCGGGACTTTCGGGGCAGCAGACGCACAGTCCGCCCGCGAACACCTGTCCGTATGAAAAGATGTGATCGCCGACCCATGCCATCGGCAGGTAGGCAATCATGGTGTCGCTGGTGGTGAATTTGTCGAACAGATTGCCGTTCTGGCCGGAGACGACGATATTCTCATGCGTCAGCATCACGCCCTTGGGCTGACCGGTGGTGCCGGACGTGTAGAGGATGACGCTGACGTCCGAGCCCTGGCCCTGGGCAATGTCGGCCAGCCATGCCTCTGCCGCACCGCTGGCCTTAGCCAGCTCCTGACGCCCCAGCGCCTGCACCGACTCGAAGGCGTGCAGGTTGGTGTGGTCATACTTCTGCAGCCCACCGGCGTCGTCGTAGACGATCTTTTTGAGGCTCGGCACGCGGTCGGAGATGGACAGCAACTTGTCCACCTGCTCCTGGTCCTCGACCACGGCGACGACGACTTCGGCGTGGGTCAGGACGTAGGCCATCTCGTCGGCCACCGAGTCCTGATAAACCGGAACCGGAATGGCGCCGAGGCTCTGGGCGGCGGCGAACGTCCAATACAGCCGCGGCCGGTTGTTGCCGATGATGGCCACCGTGTCGCCGCGCTCGAGGCCCAGCCCCTTCAGGCCGATGGCGAAGGCGCGCACCTCTTCCTCGACCTCGCCCCAGGTCCACGTCTGCCAGATGCCGAGACCCTTCTCGCGAAAGGCAGGCAGCGCGCCGAATTTCTTCGCGTTCCGCAGCAGCAGCTTGGGAACCGTGTCCATCGCCTGCGCGGCTTTAGGCGTATGCTGGGCCGGTACTGCCGTCACGCTCTTGAACTCCTCCCGCGGCACCCCTGGCAAGCCTTCGTGCCGCCGCACCCGGCCTGGCACTGAATTGAGGCACACCACAGCCCCCCGCCGCACCACCTGAAGGCGGCGAAGCGGATAGCCTGACCTATGCATTGCCAACAATGTAGCATTGTCTGGGCCGCAACGCATATAGATCGAAGGGCTACCTTGCCAAGTCCGTTCAGCAGGCAGCGCGCGCTGCTTCTGGTGAGCGTCCCCTGGATTTCGCGGTCGCCACCGCCTAGGATCACGCCGAACACGATCAACCAGACACAGGGGATGGCGACCCATGGCGGCGGAGCTTAACCATTTTATTGGCGGCAAGAAGGTCAAAGGCACGTCCGGACGCTTCGGCGACGTCTATTGGCCGATGACGGGCGAGGTCGCGGCCCGGGTGCCGCTGGCATCCAAGGCCGAGGTGCGGGCCGCCGTCGAGAACGCCAAGGCGGCGCAGGTCGCCTGGGGCGCCACCAATCCGCAGCGCCGCGCCCGCGTGCTGATGAAATTCCTGGAGCTCGCGCACCGCGACTACGAGAAGATCTCGGATCTTCTCGCCCGCGAGCATGGCAAGACCATCGCCGATGCCCGCGGCGACCTGCAGCGCGGCCTGGAGGTGATCGAGTTCGCCACCGGCGCGCCACAGCTGCTCAAGGGCGAATACACCGAGGGCGCCGGCCCCGGCATCGACATCTACTCCATGCGCCAGCCGCTCGGTGTCGTCGCCGGCATCACGCCGTTCAATTTCCCGGCGATGATCCCGCTGTGGAAGGCCGGCCCGGCGCTGGCCTGCGGCAACAGCTTCATCCTGAAGCCGTCCGAGCGTGATCCCGGCGTGCCGCTGTTGCTGGCGGAGCTGTTCCTGGAGGCCGGCCTGCCGCCCGGCGTGCTCAACGTCGTCAACGGCGACAAGGAGGCGGTCGACGCCATCCTCGATGATCCCGACATCGCCGCCATCGGCTTCGTCGGCTCGACGCCGATTGCGGAATACGTCTACGCGCGGGGGTGCGCGAGCGGAAAGCGCGTGCAGTGCTTCGGCGGCGCCAAGAACCACATGATCATCATGCCCGACGCCGACATGGATCAGGCGGTCGACGCCCTGGTCGGCGCCGGCTACGGCTCGGCCGGCGAGCGCTGCATGGCGGTCTCGGTCGCAGTCCCGGTCGGCAAGGGCACGGCCGAAGCCCTGATGCACAAGCTGATCCCACGGGTCGAGAGTCTGAAGATCGGCCCCTCGACCTCCGCCGACGCCGACTTCGGCCCGCTGGTCACCAAGGCCCACCTGGACAAGGTCAAGGGCTACGTCGAGACCGGCATCAAGGAAGGCGCCAAGCTGCGAGTCGATGGCCGCGACTTCAAGATGCAGGGCTACGAGAACGGCTTCTACATGGGCGGCTGCCTGTTCGACGACGTGCGCCCCGAGATGAAGATCTACAAGGACGAGATCTTCGGCCCGGTGCTGTGCGTGGTGCGCGCCAAGGACTACGCCGAGGCGCTCAGGCTACCCAACGAGAACGAGTACGGCAACGGCGTCGCCATCTTCACGCGCGACGGCGATGCGGCGCGCGATTTTGCCGCCAAGGTCAACGTCGGCATGGTCGGCATCAACGTGCCGATCCCGGTGCCTTTGGCCTACTACACGTTCGGTGGCTGGAAGCGCTCGGGCTTCGGCGACCTCAACCAGCACGGGCCGGATGGGATGCGGTTCTACTCCAAGACCAAGACGGTGACCTCGCGTTGGCCGAGCGGGGTCAAGGAAGGCGCGGAGTTCGTCATCCCGACGATGAAATGAGACGCGACGATGCCTTGGCTCTACGAAGTCGCAGATGAAGGCGACCGCAAGCCATGGAAAAGCAAATAATGGTCCGATATCTGCAAAGATCTCGGCAAGTATGTGCTCACCGGTGGTGTAGCGGCTCCGTTCTTCGGTATTGGAGGTGCAGCGTTCTCGATAATGCTGTTCTTCCTTGCTTTGGTTCTCGGTTTTGCCATCCTATATCTTGGCTATCGGTTGGCCCCGGACGAGCAGCCGCCCGATTAGTTGCCCGCCTGTCGATGGAGGTCCGCAATGGAGCTGTTGTATGAACTCATGTGGCGTGGCGGGCCGCTGGTGATCATGACAGTGTCCCTGTTTGCGCTCATCTACTGGTCGATTGCACAGGAGAAGCGCCGGCAGCGTCGCACACCGAGAAAGCCTCAACCTGGCAAATAGGCAGCGCAGGCCGGCATGCTGGCGATCTGGACAAGCTATTCAGGTATTCTTTTCAACCTGATGCGGTCGTCGACATTGCATGCCTGTCTCGGCAACGGCCTTTCCCAGTTGCAGCGAGGCCGGTATTGTAAGATACGAGCAACTCCGGCCATCACACGTCCAACGCGGAGAACCCTAGCGCCATGAGTATCCGTCACCTCCTTGCCATTGCCGCCGCCGTGCTCGTCAGCACCGGCAGCGCCAATGCGCAGCAGAAGCAGCTTTCGATCGCAACCGGCGGCACCGGCGGCGTCTACTATCCGCTGGGCGGCGGCTTTGCCAACATCATCGGCAAAGAGATTCCCGGCTACATCGCCACCGCCGAAGTCACCGGCGGCTCGGTCGACAACCTGAAGCTGATCGGCTCGGGCAAGGCCGATATCTGCTACACGCAGGTCGATGCCGCCTGGGACGCCATCAACGGCACCGACAAGTTCCCCACCAAATTGCCGATCCGCGCCCTGGTCGTCATGTACCCCAACCACTTGCACGTGACGACGGTCGATGGCACCGGCATCGCCAAGGTCGAGGACATGAAGGGTAAGCGCGTCTCGATCGGCTCGCCGGGCAGCGCCACGGAAGTGTTCGCCCGCCGCGTGCTCGAAGCCGCGGGCCTCGACGCCGACAAGGACATCAAGAAAGAGCGGCTCGGAGTTGCCGAATCGGTCAACGCCATCAAAGATAAGAAAGTCGATGCCTTCTTCTGGATCGGCGGCCTGCCAACGGCGGCTGTCACCGATCTTGCCGCCACTCCCAATACAAAGCTGAAGCTGGTCGACAGTGATCATTTGGCTGCCAAAATGAATGCAAAGTACGGCCCTTTGTACACACCCGCGTCGATCCCCAAGGCGACCTACACGGGCATGGAGGCCGACAACAAGAACGTCACCGTCTGGAACATCATGGCGGTCAATGAGAGCACCTCGGAGGAACTGGCCTACCAGCTCACCAAATTGATGCTGGAAAAGCGCGAGGACCTCGGCCGCGTGCACAAGGAAGGCCTCAACATCAAGACCGAGCTGCAATCGGCCGCACGCGCCGGCATCCCCTTCCACAAGGGCGCGCTGAAGTATTTCGCCGAGAAAGGCATCAAGGTCGATTAAGGAAACGCCGCCGGCGCCGAAGGCTTGGTCGCCGCACGTGGCCAAGCCTCGCGCGGGCGTCCCAGCTCAAGTCTCGTGACGCCGGCCATCCCGACTGCGAATAGAGCTACATGTTCTTCAACGCCCTGAATCCTGCTGCGATGAACGGCACCAGCCGCTTCAGCGTCGCGTTGACGTCGGTCGGGTCGCAGGCGCCGGCCGACAAATGCTGGATGCGTCCCGAATTGGCCATGGTGTAGTTCTGCACGCCGAGCAGGGCGTGAAAGCCCCAGTAGATCTCGGCGCGCGGCAGGTCGGGCAGGGCTTTGGCCAAGGCGTCGATATAGTGGTTGTTCGATCGATCGAAGATCTCGGGGTACTCGGTGGCGCTGCTACCGACGCGCTCCAGCGCCAGCCGGGCTCTCAGCCGCATGTGGTGCGCGCCGCCCGGCTGCCGCGACATCTCCAGCGAAGGCTTGAGAAAGGCTTCGATCACCGCTTCGAGCCGCGGCCGGCCATGTCGATCACGCGCCAGAGTATCGAGTAGCGCCAGGCGCGCCTCGACCAGCACATTGGCACGCGATGAAAACACTTGCGCCAGCAGCGCCTGCTTGGAGCCGAAATGATAATTCACCGCCGCCAGGTTGACGCCTGCACGCGCGGTCAGGTCGCGCATGCTGACGGCATCGAAACCGTGCTCGGCGAACAGCGCCTCGGCCGCCCGCAGAATGCGCGCGCGCGTGTCGGCGGCGGGATCGGCTGGCTTGGCGGGGCGCTTGCGAAGCGTAGTGTCTGGCATATTTGCACCCTCCACTGTCATCCCGGGGTTAGCCTGCACCGGCGAAGGCCGGTGTCCCCGGGACCCATGTCTCCACACCCTCGGGCTTCGGAGGCCGTCGGACTTTGGGTCCCGGCAATGAATGCCGGGATGACACCCGTATTCGGAATAACTGACACGGGAATTGAAACACCCGCGCAGGTGCCGGAACCCCGCGCCACAATTGAGTTGACGCTTTTGCACTTTTGTTTCAGGGTAAATTCAAACGTTTGTTTGAGCAACAATTTTTGCCCGTGCTCGGGTCAGACCCTGCGGGTCTGACCCGATGCTCAACAGTCGCAGGTCGGCACAAGGGGTCAGACCCGCAGGGTCTGACCCCGATCAGATCCCGAGGGAGACGTCCATGTTGAAGCCGCTGATCCAGCTGTATCCTGTCATTCCGACCAAGGACGAGGCGGAGCGCGCCAGGCTGCGTCCGATCGGCCGCAACCGCCAGCTCTACCAGGAGACGCTGGTCGGCTGGCACGACATCATCCGCGCCGCCGACAAGATGGGCATCTGGGGCGCCGCCACCATCGAGCACCACTTCTGGTCGGAGGGCTACGAGGTCGGACCGAGCCCCGGCACGCTCGACGCCTACTGGGCGGCGATCACCGAGAACATCCGCGTCGGCCAGCTCGGCTACGTCATGAGCACGCAGAACCCGATCCGCGTGGCGGAAGAAACGGCGATCATCGACCACCTGTCCAAGGGCCGCTCGTTCGTCGGCTTCGCCCGCGGCTACCAGTCGCGCTGGACCAACGTCGTCGGCCAGCACCTTGGCGCCCGCGCCACCCGCTCGCCCAATGCCGCGATCTATAACCCAGCGACCGCCGGCGTCGGCTTCTCGACGGCGACCACGGAGCAGGTGCATCTCGACGACGACGCGCGCAACCGCGCCAACTTCGAGGAAGGCATCGAGATCGTCCTCAAGTGCTGGACCCAGGAGAGCTTCAAGCACACCGGCCTCAACTGGCAGATCCCCTATCCGGCAGGCATAGGCGTCGACGACTGGCAGCTGGCGCATCAGGGCGTGACGCAGCGGCTCGGCGCGCCGCGCGAGGTCGGGCCCGACAACTCCATCCAGGAAATCTGTGTCACCCCTGCCCCTTACCAGGACCCGCATCCGCCGGTGTTCGTGTCGGGCTCGGGCAGCCCGGAGACGATCGAGTACTGCGCCAGGAAAGGCTTCATCCCGGTCTACTTCACCAACATCAAGACCGCCGGCCCGCTGTCGCAGCGCTATCTCGACGTCGCCAAGTCCGCCGGCTACGACTGGAAGCGCGGCCAGAACCAGTGCCTGGTGCGCTGGATGCAGATCGGCAAGACCGAGGACGACGCGAAGCGGCGCGTGCTCGAGTGGGACAGCGACATCTTCCGCAACTTCTACGCCGCCATGGGCCGGCGCAAGCTGGACCTGTCGGATCTCTATGGCTCGATCCTGGAGTCCGGCCTTTACGTCGTCGGCACCGTCGATAGCGTCAGGCAGCAGCTGATCGCGCAATGGAAGCAATTCCCGGCCGAGTTCATGTGCATGATCTTCCACTACGCGCAGATGCCGAAGGAGGACGTCATCGAGACGCTCGACATCTTCATGAAGAAAATCAAGCCGGATCTCGACGAGGTGATCTATCAGGAACAGAGGGAGGCCCAGGCTGGTTGATGCGGCGTGCCCCACTTGTGCGGCTCCAGGGCCATTCATTATTCCCACTCCTTTCGCCTTCCCGGCCGCAACCGCGCCGTTCACGGCGCGAGCGGAGAGCCGGGATCTTCCCCCGCCTCAGAACGGTGAAGATCCCGGATAGCCGCGCCGTCGGCCGTTCGGGATGTGGCGAGTGCATCGCGCGGCGCGGCTTCCGGGACGGCGTGGGGAACGGAATTTGCCTCATGACCCGAATGGCATGACGGCCTCGGGGCATGATCGGGACACAGATGCCCGGAATGCTGGACGGAGCGTGAGCACGTGACGCGCCGGCATGTCCGCGGGAGCTGCGATGGCTGTCGCGCATGCGGCGCACGTCAGGTTGGGCGGCAGTGGGGCAGGAGCCGACCAACTGTCTCGCATCTCGCTACACGATCTTTCCCGGATTGTGTATGCTAAGCCTCAATTTCATTGGCAGCACAAAGCCTACACTTCATCCGCATACAGCAACCAACACGATGACACGACACTGGCACTACCAGCCTAGCTGGCCGCTAGTTTGCCAACGTGCATGACCAACTACTATACTCTGATTCCACAACTCCAACGGGTCATTGAGAGAAGATATGGACGCGACCGACATCTTCATCAGTTACAGAAGAGAAGACGAACCCGCTTTCGTTGGACGCTTGTTTGATCTTCTTAAAAGTACATTTCCTCACCATGTGTCATTTATAGATGTGGATGCCATACCACCCGGTGACAAATTTGTAGAGCACATAGTTAGCCGAATCGTAAAGTGCAGCGTCTTTCTTCCAATCATTGGTCCTCATTGGCTTTACCCATCTGGAGCATCTTCAAGCAGATTGTTTGATGACAAAGACGTTGTTCGAAAGGAAATAGAAGTAGCATTAGTTTGCAAGTCCACAATCATCCCCGTTCTCGTCAATAATACGCCAATGCCTTCGCCCGACACTATTCCACGATCAATTTCAGGATTGTGTGCGTTAAACGCAATCCGGTTGTCGCACGCAAGTTTTCACGACGAGGTAAAGCCGCTCATTCGGGCGATTAAAGGAGCTATCAAACATCACATCCAGAAACACTACACCGTTGCAGAGGTCGAAGTCTATGAACTAGGCAAGGTGGTGGGCAAGGACACGTTCGATCGCATTAGTCGTGGGGTTAAGGCAAGTTTTGATCACTTTTCAACACATATGGTAGAAAGGGTTTTGGAAAAAGCCGCGCCGGTGATAGCGAATAAAGACCGTGATAAATTACAGGCCCTAATAAACGCATTTGGGCAAGAAGCTAGGTATAGAAAAGCACAACTAATCAATGGCACTATTGACTATGTTTCAGAGGACATGCCCCATTTCATGATAAGCCCGAATGAACCTAACGATCCGCTCTTCATCGCGATAGAGGGACAAATCCAGCGGGAATTTGATGAATTGTTCTTAGGGATGATGGACGCTATTGCCGTCCCTATGACCAAACTAATAGAAGATGCCGGTTGGAGCTTCTGACGAAGGCAATGCAGGCTGTAGGTTGGGTTACGCGCGCAGGACTCGATGCCGTCAGCGGTCAGGCCCGCGCCAAGGTCGAGAAGACCGCCCCAGGCAACGCCGAGAAGCTGGCGCCCTGACGGCGCCAGCGCCAAGGCGCTAACTCGCGGCATCGCTGTGCCAGCCGCGTAATCGTTTTGCGTCCGCGGACCGCAGGCATAATCAGTCTTGCGGCAACGGGGGCACGTGCTGCCAAGTTCGCTGCAAATTGTGTATCCGGTTTGGAAGGCGATTGCCGATCGTCAGAGAGCACCATTATCGGCTAATGTGACGGGTTTCGGATGCCGGCCACACGGACGTCTCCACGCGCACCGAGGCCGGCGTTCAATGTGACGGGTTTCGGATGCCGGCCACACGGACGTCTCCACGCGCACCGAGGCCGGCGTTCGAAAGCCGCCAGGGAAGGAAGGCGCGGGGTTTGGGGCACCCGGATCAGCGGGCGCTATGGGGATTTCGCAGGCTCCGTCGG
>CAZCGE010000095.1:0-54581 GCA_964498125.1 uncultured Devosia sp. | reverse complement strand
TGAGCGGCACGTCCCCAACTCGATCGCAACGATGCGACGGCGACTCAACGTCGGCCTCGTCGCGACCCTGTCGCGCTGCCTCTGCTGTGGGAGATCAAGCGACACGAACCCTCAACGCCGGAACTTATGACACAGTACAATTAGCTCAGTCTGCTGCAGCAGCTGCTCCAGGTGGCGAACGTTGTTGTGGCGGAAGATGCGCCGCTCACAGCCTGCTTGCCGGATGCCGTCGATCATGGATGCGTGGTTGCGCTCATCGGAAAAAATCACGCAGTCTGGCAGCAGCCGGCCGATCGTCGACAGCGTTGCCGAGTTGGAGACGTAGCCGGATGTGAACAGCAGGGCCGCGTCCTTGCCGTGCAGTTCGGCCAGCTCGCGTTCGAGCAGGACGTGCAGGTCGTGCGTGCCCGAGATGTTGCGCGTCCCGCCCGAGCCGGCCCCCATTTTGGCTGCAGCGTCCTGGAGCGCTTGCAGGACCACGGGGTTCTGCCCTTGCCCCAAATAATCATTGGAGCACCACACGACGACCCGTTCAGGACCCGGGCCGTGATTTCGCGCAATCGGGAATTCGCCGGCGATCCGCTCGAGATTGGCAAATACGCGATAGCGCCCTTCGGCCGCCACGGAGGCGACGACGTCTGTGAAGATCTGCTCGTAGTTCATCACGGCAGCCCATTCCTTCTGCTGATTCTCGGCATTGCCTCTCGGGGTTGCGGCTTTCATCTCGACTGCAGCCTTCTCGTTCTGGTTTCGCACGATCAGCACGACGTCACGCCCGCCGGGCAGCGCCTGCCGTCGGCGTAGAAGTCGTAGCGGAAGCCCGCGGTGAGGAAGAACTCGGTCTCGGTATCCCTGACGCTGGCCTCGTCGCGCCGGGTCCACTTGGCGCCGACCTCCAGCTCGAGGCTCAGATCCTTGGTCCAGTAGTAGTTGAGCAGGATCGACGGCAGCACGGAGACTTCCGTGAATTCCGTAGTTTTGCCTTCCCGATGGCTCAACAGCACGCGCGGGTTGATGCGCCAGTCCTGCATGAGGGGAAAGCGTGTGCTGAGATCCAGCACATAGGTGTTGGAATCCTGCCGGTCGGCAAACCGCACGCCGGTAATGAACATATCACCGTCGCGGAACAGGCTCGAACCGATCAACTGGGCCGAGTAGTATAACTCGTTGCCGGTCGAGGGCATCGCGTCGATGCCGAACGATGCAATCGTGCCGTCGATGTGCGCCGCTGTGGTATCCAGATTGAGCTGCCATTTATCCGTCAGCGGACGCGAATAGCCGACGTTGGCCGACGTGTAGGTCGCGGTGCGATCAAGCGCCATTTGGGTGATTTCGGACTGGGTGCGCAACTTGAGCAGTTCGAACAGGGTCAAGACCTGCTGGCCCTGCAAGGCGTTCCAGCTGGTCAGGTAGGGCGCCTTGCGGTAGTCGGCGCCGCCATGCAAGGTCGACTTGTCGGGCAGCGTCCACGATCCGCTGAAGATCGCCGCATTGAACTCGCTGAAGTGCGTGTCGTAATCGACCGTGAGGAATGCCGACCGGGTCTGGTCGAGGTAGCGCAGCTCGGTGCCGACCGCCTGCCGGTCGATCAGGTCGCCCGCCCGCTGCTCGACGGCGAACAGGCTGGCGTCGAAGCCGCCCCAGAATGGTCCAAAATCGACGCTGGTGCCGTAGATGAGTTTTTCATCCTTGAACGGTGCGTCCTTGCGGCTGGCGACCGGCGAGCCGCCGACCACGTTCCAGCGCAGCCATGGGTTGGCTTGCCAGCTGACGAGGCCGCCATCGAAGCGGCCGAGTACGCCGCCAGTGTTGCGCGTCTGGCGGCCAATGCGCGCCATCGTGCCCCAATCCTTCACCGCCATTTCGTAAAACAATGCCGATACGCTGAAGATGTCGGTGTCGTCCTGACCGAAGCGATGCTCCTCGCTGCCGGAAAAGCGGAACTTCGACTTGTAAGAGTCGTCGCCCCATGCCGCGAACAGGTCGATGCTCGACAGCAAGGCGTTGCGGTGAACGCGGTGGTCGTCCTTGTCGGCATTTGGATTAATTGGCAGCGAGGGGTCGCGCAGCACCCGGAAACTGTCGTCGCGGACATAGAATTGCGAAGCGCTGCCCGACATGCTCCAGGTTGTCGGGCTAGGGCCGCGCTCGCCGCGTCCATCTCCCTGCTTGGCCGAACGCAGTTTGTCTTCGCGCGGCGTCTCGGCGGTAACGATCGCCGCCAGTCGCTGACGCACGCTCTCGGCGCCCTCACCGGAAGGGTAGCGCCGCAGATAGTCCTCGTATTCGGCCCGTGCCTCCCCCGGCTGCTTGTTCTTCTGGTAGGCGACGCCGATCAGCTCCTGCGCATCGGCGCTGTTGGCATTTTCCGGCAAGCGCAGCACCTTGGTCAGCAGCCGGATCGTCTGCGCGTAATCCGACTTCTCAGCGCCGCGCGTGCCCCATCCATGGTAGCAGCAGCTGTCTTGAGGTCGGCGGCACTGATCTGACCCGAGGGGCGGTCCTTGTTGCGCGATGGCGCGGCAACCGGCGGGCCGGCCTCGCGGCTCTGTTGTTGCTCGAGCGGGCGCCACGAATCTTGCCGCATGACGGTCGCATTCCAAGCGCTGCCGGCCCCGATCGGATACTCGGGCTTGCGGGCCTTGCCTGATTTCGGGTCGGCGATGGTGACGACGATGCTCTCGAAGTCGGCTCCGGGGCCGACCTGGTAGGCCACAGGGCGGAGGAACTGAATGGTGAGGGTCGGCCCGTCGGCCCTGGCCGCTTCGAACTCGATCGCCTTGATGGGCGCGACCCGAGCGTCCGGGGGACGCAGTGATTCCCGCCGCGTCAGGACGTCGGTTGCGGCTTGGGCCGGATCGATTGGACGGACCGTGATGCGCAGCTCCTGGCCGCCATCGAGCGGGAAGTGGCTGACGTAGCGAATGCGGATGTTGAAGTTGATCTTCACCAGCGTGCAGCCGCCTTTGGTCATGACCTGGTGGCCAGCCAGTATCCGGTCCGTGACCGGTTCCGCCGACGCCTGCCCGATCGCTGCGAGCCCGATCGCCACCGCTCCCCCGAGCAGCAGCTTCACCGGGCGAATTGCCGCCATCTTCATCGCTACCCCGCGTTGCCATTCAACTTTGACGTCGTGCGCCGGTTTTTTGCGTGTTGGCGTGCTGCGGTCGCTTGTCATCACCGGCTCCAGCTTCCCGCCCGCTTGTGGCAGGTCTCGCAGGGCGCAGCCGTTGTCGGATGTCCCTTGTTCTTGCCCTGCGCGAAGACGCCGTTGTGGCAGGTGGCACACCCTGCAACGATGCGCGCAACCGGGCTGGCGAGACCCCGCTCATGTTGGCTGCTGCCAAGGGTCACGCCGTTGCCGTCGAGCGCTTGCTGGCGCGCGGCGCTGGGGTGAATGCCAAGTCTGCAAGTGGCGCTTCCGCGCTGAGCCTTGCCGTTCGCGGATGCCACGATCCCATCGTTGGTCTCCTGCTTAAAAAAGATGCCGATGCCGAAGTCAGGCCCGAGGCCGGCGGCACGCTGCTCACGCAGGCGGCAAAATCATGCGATGCCGCCGTCGCGAAGCATCTGATCACAAGCCGTGGATTGATCGATGTGCCAGACGAGACCGGGCGCACGCCAATGTCCATCGCCGCGACACGCGGTCATATTGGCGTTGTCGAGGTCTTGCTCGCCAACAACGCAAGTCCGAGCATCGTCGATAAGGAGGGCTACACGCCCCTGTTGCGGGCATTGGAACATGGCCATTCCGAACTCGCCAAGCGCCTCATGCGTGATCGCGGCGACATTGAAAAGCCAACCTCGGCAGGCAATACACCACTGATGCTGGCAGCAAAGGGTGGCTTCAGCGAGATCGTCAGTGTGCTGATTCGTGCGGGAGCCAGCCTGAATGCGCGCAACGCTCTGGGGACCACGGCCCTGATGGTGGCGGCCCGAGAAGGTCATGGCGAAGTCGTCCGGAAACTCGTGGCTGCCGGCGCCGATCGCAACCTCAGGAACCGGAAGCGCGAAACCGCGGCAGACATCGCCAGCGGCTCCGGGCATGCGGCGCTGGTGGACCTGTTGAATTGAGGCGGCAGCGCCGGAGGTTTGGCCCTGCACGCCGTGGTCCGCGCCTGGGCTCGGCAAAGGTCGAGCAAGAACAGTCTGATCGAGCCGGACAAGGGCCGGTCATGCGCCGTTGTATCGATGGCTGAGGGGCGCCAGCGAATGCAGCTGCGTGGCCTTTGGCTGGTTGGAGTTGTGTATCGAGTGCCAGCGTTCGCTCTGGACACCCCGCGCCGGCGCGAGCGTCGGCCTGGCCTGCCTCGTGGGACAACCATGGCCTCGGTCGGGCGGAATCGGCGCGATGGGCACGCCATCGTCAAGAAACTAAGTAAAAATATGCGGGCTGGACCGCGCCGTTGCCATGCCTGAAATACGCAATCGCGTGCGTCTTGGTGCGATGAGCACAGATCCGGCGCAATACGCGAAGGCCTCTTGCGCCCTACCGGCACGCGTGGTGGCTGTCCCTATTTCATGCGCTTCTGCTATAGGATGGCTTGCCGCGATCCTCCCCGACAAGGCCGCGACGCAAAAGGAGCGTTGACACCCATGCGCTGGCCCGAACCTGCCACCATGCGCAAGCTGATCGTCCTGGCGCTGCTGGTGGCGTGGGAGCTGGTGCCGCGCACGGGCATCATTCCCGAGCTATTCCTGCCGTCGCTGTCATCGACGCTGACGGTGCTGGTGGCGGACCGCTGGATCTATGCCCATGCGCTGCTCGTCACGCTCTATGAGGTGGCGCTGGCGATGCTGATCGCCTGCGGTTGCGGCATCCTGTTCGGCGCCCTCGTCGGCGGCATCGCGCATCTGCGCAACCTGCTGCTGCCGGTGTTTTCCAGCCTCTATGCTGTACCGATCGTCATCCTCTATCCCGTGTTCACCGCCTGGTTCGGCATCGGTTCCGAATCCAAGATCGCCTTCGCCGGCATCTACGGCTTCTTCCCCGTCATGCTGTCGACCGCGGCCGGCATCCAGACCATCGATCCGCAGTATCTGCTGGCGGCGCGCAGCATGGGCGCCACCTGGGCCCAGCAGATCACCCGCGTCATCATCCCGGCCTCGATCCCGACGGTGCTGGCGGGGCTCAGGCTCGGCGGCGCGCTGACCATCATCGGCGTCGTCGTCGCCGAGATGCTGACATCGGCGGCTGGCATCGGCTACATCGTCACGCGCAACCGCACCATCCTCGACAGCGCGCGCGTGTTCGGCGGCATCGTGTTGATCCTGGTGCTGTCGATCGCCTTCGATGCCCTGGCGCGCTGGGTGGAGCGGCGCACGTTGTCCTGGCAAACGGCGGGCCGGCGGCAGGCAACACCGGCTGCCGCGGCGGTGCGTGTGTCCGTTCCGACCCAAGCCACCGCCTGACATGGTTGGAGCGCGGCGATGCCATGAGCGTGCTGAAATTGGACGCTCGAGTTTAGCTCGCCACGGTCTGCGTGCCCCGCCGCTGGCGCAGCAACAGCCAGGTGGCCGCCAGCATCACGATCGCCATCAGCGGCAGCGCCGAATAATTGATCACGGTCCAGCCGGCTTTGGCCTGCAGCACGCCGGACAGGCCGGCGGCGGTGGCGGTGGTGGCGTAGACGACGAAATCGTGGCTCGCCTGCACCTTGGCGCGCTCGGCCGGCCGGTAGGTCGTGGTCAGCAGCGTCGTGCCGCCGACATAGGTGAAGTTCCATCCCAGGCCGACCAGCGCGTTGGCGATCAGGAAATTCATGAATTCGATGCCGGACAGGTTGATCACGGCGCAGCCGACCTGGATCAGCGCGCCGGTAATGATGATCGGCAGCACGCCGAACCGGGCGATCAGGTGCCCGGTGAAGAATGAGGGCAGGAACATGGCGACGACGTGCGCCTGGATCACCGTGGCACTGTCGGCGAACTTGAAGCCGCAGGCGAGCATGGCCAGCGGCGTCGCCGACATGACGAGCGTCATCACGCCATAGCCGAACATCGAGGCGGTCAGCGCCACGACATAGGCCGGCTGGCGGATGATCTCACGCAACGGCCGGCCACCTTCGGCCTGCTCGGCTGCCGTCAGCGTCGGGATGCGCAAGCCCTGCACGAAGGCCATGACGACGACGGAATAGACCGTGACCATGACGTAGATGCCGGCGAACGTCATGGGCGACAGCCAGTCGACCGCCCATTTCGCCGTCTGCGGCCCGAGGATACCGGCGACGACGCCGCCGGCCATCACCAGCGAGATGGCCTTGGCGCGGTAGGCGGGCGTGGCGGAATCAGCGGCGGCGAAGCGGAAATACCAGGCGAAGGCGGCCGCTGCGCCCTGCAGAAAGGAGCCCAGGCACAGCAGCTCGAAGCTGCGCAGGTAAATGGCCGCCACCGAGACGAGGCCCGAGATCGCGCCGGACACCGCGCCGACCACGAAGCCATTGCGCCGCCCGATCCACGCCATCAGGTAGGAGGCGGGAATCGTCGTCGCCATGATGCCGACCTGCATCAGGAAGATCGGAAACGTGGCCATGGTCTTGTCGGCGCCGAGCAGCATGTGCGCGGCCAGCGGCGTGGTGGCGGCGGCCATGCTCTGCAGCGACATGAAAAAACCCTGGCAGATGGCGAGCAGGGCCACGTTGCGGCGCTGGATGTCGAAGACCATGATTGGAAACTCGGCGGCTCGAGGTGGGTGTTTGAGAGCAAATCGTTATCGCCAAGTGGGGCGAACGGCGAACCCGATACCAGACAATTGCCGGTTCGCGCAGGGCAAAATCGTGCCGGACGGGCGTGGTATGCGCCAGACGCGCATGTCAGACGCCGATGTCGGCCGTTGACGTTTCCGGCGTGGCGGTGTCAGGTTTCCCGTCATATGGTGCGGCAAAAGCCCGGCGACCGGTCGGGCCGCCGGACACGCCTACGAGCAAGACACACCGTCAGGGACGAAACCCAGGAACATTCGCATGACATCGAGCAGTATTACCGAAGTTGTGAAGAACAAAGTCTACTGTCTGCACAATTCGCTGCCCCTCGACGGCCGGCTCAGCGCCTACCCGGAGAAGGCGCGCGGTTTTTCCTCGTCCAACTGCTACGTGCTGAAGGAGCCGGAAGGCGCCTATATGCTCGATACGGGCTACTTTGCCCACGAAAAGAGCATCATCTCGCAACTCGACCAGGTGGTCGACCGCAAGACGCCGCTGGCCCTCTTCCCGTTGCGCATCAACGAGTTCATGTCGGTCGGCAACGCGCTCGCCATCAGCCGCGTGTTCAACGTCAAGCAGTGCTACTCGCCGGCGCTCGACGTGCTGCTGTGGCTCGATTTCGAGAGCGTGCAGCCCGACCGCAAGCTGCCCGACATCGAGACCAAGGTGATGCGCGGCGAGCTGGCGCTCGATCCCAGCGGCGTCGGCCGCCGGCCGATGGTCGGCTTCACCGCGCCGATCCGGCTGATCAACACCACCTGGATCTACGACAAGACCACCAAGATCCTATTCTCCTCCGACATGTTCACGCACGTGTGGAGCAACAAGGCGGATGGCCCCTGGCTGATCGACGGCGACGACGGCGTCACCACCAACGCGTTCGTGCGCTCGTTCCTGCTCAACACGCGCTACTGGTGGCTGGAAGGCGCCAGCTGCGAGCCGCTGCGCAAGGGCGTGCGCGAGGTGTTCGAAAAGTACGACATCCAGGCCATCTGCCCTGGCTACGGCACGATCCTGAAGGGTCGCAAGGCGGTGGAGACGCAGTTCAACGTGCTCGACGAGGTGCTGGGCGCACTCGACCGCAGCAAGGTCAAGGGCCAGTATGTCTCGCGCGATCTCGAGCGCTGATGAGGAGGGATTAGAGATGAACGATGGAACCCCGCAAGTCGTCAGTAAGCGGCCGATGCCGCGCGAGATCGCTCCGGGCGTGTGGTGGATGGGTGACTGCCTCGAGCAGCACTTCAAGGGCAAGGTCTACCATGGCTATAACGCCGCTCACATGGTGGTGGGCGAGACGGCCGCGATCCTGTGCGACACCGGGCACCCGAAGGACTTCCCCGTCATCGAGAAGCACATCGAGCACGTGCTGGCGAAAAGCCCTGGCATACCGCTCAAGTACTTGTTCCTGACGCATCAGGAGACGCCGCACTCGGGCGGGCTCGGCCGCGTGCTGGCCAAATATCCCGACATCCAGATCGTCGGCGACGTCAGCGACTTCCACATGGCCTTCCCGCAGCACGCGCACCGGATGCGCTTCCTGCGCGAGGGCGAGGGCGTCGATCTCGGCGGGCGCGAGTTCCAGGCGGTCGAGCCCGTCGTGCGTGATCTGCGAACGACCTACTGGGGCTTCGACACCAAGACCCACTGCATATTCGTCGGCGACGGTTTCGCCTACAGCCATTACCACTGGGACGGCCACTGCGGCATGGTCGCCGAGGAGGCGATCTCGCTCGACCTCGTCGACGTCTGCGCGGTGTTCCAGGAGCGCGCGCTGTTCTGGACCACGTTCGTGGACATGGAGCGCTATGTCGAGCGCATCGAATGGCAGATCAAGGCGCTGGACGTGAAGATCGTGGCCCCGAGCCACGGGCTGCCCGTCACCGATCTCGCCAAGACCTGGCCTAAAATCCGCGAGGGGCTGCTTTCGGGCGAGGGCAAGTTCGAGGAGGTGCAGAAGGCGGCCTCGGAATTTGCTGGCCCGGCGCCGGGTCAGAAAGTCGTGCCGGCACACGGTTGAGCGGCTGTAGGTTGGGCTGAGCGGAGCGCTTGCGCAGCGAAGCCCAACGCGCAGCAACGGCGTCGTTGGGCTTCGCGCAAGTGCAGGGCGCTCAACCCAACCTACGGCTGCCGACGTGCCCCAGAATCGCATTCACAATCAGGCTCCCGCCCACGAGGCGCGGAGCAGTCACTCAAAGGGAGAGAGCACATGAAGGGCCCGAGGCTGTTTTGGACCATGGCCGTGGCGCTGCTGGCGGCGGTCGCCGGTGCGGCCGGCGCCAGCGCGCAAACGAAGTTCCCATCCGGCCCGGTCCGCTTCGTCGTGCCCTACGCGCCGGGCGGGGCGACCGACGTCTCGACGCGCATCCTGGTCGAGCATCTGAAGCCGATCTGGGGCGCCGATATCGTCGTCGAGAACAAGGTCGGCGCCTCCGGCATCATCGCGCTCGAGGAGATGATGCGCGCCAAGCCGGACGGGCACACGCTGATGGTCGGCAATGTCTCGACCAATGGCCTGACGCCGATCATCCTGAAGCACAAGCTCGGCAAGCTCGACTACGAGAAGGACGTGACGATCGTTGCCCGTGTCGCCGACGGGCCGGTCTATCTGCTCGCCACCATGAAGGACTTCCCGCCACAGACGTTCCAGGAGTTCATCGCCTATGCCAAGGAGCGGCCCGGCAAGCTCAAGTACTCGAGCGCGGGCCATGGCTCGGTGCAGCAGGTCGACACTGCCGTGCTGGCCAGCCGGACTGGCATCGATCTCATTCATATCCCGACCAAGGCCGGCGCCGCGCAGATGAACCGGGATATGATCTCCGGCGACACGCAGATCACCTGGGGCACGCCGGCCTCGTCGGGCAAGTTCGTCGAGGCCGGGCAGATGCGGGCGCTGGCCGTGGTCGGCGCCGAACGGCTGAAGCAGTTTCCCAACGTGCCGACGTTCACCGAGCTCGGCCTGCCCGACGTCGGCTCGGTGCAGTGGCAGACGCTGATCGCGCCGACCGCCGTGCCGAAGGAGACCTTGGAGGCGATCTACAAGGCCGTCGCCCAGGCCTGGAGCACGCCGGCCATGCAGGAGCAGATGACCCGCGTCGGTTTCATGCAGCCGAAGCAGACGTCCGTGGCCGGCAACCAGGCCTGGTTCAATGGCGAGTTCGGCCGCTACAAGAAGATCATCACCGAGCTGAAGATCGTCGCCGAGGAGTGAGCGGACGGGGGCAGACGCTTGCGTCTGACCCCTCGGGAGCACAACGTCGCCGCGGTTGGTCCGCCAGCGCGGTTGCGACCGCGGATGGAGAGCGATCGCACAAGCAAGGGGTCAGCCGCTCACCAGCTGCGCTGCCCCTCGATGACGAAAGCCGTCGCCCGCCGATGTAACCGCAGACCCTGCCTTCTGCGGTGCAATGTTATAACGTTACATGCAAAAGGCAGGGCAATGTGCTTGGGCGGACATGGGAAGTTTGCCCGGTACCGAGGTCTTGGCGCGTTTCATTCGTTTCAGACCCGAGGGTCTCGAGGGTCTGACCCCGTCCGATGGAGAACCGAGATGCATCACGCAGCTATCCGCCTTCTGGCCGCATGCGTCGGCTTGGTGATCGGCGGACAAGCCAGCCCGTCCAGCGCCCAGACGAAATTCCCGACCGAGGCGATCCGCATCCTGGTGCCCTACGGGCCGGGCGGCGCCACCGACACCAGCGCCCGCGTTTTCGCCGAGCACCTGAAAAAGCACTTCAACGCCAGTGTCGTGGTCGAGAACAAGGTCGGCGCCTCGGGCATCATCGCCATCGAGGAGATGATGCGCGCCAAGCCCGACGGCCACACCGTCATGATCGGCAACGTCTCGACCAACGGGCTGACGCCGATCCTGCTCGCCGCTCGCATGAAGCTCGACTACGCCAAGGATGTGACCACCGTCGGCCGCATCGTCGACGCGCCGACCTACATGGCGACGACGGCCAAGGACTTCCCGGTCAAGACGTTCCAGGAGTTCATCGCCCTGGTGAAGGCCAACCCCGGCAAGTACCGCTATTCGAGCGCCGGCCACGGCTCAATCCAGCAGTTCGACACCGCCGTGCTGGCGTCGAAGACCGGCATCGACATGATCCATGTGCCGACTAAGGCCGGCGCGCCTCAGATCCAGCGTGACCTGATCAACGGCGACACGCAACTGAGCTGGTCGAATCCGGCCTCGACCTTGAAATTCATCAAGGCGGGGCAGGTGATTCCGCTGGCGGTGACGTCCGAAAAGCGGCTTGCCATCCTGCCGGACGTACCGACGCTCACGGAACTCGGCTATCCTGGCGTCGGCTCGACCCAGTGGCAGACCATGGTGGCGCCGTCGGCGGTGCCGGCCGAGGTTCAACGCATCTGGCATGCCGCCCTCGCCGAAACTTTGAAGCAGCCCGACATCCAGCAGGCGATCGACCGGATCGGCTTCATGCCGCCGCCGGTGATGACGCTCGCGGAAACGCGCGCATGGGCGCGCTCCGAGCATGAGCGCCACAGCCGCATCATCACCGAGCTGAAGATCACGGCGGAGGAGTGAGCACCGGGCGGCGTCAGACCCTCGGGTCTGACGCCTACTCCTGCAACGGTGCCAGCCTCCTCTTTGGCAATGGCGCGATCTCGCCCGGCCAAGGGGTCAGACCCGTGGGTCTGACCCCGTCCGATCAGAGCCGCTCAGGTTTTCTTCGCCAGCTCCGCCTGCTGACGCCCGAGCACGAAGCTCAACATCAGCCAGGCCACCGCCAATGGCAGGGTCAGCGCGGCAATGGCGGGTGCAGCCAGGCCAAGGCCCTTGGACAGCCCACCGATCATCCAGCCCGATGCCGCATCGCCGCCGCGGAACACGACGGTATCGATGAAATTCTGCGCCTTGTACTTTTCCTCGGGCTCCACCACTGTGTAGAGCACTTTCATTGCCGGGTTGGAGAAGGCAAAGCCGATCGCCCGCTCGACCGCCAGGACGGTCACGACGACGGCCAGGGTCGGCGACACGATGAGCGCCATCAGTCCGAGCACCGCGAACGCCGGCACGGCGGCGGCCGCAATGCCCACGCCCAGCCGTTCCAGGAGGCGGCCCGTGATGAAGATCTGTGACAGGATCGTCATGACGCTGACAGCCAGGTCGATGCGCGCGAACAACTGCACGCGCTGGGTGCGATCCGTAAGGGTTTCCCCGACGATGCGCGATTGCTCAAGATAGAAATAGGTCGAGACCAGATTGGCGAGCAGCACCCAGAGCGCGATGCGGAACAGATACGGCGACTGGAAGACCTTGATGGCGCCAGCCAGCAGATTGCGACCGAGCGGCGCCTCCTCCGCGCGCAGGCCGCTGGCCACTCCCGCGGCCAGGATCCGGCGCAGCGCCATGGCGGCGACAGCCGCCGCACCGAGCAGCGCCGCGGATACCAGCAGCAGATTGTTGGGGCCGAGCAAGCCAACGAGGCTCTGGGTCAGGAATGGGCCTGCCAGCGCACCGGCGCTGCCGCCGGCGGCAATGAAGCCGTAAAGCCGCTTGGCCTGGTCGGTGTGCCACAGGTCCGACATCGTGATCCAAAACAGCGAGACCACGAACAGATTGAACACGCTCGACCAGACGAAGAAAGTGCCGGCCAGCGCGGGGCTCGTCGCGCCGGCGCCGAGCAGCAACCAGAACAGCAAGAGATTGGCGACGAAAAACAGGTAGACCACCGGCACGATCAAACGCCGCGCGACGTGCGAGACGATCCAGCCGTACAGCGGCACGGCCGCCAACATGACAAAAAAGACGGTGGTGAACAGCTTCTCAAGAGCGTCGCGTCCGAGCGCCACGCCCATCTCATCGCGCACGGGGCGGATGATGTAGTAGGCGCTCAGCACGAGAAAGAAATAGGCGAAGGAGACGAGCAGCGCTGTCAACTCACCGCGCTCGAGGTGGGCGACGCGCGCCACAACCCGCTCGAGCGGGCTCGCCGCCCCGGTCTCAGCCATGGTCAAAACCTCTCACTACCCACGTCGATCGGCTGCGCCCTATCGAGTGTCCCGTCTGCGACCGGCCGAGGCGCTTATCCCACGGTCATCGCGCCAATTGTAGAGTGCCAAGCTAACACGGCGCGGATCGATCGTCGTGCCTGGGACAGGGGATGGCGACTGGACGGGGGCCAATCGCGGGGGATTGCCGGCCGCGCGCCGCTCCGCTACGCCTTGGCCACGACAACAGCAGCGAGCGGAGACCCCATGGCCTATCAGAACATCATCGTCGAGACCCGCGGCAAGGTCGGCCTCATTACGCTCAACCGACCGCAGGCGCTCAATGCGCTCAATTCGGAGCTGATCGGCGAGCTCAACCTGGCGCTGGAGGACTTCGAGACCAACCCCAATATCGGTTGCCTGGTGATCACCGGCTCGGACAAGGCTTTCGCCGCCGGCGCCGACATCAAGGAAATGCAGTCCAAGTCCTACATGGACGCCTACCTCGGCGATTTCATCGGCACCTGGGAGCGCATTTCGCGGCTGCGCAAGCCGATCATCGCCGCGGTGGCGGGCTTTGCGCTGGGCGGCGGCTGCGAGATGGCCATGAGCTGCGACTTCATCATCGCCGCCGACACCGCCAAGTTCGGCCAGCCGGAAATCAAGCTCGGCGTCATGCCGGGCGCCGGCGGCACGCAGCGGCTCACCCGCTTCGTCGGCAAGGCCAAGGCCATGGAGCTGTGTTTAACCGGCCGCATGATGGACGCCGCCGAAGCCGAGCGGTCTGGCCTGGTCTCGCGCATCGTGCCGGCGGCCGACCTGCTTGCCGATGCCATGAAGACGGCGGATGCCATTGCGGCCATGTCGCTGCCGGCGGTGATGTTGACCAAGGAAAGCATCAACCGCGCCTATGAGACGACGCTCAGCGAAGGCGTCCGCTTCGAGCGGCGCGTGTTCCATTCCATGTTCGCGCTCGAGGACCAGAAGGAGGGCATGGCGGCCTTCGTCGAGAAGCGCAAGCCGGCCTTCAAGAACCGCTAAGCAGAGTTCGCAAAAGTGTACCTCGCGGTTTTGCGATAAAACTCTGCTAAAACAAAGTCCTAAGCAGATGATTCGTTGGTCTTCCAACGAAAGTCTGCTTAGGCGCCGCACGTTCGGGGAGGATCGAGGCAGATGGCCAAGAAGACCGCGCCGGCCGCGAAGAAGTCGGAGGCTGAACTCAAGCAGCGCTTCCTCAGTGGCATGAGCTATGCGGCGGCGACCGTCAATATCGTCACCACGGATGGCGTCGCCGGCCGGTTCGGTGTCACCGTCTCGGCCATGTCCTCGGTGTCCGCCGACACGGAAAAACCGACGCTGCTGGTCTGCGTCAATGAGACGAGCTCGACGGCGAAACCGATCCTCGAGAATGGCGTTTTTTGTGTCAACGTGCTGCGCGATGATCAGGCCTCGGTCGCCGACTACTTCGCCGGCCGCTTCAAGACCGCCGACGGCGACAAATTCTCTTGCGCCAAATGGACAACGCAGAAGACCGGCGCCCCGCGCCTGATCGATCCGCTGGTTGCCTTCGACTGCCGGCTCCACTCCAGCACCAAGGTCGGCACGCATTACGTATTGATCGGCGCCGTCGAGGATGTCTATGTGCACGATACGGGTTCGGCCCTGATCTACGCCAACCGCGCCTACGGCACGTCGCTGAAACTTCCGCCGGTGGCCGTGCCCGCGACCGGCACGGCCGAGACGCTGCGGCTGGGCGCTTACCACACGTTCGCGCCTTACGTCATTCCCGAGATCATGGCACGGCTGCTCGCCGGCGACCGGTCGATCGACCTGCGCCTCGTGGAAGGCGATCAGCGGCGCATCATGGAGGGGTTGAGAGCCGGCGACATCGACGTCGCCCTGATCCACGATTTCTGGCAGCTCAGCTCCGACATCGTCGCGGAAAAACTCGCGCCGCTGACGCCCTATGTGCTGCTGTCCGATAGCGATCCGCTTGCCGACCAGCCGTCGCTGTCGCTTGCGGATCTGGCGAACGCTCCGATGATCCTGCTCGATGCCTCGCCCGGCGGCGAGATGACACTGGGGCTGTTCAGGGAGCGTGGATTGACGCCCAACGTGCGATTCCGCAGCGCGCTGTTCGAGATGGTGCGTGGCATGGTCGGGCATGGACTGGGCTATTCCATTCTCGTCACCCGGCCGGCCTTCAACATGACCTACGATGGCCGCGCCCTGACGACCAGGCCACTCGAGGACACGATCCCACCGCGGCACATGGCCATCGCCTGGCGCAAGGACCGGCCGCCCACCGGCATCGCGCGGGCCTTCATCGAGGCGGTGCGCGCCAGCGTGTGACTGCCGAGCGGATCGGATCATTCAGGCCGCGACCACCACGCCGCGGGCCCCGGCGAGCGCGCCGGGCACAAGCTCCGCCACCAGTAGCCGTGCCGGATCGACCGGACCTGGCAGCACGATCGATCCGGGCGGCACTCGCTCGAACCCGAACTTGCCGTAATAGGGCTCGTCGCCCACCAGCACGACGATGGCAATGCCTCCGATGCGGGCCGCGTCGAGGGCTTCCGCCACCAGCTGCCGGCCGTAGCCCTGGCCCTTGAACTCGGCATCGACAGCCAAGGGCCCGAGCAGCAGGGCCTGCGACTGGGCTGCGATCCTGACCGCGGTGAGGCGCAAGGCGGCGATGATGCGCTGGTCGAGCACCGCAACGCGGCAGAACTCGGACAGTTCCGGCGTTCCCTCACGCACGCGGTAGGCAGTGCGCGCGAAGCGTCCTGGCCCGAAGACGCGCGCGTGCAACTGGCGGATCTCGTCGAGATCCTGCGGGGTCGCAGCCCTGGTGGTCACGGATGGCGGCATGGATTGCAGTTTGGAATCGAGGAACAGACGAGGCGGCAGTGCCGCGCCGTCCCTCCGGACAAACCGCGGCAGATCAGGCTGACGCCCGATATCGTCGCCAAGAGGCGGAATTACATGGGTGTGCGGTCCAAGCCATGGCACGCGCTCTAGCATGAAATTGTTGGGCGCCCAATGAATTCGTGCTTAGGACACGGGACGCAGCCAGCCCTGATTCCGGCCCAGCCATGACATTGACGCTCGCCCACCTGTCGGACATCCACTTGGCGCCGATCCCGCGCATCCCGCTGCGCCATGTCAATCTCAAGCGCGGGCTCGGGTTTGTGAATTGGCGCCACAACCGGCGGGCGGTTCACCGCGCCGAAGTCGTCGAAGCGCTGTTGGCCGACCTCGCCCAGCAACGCCCCGATCACATCGCGGTGACGGGCGACCTCGTCAATCTCGGCTTGCCGGACGAGCACGCCGCGGCCCTGCGCTGGCTCGAGCGGCTCGGCACCCCTGATGCCATTTCCGTGGTACCTGGCAATCACGACGTCTATACGCCGCTGTATCCCGATCCGGGGATCGAGCGCTGGCAGGCCTATATGGCCAGTGATGCCTGGGGCAAACGCCTGATTGGCGAACAGCCTGGCTTCCCTTACCTGCGCCGCTTCGGCCCCGTGGCGCTGATCGGCCTCAACTCCGCGGTGCCGACCCCGCCGTTCGTCGCCGCCGGCCGGCTGGGTGCTGGCCAGCTGGCGCGCTTGCCGCACATTCTGGAGGCGGTCCACGCCACTGGCCTCGGTTGCATCATCCTCATCCACCACCCGCCGCTGCCCGGCCAGGCGTCGCGCCTGCGTGCCCTTGCCGACGCCGCCGAGCTGCAGCGCCTGCTCGAGGCGCATGGCGCCGACCTCATTCTGCACGGCCACAATCATCGCAATATGCAGACGCGCGCGCACTGGCGGGGGCGCGCCGCGGTGGTACTCGGCGTACCGTCGTTGTCTGCCGGCATCGCCCATGGCCACGAGGGGTTGGCCCGCTACAACCTGATCCGCTTCCACCCCTTCGAGCATGGCCTCAAGCTCGAGCTGATCGGCAGAGGTTTGCAAGCCCAGGGCGGCCCTGTGGTCGAGATCGAGCGGCAGTGGCTCAACGCCGCCCCATCCGAATCGGTAAGGCTGCAGCGCAAAAATTGAGCAGCTTTGCCTTGCCCAAAGCTGCGATACTCCCCAATGTCGCTGCTGACAGGCGATGAAAGGTCCAAGATGGCTGATACGGCAGTCTCCACTCCAGCGGCAACGGTGAGCCGGCCACTTTGGCTCATCTTGCTATCTTCCTGCGTCATCGTCGGGCTGGCGATGGGCCTCAGACAACTCATGGGGCTGTATCTGAAGCCGGTGACGGGCGAGCTCGGCGTTGGCCGCGAGGTGTTCGGGCTGGCCATGGCCGTGGCCAACATCGTCTGGGGCATGGGCGCACCCTTCGCTGGCGCGTTCGGTGACAAGTTCGGCACCGGGCGCGTGGTGATGCTGGGCGCGATCATGACCCTCCTTGGCCTCGTCACCATGTATGCGGCCAGGAGCGAGGCGATGCTGCTCCTCTCGGGCCTGTTCCTCGGCCTCGGCGTCAGCGGCACCGGCATCACGGTGCTGGTCGGCGCCGCCGCCCGCGCCGCCCCACCCGACAAGCGCACCAGCGCCATCGCCACGATCGGCATGGGCAGCGGCATGGGCGTGCTGCTGGCCGTGCCCTATGCCCACCTGCTGATCGAGACGCTGGGCTGGCAGCAGAGCCTGCTCGTGCTGGCGGCGACCGCGCTGGTCATGCTGCCGCTGGCGCTGACGCTCGGCGGCGGGGCGGTGCACGCCTCGACCGCCAGGCCGCAGACCTTGCGTGAAGCGCTCAGCGAAGCGTTTTCCCATCCGAGCTTCTGGCTGTTGACCGCGGGCTTCTTCGTCTGCGGCTTCCACGTCGCCTTCTACGCCGTGCATTTGCCGGCCTACGTCGACGACAAGGGCCTGCCGCCGTCGATCGGCATGTGGGCCCTCGTCCTGGTCGGCGTCGGCAACGTCATCGGCACCTGGCTTGCCGGCAAGTCGGCGCGGTACATCCAGAAGCGCGTCAGCCTGAGCCTGATCTACATCGGCCGCGCCATCATCTTCCTCGGCATTCTCTACGTGCCGACGACCGAGACGACAGTTCTCATATTCAGCGCCTGCCTCGGCCTGCTGTGGCTGTCGACCGTGCCACTCACCAGCTCGATGGTGGCGACCTTCTTCGGACCTGTGTGGATGTCGATGCTGTTCGGCATCGTCTTCTTCTCGCATCAGGTCGGCTCGTTCCTGGGCGTATGGCTGGCTGGCCGCATCTTCGACGTCACCCGTTCCTATGATATGGTGTGGTGGATCTCGATCGGCCTGGGGCTATTCGCGGCGCTGGTGCACTGGCCGATCAACGAGCGGCCGGTGGCGAGGTTGCGACCGCAGGCGGCGTAACAAAGTACCAACGCAAGACAGAAGCGATGATCGAGGACGCCAGGAAAACGGCACAAGCAGCGGCGGCAGCGACGATGCCCATTGGTATCAAGCTGGGCCTAGCCGTGGCATTGGTCCTGCTCGTCAGCGGCGGCATGTTGCTGTATTCGGTGCGCGGCGAAGCATTGCTGATTGATCTTTATGCCGCAGCCAGACTGTTGCTCTGTTTCTGAGCGCAGCCGCCCGCTCGCGCCATGGCCCGGCCGGAGGGCATTCCGCAGTATTGAGCGACCGTCCGCCCCTGTGCCCCGGCGCGGGCGGAGCAAAGGTGTCCGGCCGGCGGACACCTACCCATGCTCCACATCCGCCAGCGTCTTGCCCTCCTCGATAAAGACGCTCCTGTTGTAGCCGGCGGGCCGGCCTTCGTTCAGCGTGGTCAGCAGCCAGTCCGCCATGGCGGGGTAGATCTGGCCGGCGACCTCGCCCATGGGGTGGAACACGCCCTCATAGAGCCACAGCTCGCTCGGTCCGCCGAGGCCCTTGCGGAAGGTGGCGATGTCCTCGGGCGAGCACAGTTCGTCCATGTCTCCGGCGACCAGCAGGTGCGGCACCTTCAGGCTTTTCGCCACGTCCGGCAGATAGGCGAGGCGGGCGACGAAGTCGTCGAACCTGGCCTCGTCGGTATAGCCGGCCATGTACATGAAGATGCGTTTGAAGTTCGGCTGCGCCTGCTCGAAGATCATGTCGAAGCTGCCGACGTTGGCCATCTGGCCGATCACCGCCTTGACGCGCGGATCGTGCGCGCCGCAGATCACGCCCCAGCGCGAGCCCATGCTCATGCCCAAGATGCCGATCTTGCCGGGATCAACGTCGTCGCGCGTCACCAGCCAGTCGATGATCTTGGAGGCAGCCTTCTGGTAATTGTCCTCGGTCTGCCAGACCGCATTGAAATTGCACTCGCCCTGGCCTGGGCCGTCCATCGAGCAGATGTTCATGCCACGGATGGTATAGTCGTTGTTCCATGGGTTCGACACGTCCTCCTTCACCTGGTCCATGCCGGGGAGGTAGAGGATGGTCGGCTTTCTGCCGCCGCCCGGCGCCTTGTGCAGGATGCAGTGTGTCTTCTGCCCGGGCGCGAATTCGATGGATTTTTTTTCCATGCTGCCAGCGGAGTATTCCAGCACCTTGTCGTAGTTGCGGTAGAGGCCTTTGCACCACTCCTCCTTGGCCGGATTTTTGTGTATCGGGATCAGATGCTGGGCGCGGCCAAAGCAAAGTGCGGCGCGATGGAACAGGGCACGCGCGGTGACGGCGCGGCCACGCTTCTCGGCATCGAGCGCCATCTTCTCCAGCACGGCGGCGCGCTTGGCCCAAGCCCTGGGGAACGAGCGGCGGCCAGAGACCTTGGAGTAGACCGCCTGCAGGTCCTCCATCTTGAAGCCGCGTTCCAGGCGCGTGCCCATGATGCCCGGATGCAGCACGTCCTCGTTGTCGGACAGCATCAGGAAGTTGTCGAAGATCCAGCCTTGCTCGGCGCGCAACTGTGGTTTTGGCATCGGAGTGCTCCTCAGAGGCGGTGGGTTATGGTTTTCGGCGATAGCTAAGCAGGTTTAGGGCCGCTGGCCAATGGGGCCGCGTGCCCTTGCATCTTGCCGCTGGAAAGCCGAACTTCGCCGCCGACAAACATACTCTGGGGAGCCGTCATGCCGCTGCGCGCCGCTTTTGCATTCACGCCGGCCGAATCCAAGCGACTGATCGGGCGCGCCGTTGCCCGCCTGCCGGAGGTGCAAGCGGCGATGCAGGATGATCTCATCGTGGTCGCGCACGGCTCGACCAATGTCTACGTCGCCGAAGAGTTGCTGGGGCAATTGCCCCGCGCGCGCGGCACGTTCCTCTCGGGACAGATTTTCAACGGCGTCATGTGCCAGACCGAGCCCGCCGAGAAGGGACCGATGATCGTGCTCGACAAGGGCAAGCCGATCCCGCCGGCGCCGACCATGGACAAAGTGCTGGAAGCCGGCGGACCCGGCGCCATCATTATCAAGGGCGCCAACGCAGTTGATCCGGAAGGCAATGCCGGCGTGTTCTGCGCCCACGTCGGCTGCGGCACGATCGGGTTTGCTTATGGCTTCATCTCGGGCCGCGGCGTCAAGTTGATCGTGCCGGTGGGGCTCGAAAAAATGGTGGCCTCGGTCAAAGCGGCATCGAACCAGCTCGGCCACGACAACCTCTACTATCACACCGGTTTCAAGATCGGCATGCTGCCGCTGGTCAACGCCAAGGTGGTCACCGAGATCACAGCGTTGCAGATGCTGTTCGGGCTCGACTCCGTACACGTCGGTGGCGGTGGCGTGTCGGGTTCGGAGGGCACGGTGGTGCTGGTGGCCACCGGCGAGAAGGCCCAGCTCGACGCGGCCATCGCCGCCATCGAGACCATCAAAGGCGAGCCGCGCCTGGAGACCATGAAGGCCGCCTGCGCCACCTGCGTGCCGACCACGCCCTCGATGATCGCATCGATCAAGGACCAGGCCGGCAAGGTGGCGAAGGTCAGCTGCATCTATCAGGGCCGGCAGGAGTCCGCGCTGCCGAACAATTTCATCCGCCGGCCAGGCACAGCGTAGACCCGAGGTTGGCGCCGGGAATGTTGGGCTTCGCGCCAACGGCGCTCAACACCAACCTACTTCGAGCGAGAGTCTCAACCTCCCGCTGGCCAGATGCCAACCGCTGCCGCGGCGATGACGATGGCCGCGATAGCGATCACCCAACGTACCCAGCCGCCCCGGTCGGCCGCGGCCTGTGCTTGCGCCAGCCGCTTGACCGTCGGCTCGTCGAGGCGGATGCCGCCGCGCGCCATCTCGGCCAGCGCCATCGCCGTGCTCTCGGCCTGCTCCAGCAGTCGCGGCGCTTCGCTCAGCAGGCGGCCCATGACGCCGGCGCCTTCGCCCGCGTCCTTGAGCCGGCCGGCGAGACCGAGATTGGCCTCCACCCACTCGCGCGCGATCGGCTCGGCGGCGACCCACATATTGAGACTGGGATCGAGCGAACGCGCCACGCCCTCGACGATCACCATGCTCTTCTGCAGCAGGATCAACTCCGGCCGGGTCTCCATGTCGAACACCTCGGTGTAGGCGAACAATTGTCCCAGCAGGTCGGCCATCGAGATTTCCTCCGCCGTCCGCCCATGGATCGGCTCGCCAATGGCCCGAAGGGCTTGAGCAAACGTCTCGATGGCGTGGTGCGGCGGCACATAGCCAGCCCAGAAATGCACCTCCGCCGCGCGGCGATAATCGCGCGTGATGAGGCCGTGCAGGATCTCAGCCAGGAAGCGGCGCTCCTTTGCCCCGAGTCGCCCCATGATGCCGAAATCGACGGCCACCACCTTGCCCTCGCCGTCGACCAGCAGGTTGCCCTGGTGCATGTCGGCGTGGAAGAAGCCGTCGCGCATCGCATGCTTGAGGAACGAGCGCAGGATGACGAGGCCCAACTCCTTCAGGTCGAAGCCAGCGGCTTTCAGTCGCGCGTGATCCGAGATCGCAATGCCGTCGATCCATTCAATGGTGAGTACGCGCCTCTGTGTGCGCTTCCAATCGATCGCCGGCACGCGGAAACTTGGGTCGGCTGCGATGTTCTCGGCCATCTCCGAGATGGCGGCGGCCTCCAGCCGCAAATCCATTTCCAGCTCGGTGGTCCGCTTGAGGTTGTCGACCACGGCGACGGGCTTCAGGCGGCGGATCGGCGGATGCAAGCGCTCGATCAGTCGGGCGGCGAAAAAGTAGCTGTCGAGATCGGCGCGGAATCGCCGCTCGATGCCTGGGCGCAGCACTTTTACCGCCACCTCGCGGCGCACCCCGCCATCCAGCGTAACGGCCTTGTGCACCTGAGCGATGGACGCCGCGGCCACCGGCGGGCCGAATTCGGCGAAATGCTCCTCGAGCCGGCCGCCCAGGCTGTCCTCGATCGCGATGCGCGCCTCAGCCATGGAAAACGGCGGCTGGCGGTCCTGCAGGTGCGACAGATCGCTGGCGAGTTCAGCCCCGATCAGATCGGCGCGGGTGGCCAGGAACTGGCCGAGCTTGATGTAGCTCGGCCCCAGCCGGGCCAGCGCGGCGGCGACGCGGGCCTGCGGATTATCGTGCGCGTGGAACGGCCGGGTCAGCAGCCCGATCGGCCAGGTTAGAGCGCGGACGATATGCAGGATGGCGGGCGCCTTCATGCCCTTCGGCACAAAGCGGACGCCGTGCTGGGCCAGCACCAGACCGGCGCGGGCCAGCCGCAGGAGATTGACCGGTGCGCTGGCCATAGGTGGTGAGGCGTCCCTCTGATGATCGGGCCGATACAAAGTAGCACATGACCCGCTCGCCGCGTTCGGTCAAGCCCGACCGCCGAACGTTCGCCAGGTTGGACATTGCCTGGTCACTGGATCATCCTGCAGCGCCACCATCGCGCCTTGGCGGCTGCGACCAGGAGGACAGGCCATGACCCAGCGCAAGACCCGCATTCTGCATCGCCAGATTCATGGCGGGGATACCTTGCCGATCGCCGTCGGCGGCCAGGGCATCGAGATCATCGGCGCCGACGGCAAGCGCTATATCGATGCGTCGGGTGGCGCCGCGGTGTCGTGCCTCGGACACGGCCATCCCGCCGTCGGTGCCGCGATCAAGGCGCAGGTCGATCAACTGGCCTATGCCCACACCTCGTTCTTCACCACCGAGGTCGCCGAGCGGCTGGCCGATCGCCTCGTCGAGCATGCACCAACGGGCCTCGAGCATGTGTACTACGTCTCCGGAGGGTCGGAGGCGATGGAAGCGGCGCTGAAGATGGCGCGGCAGTATTTCGTCGAGATCGGCCAGCCACAGCGCCGCCATTTCATCGGCCGCCGGCAGAGCTATCACGGCAATACGCTGGGCGTGCTGGCGGTTGGCGGCAATGCCTGGCGGCGCCAGCAATTCGCGCCGATGCTGTTCGAGAGCCATCACGTTGCCCCGCCCTATGCCTATCGCGACCAGCGCGAGGGCGAGACGCCGGACGCCTATGGCGCGCGTCTGGCCGACGAGTTGGGGGCCAAGATTGAGGAACTCGGGCCGGATACGGTGATCGCCTTCGTCGCCGAGACGGTGGGAGGGGCGACGCAGGGCTGCACGACGCCGCCGCCCGGCTACTTCAAACGGGTGCGCGAGATCTGCGACCGCCACGGCATCCTGTTGATCCTCGACGAGGTGATGTGCGGCATGGGCCGCACCGGCACCTTGCACGCCATCGAGCAGGAAGGCGTGGCGCCCGATCTGATGGCCATCGCCAAGGGGCTCGGCGCCGGCTACCAGCCGATCGGCGCCGTGCTGCTGTCGGGCAAACTGTTTGCGGCCTATCGCGACGGCAGCGGCTTCTTCCAGCACGGCCATACCTATCTGGCGCACCCCGTGGCGTGCGCGGCGGCGCTGGCGGTGCAGGAAACCATCGAGGACGATGACTTGCTGGCGAATGTGCGGGCACAGGGCGTGCATCTGGAGCGGCGGCTGCGCGAGCGCTTCGGCAACCATCACCATGTCGGCGACATGCGCGGCCGAGGGCTGTTCTGGGCGGTGGAGTACGTGACGGATCGGACGACCAAGGCGCCGTTCGATCCCGCGCTCAAGTTGAATGCGCGGGTGAAACGCGAGGCCATGGCGCGCGGGCTGACCTGCTACGCCATGCCCGGCACTATCGACGGCAAAGTCGGCGACCACAACATGCTGGCGCCGCCGTTCATCGTCACGAGCGCGGATATCGACCGCATCGTCGAGCGGTTCGGCGAAGCGGTGGATGCGGCGCTGCTGTCGCTGCCGCGAGGGTAGTTGGCAACGAGGCTTGCGCCGCATTTTTCCATACGGTGCTCCCGCGTGCGGAGTAGGTTGCCTTTGCAACGTACACGGCGCACGTTCCATCCGCTTGCTGGGTGAGGTTCAACATCTTGGGAATCTCGAATTCCCGGGAGCGGATGCGATAGCCCTGTGCCGAGGGGGGCAGGCGCTAGAGTTAGAATCATCGCCAGAACAAGACCTGACCAACTGAAAGCTGTTGATAACTTGGTTAACGGCGCCGCGGCTTTCAACTGCGCTCTGGCAGACCTGCCGCGGCAGATGTACTCATACAGGCGTAAACCTAGCGTGCCTGCCGTCTCGTCCCCCCACGAACCCTGTCGGCAGGCACCAGGATTGCCCCGTCCCAACCCCCTTGGGACGGGGTATTTTTTTGCCTCGGTGCGGGCTCATGCTCGGGTGGGGGGCGACGAACACCACCGCAGAGATCTCGTCGCGCGTTACACTGATGGAATGCGTGATCGCCTGGCACTCAGCTGATCCTGCCGGGTCGAAGCGAAACGGCGTTCAATCTCGGGGCGCTCAATTCCGAGATTTCTCAGCCGCTCGTTGTCGAGGTTGCGCAAGTATGCGACGACCTTCCGTGAAGCGCGGAGTTGCTGCGCTTCATTTGTGCTTTGGTGCCACCTGCGGACAGCAGCTGCCGCCTGCGCTGCTATCCTGATGATTTCGGTTTTCCTGGTCGAGGAAACGAATGTGAGTGTCATAGCGATCTCCTAAATAACTTTTCGCCCCGGTGGGACTGGTCTGAGGCATATGGCGAGATGCCGATGCCGTCACATCCACCCCGGTGCAATCGGACGGATTAGTCCTGCCGTAACGGACAACGTGCTCGATTTCGGACCGCCGTATTCCGATGTCCTGCAACAGATGGTCCGATAGGACTTCGAGTTGGGCGATCGCCTTGCGGCGGCGGCGGGATTTACTCAGCCAGGCTTGAAGCGCAATGGCTGATTGGAGCATTCGACAAACAATCGATCCATGGCTCTCGGCGTGGTCAAAGGTCATGTCGCGAGATCGATTGAGGGGAATGGTTGTCATCTGATCCGTCTCCGCGTGCCGCGGTCGGCCGCTCGATGCCATGGGCGTGCCGCCCTGAACGTCTCGACATAGGTTGCCACCCTGACGACACGGCCCTCACTTGCCCGGATGCGGATTGCCGAGTGCCCGTCTGATCGCCGTGTCGTGAGGCGTTCCCGTCGACCGCAGTTGCTCATATCGGCGTTGGGCGGCAAGGCCGCCGCGCAGTGCGTCGCAAATCGTCCGTAGCACCGATGCCAAATGCCGGGACCTGCCGAAGATGGGCTGCATGAACCGATCTGTCAGGCTCGCCTTCTGATAGATGCCTTTGATACTTGGTGCGTGATGCATGTTTTTGTTCCTGGGATAATCGATGACGAGGATGTGCCCCGTGCGGTCGTTGGTATGGTCCCAGTGCGCCTTGCCATCAAAGCATCGTTTCTCTAGCTTGCCCGAGAATTTCTCATGATGTGTGGTGTGCCCATGCCGCGCCGCCTGCCGCCGCTGAACGCGCTCAAGGCTTTCGAGGCGGCTGCCCGATACGAAAGCTTCACCCGCGCGGCCGAGGAGCTGTGCGTCACGCAAAGTGCCGTCAGCCATCAGGTGAAGGCGCTCGAGGCTGAGCTCGGATTGAAGCTCTTCAATCGCGAACGACAGAAGCTTGTCATCACGGAGGCGGGGCGTGGCTATCTCGAGGTGGTGCGCGATGCGCTGGACCGCATCGCCGCCGGCACCGAACGATTGCTTCAGCGTCAGAGCGCGGGCGCGCTGACCGTCAGCACGTCACCCAATTTCGCGGCGAAATGGCTCGTGCACCGCCTTGCGCGATTTGCCGAGGCACACCCCGGTATCGATCTCCGGATTAGTGCCTCGCTTCATCACGTCGATTTTGCGCGCGAGGACGTCGATCTCGCGATCCGGCATGGGGACGGTCAGGCGACTGGGCTGGATGTAACGCGCTTGCGTGTCGAGGAGCTTCTGCCAGTTTGCAGTCCGAAGCTGCTTTCCGGCAAGCCTCCTCTTCGAAAACCGGCTGACCTCGCAAGACACACGCTGTTGCACACCAACGACCGGAGTGATTGGGCGAGATGGCTCGAGGCAGCCCGCGTCCCTGATGTCGATGTCTCTCGCGGTCCAATCCTGAACCAAGCCAGCATTGCAATCGATGCCGCGGTCGACGGCCAAGGAGTCGTACTGGCACGCACCGCGCTCGCCGCTTGGGACCTGATTGCCGGCCGGCTCGTATGCCCGTTCAAGCTGTCGCTTGCGGTGCCCTACGCCTATTGGATCGTTTGCCCCAAGGCCACGGCCAAGCTGCCAAAGATCGCAGCCTTCCGCGAATGGCTCTTGGCGGAGGCCGCCGAGGAAGAGCACCGATTGAGCAGCCTGCGGCCGCCCGGACGCAAGCGTTGAACCGCTGCATTGAACTCGGATTATCCGCTTTCGGGTGAAGCCCAACGGGTGGTGGCGGCATGCGACGCACATCGATGCCAGCCCGGAGTCAGCTCGCCGGGGCATCCAGCTTGCGCGTCAGGTTCTCAAATTCGCGCCTCAGTTCCTCGTTCTTGAAAATCTGGTCGAACGTGGGCGCTTCGAGTTTCTGCAGCGCTTCGAACGACGTCGAGCCGTCGCGCATCAGGTTGCGCAGCTGGTAGCTGGCTTCGACTGTCTCATAGGTGTTGTCGGCGATCTTCAAGTCATGCGTGGCGCGCGCCCTGGCGCGGGCGATCTGCTCGCGCTGCTGCTTCAGATAATTGCGATAGCCACGCGCGGCCTCCTCCGCAACCTTCTGGCTGTCGCGGTTGGCCTCCAGCGCGCGCTTCTGATCGGGCCGGTTCTCGGCGCGCAACAGCTCATGCGTTCGTTGTCGCGCCGCGCCGATATCCTTCAGGATGGCCTCGAGCTTGGGCATGTAGTTGCTATCGATCTTGCCGATGGTCGCGTCCTGGGCGTGCACGAGGATGGCGAACAGCGCCGCATGCATGGCGAAATAACGCCGCGCCGCGCCGACGTTGTCGCCCGAAGCCGCCAGCAGCTTGGCGAGCTGCCCGTCGATCATCTTTGCGGCATTGAACGTTGCAATCAGCCGCACCAAGTCGCCCGACAGCACGCTTTCCAGCAGCAGATCGGTCTGCTCGGAATCCAGCTGAATGCCCGACTTGAGCAGCCCAGCGCGGATATCGCCCTTGGCGGCGCGAATCTCGTCGCGATTGGCCTCGATCCTCTTGGCGTGGTCCGCCATATCCTTGGCGAGACTGTCGACAGTGTCGGCAAGAATGCCTGGCAGCAGCGCATCCTTGGGCGCCGAGAGCTGCTTTTCGCGCGCCCGAGTGATGCGGTCCTCGATCTCGCGAATGTTGCGCCTGAGGCCGTCGATCTTCTTCTGCACCTCGACAACGGGCGCGTCGGTGACGATGCCGAGCGCGGCGTCGAGCAGGTTGCGAATTTTCTGCTCGCGATCCTCACGCGTCTCGGTCCACAGTGGCGGCACGAGAAAATCTTCCTTGCTCGGCAGCTTGCGCACGTCCGAACGATTGCGCGCCGTGTCCTGCAGAATGGCGTCGATGGCGCTCATCAATCGGCGCGCCTGCTCGTAGGCCGGATCGCCCTCACGGGCGTCCTTGGGCTCGGGCTGCGTGGCGGGCGCCGCCGATGCCTTCGGCGGCGCCTGCGCCAAACGCCACTCACCTGGACCCGGCCGGCGCAGGAGTTCGGCGATGTCATCGCGGCGCGCCACTTGGGCCGATGCGCCAGGAAGCTGCAGCGACAGAACCGCGGCGATCGCCGCCGAACCGAGTAATCGCTGGGATCGTATCATGTTGCACACCTCCAAGGCCCAATTGAAGCTCGGCAAATGGGGCAAATCCGTGAAGCTGGACGGGTTTGTCGACACAGGCGACCGTTGCCCCGCGTGCACCGAGCGGATATGCGTTGAGTGCAACGCGGCCCCGCCATGAGTGGCTGGAGCCCCTGTGAGGCAAGATGCAGCTCGACGTCGAGACCCTGCGTGACTTCTACGCGACCCACCTTGGGCAGGTCGCGCGGCGGCTGCTGTCACAGCGCATTCGCGCGCGCTGGCGGCGGCTGCCCGGCGGTACGCTGATGGGCATGGGCTTTGCCTCGCCTTTTCTGGGCTCTTTTCGCGGCGAGGTGACACGACTGGGCGCGCTGATGCCGGTCGAACAGGGCGCCCTCGTTTGGCCGCCGGCGGGCCGCGTGCACTCCGTGTTGGTGGAGAACGAGCAGCTGCCGCTGCCCGACAGCTCCGTTGATCGCATTCTGGCCGTGCACTGCCTGGAGACGGCGGAGCGTGCCGGTCCGCTGTTGCGCGAGATCTGGCGCGTGCTGGCGCCTGAAGGGCGCTTACTGATGATTGTGCCGAACCGGCGCGGCGTGTGGGCCAGGATCGACAGCACGCCCTTTGGCCAGGGCCAGCCTTACAGTCGCGGCCAACTCGAGCGGCTGCTGGCGGATGCACTGTTTACACCCCTCGACTGGTCGATGGCCCTGTATCTGCCGCCCTTCGACAAGCGCCTGTTGCTGCGGTCGGCGACCGCCTTCGAGCGCATCGGCGCACGCATTTCGCCGGGCTTTGCCGGTGTCATCATCGTCGAGGCGCGCAAGGAGATGATGGCCCCGATCGGCAAGGCCGCCACGGCACGGCGGCTGCGCGATCTCGTGCCGGTGCGCGGCGGCGTCCGGCGCGACAGTCCCGCAAGGGAGCCGCAGGAGCGAGGGTTGACGCTGGTCGCTTGACGGATCGATGACAAACGAAAGGCGCACGCCATGCAGCTGAAGAATTTCCGCATCATCACCACCGGACTGCGGTTTCCCGAAGGGCCGGTGGCCGTGCCGGATGGATCGGTGATCCTGGTCGAGATCGCAGCGGGCCGGCTGACGCGCGTGGCGGCCGATGGCGCCAAGACGACGATCGCCAACCTGGGCGACGGCCCGAACGGCGCGGCCATCGGACCGGACGGCAAAGTCTATGTCTGCAATCACGGCGGCTCGAGCTGGCACGAGGATGGCGAGACCGGATTGCGGCCGGCCGGGCCACCGCCCAATTTTGTCGGCGGCTCGATCCAGCAGGTCGACGCGGCCACCGGCGCCTTCAAGACGCTCTACACGCACTGCGGCGACCGGCGTCTGATTGGCCCCAACGACCTGGTGTTCGATGCGCACGGCGGATTTTATTTCACCGATCTGGGCAAGGGGCATCCCGACCGGTTCGATCGCTGCGCGGTCTACTACGCCACCACCGACGGACGCGTTATCAAGCCTGTCACCGGCCCGACACTGACCGCCAATGGCTGCGCGCTTTCGCCCGATGGCAAGACGCTGTATTTCGTCGAAAGCGAGCCGGCGCGGCTGTGGGCGATGGATGTCCTTGCCCCGGGCGAGATCAAGCGCGAGCCTTGGCCCTCGCCGCATGGCGCGCGCCTGCTCTACGCCGCCGGCATGCCCTATCAGCGCTACGACAGCATGGCTGTGGACAGCGCCGGCAACGTCATGATCGCGACGCTGTTTCGCGGTGGCATCACGGTGGTCAGCCCGGACGGCGGGACCGTCCGCCACCTGCCGATTGACGACGTCTGGACCACCAATCTGTGTTTCGGTGGGCCCGATCTCAAGACCTGCTACGTGACTCTGGCGCAATGGGGCAAGCTCGCGGCCTTCGAGTGGGAACGGCCCGGTTTGCGGCTCAACTGGCAATAGAGAATTTTCCGCCAAAGTGGGCACCGGTTTGGCGTAGAAAATGCGACAAACAAAAGACCAGAGCGGGGGCTGCACTTGAAAGCCGGTGGTCGCGCACCTACATCGTCAACAGCGCCGGACCGCTGCGTCGCCTTTTACCTCCAGGGCATGAGCGGCGTGCTCCTGGCGCGTAAGTTTCCGCAAGACCCAAGAGGTCTTTGCCCTCTCATCCCTCCAGCGCGAAACAGGCCACCAGCGCGAAACAGGGCCGGAGCCTGTTCAGGCTCGTTCAGCGCCGGTCAACGTCCGCGTTTCGATGCTGCGGCTTTGGCTGCGCCGGGCGCCGACTGCGTTGCCGTTTCAACGGTTGGCGCCGGCGCATTGAGCACGACCTTGCAGACCGCGGGCAGCTGCTCGAGGGTCAACGGCGGCTTCGGCGGACCCGGCGGCGATGGTGGTCGCTTGAGGACCTTGAACCAATCATCCAATTCCTTGCCGCAGCCGTCATCGCCCGTGGTCGGCGCTTGCGGCTCGCAGTCGGTCGAGCCCTTGGGGCAGCCGATGCGCACGTGCATGTGGTAGTGGTGGCCCCAGTATGGCCGAACCTTGCCGAGCCAGGCACGCTGGCCGCCGCCGGCCTGCTGACACAGCGCCTGCTTGATCCCTGGATGCACAAGCACGCGCTCGACCTCCGGATAGCCAGCCGCACGGCGCACCAGCGCCACGTGGGCCGGCGTCCAGATCTTCAGGTCCACCGTGAGTTGATCGGGGCCGAGCATCGATGTCGCCGACAGCTCTTCGCGCTCCTCGCGGCTGAGGCGGCGATCCGGCATCGGCGTCAGCCAGATATCGGCGTCGAGACCAATCTGGTGACTGGCGTGCCCGGTCAGCATCGGACCGCCGCGCGGTTGCGCCAGGTCGCCGACCAGCAGCCCCGGCCAGCCATCCTTGGCCTTGGCCTCGACCGCCAGGCGCTCGACCAGCGCGATCAGCTTGGGATGTCCCCAGTTGCGATTGCGCGACAGGCGCATGGCTTGCCAGGCCGGCCCATCCAAGGCCAGCGGTGCAGCGCCAGCGAGGCAGCCGCGCGCATAGCTGCCGATGGCGCGGGCTTCGAGCGCGGCGGGCGCTTTGGTGCCCCCGAACAATTGTCGCGCGTCGGCGCCAACGCGCGCAGCACCAGAACCCGACGCGGCGGCCTTGACGGCTTTGGCCGGCGATGGGGAGGCGGAATTCTCACTGAGGACATAGCCGGGCGGCAGGTCGTTGAACTGGGCCGCACTCGGACGTGTTGCAACAACAATCATTGCCATGGCCAGGAGGATGCGAAATCCCGTTGCCCATCGCCAATCCATGGATATCAACCCTGGTATGCGTTGCGATCCCAATATCGGGCAAAACTGGGGCACACTGTCACCTGAAGCGATACAAGGCCTGGACCGTCATTGTCGAGGCCGTCTGTCACCTCCAGGCAAAAAAACGTGGATTGACGCATGGGTTGGAAGGATTGGCTCGACAAGACGTGGGCAAGCGAACCCCGCGTTGCGAGCGTTGACGATGGGCTCATGCCGATCACCGTCGTCACGGGCGGATCGGAGGGTCTGGGGCTCGCCCTGGCGCGACGCTTTGCAGGCGCCGGCCATGCCATCGCTATCCTGGCGCGCCATCAGCAGCGGCTGGCCTGCGCTGGCGATGAACTCAGGGCGCAGGGCGCCACGGTGATCGAACTGGCGCTGGATATCAGCGATGCCAGCACGCCCGCGGCGCTCGATGCAGCACTGGCGGAACGCGGCTATTTCATCGACATATTGATCAACAATGCCGGCATGGGCCTGTCCGGCACGTTTTCCAGCCAGTCGGAGGCCGACATTGCCCAACTGGTGGACATCAATGTGGCCGGCCTGACGCGGCTGATGCGCCATGTGCTGCCGGGCATGGTGGCGCGTGGTCGCGGCGGCATTCTCAACGTTGCCTCGCTCGCCGGCCTCGTGGCTGGCCCCTATCAGGCCGCCTACTATGCCAGCAAGGCCTATGTCATATCGCTGTCGAAGTCCGTCGCCTGGGAGGTCGCCGGCACGGGCGTGCGAGTGTCCGTGCTGGTCCCCGGGCCGATCGAGACGCGATTTCATGCCCGGATCGGCGCGCTGACGGCATTCTATTGGTGGGTGGTCCCCTCCATGTCGGCGGAGCGGGTGGCCAGCGCCGGGTATTGGGGGTTTCGCCTCGGCCGCCGTGTCATTGTGCCCGGAATCGTCTGGCCGTTGCTTGCATTGGCGATGCGGTTGCTGCCAAATATGCTCCTGATTCGGATCATGGGTTGGTTGTTGCAGCTCAGGCCCGCGGGGGGCATGGATGCTCGAAGCAAAGATGGAGGATGACATCCTCCAGCAGCCTGCTTCGTATGAAGCAGGTGGTTGCCAGGCGGGCGCTGGTGGGCACAGGCTGCCGATCTTGATCCTTCTACACCAGCAGCATTCGACGCCCGGCCATGTTGGGCAGTGGCTGGTCCGCCAAGGCTATCGCCTCGATATTCGCCGTCCGCGCTTTGGCGACGCGCTGCCCGAAACGATGCAGCACCACGCCGGCGCCATCATTTTCGGCGGCCCGATGAGCGCCAACGATCCCGATGACTACATCCGCGCCGAGACCGACTTCATCGGCGTGACACTCGAGGAGCGCAAGCCATTCCTCGGCATCTGCCTGGGCGCACAGATGCTGGCCAATCATCTGGGTGGCAAGGTCAGCTTTCATCCTGCCCAGCACGTCGAAATCGGTTATCACAAAATTACGGCCACGCCGGACGCGCAGGCCATCTGCGCCTGGCCGGAGCAGTTCTACCAGTGGCATCGGGAGGGCTTCGAAGTGCCCTGCACCGCCACCGTGCTGGCGACCGCGGACGGGCCTTTTACCTATCAGGCCTTCGCATACGATGGCTGCGCCGTCGCCCTGCAATTCCATCCGGAGATCACCTACGCCCAGGTGCATCGCTGGACCGGCAACAATACGCAGCGCCTACAACTGCCCGGCGCCCAGCCACGCGAAGAGCACTTCCGCCGCCATTTCGAGCATGCCCCGCGCGTGCATCGCTGGATGGATGGCTTTCTATCGCGCTGGTTGCGATGCCAGGCCGGTCCGCGGGCTGTTGTCGCTGGACCAACCGCGGCGATGTGTTGATTTTCGCCGACGTTCGTACTCTAGCAACACTTTTGCGGTCAAATAACCTCAGCGCCGTGAGTTCCGGTTCTTGCGTATCCGGCGCGATCGGAAACGGTGGAGTGGTCGCCAGGGGAGCACGCCCCCTGGCCCGCTCCACCGTCGCTCCATCCATTTGCCAGCAGATCGCCAGATGGCGCCCTCGCCTGCTGCATCGCCGACCGTCTCACCAGAGATTTCATCCATAGTTCTCCCACCATGGCTGGCACGCATCGCCCTGTTTGCAGGCAGTCAGTAGCAATGCTTTGGGCTTGAACTGGTGTAAATAGTCCTGCTTATGTCTCCCGGTTCGATTGAACGCGTTGCAAGGGAGAGCGCTAATGATGACAAGACAAGCTCGCTGGACAGGCATTGTCGCGACCGCGGCTCTTGCCGCGACGGCCTTGGCGAGCCCGGTGCTCGCCACCGATATCCGCTTCACGCTCGACTGGAAATTCGAGGGTCCGGCGGCGCCGTTCTTTGTTGCCATCGACAAGGGCTACTTCAAGGCCGAGGGCCTGGATGTCACCATCGACACCGGCGCTGGCTCGCGCGAGGCGATCCCACGCGTCGCCACCGGCACCTACGCCATGGGCTTCGGCGACATCAACTCACTGGTCAAGGCCATCGACGAGACGCCCGACCTCAAGGTCAAGGCCGTGATGATGATCTACGAGCGGCCGCCATTCGCCGTCATCGGCCGCAAGAGTCTCGGCATCACCACCGATCCGAAATCGCTGGAAGGCAAGACGCTGGGCGCACCACCACCCGATGGCGCATTCGCGCAGTGGAAGGCCTTCGCCCAGGTCAGCAAGCTCGACCTGTCGAAGATCACCATCGAGAGCGTCGGTTTCCCGGTGCGCGAGCCGATGCTGGCGCAGGGCAAGGTGCATGGCATTTTCGGCTTCTCGTTCTCCTCGGTGCTGAACCTCAAGGCGCAGGGCGTGCCGGAAAGCGACATCTCGCTCATCCTGATGGCCGAGAATGGCCTCGACCTCTATGGCAACGCCATCATGGTCAATACCGATTTCGCTGCCAAAAATCCCGAGGCGGTGAAGGGCTTCATCAGGGCCTTGGTTAAAGGCGTCCGCGATACGGTCAAGGATCCCGCCTCCGCCGTCGATGGCGTCCTGAAGCGCAACGACGTGGTCAAGAAAGATGTCGAGCTGGAGCGGTTGAAAATGTCGCTCGCCCAGAACTTCGTCACGCCCGCCGTCAAGAAAAATGGCTTCGGCGGCATCGAGGATGCCAAGATGAAGAAGTCGATCGAGCTGCTGCAGGTGTCGATCGGCCTCAAGGCGCCGCCGGCCACGACCCGCGTCTTCGACAGCGCCTACCTCGGCGCGCCTGATACCCGCAAGGTCGATTGAAGGTCAGTGGCGTAGGTCGGGTCGAGGAACGAGACCCGACATGGTGATCGCCACACAATGTCGGGTCTCGCGAAGGGCTCGACCCGACCTACGCAGCGGGAGGGCAAGCGTGACGGGGTTCGTGTCGCTCGATGACGTCAGCTTGACCTATGGCGGGACGGGAGGCACGCTCGCTGTCGACGGCCTCACCATGGCGGTTGCCAAGGGTGAGTTTTCCGCCGTGGTCGGACCTTCGGGTTGCGGCAAGTCGACATTGATGAAGCTGACGACGGGGCTCGTGCGGCCTAATGCCGGCCACGTCGAGGTGGCAGGTCGCGCCGTCGATGGCCCGGTCTCGATCGCCGGCATGGCATTCCAGAACCCGTCGCTGCTGCCATGGCGGACGACGCTCGACAATGTCCTGCTGCCGCTCGAGATCGTCGAGCCGCACCGCCGGACCTTTCGTCGCGATCGGGTGGTCAATACCGGGAAGGCAGAGACGCTGCTGAACCTCGTCGGTTTGCAGGGCTTCGGCGAAAAATTCCCCTGGCAGCTTTCCGGCGGCATGCAGCAGCGCTCGAACTTGTGCCGGGCCCTGATCCATGAGCCGCAATTGCTGATGCTGGACGAGCCGTTCGCCGCGCTCGACGCCTTCACGCGCGAGGAGCTGTGGGGCGTCATGCGCGATCTGCACCAGGAGAAGCGGTTCACCGTCATCCTCGTGACCCATGATTTGCGCGAAGCCGCCTATCTCGCCGATCGGGTGTTCGTCATGAGCGCCAGGCCTGGGCACATCATCCTCGAACGGCCGATCACCTTTGCGCGGCCACGCCCGCTGTCGCTCATTTACGAGCACGACTTCAATCTCATCGTGCAGGAGCTGAGGGCCCACATCGCCGAAGCGAGGAGCGTGGCATGAGCGCGTCGAGCGACAGTCTACGCCTGAAAGCGGCGCCGTGGATCTATACCATCGCCCTGTTCGCGATCTGGGAGCTGGCGGTACGTCTGTTCGCCATTCCGAAGTTTATCCTGCCGGCGCCGAGCCATATCGTGCTGGCGATGATCGAGTTCTGGCCGGCGATCTGGAAGAACTCGCTGCAGACGCTGTTCACGACCACGGCGGGCTTCCTGCTGGCCGTGGTTGGCGGGCTGGCGCTGGGCCTGCTGGTCGGCTGGTCGCGGACCATCTACGCCGGGCTCTACCCGCTGATGGTCGGCTTCAACTCGATCCCGAAGGTGGCGGTGGTGCCGATCCTCGTCATCTGGTTTGGCATCGGCACCGTGCCGGCGATCCTGACCGCGTTCCTGATCGCCTTCTTCCCGATCGTCGTCAACGTCGCCACCGGCCTTGCCACCATCGAGCCCGAGCTCGAGGACGTGCTGCGCGCGCTCGGCGCCCGGAAAATGGACATCATGCTGAAGGTCGGCATCCCGCGCGCGCTGCCGTATTTCTTCGGCTCGCTCAAGGTGGCGATCACGCTGGCGTTTGTCGGTTCGGTGGTGTCCGAGTCGGTGGCGGCCAATTCCGGCGTCGGGCACATGATGCTGGCGGCGCAGTCCGTGTTCAATGTGCCACTGGTGTTCGCCGGCCTGCTCGCGCTGGCGGTCGAGGGCATCGTCATGTATGCGATCATGGCCTGGCTCGAGATGCGCATGACCGGCTGGGCGCATCGCTCGACGTTCGCCGGAGGGTGAAGCGGCGCGGAGCCTCGAATGCCGATTTCCACGTCACGCCGGTTTCTGATCGTGCACGGCGCACTGCGGCTCGCCACGGCGGCATTGGCCCTGCTGACCATGGCCGAGGCGCTGTCCGCGCAGTGCGCGTTGCAGGCCGGACCGGCCAGGGCGGTGACGCAGGTGCTCGACGCCGAGACGCTGCGACTGGACGACGGCAGCGAGGTGCGGCTCGCCGGCATCCTGGCGCCAGGCGCGCCCGATGCCGCCTCGGATACGACATTCTGGCCGCCCGCACAGGAGGCCAAGGCGGCGCTGGAGGCGCTGGTGGCGGGACAATCCGTCGAGATCGCATCCCTCGAGTCGCGCGGCGACCGTTACGGCAGGCTGGTGGCACATGTTTTCGTGGCGCGTGATCGGCGGCGAATTTGGGTGCAGGGCGCGCTGCTGGCGACGGGACACGCGCGCGTCCAGGCGCTCGGCGGCGGCACCACCTGCCTCGATGAGCTGATGGGGCACGAGCGGGTCGCCTTCCACGCGCACCGGGGTCTGTGGTCGAATGCCGCCTACCAGGTGCGCTCGGCAACCGAGACGTTCGAGCTGATGCGTTATCGCCATACCTTCCAGCTGATCGAGGGCGAGATCGCGGAAGTCGCGGACGTCAAAGGCCGCGTCTACCTCAACTTCGGCGCCGACTGGCGCTCCGACTTCACGGCCGGCATCGACAAGGCGCGCGGGCCGGGCTGGCCGGCGGACTTCAAGGCACTCAAGGGCGAGCGCGTGCGCGTGCGCGGCTACATCGAGCGCCGCAACGGCCCCTACATCGAGCTGGCGCATCCGAGCCAGCTCGAGGTGCTGCGGCAGGAGCCGGAGGCCGCGCCCCAGACCCGCCGGTCACGGCGCAAGAAGGTGGCGCCGGAGGCAACTGGCGATCAGTAGAGGTGAAGGTGCCCGCCAGGTGAAGGGGCCGAAGGTGGCTATGGGGAAATTGGGTGCGCACTCAGCCTCGAGTGTGGCTTGCCCGGCACGTCATGCATAGTAACCAATGAACATCATCGGACTTGAAGTTGACACAACATAAACCTATAAGATTTATAGGTCGATGCCGAAGCAGCAACCACCCTCGGGGTCGGGGAAGCCGCCGCACCCAGGCGATCTGATGAAGCGCATTCGCCGCTTGTCGGCAGCCGGCAAGATTGCCCTGTCGGCCCACACACTCGAACAGCGCATGGGCGAGAGGGGTATCGAACTGTCCGACGTGCTCGAAGTATTTGCCAAGGGCGAAATTGAGGGTTCGATCACGCCCGGCAAGCGAGCCAACGAGTGGCGTTGCCTGGTGGTCGGCGGCCTGCCGTGGACGTCACGTGATGCGGGAGTGGTCGCGGTTGTCGTGAGAGATGAAAGGCTGATCGTCATCACCGTCGAATGGATGGACCCATGACAGCGCGTTACGAGTTCTTCATCAAGGGGCCCCCCCGTCTGACAGACCCGTACCACCTCGAGGGTGTGGGTCTGCCCAACGTTTACCTGCTGAACGGCGTCGAGATCGAGAATGACCCCGACTACGGGCAGCTCGTGACCATCTCCAGCTTGTCCGATCTGCACAAGGCTATCGGCTTCAGCATCGCTTTCAAGCGTGGCCCCCTGACCGGTGATGAAATGCGCTACCTGCGCAAGCAGATGCAGCTCTCACAGACGACCCTGGCGCGGCAGCTTCGGGTCAACCATCAGACCGTGGCGAATTACGAGAAGGGCAAGACGGCCGACACTGGTCCGGCCGACCTCGCCTTGCGGCTCTTGTACCTTGCGCACGTCACGCCCGATGCGGAGCTCGCGTGGGCCTTGCGCGAGGTGGTCGCGACCGCCATCGAGAATGACGACGGCAAGCCGTCTCGTTTGCGCAAGAGCTTGGGTGGACCCTGGCAAGTGGTTGAGCATCGGGCTTACTGAGCTGGCGCATCCGAGCCAGCTCGAGGTGCCGCGGAAGGAGCCGGAGGCCGCACCCCAGACCCGCCGGTCACGGCGCAAGAAGGTGGCGCCGGAGGCGGGTGCCGAGGCTCCGCGCTGATGTTGCAGCCGCTATGATCCGATGGCGCAATGCACGTTGACGAGGGCTTGCTGGCCGCCGCGGACGGCGGCGATGGCGCGGCTCAGTGCGGCAGGCAGGGCAGCGGGTTCCGTGACGGCAATGCCGAGGCCATCACTCGCCTCGATCACCTTCTCGTAGGCGGGTGACGGCGACAGGCTCGACAGTGGCATGGCATTGGCCGCCGCGGCATGGCCCTTGGGATAGACGGCGCGCGTTGATTTGCGCACCGCGTTCCACACCTCGTTATTGAGAACGATGGTCAGGATCGGCAGCTTCAGGGCCGCCGCCGTCTGATGGCAGGCGACAGGGTTGGCGAACATGTAGGAGCCATCGCCGACGGTGGCGACAACCAGGCGATCGGACGCGGCGAGCTTGGCACCCAGCGCCGCCGGTACGCCCCAGCCGAGGCCGCCGGAGATGGGATGGCCGAAGTAGCTGTCTGCCCGAGTGAAGTTCATCACCGAGGCATCGCAGCCGAGCTCGCTGAAGACGATGGCGTCATCGCCCTTCAGCCGGTCGAGGCAGTGGCTGACCCAGGCCGTGGTGGCAAGCCCTGACGGTGGGCTCGCGGCGACCTCCAGGCGTGTGGCTCGCTCATCCGCCAGCTCGGCGGCAACCGTCTTGCGGCGCCTGGCAGCGGCCTCGCTTGTGGCCTCCACCAGCGCCTCCAGAGCTGCCCCAGCACTCGAGCGGATCAGCACGTCGGCGGGAAAGGAGCGCATCGGCGTGCGCGGAAAGGCCGGGTCGGGACCGATCTCGATGACGCGGCAACCCTTGGCCAGCGTGTGGCGGGACGGCAGCCAGGGCACCAGCGTATCGAGCACCAGGATCGCATCGGCGGTGGCGACGCGCGCACCGACATCGAAGCCGGCGTGCATGGCATGCGACGTCGGCAGCGACAGCCGTGCCGGCCAGAAATGCACCACCGGGATCGCGGCGCGTTCGGCGAGCGCGGCAAGCGGCCCCCAGGCCGTGGTATCGCTGCCGCCGGCGATGATCAGTGGGCGCTCGGCCTGGCGCAGGATTTTCGCCGCCGCGGCAATGGCGCGTGGGTCGGGGTAGGCATCGCTGGCCGGGCGCAAGGTCGGGGCGGTGGCAATGGCCCGGTCCGGCCAGGGCGCGGCCAGCACCTCGCGCGGCAAGGACAGATAGACCGGCCCGCGCGGCTCGCTCATGGCAATCGACAGGGCACGGTCGACCACGGCCTCCAGCTGCATGGGCGTGCGCAGCTCATAGTCCCACTTGACCAGCTCGCGCAGCATGCCGGCCTGGTCGAACATCTCCTGGCCCCAGTGAATCGGCAGATCGCGCGAGCCGACCTGGCCGCTTTCCGTCAATGGCGTGCGACCGGAGGCAAACAGCACCGGGATGCGATCGCGGGACGCATTGATCAATCCCATCAGCGCGTTGGCGGTACCGACGTTGACGTGCACCATCACCGCTTGCGGCCGGCCGGTGAGGAGGTAATAGCCATGCGCCATGGCGACTGCCGTCGTCTCGTGCGCGATCGCTACCGCTTCCGGCATGGCGATGCCAGCCTTGCGGCCGCGCACCAGCCCCTCGATGATCGGTGCGAAATCGGTGCCGGCATTGGCGAACAGCCAGTCGATGCCGCGGCTTTTCAGCAGCGCGAGATAGGCTTCGGCCGCGGATTCGAAGTTTGCAACGCGCTTGGGCATAAGGCCTCCCGGGGGTGCGATGGTGCAAACTTAACCGTGCGCGAGGCGGCGCGCCACGTCCTCGATCGCGGACAACGCATTGCTTCATCGGGCACACACAGTCATGATGCGGCATCGCCGCCGCTGGTGCGAGGTACGGCGGCGACTTGCCAACAGGCGACAGACCATTCGTGGGAGTGACGGGAGTGCCCGAGCCTTGGATGATCTCCGCATGCGGCTTCGCCGTTGGCGTGCTCGTCGGCCTGACAGGGATGGGCGGCGGCTCTGTAATGACCGCCCTGTTGATCCTGGTCTTTCACGTGCATCCCGTCACTGCCGTCGGCACGGACTTGTTGTTCGCGGCTTTCACCAAGTTGACCGGGGCCGCCGTGCACGCGCGCAACGACAATGTCGATTGGCGTGTGGTCGGCGTCTTGGCCGCCGGATCGGTGCCGGCGACCGCCGCCACGATCTGGGTTCTGTCCGGCCTGGCGATCGATGGCCCCACACTGGCGCGAACCATCTCGCTGGTCATCGGAATTGCCTTGGTGTTGGCAGGCATCGGCATCCTGGCGCGACCGCGCCTGATGCAGTGGGCGCGCATCGACGCTGCGTCCCAGCCGGCGCTCAGCGCAAAATATGCCGTGGCGGTGGTGCTCGGAGCCATTCTCGGGGTGCTGGTTTCGCTGTCGTCGGTTGGGGCCGGCGCGCTTGGATTGGCGGTCCTGTTCTTTCTCTTCCCCCACATCCCGGCCGCACGCCTCGTGGGGTCCGACATCGCTCACGCGGTGCCGCTGACATTGCTCGCTGGTTTCGGGCATTGGTACCTGGGCAGCATCGACTGGGGCCTGTTGGCCGCCCTGCTGATCGGCTCGATCCCGGGCATCTACATCGGCAGCCATTTGGCAAACGTCGTGCCCGAGCGACTGCTGATGCCGGCGCTGGCGTGCATGCTGTTGTTTCTGGGCTTGCGCCTGCTGGCGACTTGACGCGGCGGGCGGCGACTTGCGCCAGCACGTCGGGCTCGCGACCGAGCCGGAGATCGCCTCGCTGTTTGCCGATTGCAAGCCCGGCGCGGTGCCGCCGATCGCCGCCGTGCGCGCCGTTCGAGACATCTTGCATGCTGATTACAGGACGTGCCAGATAACCTCGGTCAGAGCCGGCGGGCATCGCGCCGTGCCTGGCGAGTAGAGCGAGAGGGCGAGGGCATGACGGCGAACGCGAGCCGGAGCGGTGCGATGCCGGTCGTCGCCCATGCCATGGGCGATCCGGCTGGTATCAGCCCCGAGCTGACCGCCCGCCTGATTGGCGATGAGCACGTGCGTGCCGCGGCACGCCTGGTCGTATTTGCCGATGCTCGCGTGCTGGCCGAGGGCGCGCGCGTCGCCAAGGTCGCCCTCGACATCGACACGATCGCCCCGACGCAGCCGATCCCGACCAGCTCGACGCGGCCCGTGCTGGTCGATCTGGCTCATCTGGACCCGCGCACGATCAAGGTCGGCGAGGTGCAGGAGGCCGGCGGTCGCTATGCGCTGGAGAACTTCAAGACGGCGCTGGCGGCCGCGGTCGCTGGAGTAGCCCAGGCCGTCACGTTCACGCCCTTCAACAAGGCTGCCATGCGGCTCGCCCACGCCAACTACGAGGACGAGATCGTGTTCTCGCGGGAGATGCTGGGTTCGCGAACCCAGGCCAGCGAGTTCAATGTGCTGCCGAAGCTGTGGAACGCGCGCGTTACTTCGCACGTGCCGTTGTCGGGCGTTGCGGCGCGCATCACCAAGGCAGCCATCGTCGAGGGCTTGGCGCTGACCGATGCAGCCATGCGGGAGGCGGGTTTCAATCCGCCGCGCATCGGCGTTGCAGCCCTCAATCCGCATGCCGGCGACAACGGCAACTTCGGCCGCGAGGAGATCGACATCATCGGCCCCGCGGTCGCCGAGGCCAAGGCGCGCGGCGTTGTCTGCGATGGGCCCTATCCGTCGGACACGGTTTTCGTGCGCGCGCGGCGCGGCCAGTTCGACGCGGTGCTGACGATGTACCACGACCAGGGCCAGATCGCTTTCAAGCTGATCGGCTTCGACGAGGGCGTGACGCTGCTCGGCGGCCTGCCGTTCCCGATCGCGACGCCGGCGCACGGCACCGCTTACGACATCGCCGGCCGCGGCATCGCCAACCTCGGCGCCAGCAGGGCGGCCATCCTACTCGCTGCCCGCATGGGGCAGGCGCGGCTGGCCGATGCCCAGCACACCGCGGGCGCAGTGCGCTCGACCGCGGAATTCCGTAAACTGATCGCCGCCTGACGTCGAGGCAACGCTAATGAAGCAGCGCTAAGTGTGCGCAATCCTTGGAGGAAGTAAGATGCCCATGAAAGTCGCGATCGCGGCCCTCGCAGCGGTCCTCGCCGCTCTCACGGCCACCACCGCCCAGGCCCAGTGGCAGCCCTCGAAGCCGGTCGAGTTCGTGGTCACCGCCGGCGCCGGCGGCGGCACCGACATTTTCGCCCGCACCGTCCAGGCGATCATCACCAAGTACAACCTGATGCCGCAGCCCATCATCGTGCAGATCAAGGGCGGCGGCTCGGGGGCGGAAGGCTATATCTATACCCGCGGTGCCGAGGGCGACGCCCACAAGCTGGTGTTTGGCACGCAGAATTCCTACGCGCTGCCGCTCGGCGCCAAGGTCGCCTATACCCACGCCGACATGACACCGATCGCGGCCATGGCGCTGGACGAGTTCCTGCTGTGGGTCAAGGGCGACAGCCCGATCAAGACCGTCAAGGACTACGTCGACGCCGCCAAGGCAAAGACGTTCAAGATGGCCGGCGCGCAGTCCAAGGATTCCGATGAGATCGTTACCAAGCTGATGGAAAAGGCGATCGGCGCCAAGATTATCTACGTGCCGTTCAAGTCCGGCGGCGAGGCCGATGTGCAGTTGACCGGCGGCCACGTCGACAGCCACGTCAACAACCCCAGCGAATCGATCGGCAGCTGGCGCGCCGGCACGGCGCGGCCCCTGTGCGTCTTCAACCGCGAGAAGTTGCCCGCCGGCCCCAAGGTGACGGAGACGCAGAGTTGGTCCGACATTCCCACCTGCTCGAGCCAGGGCCTCGCCGTCGACCAATACCAGCAGCCGCGCCTCGTCATGATGCCGCCAAAGGTGCCGGCGGAGGCTGCCGCCTACTACACGGGCGTGCTGAAGAAGGTGTCGGAGACGGCGGAGTGGAAGGAGTACATCGACAGGACCGGCCAATCGAACCGCTACATCTCGGGCAATGCCTTCAAGAAATTCATCGCCGACGATTACACCCGCTTCCAGCAGGTGTTCACCGAGCAGAACTGGCTGGTGAAGTGAGAGAGTGCAGGGGAAATCGGAAATCAGAAAACCTGAGGCCGTCCTTTCTGACTTCCGACTTCCGACTCCCCCTTCCCACCGCAAGGATCGAGGCCATGACGACCGACGCCGAGCCGAGGCTCCTCTCCCGCCGCACACTGGAGCTGGCGGCGGCGCTACTGGTCGCCGCGTTTGGCGCGGCGATCATCTGGGGTGCGCTCGAGTTCGACATCGGCTGGAGCGATCGCGGCCCGGGAACGGGCTATTTCCCATTCTGGGTCGGGGGCATCGTGGTGACTGGGGGACTCGGCGCGCTGGTCAGGGCCATCGCTCGGCGCGACGCGGGCCTCGAGCCGGCGCTCACGCTCGTCCAGGCCCGGCGCGCGCTTGCCTTCCTGATCCCGCTCATCGGCTTCCTGCTGGCGACCAGCGTGCTCGGCCTTTATGCCGGTATGACGCTCTACCTGATCGCAGTCATGACGCTGCAGGGCGGCTACGGACTGCCGGCCGCGCTCGGCGTTGGCGCGGGGACAGCACTGTTCTTCTTCGTCGTGTTCGAGAAGTTGCTGAAGGTCAGCCTGATGAAGGGGCCGATCGAGGCATGGCTCGGTATTCACTGACGGGGGCGTGGGCGTAGGGTGCAATACCCCGGACACTTGATCCGGGGGTATTGCACCTCGGTCTCGCCCATCCGCACCACCGCCGGTGCAATACGCCCTGCGCTGTGCTGCGGGCTATTGCACCCTACGCCACGGAGCCAAAGGTTGGAAAACGTCGCCCACCTGGTTCACGGCTTCTCCGTTGCGCTGACGCCGACCCATCTGGCGCTGATGGTGGCGGGTGTGCTGTTCGGCATCCTGGTCGGCGTGTTGCCGGGCCTCGGCGCGCCCAACGGCGTGACGCTGCTGATCCCGCTGACGTTCACGATGGACCCGGTCTCGGCCATCATCCTGCTCGCCAGCATGTACTGGGGAGCGCTGTTCGGCGGCTCGACCACGTCGATCCTGTTCAACATTCCCGGCGAACCCTCCTCGGTCGCCACCACCTTCGATGGCCATCCGATGGCCAAACAGGGCCGCGCCACCGAGGCCTTGTCCTACGCCTTCCTGTCCGCGGGTTTTGGCGCGCTGTTCGGCGTCATCTTGATCACGCTGCTGGCCGGGCCGGCCGCTCGCTTTGCCCACAAGTTCTCGAGTCCGGAATACTTCGCCGTGTATTTCCTGGCATTTTGCTGCTTCATCGGCCTTGGCGGCGCCTCGCCGTTCAAGACGCTGGCCACGGCCGGCATCGGCTTTGCGCTGGCGGCTGTCGGCATGGACACGATCTCGGGCAGCGTGCGGCTGACCTACGGCGTGCCCGACTTGATCAAGGGCGTCAGCTTCCTGATCGCCGTGATCGGGCTGTTCGGCATCGGCGAGCTGATCGCCACCATGGAGGAAGGGCTCGAGTTCCGCGGCGTTGCCGCCAGGGTCTCGCCGCGCGACGTCTTGCGCACGATCGCCGCGCTGCCGCGCTATTGGGCGACGCTGCTGCGTTCCAGTCTCGTCGGCTGCTGGATGGGGATCACGCCGGGCGGACCGACGGCGGCCTCGTTCATGAGCTATGGCCTGGCACGCCGCTTTTCGCGGCATCCTGAGAATTTCGGCAAGGGCCAGCCGGAGGGCATCATCGCGCCGGAGACCGCTGACCACTCGGCCGGCACCAGCGCCATGCTGCCGATGCTGGCGCTCGGCATCCCGGGCTCGGCCACCGCCGCCGTTATGATGGGTGGTCTGATGATCTGGGGCCTGCATCCAGGCCCCATGCTGTTCGTCGAGCAGAAGAGCTTCGTGTGGGGCCTGATCGCCTCGATGTATGTCGCCAATATCGTGGCCGTCATCCTGGTGCTGTTCACGGTGCCGCTGTTCGCCGCCATCCTGCGCATTCCGTTCGCCATCATCGGCCCGCTGATCGTGGTGATCTGCTTCGTCAGCGCCTGGACCGTGTCGGGTTCGCTGTTCGAGATCTGGGTCGCACTGCTGTTCGGCTTCGCCGGCTATCTGTTCAAGAAGCTCGATTATCCGATCGCACCACTGGTGCTCGCCATGGTCATCGGCGACAAGGCCGAGGACGCTTTCCGGCAGGCGATGATCATGTCCGGCGGCTCGCTCGCCACCTTCTGGGGCAACTGGCTGTCGGGCTCATTGATGAGCCTGGCGCTGATCCTGCTGTCATGGCCGCTGCTGTCGGGCTTGCTGGCGCGCGTGGCCGGGGCTCGCGGCCCGACGAAAGGCGGCGCGGCGGGCGGCGGCGATGCGCCGTCGAAATGAGTGACTGTCCCCAATTCCATACGATGGTGCTGCCGGAGGGGATTGAACTCTCGACCTCTCCCTTACCAAGGGAGTGCTCTACCACTGAGCTACGGCAGCAAACCTTTGACAGTTCTTGTTTTTATTGGCGTCCAGAGAACCCGGTATCCTATCCCTGCACGGCGATGCCGCCGAAGACAGGCCATCCTCGCCGTCCGGCACAAAGACGCTGGCAACGAAGATCGCGCATGCTGTAGCCCACGACTCCCGAGCATGCAATGCGTTTCTCAGTGTTTCTCAGCGCTGTTCGCGCCTGACGCAACCGCGAAGCAACCTCTGCCGCGGCGCTTGGCGGTTGTCGCCGGAACACTTGCCCGGACTCACCGGGCCATCAGCTGCACGGCCTTCCGCAGGTTGGCTGGGCTCGGCTCGAGGATGCCGGCATGGATCTGCCGCGTCAGCTCCGCGACGGCGGCGTTGCCGGGCGTCGGGATGCCGAAGTCGGCGCCGCGCTCGACCACCAGCCCATTGATCATGTCGACCTCGCTGTAGCGGCCCTTGAGGTGATCCTGCAGCACACAATCGCGCGCGCTGGGACCAATGTCGCGGGCCAGCTTGTCCATCAGCTTGTCGAGGAGCTGATTCGTGCCCTTCATCTCATCCGGGCTCAGCCCGAAGATCGGCTCGACGCCATAGCCGGCTTTCTGGCCGACAGCGAGCGCCTCGGTGCCGACCTGCGTGATGAATTCGCGCATGCCCGGCAGCTTGATGGCCTCGGCCAGCGTCATGCCCAGCAGCGCGAATGGTCCCAGGCACATGGTGTTGACCACGAGCTTCATCCATTTGCCCGATTGCACGTTGGGCGTCACCGTCACCTTGCCGACGTTTTGCAACAAGGCGACGATCTCGGGCACGCGCGGCGCCATGTCCGGCGTTAGCGCGCCGACGCCGAACCAGGTCTTCTCCGGGATCGTGTTGCGCTGCACGAGGCCGGGGGTGAACACCTCCGAGGACAACTCGACGACGCAGCCGATGGTGCGCGTGGGCCCGACGATCTCGGCGATCGTCTCGGCGGTCATGGCGTTCTGCGCGCCCACCACCAGCGCCGTTTCGCTCAGGTGCGGCTTGATGAACTCGCACAGCCAGCGCGTGTCGTAGGCCTTCGGCATCAGGAACACGACATCGAATTTCGCATTGAGCTCGGCGACCTCGGCCAGATGGTAGGCCCGGACCGGGACGTGCAGATCCTGGTTCGGCATCGTGATGCGCAGGCCCTGGCTCCGCATGGCCTCCACGTGCGCCGGCCACTGGTCGATCATGACGATGTCATGGCCGCTCCGCGTCAGGTCAGCCGAGACGCAACTGCCATTGGCGCCGGTGCCGACCACCGCGATCTTTTTGCCCTCCGTTATCGTGCCGGTCGCCGTCATAGCCATCGCATCCACCCTGGAAAATTATCCGTTGCGCCAGCATAAGCAGCGATCGGCCGTCAGGGAAAGGCTCAATGCCGGGATACCGGGCAACGGCCTGCGCATGGCTGCCGTCGCCTCCCTCGTCCCATGCAGCGTCCATAGTGGTTTGATGCGGCGGCGCGCCAGGGCCACAGGCGTTTGGTCGGCCGCGGCCCTGCCCGCTCCCGGCCTTGCGTTTGCCGGCAACGGTCTTTATAGCCTGCAATCCTGCGGAGACGTGGCCGAGTGGCTGAAGGCGGCGGTTTGCTAAATCGTTGTACTTGGAAACAGGTACCGTAGGTTCGAATCCTACCGTCTCCGCCAAAATCGCTTCATAACCTATTATGTTTATTGACTATTTATAGAGCCATCAGAGTTCTACCCATACTTCTACCCATGCTGCAAGTTCGGCGGCACGCCCAAATTCCCTTTCCAAGACGATCCTGATCCTACCGAACAGTTTGCGCATTCATGCCCGGCTGGCAGGACCGGAACAAACAAGCATCACACAGCCTTCGAAGCCGCTGCCAGAGGCTTCCGTGAGCCCGGCTGCCAGCTTGCTTCGATGCCTGCCAGCGCTTTTTGCCGTGTTCCTCACTTATGTTCCATGTTATGTTACAACATAACAGTTCCAATGGAGTTCCCGGCCATGCCCCGCTACCGACGCGTCCCCACCACCAGCAACGGCATCATCGCCGGTTGGGACAACATCGCGAAGCTGTTCGGCACCCATCGGCTCACCGCACGGCGCTGGGCCAAGCTGCATGGCCTGCCCGTTGTCCGCACGCCGAACGGTGGGGCCATCACCTCGATGACGCTTATCGACCTTTGGCTGCTGTCCAGGATGCCACGGCGCGAAATCAGCGCGGCCGAGCTTGCCAACGCCGTTGCCGACATGACCGCTGCCTTGCAGGCCACGCCAGCGGCCCTGGCCAAGGTGCAGGCGGCTATCGACGCGGCCGTGCAGGACGCTGTCAGCCGCGCCGTGCAGGCCGTTCATGCGCCGTTGGAGGCGAGCCAGCGGCAATGACCCGGTTTCGGATGATCAACTTGATGCTCGACATTCGTGTCGAAGAATTGAAAGCCTTCGAGCGTGTGGCACTAAGCCGTTTGCCAACGTGCGATTTGCAGCGGCTGGCCAACCGCCGACCCGACCTGTGGGTCGCGCATGTGGCCGACCTGTATCCGATTGTCGCGCTTGTCCGTCGGCTGCCTGAGCTGGCCTTGGTCGGCATGCCTATGCGGCCGGCAGGACCTGCACGAGCGCCCGGAGCGGCTTGGCCGCGCTGAAAAATGAATGCGCTTCGCCGGCTTGGCCGCAAAAAAGATCGCCTGACGGGTTATGTTCTTACTGGCTTGCTGGCTTGGGGCTGGCGCGCGGAACGCGCATGGAATTGGACTACGCGCGGAATGCGCATGGAATTGGCTTGCTGACCTGGAGCCACGCGCGGAATGCGCAGGGGATTGAGACCGGCTCGACAGGCAGGCCGTCGACGGAATTTCGACGCCTCGGCAGTCCGCTGGCGTTCCGCAACCGGAAGTTCCGGACGCAACACCTGTGATTACTGGATAGACCTTCTGTGTGTGTAACAGAGGCCAGAGTGCCAGCCTCATGCGCGACACGCGCTTAGGCACGGCCCGAGCGACGCCGATGCTCATTGTGCTGAGCCCCATGACGCTCGTCCAGGCCAGCCCAGCATGGGCTTCGGGTTCGGGGCTCGCGCTTGGTCTGAGACCTTGGGCTGAGCCTTGTTCGTTCGTCGTTTATTCCTTCTTTGTGCGGTGGGGGTGGTGTGTCGGCGACTGTCGTACTCGGGCCTAGTGCCGCCGCCGCGCCCGCTTATGCGAGGGACATTGCCACGTAGGCTGATTATAATCTTACCGCCGCCGCCGGCAGTGAGCAAGCCGGTCTTGTCCGGCCAGGGGTCGCCTTCGCCGGAATGCGCAGACTATGCGAATGGGGACAGTTAACCGCGTCTCGGCACCGTCGCTTTCCAACCCGCGTAGCCGTACCGGCAAAACAATAGAGGCGGACCGGAGCCCGCCTCAAATTTGGTGGAGTGGAACTCCTTGTTACCGGAGGGCCCACGCCGCGATCTCTGCTAGAACACCAGCAACTTATCTCGCGGGTTGCATGCTGGCAAGCTGTCTGATTGGGTGGTTCGGTCAGAGCATCAGGGGGCGTCATGGTCGCCGACAAAGTGCCGCTGCGCTACGCGTTCGATCTCGGGACCAACTCCATTGGCTGGGCGGTCTATCGTCTGGACGGCTTTCCCGGAGACCAGGCACCGTCGCGCACCGTCGTCGAGCTACTGGGCAGCGGCGTTCGACTGTTCGACGACGGGCGCAATCCCAAGGATGGCCGGTCGTTGGCCGAAATGCGGCGGGTGCCCAGGGCTGCGCGCAAACGCCGTGACCGGTTTGTCATGCGGCGCGCAACACTGATCAATCAGCTCACGCAACTAGGCTTGCTTCCGAGTGACCATAGCCAGCGGCGGGCGCTTGCCGACCTCGATCCCTATCAGCTCCGCGCAAGGGGGCTGGACAATGTCCTGGCGCCCGAAGAGATCGGGCGGGTGTTGATGCACATCAACCAACGGCGCGGCTTCCAATCCAACCGGCGAGCCGACCGCAAGAGCAAGGCCGACGACAAGGGCAAGATCGCCCAGGGCACGGCGAAACTCGACGCCGCGCTGAAAGCCTCTGACGCCCGGACGTTCGGAGAATTCCTCTGGCGACGCCGGAGTGATCAGACGGGCGCTTCTCTGCCTGTGCGCCAGCGCAAGGCGGTCCGCATTCGCATCGAGGGCCAAGGGGCAAAGGCGCTCTACGAGATGTATCCGTCACGCCAGATGCTGATGGCCGAGTTCGACGCGCTGATGGCCAAGCAGGCCTTGCATCACCCGACAATGTTGGCAGCGGAAACGCTCGCCGATATCCGCGATACCATCTTTCACCAGCGTCCGTTGAAGCCCGCAAGCGTCGGCAAATGCACGTTCGTGCCAGAGGAGACACGGCTTCCCAAAGCGTTGCCATCCGTCGAAGCGCGGGTGATCTACCAGACGCTGAATGAGTTGCGGTTTGGCGATGGCGTCAACATGAACGGCAAGCTCGATCCGGTGCAGCGGGATGTGTTGGCGTCCCGGCTTCTGGCAGGCGAAGGCATCACCTTCCGACAATTGCGAAAGGATTTCAAAATAGGGCCGGATGTCAGAATTTCATTGGAGGAAGCAGGTAAGGAAGGTTTGGATGACTATCGTGCCCGCTCCGGCGAACTTATTGGAAAGCGGTTGCGTGGAAAAATCGTGCAGGAGTGGTTCGGCGCCCGATGGTTGCAGTTTTCTCTGGTTGAACGAGACCAGATCGTGCAATGCCTCATCGATACGGACGAGGAAGATGCCGTTGTTGAATGGCTGATGTCCGACTACAGCTTGTCGGACGAAGCCGCCCGAGCGGTCGCGGCATGGAACCCACCTGACGGCCAGGGTCGATTGGGCCGTACAGCCACGGACAAAATTCTCGCCGAGCTGAAATCGCCGGATTTGCCAACCTATGCCGAGGCCGTGGAGCGCGCCGACCCGGCCTGGCATCACTCTGACGAGCGCGATCGTGTGATTAAGCTGCCTTTGCCATACTACGGTCAAATCCTCGAGCGGCATGTGATCGGTGGGAGTGGCAATCCCACGCATTCTCAGGAGAAGCGATATGGGCGTTTCCCGAACCCGACCGCACACGTCGCGCTCAACCAGCTCCGTCGTGTTGTAAATCTGCTGGTCGAGACCTACGGTCCGCCGGCACAAGTCATCGTCGAACTGGCCCGCGAATTGAAGCAATCGCAGGAGCAAAAGGAAAAGGACAAAAAGCGCAACGCGGATAACCGCACGATCAAGGACCGCCACCGGGCTATTCTGGCCGAGCACCGCCAGATCGAGGATGGCGCCAATTTCCTGCGACTGCGGCTGTTCGAAGAACAGGAGCGTGCTGGCGGCGGCGTCGCGAAATGTCCGTTCACTCTGCGGCCGATCAGGATCGCTGACCTATTCTCGGCCGAGGTCGAAATCGAGCACCTGTTGCCTTACTCCAAAACGTTCGACGACAGCGCGGCCAACAAGGTGGTCTGTCTGCGTGAAGCGAACCGGATCAAGCGGGCCAAGACTCCGCACCAGGCCTTCGGTGGCTCGGCCGATTGGCTCAACATAGAGGCTGCGGCGCAGAGCTTGCCACCCAACAAGCGGTGGCGGTTCTCCGCCAACGCCATGGAGCGCTACGAGGGCACCGAACGCGACTTCCTGACGCGCCAGTTGAATGAGACGCGGCACCTGTCGCGCATGGCGCGCATCTACTTGTCGAAGACCTGCGATCCCGACCATGTCTATGTCACGACTGGTCAGCTCACGGCCATGTTGCGGGCACGATGGGGCCTCAACGCGATCTGGCGGGACCACAACCTCCAACCGGCCGAAGACGAGGCCACGGACAAGAAATCCAAGGCTCGCGATGATCACCGCCATCACGCCGTCGATGCTTGCGTCATCGGGGCAATCGACCGTCGTATTCTGCAAGCCGCCGCACGCGAAGCAGCGCAAGCGGAATTCGAGATGCGTCTGCGTGTGACCGACAAGGTGGAGGAACCGTTCGCCGGATTTCGCGAAGCGGTTCGGGCGGCGGTCGAGAAGGTCATCGTGTCAATGAAACCGGAGCATGCCAGAGGCGGGGCACTGCACGAGGATACGGCTTACGGGCTCGTGTCCAACCCTGTCGAAGCTGCTGTGATAGGTAACCTCGTCTATCGCAAGCCCCTGGTTGATCTGAAACCGGGCGAGATCGACCGCGTTCGCGACGAGCATTTGCGCAAGCAGTTGCAGGCGCTTGCCGAACCTTTCCGTGACGCGAAAGACAAGCTCAAGGACGAGAAGGGGCTGCAGGCTGCGCTGGCCACTTTCGCATCATCACAGGCGCCGGGTCGCACGCAGGGTGTACGGCGTGTCCGCATAGGCAAGGAGAAGCGCGGCGAGCTGCATATCAAGGATCGCCGGACGGGCGCGGTCTACAAGGCATTGCTGCCGGGCGAGAACCACCACATCGATATCGTGCAGCTGCGCGATGGCCGTTGGCGCGGGTTCGCCGCGACCGTGTTCGATGTCAACCAGCCGGGCTGGCGTCCCCAATGGGAGGCCGACAAGCGCGGCGGCAAGCTCGTCATGCGGCTGCACAAGGGCGATACGGTCGAGATCGACAACAAGTACAAACCGGGCATACGACAAATCATGGTTGTTCATCAGTTGAGGGCACAGAACCAGCAGCTCTTTCTGGCCCTCCACACGGAGGGCGGACCGCTTCAGAAACGGCACGAAAGCAAATTAGAAATTTACAGGAATGACCCCTTCGAATGGGACATGGTCTCAATCTCTGGCTTTAAGAAGAGAGACGCGCGCAAGGTGCACATTGATCCCTTGGGACGACCACGGCTCAGCAAATCGAACGTATTGCGTTAACTGAGACGGCTATTTCCATTAGCGGTTCGGATGATACCCGGCCCATTCTTTAGGCCAAAGGATCATCTGGGAACACCGCGATGCTCGGCCGGATCGTCGAAATTTCGGGGGAAGGTCGCCGGCTCTCGCTGTATCGCGGGTTCCTCGAAATCTCCGGGCCCGACGGTCTCTTGGGGCAGGTTCCACTCGATGACATCGAGGCCGTCATCGCGTCGAGCCCGGCCATCACCTACACCAATCAGGTGCTCGCCGCGTTGGCCGAGCGGGGCGCGCCCGTCGTCATCTGTGGCAACAACTTCAACCCACGCGCCTACCTGCTGCCAGTCGACGGCCATCACGCCCAGGGAGACCGTTGCGAGGCACAGGCGGCAGCATCGATCCCAACCAAGAAACGGCTGTGGGCTGCAATCGTAAAAGCGAAGCTGTCAGCGCAGGCAGCGGCACTCGAACGCATCGGAGCAAATCCCTTACCATTGCGCTATCTGGTGCCGCGCGTCCGCTCAGGTGATCCAACCAACGTCGAGGCTCAAGGCGCGCAGAAATATCTGCCGGCGCTACTTGGCACCGGCTTCAAGCGGGACCGCGACGCCGAGGGCGCCAACGCTTGTCTGAACTACGGCTATACCGTGCTCCGAGCGGCGACCGCCCGCTCCGTCGTCGCCGCTGGGCTCCACCCGTCACTTGGTCTGCACCACAAGAGCAAGGGCAGTGCGCTGCGCCTCGCTGATGATCTGATGGAGCCGTTTCGTCCAGCCGTTGACCTTCTTGTCGTTGGCCTCGTGCGAGACGGCGCAACGGCGCTCGACCCGCCGACCAAACGACGCCTCGCGGCCGTGCTCCACGCCGATTATCTGACGGCAGATGGCGTGACGCCACTCTCGACCGTGTTGACCCGGCTCGCCCAGTCGCTGGCGCAAGTTTTCCTCGGCGAGCGCACCAACCTTGCCTTGCCGACGAGCGCAATTCCACTTGCCGCCGAATTGGCGGCAGTAGATGGGAACGCCGTTGCATGACAAAATTCGAAGCGTTATCGGCGTATCGTATCATGTGGGTAATGGCACTTTTCGACTTACCGGTTTTGACCAAGCCGGAACGGTCGCGGGCGACGAAATTTCGCAAGTTCCTGCTGGACCAGGGTTTTGTCATGATGCAGCTATCCTGCTACATCAGGTTCACGGCCGGAAAGGAGCAGGCGGATGCTCTGGCTGCCAAAGTAGGTGCGGAAGTGCCCTCCGGCGGCAAGGTCGACATCCTGTTTTTCACCGATGCGCAATATGGCAACATCAGATCGTTCCGCTCGCGCGGCCAGACCAATCGGCCCGGCAAACCCGAGCAGTTGCAGCTCTTCTGAGCCGCGATTTGGCGCCAAAATCTCACGCCGTCGCGATAAGCAGTGCTGCTTCGGCGTTGCTTTTTCAGCGATGCAGGGTGGAAAAAGCCCATGGAACCAAGAGGTTGCCATGGGCCTGTTCTAGCAGAGATCGCAGCGCGTGCCGACCGGAACCATCGGATAGCCGGCGAGCCGCAGGTCGCGGTTCTAGCAGAGATCGCAGCGCGTGCCGACCGGAACCATTTTGCTCCTCGTGAGATCGTGAGGTCGGTTCTAGCAGAGATCGCAGCGCGTGCCGACCGGAACCGGCAAGGCGCTGCTGGCCTCGAAGGCGCTGGTCTAGCAGAGAGCGCAGCGCGTGCCGACCGGAACAGCTGTAGGAGAGTGAAATGACCACGAGCAGTTCTAGCAGAGATCGCAGCGCGTGCCGACCGGAACCAGACTTGGCGGATTCCACGAAAAGCGTGAGTTCTAGCAGAGATCGCAGCGCGTGCCGACCGGAACCAGCGCGCCAGCGTCGAGCGCCGAGACGGCGTTCTAGCAGAGATCGCAGCGCGTGCCGACCGGAACAGTCCAAGCGTGAGTGGTGAGTCGTGAGTGGTTCTAGCAGAGATCGCAGCGCGTGCCGACCGGAACCCTCATCATGCGTTCCAGGATATCGGTGTCGTTCTAGCAGAGATCGCAGCGCGTGCCGACCGGAACTATGAGACGCGGTTGCCGAAGATGGCGGACGTTCTAGCAGAGATCGCAGCGCGTGCCGACCGGAACGGAGATGAGCGGCTGGCAGGACAAAGTCGGGTTCTAGCAGAGATCGCAGCGCGTGCCGACCGGAACCTAGCGACCAATGCCACGGCGTCGGTTTGCGTTCTAGCAGAGATCGCAGCGCGTGCCGACCGGAACCAGCCGCACATTGGACGAGTTTCGCCTATCGTTCTAGCAGAGATCGCAGCGCGTGCCGACCGGAACAAACCTTGTGCGCATGGCATCCGTCATATCGTTCTAGCAGAGATCGCAGCGCGTGCCGACCGGAACCGGCGAATCATTGTAGCGTCAACTTCCCCAGTTCTAGCAGAGATCGCAGCGCGTGCCGACCGGAACTAGCGGACCCGCTCTGGTGCCCTACGTTGGGTTCTAGCAGAGATCGCAGCGCGTGCCGACCGGAACAAGGCAGTGCAGTTTGC
>CAZCGE010000094.1:0-6149 GCA_964498125.1 uncultured Devosia sp. | reverse complement strand
ACAAAATCCACGTTCGCGGCGACAGCGCGCTGTACGAACATGTCGCGGTGACGCGAATGGACAAGCGCGCGCACCCTCACGCCCGGCGGGGTAAACGAGCTTGCCAGCAGCTCCGAGCCGGGCAAGCCCCACATCGTAGCGAGCGTTCTCGCGTCGCCCGCTCAGTTCTTCGCACAGCGCTCGGCACACCCATTTCCCGCGTCTCGCATACTCGGGTTGACTGGGATCAAGGCTGCCGTTCGATGCTCGATCGATAAAGAAACATGCGTTGGTTCGTGTCGCACGACCGGCACACGAAATGGCTGAGGACGTGTAGTGGTGTGCACTCGGGTCATAGCCTCTTGCTTGCGGTTGCTGCTCGCAGCAGCGCTGTGCTGGCTGTTGGCCTTACTCGTAGCGGCACACCCGGGACATAGGCACGATGCGTCTGCCCTCATCGCAGTCTCCGCTTTTGACACTCCAGCCGATCGAGCGAGTTCGGGTGAAGTTGGCCAGCGAGCGCAGGTGATCGCTGCTTCCGCGCCGACGCTTGTCTTTTCTCTTTGCTGCTGCTGCGAACAGAACCGCTGCTGCGCGGGTTCCGGCTGCGGCATGGCGATGACTTGCGGAGCGACATCTTGCGACCCCTGCAGCGGCACCACGCTGGTCTTGCATGCCAGACTCGGACCCGCAGCAACAAAGGCGGCGGTAGCTTGCCGCTCTGACCAACTCCTGGCCGGAGATACCCCTGGCCCGGACGACAGACCGCCGCGCGCCTAAGGCCGACCGCAGAGATAAACGCTACGTGCTCCGATCACGTCTCGGCTTGATCGTGTAGTTCCATTCAGGATGGAACGTGTCGCCGGTGATGTCGAGGGCCTTCATCGCGGCCTTGCTGACCTTGATGCCCTTCTCGTAGGTGCGGGTGTCGAGCGCGCACTCGACCGTCAACCCGGCCTTGGTCGTCGTCGCGCCGATCAGCTCGACGACCGCGACCCGATCCGTCAAAGGCCGGCTGCGCCAGTTCTGCGTGATGTGGCAGAACAGACGGTGCTCGATCTTGTTCCACTTCGATGTGCCCGGCGGGTAGTGGTGGACGTGGAGTTCGAGCCCGGTCTCGTCGGCGAGCTTCTGCAGCTCCACTTTCCATAGCCGCACACGGGCGCCGTTGGAGCCGCCACAATCGGCCGTGATCGTCAGTTCGCTCGCCTTCGGATACCGCTGCCGCCCCATTCGCTCGAACCAGCAGCGGATCGACTGCACGGCGAACTCGGCGGTGTCGCTGGTGATCCCGACACTGACGAAGGCCGCGTTGGCGGTCACGTCGTAGACGCCGTACGGCACCACCTTGCCGAGTTTCTCGTCTACGAAGTCGTGCACGTTGACACGCCGCGGCTCGCCCTTGGGACGATAGTCCGTGCCGCCGTTCTTGTAGTTGCCGACCAACTCCTTCTTCTTCGTGTCGACGGAGATCACGGGCTGCTGCTTGGCCTGCGCGGCCACGACCTTCCCGTTGATGTGCTCGAACTGCGCGTTGCGGTCGGGATGTTTCGAGCCCTCGTCGGCCTTGCGATTGTGCTGGCGCGAGAAGCCCAATGTCCCCGTCAGCAGCTTGCCGACTGTATTTTCGCTGATCGCGTGCCCCATGTCCTGAAGCGCCTTGGCGAGCTTCGCGCGGCTCTTCGACACCCACAACAGCGGCAGCACGGGCGAGCCGAGCGTCGCGGGTGCGACGAGACGTTCGAGATCGCCGACCAGCGTCGGATCGCTCTCGCCCAACGGCTTCCCGCCACCGCCTTCTCGGCGCACACGACCATCGGGCAGCGGTCCATCGTCGAGGTCGTCCTCGCCGCGATTGATGGTCGAGCGCGCGATCCCGGTTATCCTGAAGACGACGGCCAGAGCGCCATAGCCCGCCGCCTCCACCTCCGCAGCCGCCCACAGCCGCCGCTCCCGCTCACCGAGCTTGGAGCCTATCGACTCCCACCGCTGTCTGATGCCATCCTCGTCGATCATGACGACGCGATACGTCCGTTCGCACCGCCTGAGAATCCCCCCGAGTCAATCCGCCACGCCCACGGATCACGATTCACTTATCTTTGCGGGCGTCCTAACTCGCCTTATGCGCGTGCTCGTGGAACATCGCGCCATTGGGGCAGAAGGCATAGGGGTTTGAATCGACTGCCTTGCCGTTGAGCCAAGCCTCGCAGATGCTGGTCTTGTTGCACCACAAGCACGCCGAGCGCGCGTCAGCGAGATCGCGGCCGAGGCGGTTCTCCGCCAGAGACACGACGTCCACGTCGAGACACTGCATCATTCTTTTCATGCGCTCGGCTTGGCGCTCGTAGCGGCCGAAGAGACTGAATTTCATGGCCTTAATTCTCCTCCATGCGGGTCCGCTCCTCAAACGTTGTGGTAGTTGCGGACTTAAGGCAGCATGTCTGAGACGGCGCAGTCGCTCTTTGATTCTGATCAAACGCTCAATGACTGCGTTTCCCACGCTGCCGGCCGCCCGAAAAATTAGGGTGAGCGAGCGGTCTGGCGACTAGAAAGGCGGGTGATTTTGGTGCTGCTTTGCCCGCTTGAGTGCCGGATTGATGCATCGCAGCGAACTCAAGCAATGGGTCGGAGCTTCGCAACCCCGCGGACGCACCGAGTTCTGTTCAATCCTTTCCCAGCCCTGATTCAGGTCGACGGTTCGAGCATGGCATTGATTGCGCAATAGGTGAGCGCGCGCGCGACACTTTCCGCCGCCGCTCCGGCGAGACCAGCTTCCCCAGGTGTGTCCCGAGCGGGCTGCAATTCGTCAACTCCGATCTGGCCGGCCCGAGCCGCCTCGATCAGCCTTGCGGTCAACTGGCTCCTGTCGTTGTCGCCGGTCATGAGGCCAAGCAAAACCTTCAGCACGGGATTGAGCAGCACGGCGGTGTGATGCAGGCTCGTCACCCAGGGCTGGCCCGCTGCCGCCTCGGCCCTGGCGATGGCCCACGCCCTCGGCCGCTGGTCGCCCGCCTCGCCGATCCGCAGCGGCAGGCTCGAAACCGACGCCCGGCCCGCCGCCACCAGTTTGAAAAGCGCTTCCGAGATCAGGCGCTCGGCTCGTTCCCGGTGCGTGCGAGCGCCGGCGCGGCTCATGTCGGCGAGCTCGGCGGCCGTCGCGGTCGCAGGGTAGCGCTCGCCCAGCCTGGTGAATGCGGCCCGCACCAGCGGGTCGCGCACCTCGACATTGCGATTGCGGTGGTCCTTGAAGACCGCGGCCTGCCCATCGCTCGCCCCGACATCGAGCCGCAACTGGCTGGCACAGCTCAGCGCGCCAAGATGCTCGGGTCCGGGGTGCTGCCGCCTAGCGTGCTCCGCCTTGACCAGCAGTGAGCGGCGGAATGTCCGACCCGAGAAGAAATCAGTGTACTCCTGCACGGTCGCGGGATCGCTTCCAGCCATCGCCCTGATGCGCTCCGCCGCCGCCGGCATGAACAGCTCCGGCGTCGACGAAAGCAAGTCAGCCTCGCTCAGGTAGGCCAGGCCATGCGCCTCGGCGCGCGCGAGAAAGTCGCGGACATGGCAGGGGGCGTTATGCTCGGTGAGAAACTCTCCGAGGATGTAGGAGGCCGGCCGTCTGGCCAGCCGCGCCGCCTCGCTGCGCAGGATCAGGCCGTAAGGATCATCCTGGCGCGCGGTTTTCGCCAATTGCTCGAGCAGCACACGGATCTTGGCGACGCGCTGGCGTGGCGTGCCGCTCGTGCCGGCATGCCGCAGGCACATGTCCCTGACGACGGCGCGCGTGTGCCAGCCTGGCAGCACGTTGTAGCTGATGGCGGCAATGCCGTCGTCAGCCAGCGCTTCGCCACAGATCCGCAGGATCGAGTCCTGAGCCGCTTTCGGCACCCAGCTGAAAACGCCATGGCAGATCACATAATCGAACCGCGTCCCGGAGAATGCGACGTTGGTGATATCGTCCTGCCGCAATTCGATATTCGTCAGGCCAAGCTCCGCAATCCGCCGACGGCCGATGTCGATGTGGGTCGCGGACAGATCGATACCCAGGAACCGCGACCTGGGAAAACGCGCAGCCAGCGGAATGATATTTCCGCCCGATGCGCAGCCGATCTCGAGTACGCGCGCCGCATCAGCCGCCGGCGACCGCAGGTCATGCAGTGCCGCGAGCGCGGCAAGGAGCGTTGGCTGGCTGTAGGCGACTGGCATCGAGATGTAAGGCAGCTGGTCGTAGTCGCCACCCGGATGCTCGTCCGGGATTGTTGTGCCGTTCGGTGCGCTGCTCCGGCTACTGACCTGCATGCAATGTGCTCCTGGGCATCGCTTGCCGACTCGATCGAATCGCCTTGATAAATATTCCCCGGCCTTGCCGCGGGATATTTACTCTTCGCGGAACGCACGCTGGAAGTGATCGGTCAGGGGCTTCATGAAGTAGGACAGCGCTGTGCGCTCGCCGGTCTCGATGTAGGCCTCGACCGGCATGCCAGGCACGAGTTTGAGGGCGCCCAGCCGCGCGATCGACGCCTCGTCGACGCCGATGCGGGCAACGTAGTACGACGTGCCGGTCTGCGCTTCGCGTGACAGATCGGCGGCGAGCCGCACGATCGTGCCGGGTAGCTCCGGAGTCGTCCGCTGGTTGAACGCCACGAACCGCAACGTTGCCTTCTGCCCGAGCGTCGCCTGATCGATGTCCTGCGGCGCCAGCCGGACCTCGAAGGCCAGCGTCTCGCCGACCGGCACGATCAGCATCAGCGTCTCGGCCGGGCCGATCACGCCACCGACCGTGTGCACACCGAGTTCATGCACGGTGCCAGTCTGAGGCGCACGAATATCGATGCGCTTGAGCTGGTCCTCGGCAGAAATCCGGCGCTCCTCGAACTCCGCGATCCTGCCGTCGACATCCCGGATCTCTTTTTGTGCATCGGTGCGGATGGTCTGGTCGAGATTGAGGATCTGCAGCTCCAACTCCGCGATCTGGCCGCCGACGCGGCCGATCTGGGCCACGATAATGCCGTGCTCGCCGTCGATGCGAGCCTCGTCGCGCTGCATTGCGAGCACCCGCGTCACGGGTACGAGACTGCGCTGGTACATGTCGGTGAGTCGCGCCAGTTCCTCGCGTACGAGTTGAAGTTCCGTGGTCTTGGCCCGGCGTTGCGAGGTGAGGCCCTGACCCTCCAGCGTGTGCTGCTTGATGCGCTCCTTGAGCTGTCCTTTCTGCCCTTCGGCTGTGCGGCGTCGCGCTTCCAGCAGCCGTCGCTCACCACTGGCGACGCGAACCGCCTCGCCGCCCTGCTGCTCGAATCCGGCGGGAAAAGTGATGGTCTCCGCGTCGTCGCGCTCGGCGGCGAGTCGCGCCCTGCGGCCGTGCATTTCGGTCAGCTGCGCAACGACCATGCCCAACGCGGCGCGCGTCTGGGTCGCGTCGAGCCGCATCACGATTTGGCCTGCCGCGACCAGATCGCCGTTCTTGACGCCGATCTCGCCGACGATGCCCCCGGTGGGGTGCTGCACCTTCTTGATATTGCTGTCGACGACAACATGACCAGTGCCGATCACCGCGCCGGCGAGCTTGGCTGTCGATGCCCAACCGCCTCCGCCGAGAACAAGTAGGACGACAACGGCCAGTCCCGTCCAGGTGCGCACCAGCAGGCCCTCGTTGGCGGGCGCCGTGTCGGGCCTTGGCTGCGTTGCTCGACTGAGCAAGCTCCCGATCGTGTCCCGCGCGACAGCCTGCGTGGAAGAGGTAATTGTCATGACGCGATCACCGCCGATGGTCTCAATGCCTTGCGCATGACCTCCTCCTTCGGTCCAAATGCCGTCATCTGCCCGCCGCCCAGAACCGCCACATGATCGACGGCGCCAAGCGCGCTCGGGCGGTGCGAGATGACGATGGCGATGCCACCGCGTGCCCGGACGCTCTGGATGGCGTTGCCGAGGGCTGCCTCTCCGTCGGCGTCGAGGTTGGAGTTGGGCTCGTCCAGAACCACCAGGAACGGGTCGCCATAGAGCGCGCGGGCGAGTGCAATGCGTTGGCGCTGTCCAGCCGACAGCGCCGTGCCCGAGGGACCCAGCCGCGTCTCGTAACCTTCGGACAACCGCATGATCATCTCGTGCACACCGGCAGCGTTGGCCGCCGCCAGCACCTCGCGGCTGTCCGGCTTCTCCTGGAAGCGGGC
>CAZCGE010000093.1:0-17998 GCA_964498125.1 uncultured Devosia sp. | reverse complement strand
TTCCGGAAACGCGAGCCCCGGACTTGATCCGGGGCGAGCGTTATCCGGAACCCAGCGTAAAAAGCGTGCGAAGCACACAACATATTGCGTCCTTCGGACAATTCATGCGCTGGGTTCCGGCTCGCGTCGGCGCTGAAGGGCACCTCCTTGGCCGGAATGACGACGTGAAATGCTTTATGTTAGCGCGCATGGCGTCGGCCCCCGGCAGGCCGGCAGAGGCCCAGACCGTCGGGTCGAGCCCTTCGCGAGACCCGACGACGAGTGTCGCAAGGACGTCCGACGCGGCGCGCGGTGCCGTAGATGTCGGGTCTCCCCCGGCTGAGTGCATATGCCGGGGTCCGCCCGACAGCCTGATCTCCCGCTGCCGCCGCGTATGGCCATTCGCCCACCCGCTGTGTAAGCTTCGCGCCGAACTCACCACGCGAGGACACCATGAGCACTTACGACATCGCCGGCCTGATCGGCGAACTCGGCGATGTGCCGATCGTCACCGATACCGGCACGGTCCGGCGCAAGTCGCGCGACTATTTCTGGTACTCGCCGGTGCTCAACAAGCAATTGCATGGGCTGGCCGCGGACTTGATCGTCGAGCCGCGCAACGAAGCCGATATCGTGCGCACCGCCGCTGCCTGCGCCAAGCGGCGCATTCCCATCACTCAACGCGCCGGCATGACCGGCAATTACGGCCAGGCCGTGCCGCTGAAGGGCGGCGTGCTGCTCGACCTCAACCAGCTCAACCGCGTCCTGGCGTGGCGGCCGGGCTGGGCGCGCCTGCAGGCCGGCGCACGCATGCACGAGATCGACGCCCTGACGCGGCCGGGCGGCTGGGAAATCCGCATGCACCCCTCGACCAAGCGGCTCGCCACCATCGGCGGCTTCGTCGCCGGTGGCTCGGGCGGCGTCGGCTCGATCACCTACGGCGGCCTGCGCGAGCCTGGCAACATCCTCGCCGCCCGCGTCGTCACCATGGAGGAGAAGCCGCGCGTGCTGGAGTTGCGCGCGGACGCGGCGCAGAAGATCAACCGCGCTTATGGCACCACCGGCATCATCACCGAGCTGGAGATGCCCTTGGCCCCCACCTGGCCGTGGATCGAGCTGATCATCGCCTTTGATGATTTCCTCGAGTCGGTGAAATTCGGCCACGAGGTGACGCTCGCCGACGGCATCGTCAAGAAGCTGGTCACGCCGATCATCTGGCCGATCCCGTCCTATTTCCGCGATATCAAGGCGCACTGCCCCGAAGGCAAGAGCATCCTGATCTGCATGATCGCGGAGCCGTCGCTGGAAATGTTCAAGGCGATGCTGGGCGGTCGCGGCGCCATCACGTTGGAGCGGCCGTTCGACGAAAGTCCCGGCACGGAGCCGCTCTACGAGTACACCTGGAACCACACGACGCTGCAGCTGCTCAAGGTCGACCGCACGGTTACCTATCTGCAGTGCCTCTACCCGCACGACCGGTTGATGGACTCGGTGCGCGAGATGCGCGACCTGTTCGGCGACGAGGTGCTGCAGCATCTGGAGTTCATTCGCTTCAATGGCCGGGTTTCCTGCAGCGCCTTGCCGATCGTGCGCTACACCACCGAGGCGCGGCTCAACGAGATCATCGATCTGCACGAGAAACATGGTGTCATGATCGCCAACCCGCACGTCTACACGGTCGAGGACGGCAGCCGGCACAAGAAGGTCGACGTCGACCAGCTCGGCTTCAAGCACGAGGTCGATCCCTACGGCCTGCTCAATCCCGGCAAGATGCGCGAATTCGTATCGAAGGTGGCGTAGGTTGGGTTGAGCGAAGCGGTAGCGCAGCGAAGCCCAACAACGGGGCTGACGGAGACGTCTTCATGCAAAAGCGATTCTGGGCCGACCTGACGACGCTGGAGTTCCGCGGTCTCGACCCCGAGCGCACAATCGCGGTGCTGCCGATCGCCGCCATCGAGCAGCACGGGCCGCACCTGCCGGTCTCCACCGATACCGAGATCGCCAATGGCATGGTGCGCGAAACGTTGAAGGTGCTCCCCGACGACCTCGCCGTGTTGGTCCTGCCGACGCAAACCGTGGGCAAGTCCAACGAGCATCTGCGCTCACCGGGCACACTGACATTGAGCGCGGAGACGGCGATCCGTGCCTGGGTCGAGATCGGCGAAAGCGTGCACCGCGCCGGCGTCAGAAAGCTCGTCATGGTCAACTCGCACGGCGGCAATGTCGACGTGATCTCAATCGTGGCGCGTGAATTGCGCGTACGCTTCGGCATGCTGGCGGTGGCCTGCCAGTGGTCGCGGTTCGGCTCGCCGACTGGGCTCTATAGCGAGCAGGAAAGCGCCGTCGGCATCCACGCCGGCGACATGGAAACCTCGATGATCCTGCATTTCCGCCCTGAGCTGGTCGACACGGGCAAGGCGCGCAATTTCGCGCCAACGACGGTGGAAATCGCCAAGACCTTCGATCTGCTGCGCCCCACCGGCTTTACCGCCTTCGGCTGGATCGCCCAGGACTTGCACGCCGATGGCGCCGCCGGCGACGCCACCCGCGCCACCGCCGAAAAGGGCCGGTTGACGGCGGAGTTCCGGGCGGCGGCGTTCGTCAAGCTGCTCAGGGATGTGGAGCGGTTTGAGCTGGCAAGGTTGGCGTGAGATCCGCAGCTCCTACTCCCCCAGCTCCCGCATCAGGTCATACAATTTCGCCTGCCGTTCAAAACCCATGCCGGACCAGTCGCCGAGCGTCATCCAGCCGTCTTCGACCTTCAGGTCGTCGCAGTAGCCAGCGAACGCGCCGAAGACGTTGAGATAGGCCTCGCACATGCCGAGGCCGAAGCCGGAAGCCTGGTTGAGCGACATCTGGTTGCCGCCGTGCGGCAGCAGGGACGATGGCTGCCAGCCGTGCTCGCCGAGCATTTTCACGATCCTGGCCGCCGTGCCGAGGCCGTAGGTCTGCGGCATGTCGGTCTGCAGCACGTCGATGCCGGGCCGCATGCCGCCGTGGCGGACCAGGTTGCGCACATCTTCCAATGAGAACAGATTCTCGCCGGTCGCCACCGGGTTCTCATACCAGCCGATGAATTCGGCGTTGCCGGCATAATCCACCGGGTGCGCCACCTCCTCGAACCAGCGCAGGTTCAAGGGCTTCAAGGCTCTGGCATAGGCCTCGCGCTTGTCGGGGGGAATGCCGCAGTTTGCGTCAACCGCCACGTTCTTCGAGTCGCCGAGCAGCTTGATCACCGCCTCGACGCGCGCGACGTCCTCCGCGATCGGCACGCCGCCGACCTTGATCTTGATCAGCGTGTACCCCAGATCGCGGTACATGCGCACCTCGTCGACCAGCTCGGGGATGCCTTTGCCGGGCGCATACCAACCGCCGCCGACGTAGCAGAACATGCGCTTTTCGTATGTGCCGCCACGGTAGCGGTCGGCGATCAGCTTGTAGGCCGGCACGTCGGCGATCTTGGCGACCGCGTCCCAGATCGCCACTTCGATGGTGCCGATGCCGACCGAGCGCTCGCAGTCGCCGCCGGGCTTCTCGCCGACCATCAGCGCCTTCAGCATCTTGTCGGGGTCGAAGACCTTGGGGTCGAGCGTCACGTCCTCGGCCTTGGCCTTCATCAGACGCGGGATGAAGCGGTCGCGCATCTGCGCGCCGCAGGCGTAGCGCCCGGTGGAATTGAACGCATAGCCGACGATCGGCTTGCCATTGCGGACGACGTCGGTGACGACGGCGACGATGGAGGTCGTCATCTCGTCGAAGGCGAAGGCGGCATTGCGCAAGTTGGTCTTGAGCTTGATCGCCTGCTCGCGGATTTCCATGATGCGCATGTTGTCTCCCAGTCGGGGACAGGCCCCGCATTATCTTGGCCGGTTATCCAGTAGAACGAGCGCCACGAAAGCGCGCAGATCGGACCGCGGCGCCATCTTGAATTCGACAATCACCCCCTCGACCGATTCGATCATCGTGACGACATCCCCTCGATGGAAGCTCGAGATCGGGTCATAATCCGCGGCATGCCGTTGCTGTTGCATCAGCACGAATTGTTGGGCAAAGCGCACAATCATCGGCGGAAAGCCCTTATTCTGGGCCTGAGCGGAGGCGTTCCTCGCAAAGCCGTGGGCAAGTGCACGATAGGTTTGTTGCCATGCCTTCGTGCTGCGTGGCGGAGCGACACCCGCGATGGTATCGGCACAAAGCTTGGCCAGCGTATGGAACAGCGCATAGTAGGCGGCGCTCACCGCTCGTTTCAGGTCGACCTGCCGGGGCTTGCGCTGCGTGGCCCGTGCCAGACGGTGCGCTTGGCCGATCAGCTCCGCCGCTTTCACGACTGCCTTCTCCGCTTCGTCCTTGTGAAAGCCTGACGATCGTCGAAGTTATTGTTGATATACGGGAAGCGCGTCTCGCCGACCTCGTCGAGCGCATCGCACAACTCGCTGATCAGGCCTACGGTCGCTCCGGCATCGATCGGCTCCGGCACGAGATCGTACTCGGCGACGATGAACAGCGCGGGCTCGTTGGCGTGATCGAGCCCGGCACGGATCGTCGTGCTCTTGTAGCCATACTGACTCATGCGCCGGCGCAGCACGCCTTCGATCGCGTCGATGACGCGCTTGTCGATCTGCTCGGATTTCACGGCCATTGCGGTTGCTCCGGATGCCCCCTCACTATGCCAGCTTCAGCCGCCGACACCAAGCCGGACCACTGACACTGCAATAGCGGACCAACACCACCGCGTTGCCGACGCCCCGGACTGGGGCGCCGTTCCGGACGGGGTGGAGGCATGTGGCTGGCACCTTGACACATCGAACCCTTTCCACCGACGCCGGCACACCACGCGAGATGGACGAGGCGGGCGGCGTGTTCAACGAGGGGACAGACCTGAAAGTCTGGCCGCGACCCATGACCCCGTCCTGCTACAGCTTTTTCGGCTTGATGCCCGCCTGCCTGATGATGTCGCCGAACTGCTTGACCTCGCTGGCAATGCGCTCGCCATACGCCTTGGCGCCCTTGGCCTCGACGAAAAAGCCGGCGTTGACCACCTTCGCACTCACGTCCGGTTTCGTCAGGCCCTCGATCACGGCCTTCTCCAGGCGGGCGATGATCTCGGGCGGCGTCTTGGCGGTGGCCATCAGGCCGACGGGGGTGTCGAAGATGAAATCATCGTAGCCGGCTTCCTTGGAGGTCGGCATGTCGGGCAGGTCGTGCCAGCGCTTGTCGCCGAGGATGGCGAGACCCTTCAGTGTACCGGCCTTGATGTGGGGATGGGCGGGCGCGAGCGAGGAGGAGATCATCTGCACCGTGCCCGACAGCAGCGCCTGCACGTTCTGGCCGCCGCCCTGGTGCAGCAGGAGAGCGACGTCCTTGAGCCCCTCGCGGTGCTTGATCACCTCGGCGCCGAGGTAGAGCGAGGAGCCGATCGGCGGCGAGCCGATGTTGAACTTCGACTGGTCCTTCCTGGCCAGCGCCACGGCCTCCTTCAGCGTGTTGACGCCGAGGCTCGGCTGCACGGCGAACACACTCGGCGAGCTCGACAGCACCGCCACCGGCGCCATGTCGGTCTGCCAGTTGTAGGGCGGCGGATCGTACAGGCTGACGTTCATCGCGTAAATGCCGGTGGTCACGTGCAGCGTGTAGCCATCGGGCTCGGCGCGGATGGCCGCCAGCAGGCCGACGTTGCCGCCGCCGCCCGGCCGGTTCTCGACGATGAAGGTGCCGCCGAGCGCCTCCTGCAGCATCGGCGCGATGAAGCGCGCCATGATGTCGGTCGGCCCGCCGGGCGTGTTGGCGACGATGATCCTGGTCGGCTTGTCGTTCGGCCAGGCGGCCAGCGCCTTGTCCATGCGCGAGATAAAGGGCGATGCAATCGCGCCTACCGCCAGCGTGCCGGCGGCCCTGAGAACATCGCGCCGCCCGAGACGGTAGCCGGTGCACTTCATGGACATGCGTTTTCTCCCAATTGATCCGTCTTGGCGCCCATCAGTGGGCAGACAGGCTTCACCCCTTGTCGCTGATCTTGATTCCCGACCGACTGACGATGTCCTTGAACATTGGAATTTCCTTTGCCAGGCGCGCCTTGAGCCCCTCGGGCCCCTTGACCTGCACGTCGAAGCCGTTCTTTGCCAGCAGCGCGCGCGTGTCAGGCCGGGCAAGCCCGTCGATCGACGCCTTGGCGAGCTTCTGCACGATGTCGCCCGGCGTCTTGGCGGGCGCGAACAAGGCGAGGAAGGTCTCCAGCACGAAGTCCTTGTAGCCGACTTCGAGCATGGTCGGTACGTTGGGCAAGTCGGCCAAGCGTTTCTCGCCCATCACCGCCAGCGGCTTCAACGTGCCGGCCTCGATGTGCGCCTTGGCCGGTGGCAGCCCACCGGAGCTGACCTGCACGGCGCCCGACAGAACAGACTGGATCGCCTGGCCGCCACCGGTATGCACGACGACGCCCAGCTTGATGCCGTCGATCAGCTTCATCAGCTCGATGGCGATCTGCGGCGTGGTGCCGACTGGCGGCACCGCGACGTTGAACTTTTCGGGAGCCGCTTTCGCCGCGGCCACGAACTCCTGCATCGTGTTGATGCCAAGCTTGGCATCGATGACGATGATGTTGGGTGACGTGGACAGTTCGGCGATCGGCGCGAAATCCGCGATCGGATCGTAGGGCAGCTTGTCGCCATAGAGGGCCGGATTGACGACGATAACGCTGGTGCACAACAGCAGCGTATGACCGTCGGGCTCCGCGCGAGCCACCGCACCGATACCGATGTTGCCACTGCCACCGCCCTTGTTTTCGACAAAGTACGTGCCGCCAGTGGCCTCCTGCAGCACCGGCGTGAGGATGCGCGCCAGAATGTCGGAGGGACCACCGGCTGAATTCGGCACGACAATGCGGATCGGACGATCCGGCCAGGCGGCATGTGCCCGTTCGACACGGCCGATCAGCGGCACGGCGAACAACCCGGCCGCGGTTGCTGCGCCAGTCTTGAGAAGTGTTCGCCTGGATTGAGGCATCGTCAATCGCTCCCTGCTTTTTTTTCGGCTCACAGCCGCGACGATCAGTCTAACGGACGTGGGCTCATGTGATCGCAGCCAAATTCGCACATCGGCACGTTGGACGAAAGCAAAGAACGCACCCTGTTGGCCAAACCCAGCAAACCTGCTTAGGTGGGGCACTCAACCCATCAGGGAGATCACGAACATGGGTATTTTCAAGGGTCTTGCGGTTCTCGCCGCCGGGCTTGGTGCATGGGCCGCGCCCGCCGCCGCCCAGCAGAAGTTCATCACCATCGGCACCGGCGGCGTCACCGGCGTCTACTATGCAGTCGGCGGATCGATCTGCCGATTGATGAACAAGGATCGCGCCAAGACCAACATCCGCTGCTCGACGGAGTCGACCGGCGGCTCGGTGTTCAACGTCAACGCCATCAAGTCGGGTGACCAGGAATTCGGCATGGCGCAGTCCGACGTGCATTACAACGCCACCAAGGGCCTGGCCCAGTTCAAGGATGGCGCCGTCGCCGAGCTGCGCGCGGTGTACGCCGTGCACCCCGAGCCGTTCACGGTGCTGGCGCGCAAGGAAGCCGGCGTCACCAAATTCGCCGACTTCAAGGGCAAGCGCTTCAACATTGGCAATCCGGGATCGGGCACACAGGCCTCGATGCTGGAGCTCATGACGGCGCTGGGCTGGAGCAAGGCCGACTTCTCGCTCGCCTCCGAGCTGAAGGCCGACGAGCAGGGCACGGCACTGTGCGATAACAAGATCGACGGCTTCTATTACGGCGTCGGCCATCCCTCCGCCGCCATCCAGGACCCGACCACGGGCTGCGGCGCCAAGCTGATCGCCCTCGACGGCCCGGTGGTCGACAAGCTGATCGCCGAGAAACCCTACTACGCCAAGGCGACCATTCCCGGCGGCATGTACGCCAACAATCCGAACCCGACGAGCACCTATGGCGTGGCAGCGACGCTGGTGACCTCGGCCAAGGTCGCCGATGACGTGGTCTACAACCTGGTCAAGGCGACGTTCGACAACTTCGACGAGTTCAAGAAGCTGCACCCGGCCTTCGCCAATCTCGATGCCAAGGCCATGATCAAGAACGGCCTGTCGGCGCCGCTGCATCCGGGCGCCATGAAGTACTACAAGGAGAAGGGCTGGAATTGAGAGCGGCGGCTGGCGGGGTCTGAAACGAAAGTAGCTACCCGAGGTAGTGAAAACTCACCGACTCAACCAACTTTTGTCATCGAGTGTCAGCACAGCTGGTGTTCGGCTGACCCCATACTAGCCACGCCAAATCAATTCGCGTCGTCATTCCGGCCAAGGAGGCGCGCTTCAGCGCCGACGCGAGCCGGAACCCAGCGCAAGAATTGTCCGAAGGACACAATATTGTGTGCTTCGCACGCTTTTTACGCTGGGTTCCGGATAACGCTCGGCCAAAGTGGCCTCGCGTTTCCGGAATGACGAGATCATTTTTGATAAGCCGGGGATTGTTGTGGCGAGCGACGTGAAGGCTGGCAGCACACCGCCCGTCGATCTGACGCAGCTGGTTGCGGAAGCCGACATGGGCGGCCGCAAGCCGCTCGGATTTGCCGTCAAGCTGCTGACGATCGTCGCCATTTCCTGGTCGCTGTTCCAGCTGTGGTATGCCTCGCCGCTGGCGTTCACCCTCAACTTCGGCATTTTCAACGATACCGAGGCGCGCGCGTTTCACCTGTCGTTCGCCTTCTTCTTGGCCTTCCTCGCCTATCCGGCGTTGAAGAGTTCGCCGCGCCACCGCATTCCGATCACGGACTGGTTGATCGCCGCCGTCGCCATTGCCGCGGTGCTCTATCTCGTCGTGTTCTACCAAGCCTTGTCGCTGCGCATGGGCCTGCCCTCGACGTGGGATGTGGTCGTCGCCGTGATCGGCGTCATAGCGCTGCTCGAAGCCTCCCGCCGGGCCGAAGGGCCGTGGATGCCGATCATCGCCATCGTGGCGCTGCTCTACGTCTTCGCCGGACCGTGGCTGCCCGGCATGATGGCGCACAGGGGGGCCTCGCTGTCGCGCGCCGCCTCGCATTTCTGGATCACGTCGGAGGGCGTGTTCGGCGTCGCGCTCGGCGTCTCCACCAACTTCATCTTCCTGTTCGTGCTGTTCGGCGCCATGCTGGAAAAGGCCGGCGCCGGCAACTGGTTCATCCAGGTCGCGTTCTCCTTGCTCGGGAAATATCGCGGCGGGCCCGCCAAGGCCGCCGTCGTGTCCTCGGGGCTGACCGGCATGATCTCGGGCTCATCGGTCGCAAACGTCGTCACCACGGGAACTTTCACGATCCCGTTGATGAAGCGGGTCGGCTACACGCCGGTGCAGGCCGGCGCCATCGAGTGCGCCGCCGGCGTCAACGGCCAGCTGATGCCGCCGGTGATGGGCGCCGCCGCGTTCCTGATGGCCGAGTACGTCGGCATCTCCTATGCCGAGGTGTGCAAGCACGCGCTGATCCCAGCCCTGCTGACCTATGGCGCGCTGTTCTACGTCGTCGATCTGGAAGCGGTTAAATCCGGCATGACCGGCATGCCGGTCACGCGCCGGCGCGGGCGGCGGGAAGGGCTGATCATGGCCGCCCTGACGATCGCCTCGCTCGTCATCCTCTGCAACGCCGTCTATTTCGGCCTCGGCTGGACCAAGGCGGCGTTCGGCCCGGCCTCGATGTGGATCAGCGTCGCCGCCGTTGTCCTCGGCTACGTGGCGCTGGTGCGGGTCAAGGCGCGTAGTGCCGACCTGCCGGTCGATGATCCGCGGTCGCCCTTGATCACGGTGCCGGATTTCTATGAAGCCGCCCGCACGGGCCTGCACTATCTCGTGCCGGTCACAGTCCTGATCTGGTGCCTGATGGTCGAGGAGATGTCACCGGGCCTCGCCGCCTTCTGGGGTGTCATCGCCATGGCCGCCGTGGTGCTGACGCAGCGGCCATTAACCGCGTTCTTTCGCGGCGACGGCCAACTCTCCACCCAGTGGCGCCGGGGCGCGCGCGAGGCGCTGGCGGGTCTGGAAACCGGCGCGCGCAACATGACCGGCGTCGGCATTGCGACTGCGACCGCCGGCATTCTCGTCGGCATGGTGACGCTGACCGGCATCGGCCTGGTCATGACCGAGATCGTCGAGTTCCTGTCCGGCGGCTCGATCGTCATCATGCTGGCGCTGGTGGCGGTGATCTGCATCATCCTGGGTACTGGATTGCCGACCACGGCCAGCTATGTCGTGGTGGCGACACTGATGGCGCCGGTCGTGGTCGCACTCGCCGCCGAGAACGATCTCGCCGTGCCGCTGATCGCCGTGCACATGTTCGTGTTCTACTTCGGTCTGATGGCGGACGTGTCACCCCCGGTCGGCCTTGCCGCCTATGCCGCCGGCGCCATCGCCGGCGCCGATCCCATGAAGGTCGGCTGGCAAGGCACCTGGTACGAATTCCGCACGGCGCTGCTGCCGTTCATCTTCATCTTCAATCCTGAAATCCTGATGATCGACATCGGCGGCCCGTTGCACTTTGTGCTGGTGGTCGGCTGCGCGGTGATCGCCATGATGGCGTTCTGCGCGGCCTTCCAGGGCTTCTTCATCACGCGCAGTCGCATCTGGGAGACGGCGGCCCTGCTGCTGATCTGCTTCACGCTGTTTCGGCCCAACTTCTGGATGGACCGCATCGCTCCGCCATACATCGAGCGGCCGGCCGCCGACATTGGCAAGGTGATCGACGCCGCGTCGGGCGCCAGGACATTGCGGCTGCGGGTCGCGACGACCGATATTTCCGGCGATGACGTGGTGAAAACCGTGCGCCTCGAGCTCGGCGAGTCGGGCGACGCCAGGAAGCGCCTGAACGAGACCGGGCTGACGGTCTCCTCGCTGTCACGCGCGCCGACGATCACCGCTGTCCGCCCCGGCTCGGCAGCCGCGCGATTGAAACTGCGGCCCGGCGACAGGATCGAGACCATCGTGGTGCCCAATCCGCGCCCCGATGCGTTTTGGTTCGCCCTTCCGGCTTTCGTACTGCTCGGTTTCGTTTACGCCGTGCAGCACCGGCGGCGGAGCATCGTGGTGTAAGATGGGCGCCAAGTCGCCGCATCACCGCTGTCATTGATGCGGCAGTCTCATCGCCTCCCCGGTCGCCTAATCCGCAACCAAGGCCTCCGGAGGCACCCGATGGATGCCGGATTGGCCGAGCATGTCGACGCGGCGCGGGCGGCCGGCGAAGAGGCGTTCGAAGGGCTCCGAGATCAGGTTGAGCCCGCCGGCGAAGGCGCCGAATGCGGGTAGAACGATGCGGTGGGCATCGCTGGCGAAACAGCGCGCGCGCACGGTCGAGCCGTTCCAGACCAATCGGGCGGCCGGGTGCAGGTGGCCGGCCATCTCGGGAGTCTGGCATGAGGGATCAGGCTCGTGGCGCAGATCGATGCCACTGATTTGCAGCGATTGCGCAAACTCCCCGCCCAGCCGCCTGTCGGCGACGGGATCGTGATTGCCGCTGATCCAGATCCAGTGCAGGCCGTGTTGCAGGGCGTCCAGTTGTCGCGCGTCGGCCGGCGAAAGTCGCCCCACGCCGCCACTGTCGTGGAAGCTGTCGCCGAGCGCGATCACGGTCGCGGGCCGATAACGCGCGATGACCTTGCCGAGCTGGTCCAGGGTCGCGCGCGTATCATAGGGCGGCAGCAATTGGCCGCGGGCGGCGAATGCGGAACATTTCTCGAGGTGCAGGTCGGCAACGATCAGCATCCGCTCGGCCGGCCAATACAGCGCGCCGGAGTGATCGGCCCTCAACGCCGCCGATCCCAGCGTCAACGCCTGATGCACAGGATCATGCCTCGGCCACGACGGCTTGCTACTGGCCGGCGGCGGGCGCAGCATGCTGCTCCGACAGGAGTTCGGAAGCGAGCCGACAGGAGGATCACCATGGAGTACCGCGAGGTGAGCGAGATCCGCGACGGCATGCGGATCGACTGGGACGTGCCGATCACGATGGACGACGGCAACGTCCTGCGCGCAGACGTCTATCGTCCGGTCAAGGACGGGAAGTATCCCGTGCTCATGAGCCACGGCTGCTACGGCAAGTGGCTGCATTTTGAGGACGGCTACGAGACCTGCTGGAAATTGATGTGCGCGAACCACCCGGACGTGCCGACCGGGTCAACCAACAAGTACCAGGCCTGGGAGGTGTGCGATCCGGAGAAATGGGTGCCGGACGGTTACGCCGTAGTGCGCGTCGACTCCCGAGGATCGGGCCGCTCGCCGGGCTACATCGAGCATTTCTCGCCCCGAGAGACCAAAGACTTCGCCACCTGCATCGAGTGGGCAGGCCAGCAGCCGTGGTCGAGCGGCAAGGTCGGCCTCACCGGCATCTCCTACTACGCCGTCAACCAGTGGCAAGTGGCCGCGCTCGCACCCAAGCATCTCGCCGCGCTCTGCATCTGGGAGGGCTTCAACGACTTTTACCGTGAGATGACTCACAACGGCGGCATTCTCTGCACTATGGGGCCGAACTGGTACGACATGCAGTCGAAGACGGTGCAGCACGGGCTCGGCGCGCGCGGCCGCAAGAGCCGCATGAACGGGGATCTGGTCTCGGGGCCTCAGACGCTGACCGCGGAGGAACTCGCCGCCAACCGCTACGATCTCGGCAAGACGTACCTCGATCACGAGTTTGACGACGAGTACTGGCAGGCGATGACGCCGGACCTTACCAAGGTCAAGGTGCCGTTGCTGTCGGCGGCCAACTGGGGCGGCCAGCCGCTGCATACGCGCGGCAACTTCGAGGGCTTCGTCAATGCCGGCGCCAAGGAGAAGTGGCTCGAGGTGCACGGCGTCGAGCACTGGTCGCACTACTACACCGACTACGGCCTGAAGATCCAGAAGCGCTTCTTCGGCCACTTCCTGAAGGGCGAGAAGACCGGCTGGGACGAGCAGCCCAAGGTCACCCTCAACATTCGCCACCCCGGCGAGACGTTCGTCGAGCGCGCCGAGAACGAGTGGCCGCTGGCACGCACAAAGTGGACCAGAATGTTCCTGGAGCCGACGAAAAAATTCCTGTCGGCCGAGGTGTCAGGCGTCAAGGGCGAGGTGTCCTTCAAGGCGCTCGGCGACGGCGTTACCTTCCTGACCGAACCCTCCGAGCAGGATATGGAGCTGACCGGCCCAATGGCGGCCAAGCTGCATATCTCGTCTTCTACGAAGGATGCGGACTTCTTCTTGGTCGTGCGTATCTTCGATCCGAACATGAAGGAGATCACCTTCAAGGGCGCACTCGATCCGCACACGCCGATCGCGCAGGGCTGGCTCAGGGCTTCGCACCGCAAGCTCGACAAGAAGAAAACGCTGCCCTACCGACCGTACCACACACACGATCAGAAACAGCTGTTGAAGCCCGGCGAGGTCGTCGAACTCGACATCGAGATCGTGCCGAGCTGCATCGCGGTCCCCGCGGGCTACCGGATCGGACTGACGGTGCGTGGCCGCGACTACGTGTTCACCGGCGACAGTGGCGGCCGGCTTTCGAACATGAAGAACGAGTTCACTGGCGTCGGACCGTTCCTTCACGACGATCCGCGCGATCGTCCGGCGAAGATCTTCGGCGGCATCACCACGATCCACTTCGGACTCGGCAAGGAGAACTACCTGCTGCTGCCGGTCATCCCGAAGAAATGACCAGCGATCTCCTGGATCGCGCTGGTGGCTGCCTCATGGGATGCGCACCGTGAGGCAGTCCTGCCCGACTTGGCAGAAACGGCGCGAATTCAACCCGGCCCACTTCGCCTTCGGCACCAGGTTCGGCCGCGGCGATCGCCAATTTGCGGTCCTGGCTCTGATGGCAGCACAGCAGGTTGGGCTTGCCCAGCTTGGCGCTTTCACTCCCGCGCATCGAGGATGCAGCCTGCGACAGAGACATTCGAGCGATGTGCAACGAGAGCTTCGGCCCAGACCAACTGAGGACTGGACCGGCAGATGCGCAGTGCTAAGCTCACTGCAATTGACAAAAAAAGTTGCAGCCCAGGCTGCCGTAGGAAACATCACCCGAGCGAGGGAGTAGGACTCATGTACGAGACGTCCCTTCAATATGGCTGCAGGCTCTTGCGCAGCGGCACACTTGTGGTCGTCGCAGCTCTGGGATCGGCGGCGATCGGCTTCGGCACCGCTGCTGAGGCCCAGGAAAAGCAGCTGATCGCCAGGTGGCTCGACGGCGAGGTCAAGGCTAATTTCCCCAAGATCACCTACAGCGGGCCGCCGATCATCATCCGCTACTCCTCGTTCGTGGCCCCGAACAGTGCCGTCGTGAAGACGGCCGACATCGCCTTCAAGCGGCTCGAGGAGGCGTCGGGCGGCAAGCTGGTCCTGAAGCCGTTCTGGGGCAACACGCTGTCCAACGCCCAGCGCGGCGCCTTCGAGTCGGTCGCCGGCGGCGTGGCGGACGCCGGCCAGGCCTATGTCGTCTTCAATCCGGGCGGGTTCACCACGCACCTCGCCATGGCGGTACCCTTCGTCTTCGAAAGCTCCTCCGACGCCTCCTGGGCGGCGATGGAACTCTATCCGAAGTACCTGAAGAAGGAGTACGAGGCGAAGGGCGTCTACATGCTACGGCTGTCGACCACGCCGCCACAGCAGATCCTGACCCGCAAGCCCGTCGAGAAGCTCGAGGATCTCAAGGGCACGAAGATCTGGGTGCCCGGCGGCTTCTTCCTCGATCTCGTCAAGTCGCTCGGCATGGTCGGCGCGCCCTTACAGACGACGGAGGCCTACCTCGCCTTCCAGAACGGCGTCGTCGACGCACTGCTCACGCACGATGCGGGTCTGAGGCAGTTCCGCTTCGTCGAGATCGTCAAGTTCCGCGCCGAGACCAAGATCGCAGTCACCAATACCGAGCACGCCATCAACAAGGCGTTCTTCGACAAGCTGCCGCCGGATCTGAAACAGCTCCTGGTGCACTGGGCGCAGCTGTGGAACCAGGTCGAGATCGAGCTCTACTTTCACGACGAGGCCAAGCTGGCGCTCAAGGAGCTGGACTCCAAGGGCATCAAGTCGACCAAGATCGACGGCGCCGAGCGCGACAAGTGGCGGGCAACAGCCAAGCCGGCGGTCGAGACGTTCCTCGCCGGACTCGAGGCCAAGGGCGCGCCGGCCAAGCAGTTCTATGCCGATCTGCAGGCCTCGGCCGCCAGGTGGCGCGCGAAGTCGCCCGACGAGATCACCAAGCAGCTGCTCGAAAAACCGCTGCCCGGCATCGTCGACTTCTGATCGCCGATGTCCGACCGAGCCAGCGCACCCGAGAGGAGGTTGCCCATTGATCGGGTGACCTCTGCCATCTTCACCGCCAGCGCGATCCTGTTGCTGCCTGCGATCACACTGCTGGTCACCGCAGACGCCTTCCTGCGCTACGTCTTCAATGCGCCGATCAGCTGGGCACAGGACCTCGCCGGTCTGCTGCTGTTCGTGCTGTTCTGCGCGGGGCTCACGCATTCGATGGTCGGCGGCGTCCATGTGCGGATGGACCTCGTCTACGACATGCTGCCAGCGGGCCTCAGTCGCGTCGTCGACATCCTGTCTGCGGCCTTCGCGCTGCTGTTCAGCGGGCTGCTTGCCTACCAGGCGATCCCTTCGACCATGACAGCCTGGCGCAACAACTCGATGATGCCGACCGGCGAGATCGTCATCTGGCCGTTCGCCGCCCTCGGCAGCCTGTGCCTGCTGATCTTCGGCGCAGCCGTTATCATCCGAGTGCTGTTCGGCCGCGGGAGCAAAGGCCAATGACTCCCTTCGACATTGGCCTCGTCGCACTCTTCATCATGGTCGTGCTGATCTGTGCCGGCGTGCCGCTCGCCTTCGCGATCGGTGCCGTCGCCATCATCGGCAACTGCCTCATCGTCGGTGTCGGGCCAACCGCGCTGCAGCTCTACCAGGCGGCGTTCCAGATAACGACCGAGTTCCTGATGACGAGCATTCCGCTGTTCATCCTGATGGGTCAGCTGGTGGCCGGCGGCGGGCTCGGCCGCGACATCTACTCCTGCATCTACAAGTGGCTCGGCTGGGTGCCGGGCGGGCTGGCCGTGACCACCGTCAGCTCCTGCGCGGCGCTCGGAGCCGTGACGGGCATCTCATCGGCGGCGCTCGGCGCGCTCGCCCCCATCGCTATCCCTGAGATGAAGCGCTACGGCTACGACAACAGGCTCGCCGCCGGCAGCCTCGCCTCGGCCAGCACGCTCGCCATCCTGATCCCGCCGAGCCTGGCCTTCGTCATCTATGGCATCTGGACGGAAACCTCGATCGGGCGGCTGTTCGCGGCCGGCGTCATTCCCGGCCTCGTGCTGGCGGCAATGTTCTGCGTCTACATCGTCTGCATCTGCCTCTACCGGCCCGAGTTCGGCCCGGTCGGCCCGAGCTTCTCCTGGCGCGACCGCATCGTCTCGACCAGCGCGCTGCTACCGGTCTTCATCATCTTCGGCGGCATGCTGACGGGCCTCTATGCCGGCTGGTTCACGCCGAGCGAGGGCGCCGCTTGCGGCACCGCGGCGGTCGCGGTCCTGCTCGGACTGATGGGCCGCCTCGACCGTCACAACGTCGCGGAGGCCTTGAAGTCGACGGCGGGCCTGACAGTCATGATCTTCACCATCGTCATCGCCGTGCAGGTGTTGAGCCGCTTCCTGGTGCTGACCGACGTTGCCCCACGCCTCGTCGCCGGCATCGGCAATTCCGGACTCGGGCGCTACACCGTGCTGTTCTTTATCCTGCTGCTGTACCTGATCCTCGGCATGATCCTCGACTCGATCGGCATGGTGCTGCTGACGCTGCCGTTCGTGTTCCCGATCATCAAGGCGCTCGATTTTGATCCCGTGTGGTTCGGCGTGATCCTGACCGTGATGATCGAGGTCGGCCTGTTGACGCCGCCGGTCGGATTGAACTGCTACATCCTGAACCGCATGACGCCGGAACTGTCGCTCTCCGAGATCTTCACCGGCGTGATGCCGTTCGTGGTGATCTGCCTGTTCGCCGTGCTGCTGTTCACGGTGTTCCCGCAGATTGTGCTCTGGTTGCCCAACTTGATCTTCGGATAGGTGGCGGGATGGACCGCTGCAGCCGTGCCTCCGGCGCGGGGGCGACGCACCTCGGCACCTTGTGCCGCGCGACAATCAGGATGAGACGGGCGCCGGGGGTGGGCTGACGGAGGGAGGGCGTAGCCCGACCGACGGCAGTCCACCCCCGGCGGCGCAATTTTTCCCCAGGATATCCCCAAGGGAGGGACGTCATCTGGCGGCCGGAGCGGTTGGGCCCAGCATGTGATTCTTCACCACAGAAGGATCACCGCTTGCCTGGCCAGCACATCACCGGCTGCCAGACGAGGTTGTTCATGAAGTCCCGTCAGACCAGTTCCCCCGCCGTGGCCTCCGCGAAGGCTGGGTTCAGCCGAGCGACCGCCTATCGGATCGAAGGCGATCCGAGGCTGCCATCACAGAAGCTGCAGGAGCGCGGCCGGCGGCGGCCAGACCCGCTCGCCGAGTTTTGGGACGCCGAGATTCTGCCGATCCTCAAGGCAACACCCGGTATCCGCGCCATTGCCGTCCTGGACGAGAACCGGCGGCGTCATCCCGAGATCCACCCCGGCATTCGGCGCATGCTGGAGCGGCGGATACGAACGTGGCGGGCGCTGGCCGGGCCGGAGCAGGATGTCATGTTCCGGCAGGAGCACCCGCCCGGCCGCCTCGGCTTGCCCGACTTCACCGACACGAGCGAACTCGGCATTACGGTCGCCGGCATCGTGCTGGAGCACCGGCTCTATCACTTCCGGCTGGCGTTCTCCGGGTTCGCGCATGCCCATGTCGTGCTCGGCGGCGAGAGCTTCGTCGCGTTGGCCGAGGGCTTGCAGAATGCACTGTGGGCGCGTCATGATAGGGGTCGGGATGGGCTTTCACCCACCCCGCCCTCCGAACCGTGCAGGCGGTTTTCCCGCACACGGCTCTCCAGTCGGTGGTTTCTTCATCGAGACTGTCTCGGTGTAACCCAAGCTGCTTGAAGTGCGAACA
>CAZCGE010000092.1:0-29946 GCA_964498125.1 uncultured Devosia sp. | reverse complement strand
GCTACCTATCGATCTGCGTCCCCGGCCGAAGCGGCGGTGGCCGCGCAGAGCCGGGGCCTTCCCCATCTCAGAAGAGTGAAGACCCCGGATCATCGCGTTCCGACCTCGCGGTCGGATCGCTTGTCCGGGGACGCAGAGGATCGGTTGCACCCTCCAACAGACCAAAGTTAGCGCGTATGGGGTCAGACCCATGGGTCTGACCCCGTCCGTCCTCGGTGCCGGGTAAACGTCCCTGGTCCACCCATGCACATTTCTCTGCTTTCGACATGTAACGTTATAACGTTGTATCGGCGGGCGACGGCTTTCGTCATCGAGGGTCGGCGCAGCTGGTGTTCGGCTGACCCCTGGCTGGGCCGTCGGAGCATGGGGTCAGACCCGCGGGGTCTGACCCCATTGGCCTTCGCCGTCACGGCTTCTTGAGGCCGGCATGGCCGACGGCATCCGCCCACATGACAATATTCGCCTCGAGCAGCTTCAAGAACGCGTCCGGTTTGCTGACGAAGGCTTCGGCGCCCTGTTGCGCGAGAAACGCCTGCGTCTCCGGTTGGGCGAGAATTTCGGCGACATCCGCATTGATTTTCGCGACGATGGCCATGTTGGTCTTGGCCGGCGCCAGGATGCCCCACCACGGATTGACGTCGAACCCGGTCAGGCCCGCCTCGGCCACGGTCGGCACGTCCGGGGTTACCTTGACGCGCGCCCCGCTGGAAACGGCAACAGCCCGCACGGTTCCCGCACGCACCTGGCCGAGCACGGAGGGGACCGAGGCGACGCCGGCCTGCACATGACCGCCGGTGATGTTGGTGATCGCCTCCGAGACGCCCCTGAATGCCACGTGCACCATTGGCACGCCAGTGCGCGCCTTGATCATCTCGCCGACCAGATGATTGACCGAGCCGACGCCCGAGGATGCGTAGGTGATAGGCTCGGGGCGCGAACGGGCGAACGCCAGCAGCTCCCGCAGATTTGCGACCGGCAATTTCGGATCGCAGATGACGTAGAAGGCGGCCTGGGCGAGGGTCGCGATCGGCTGGAAATCCTTCACCGAGTCGAATGGCTGGTTGGCATAAAGGCTCGGGTTGATGGCTTGCGAACCTTCATAGGTGACGAGCAGCGTGTAACCGTCCGGCGCCGCCTTGGCGACCGCCGCCGTGCCGATGTTGCCTGCGGCCCCGGCGATATTCTCAACGACGACGGATTGGCCCCAGCGCCTGCCCAGCCGCTCGGCGAACGCGCGAGCCAGCACATCCGTCGTTCCACCGGGAGCTTGCGGGACAACAAAGCGAACGATCTTCGAGGGATAATCCTGCGCCTGAACGGCGCCGCCGGACAAACCGGCAAGCATCACCAGAAGCAAAACCAGCTGACGATGTCCAATTCCACGGCGCATGTTCACTCCGCTCGCAATTTGCCCGGCTATGCGACAGACAGGCTTCACTACTCGACGTCCTCTTCCCGTCGCTTGGCGGCCTTGGCGGCCATGCGCCGATCAACGTAGCCACTGACATTGGTGATCAGCGCGTTGAGTTTGTCCTCGCCTTCGAAGAAATGGTTGGCGCCCGGTATGACCTCGTGGTCAATCTTGATGCCTTTCTGCACCTTGAGCTTGGCGGACAGCTCACCGACCGAACTCGAAGGCACCACGCGGTCCTTGTCGCCATTGATCATGAGGCCTGATGACGGACACGGCGCCAGGAACGAATAATCGTAGAGATTGGCTGGCGGGGCCACGCAAATGAAGCCGTCGATCTCTGGCCGGCGCATCAGAAGCTGCATGGCGATCCAGGTGCCGAACGACACACCGACGATCCAGCAGCTACGGGCGTCGGGCTTGACCAGCTGCAGCCAGTCGAGCGCCGAGGCCGCATCGGCAAGCTCGCCTGGACCGTTGTCGAAATAGCCCTGGCTGCGGCCGACACCGCGAAAATTGAACCGCAGCACCGAGAAACCGCGATCGTGGTACATGTAGTAGAGGCGATGCACGATCGGATTGTTCATTGTGCCGCCGAATTGCGGGTGCGGGTGCAATATCAGCGCGATCGGGCTGTCGCTGGCGCTATCGTGGTGGTAGCGCGCCTCAAGTCGACCGGCGGGGCCGTTGATCATCACTTCCGGCATGGAAAGAAAGCTTTCGGTTGAGGCATCGGGGGCTGGCTCGAACAGGACGCGACAGTCCTGCATTCATCGGGTGGTCTTGCGCCGGCCCGCAAGCCGACAATGTCGATCCATAATTCGGACGGCCGAGAAGGAATACTTGACTGCCACACTCGGAATTTCCATATAGACGGATGAGTTGATCGGCGCGGCAGTGGACGCAGGCCGACGAGCAGCCTGCAAGCCGGCGCTTCTTAGCATGAACCTCATGTGGGCATGCAAGTGTTGCATGGCTGGCGGTTCTGGCGGCTGGGTCATTGTTCATCTTGTGGAGGCGTGGCGTTGGATCTGAACACCCGAGGAAGATACGCCGTCATGGCGATGGCTGACCTCGCCCGCCATGGGCAGGATGAGGCCGTGCCACTGTCGGCCATTGCCGAGCGCCAGCATCTCTCGCTGCCCTATCTTGAACAGTTGTTCCTGAAGCTCCGGCGCGCCGGCTTGGTCGAGAGCGCGCGCGGGCGCACGGGCGGCTATCGGCTCGGCCGCCCAGCAGGCAGCATCTCGGTGGCAGCGGTCATGTCGGCGGTGGAGGAAGACACGCGCATGACGCGGTGCCACGGCTCCGGCCCTGGCGGATGCCTGGGTGACAAGCAATGCCTGACGCATGCGCTTTGGGATGCGCTCGGGGCCCACATCGCCTCGTTCCTGTCCGACGTAACGCTGCAAAACGTCATCGACGGGATCCCGAAACAGCCGCGCGGCGCCAGGTCGACCCATCACGCGGAGTTGCCTGCGGAATGACCAAGGGACGGACATACCTCGACTACAATGCAACGGCTCCGCTGCACCCAGTTGCGCGCGAGGCGATGAGTGCGGCACTGGGCGTTTGGGGTAACCCGTCCTCGGTGCATGCCGAAGGCCGGAAGGCGCGGTCGATTGTCGAGACGGCGCGAGAACAGATCGCACATCTGGTTAACGCCCGGGCCTCGGAGATCGTCTTTACCAGCAGCGCCACGGAAGCCAATGCCTGGGTTATGGCGGGGCCGTGGACCAAAATCCTCGTCTCGCGCATTGAGCATGACTCGGTGCTGAGCAACCTGGGTTTGGACCATGGACAGCATGGGCGCGAGATCATCGATCTACCCGCTCAGGCTTCGGGCACCGTGGACGCGGACCAGGTGATCGCGCGCGTCGGTCAGGGCTGCGGCGATGATCGCACGCTCGTCTCATTGCAGCTCGCCAACAACGAGACCGGCGTCATTCAGCCGGTCGCCGATGTCGCCCGACGTGCGCGCGACCATGGCATGGCCGTGCATTGCGACGCGGTCCAGGCGCTCGGCCGCATCCCGGTCGACTTTGCCGCACTCGGCGCCGATTTCGTCAGCCTGTCGGCCCACAAGATCGGTGGACCCAAGGGCATTGGCGCACTGATCGTCCGCGATGGCACGGCGCTGCCAGCGTTAATTCCGGGCGGGCAGGAGCGCCGGCGTAGAGGCGGCACCGAGAACGTCGCCGCGATTGCTGGATTTGGCGCGGCGGCGCATGAGGTGGCGACCGAGTTCGCCGGCATGGCGCGCGTCGGCCAAATGCGCGATCGCCTGGAGCGCGACTTGCTGGCGGTCGCTCCCGGCAGGGTCGTGGTCGGTTGCGATGCGCCCCGCCTGCCCAATACGTCCTGCATCGCAGTGCCGGGACAAAGGGCCGAGACGCTGGTCATTCAACTGGATCTGATGGGGATCGCCGTCAGCGCCGGCGCCGCATGCTCGTCGGGCAAGGTCGGCGCCAGCCATGTGCTGGCGGCCATGGGGCAGGCGCCCGAGATCGCGCGCGCAGCCATCCGCATCAGCCTCGGACACGAAACGGGCGAAACCGATATCGACACCTTTCTCGCAGCGATGCGGGACATCGTGACGCCTGCAGTTCGGGGTCAGACCCGTACCGCCGGAGGCGGGCAAGATCGGAGGGTCTGACCCCATGCACACATCATTGCTCGAGCCAGGGATTCAGACCCGCAGGGTCTGACCCCGAGGCCGGAACAACAACGGAGACGACATGGCAGCGGTTCAAGAGACGATCGATCGGGTCAAGACCATCGACGTAGATCAGTACAAGTATGGCTTCGAGACCAACATCGAGAGCGTGATGGCTCCGAAGGGGCTCAGCGAGGACATCGTCCGCTTCATCTCCAAAAAGAAGGCCGAGCCGGCCTGGATGCTGGAGTTGCGGCTGGAAGCCTACAAGCGCTGGCAGCTGATGGCCGAGCCGACCTGGGCCAAGGTGCATTACCCCAAGATCGACTTTCAGGACCTCTACTATTATGCGGCGCCCAAGGGCACCGAGGGGCCGAAGAGCCTCGCCGATGTCGATCCAGAGCTGCTCAGGACCTACGAGCGGCTCGGCATCCCACTGAAGGAGCGCGAGATCCTGGCCGGCGTGCAGGGCGCCAGAGTCGCGGTCGACGCCGTGTTCGACAGTGTCTCGGTCGTCACCACCTTCAAGGCGGAGCTGCGCAAGGCCGGCGTCATCTTCTGCTCGATCTCGGAGGCGGTGCGCGAGCACCCCGAGCTGGTGAAGAAGTACCTGTTCTCGGTGGTGCCGCAGGGCGACAACTTCTACGCCGCGCTCAACTCGGCGGTGTTTTCCGACGGATCGTTCGTCTACATCCCCGAAGGCGTGCGCTGCCCGATGGAGCTGTCCACCTACTTCCGCATCAACGAGAAGAACACCGGCCAGTTCGAGCGCACGCTCATCATCGCCGAGAAGGGGTCCTACGTCTCGTATCTGGAAGGCTGCACGGCGCCGACGCGCGACGAGAACCAGCTGCACGCCGCGGTCGTCGAGCTGATCGCGCTCGACGACGCCGAGATCAAGTACTCGACCGTGCAGAACTGGTATCCGGGCGACAAGAACGGCAAGGGCGGCATCTATAACTTCGTCACCAAGCGTGGCGATTGCCGCGGCCGGAACGCCAAGATTTCGTGGACCCAGGTGGAAACCGGCTCGGCCATTACCTGGAAGTACCCGAGCTGCATCCTGCGCGGCGAGAATAGCCGTGGCGAGTTCTATTCGATCGCCGTGTCGAACGGCTATCAGCAGGTCGACAGCGGCACCAAGATGATCCACTTGGGCAAGAATTCGTCGAGCCGCATCATCTCCAAGGGCATCGCCGCCGGCCACTCGCAGAACACCTACCGCGGGCTGGTCTCGGCCCACCGCAAGGCCACGGGTGCACGCAATTTCACCAATTGCGACAGCCTGCTGATTGGCGACAAATGCGGCGCCCACACCGTGCCCTACATCGAGGCCAAGAACTCGACCGCCCATTTCGAGCACGAGGCGACCACGTCGAAGATCTCCGACGACACGCTGTTCTACTGCAAGCAGCGCGGCCTGTCGGATGAGGAAGCGGTGGCGCTGATCGTCAACGGCTTTGTTCGCGACGTGCTGCAGCATCTGCCGATGGAGTTCATGGCCGAGACGCAGAAGCTGATCGGCATCTCGCTGGAGGGCAGCGTGGGGTAATGGCTGGCGCGATCGAGGCAATGGCACAGCTGGCGCGGGCCGTTCCAATGCGGGGGACAGCTGAAGTCGTAGATGACATCCTACGGGAAGCCGGCCACGACTTGGCAGCGTTGACCCTGGGTGCGCTTGCACCGTGTCTGCTGATTTTGGCTTTTGTAATAGCGCGGCTGCGGCTCCTGCACATGCGCCGCCAGCAGGATTGATGCTATCTATCAGCATCTGTTGCTATCCGTGCATGGAGGTCCCATGGCCAAATCCGTCGTTCTCGGAGAGCATCTCGAAAAGTTCGTTGCCGCCCAGGTCGCGGAGGGCCGCTACAACAACGAGAGCGAGGTCGTCCGGGCCGGGCTGCGTCTGCTCGAGGAGCGCGAGTTGAAGCTCAAGGAGCTGCGCGCTCTCGTCGACGAAGGGGATCGCGCCTATGCCGAGGGCCGGTTCACGCGCGTGGACGTTCCCAATGCCTTTGCTGCGGAGATCGCCGAGCGTGGCCGAACCCGCGCTGCCGCACGCAAGTCATAAGCGCGTGTAGCCTGGGGCTGATGACGCAAGTTACCGGGTTGCGGAAGAGCACTTGATCGTTTCTCGGGTGGTCCACGGCGCGCGCGACATCCCGAGCCTTGCCTTCGACGATGATTAGAAGCGCAGCCTGCGGCCTCCAGGCTCAGCCCAGGCGGCGTTGCTGCTCGGAAATCGAAAGGACCCCCAGATGAACGCCGCCGCAGCCAAGAACATCGGCTTCGTTGCCCACTCCGACCTTGGCGGCAAGTCCGACGGCGTGCAGGTGATGGTTCAGCGCGGCTATGCCTACATCGGGCATGGCTTCTCTAACGGCATCAGCACGCTCGACGCGCGCGATCCCAGGAACCCGAAGGTCGTCGATTTCATCGACTGCCCGCCCGGCACGCGCGCGTTCCATCTGCAAGCGCACGACGACCTGCTGCTGACGGTAAATGCGCCAAGCGTGTGGACGATGAAGGAGTTCGCCGAGGACGGGAAGGCCTACTTCAACATGTCGCCCGCCGACGTGCTGAAGGGGCAGCTGGGCCGGTTCACCTCCGGCCTGCGTGTGTACGACATCTCCAAGCCGCACAAGCCGGTCGAAATCGGCTTCATGCCGGTCGACGGCCTCGGCCCGCAACGCATCTGGTACACCGGCGGGCGCTACGCCTATGCCTCGATCCACTTCTCGGATTTCACAGACCACATCCTGGCCGTCATCGACCTGGCCGATCCGCGCAAGCCGCAGGTCGTCGGCCGCTGCTGGATCCCGGGCATGTGGGCCGGCGGCGGCGAGACGCCGACATGGAAAACGGGACGTCGCACCGCGCTGCACCACGCACTGGTGGCCGGCAACCTCGCCTATGGCGCCTGGCGCGACGGCGGCCTCACCGTGACGGACGTATCGGAGCCGACCAAACCCAAGCTGCTGGTCCACTGCCATACCGAGGCGCGCTTTGGCGGTGGCACGCACTCTCCGCTTCCGCTTCCCGATCGCAACCTGCTGGTGCTCGGCGACGAGCCGACCTTCGCCAACTGCAGCGAGGGCCTGCGCCACATCTGGGTGTACGACGTCCGCGATCCGGCCAACCCGGTCAACATCGCCTCCTTCCCGCAGCCGTCGGAGGCCGACTATTGCGCCAAGGGCGGCAGTTTCGGCCCGCACAACCTGCACGAAATGCGGCCGGGCTCGTTGCAAAACTCGAACCTGATCTTCGCCACCTACTACAACGCCGGCGTGCGCGTGTACGACATCGAGGATCAGTTCCGGCCGAAGGAGGTGGCCTACTTCGTGCCGCCGAACCCCGCGCGCATGATCGATCCCCGGCCCAACCGCGCCCAGGTGACGCAGTCCAACGACTGCTATGTCGATCGCAATGGCCTGATGTTCCTGACCGATCAGAACGCGGGGCTCTACATCCTACAGTACGAAGGCCAGCTCTGACCACCGGCCGGCCGTGCATCGCCTTCGTGTGGCCCTGCCGGAGCCAGGCGGTCGTGGATTGGTAGAGGCCACGCGCTTGACGTCGGAAGGGTGCGCGAGCGCGCCAAGTTGGAGAAGTCCATGCGGTCGGCTGAATAGACGGCTACTTGCAATAGCGTTATTGATGTTGGCCCGCCGAAGGTAGAAAAAGGCAACCAAGGTCTTCGGACAGCAGCAGCCGGGTCACCGGAGGTTAGATCAATGAACGACAAGATTGAGAGTCTGGTACTTGAGCAGCTGCGGCCGATGCGGACCCAGAACGACAGGATCCTGGATGAGATCCGGGGCCTCAAAGTCGAGATCATGGCCATTCGCCACCACCAGCGCGGTGTTGAACTCATCCAAGATGCTCATCACGAGGACATTGCATCGGTAAAAGTGCGCTTGGACCGCATTGAACATCGGCTCGAATTGACCGAGCCGGCGGATTGACGGCTGTGATCACCTCTTCATTCACCCCCAAATCCCACGGCTACGGCGCGGCGCCCGCCAACAGGAAGGGTGGGCTCGCTGTGTGGCTGCTGCACCAGCCGGCGCAGAGCGTTAGCGGCGTGGTTAGAAATTGATGCTGATAGGCAAAAAAAAATTGCAGCGGACGCGGGACTCCGCAAAAATAATTGTGTACCTTCTCGGCAACGGTAGGCCGTTAACCATACAAGAAAAGTTTCGAGCGGTGGCACCTGCAGGGTCCGGAAGAGGATTCGAGCATTGAACCGGCGGCGGCCACGTCGTTCGGGGAAATACTTCCTAGGGAGAGCAAGATGCGTGATGCATTGGAAACCATGAGTGCCGAGAAGAGTGCGCGCCTGACGCGTGGCCTGGACGAGGCCGAGTGCCGCCGGCGCAATGCGTTGTCGGCCACAAAACCTGGCCTCCAACTCGATCAAGGCGAACTGGTTACGGTGCTCGAGACATTCGGCACTGGCGAAGCCTTCCTGGTGGAGTTCAAGATCGCCAAGGCCAGCAATCCCGAAGCCTGCGACTGGCTGGGTGTGCTCTATCCCTCCGAGATCGAAATGCGGGCCGAATAGGGTCCGGCTATCGGACTGCGACTCGTCCTAATAAATGTTGCTTTTCAGTCGTTTGCCATAACAGGCCATCGCGATACCGCGAGCTGCTCGTGCGGTTGCGAGGTGATGTGCGCATGGCAAAGCGGGACGTCCGTCCTTGGTCCCGGCAAATAGAAAGTGATTGCATGGCCGTGCCGCCGTGAGCCAATGCGTCGCGCCAATGCACTATTTGCAAGACACCTGATGACAGCGGCCCAGGAAATCCCTATCTGTCTAGTCAAGATTTAATCTTCGACCTTCGGACATCACACCGTGATGCCCGGACGTGGTCGCGTCAAGGACACTGGAATGCTCGAAATCAAGGATCTGCACGTTCGTCTGGCGGACGAAAACAAGGCTATTCTGGACGGTTTATCGCTGCAGGTACCCAAGGGCGAAGTGCATGCGATCATGGGGCCGAACGGCTCCGGCAAGTCGACGCTCGCATACGTGCTGGCCGGCCGCGACGATTACGAAGTGACGGGCGGCGACATCCTCTGGAACGGTGAATCGATCCTCGGGCTGGCTCCGGACGAGCGCGCCGCCAAGGGCGTGTTCCTCGCCTTCCAGTATCCGTTGGAGATCCCCGGCGTCGCCGGCCTCACCTTCCTGCGCACGGCGCTGAACGCGCTGCGCAAGAAACGCGGGCAGGACGAGATGACGACGCCGGATTTCATGAAATTCGTGCGCGCCAAGGCCGGCGCACTCAACATCGACATGGAAATGCTGAAGCGGCCGGTCAACGTCGGCTTCTCCGGCGGTGAGAAAAAGCGTTCCGAGATCCTGCAGATGGCCATGCTCGAGCCGACCTTGTGCGTCCTCGATGAGACCGACTCCGGCCTCGACATCGACGCCCTCAAGGTGGTGGCAGACGGCGTCAACGCCATGCGATCCAAAGAGCGCGCCATGCTGGTCATCACGCACTACCAGCGCCTGCTCGATTACATCGTGCCGGACAAGGTGCACGTGCTGGCCCACGGCGCCATTCAACGCACGGGCGGCAAGGAGCTGGCGCTCGAACTCGAGAAATCAGGCTATGCCGAGTTCAAGGGCAAGGCGGCGTGATGCGTAGGTTGGGTTGAGGCCGCCGGCCGAAGCCCAACATCCACGGCGAACGGCGAGATGTTGGGCTTCGGCGCGAACAGCGCCTTAACCCAACCTACAAGTTACATCGACGCTCGCACCGGCATCGTCGGGAGGCGGGCAGGCGAGGCGAATGAAATGAACGTGGCGGTAATACGCAACAAGGTCGAGCTGGCGTTGGCCGAGAACTTCGAGGCGATCGCGGGCCAACTGCCGGGCGGGCCGGCGGTTGCGGAGGCGCGCCGCGCGGCGATCAACATGTTCGGCGCGATGGGCCTGCCGCATCGGCGTATCGAAGCCTGGAAGTACACCGATCTGCGGACCGCTCTGAAAGAGGCCGCCACGCCATCCGCCGGCGATTCGACCCGCATCAACATCGCCGATGTCATCGTCGCACTGGGGCCGCTGGCGCAGATCGATACCTACCGCCTGGTGTTCGTCAACGGCGTCTATCGGGCTGAACTCTCCAATATCGCCGGCGCAAGCGGCCTCGAGATGACATCCCTGTCCGCGGCACTCAGCCAGGCGCAGGACAAGGTCGGCGAAGGCTTGGCCAATCTCGGCGGGCCCAAGGACGACGTGTTGATTGCGCTCAACACCGCCTACATGACGGACGGCGCGGTGCTGCGCATTGCAGCGCACGGCCGATTGAAAAAGCCGCTGCTGCTGGCATTCGTGCGCGCCGGCAACGATCGGCGCATGACGGCAACACGCAACGTGATCAGCGCCGGCAAGGGGGCCGAGGCGACTTTGGTTGAAGCGTTCGTCACCCTGCCGGGCGCCGCGAAAGACGGTCAAGCCAACACAGCCACCGAGATCGTCGTCGGTGAGGGTGCGCGCATCACCCACGTCAAGTGTGCGGTCGAAACCGGCGAGGCTACACACCTGTCGAGCTGCATCGCCACGCTGCATGCCGGCGCCAACTACCGTGGCTTCCAGTTGACGGCCGGACCGGTGCTGGCGCGCAATCAGGTATTCGTGACCTATGCGGGACCTGGCGCCAAACTCGACTTTTCTGGCGCTTTCCTGGCGCGCGGCACAGCGCACATCGATACCACCCTGGTCGTCGACCACGCCGTCCCGGGCTGCGAAAGCCGCGAGCTATTCAAGGGCGTGCTGGACAATGCGGCGAAGGGCGTCGTCCAGGGCAAGGTCATCGTTCGACCCAACGCGCAGAAGTCCGACGGCAAGCAGATGGCGCAGGCGCTGATGCTGTCGCCAGACGCCGAATTCGATTCCAAGCCCGAACTCGAGATTTATGCCGATGACGTAGTCTGCGGTCATGGCAGCACCGCGACGGAGCTCGATGCGGACCACCTGTTCTACTGCCAGGCACGCGGCATACCCGAAGCCGAGGCGCGCGCGCTGCTGACAGAGGCCTTTGTGGCCGAGGCGATCGACAAGGTCGAGCACGAGGACTTGCGCGGGGTCATGATGAGCATGGCGCGCACCTGGCTCAAAGCTCGCTAGCGGCATCCCGATGACAAACATGACAGCCAACGACAACACACCTCCCGCACGCGGCGGCTTCGACGTCGAGCAAATCCGTGCCGATTTTCCCATTCTGGCGCGCGAGATCTATGGCAAGCCGCTGATCTATCTCGACAATGGCGCCTCCGCGCAGAAGCCGAACGTTGTCATCGAGGCCATGAGCGAGGCCTATCGGTCCGAATACGCCAATGTGCATCGTGGCCTGCACTACCTGTCCAACACCGCGACCGCGAAATTCGAGGCTGCGCGCGAGACGGCACGCCGCTTTCTCAACGCACCCTCGACGGATGAGATCATCTTCACGCGCAATGCGACCGGAGCCATCAACCTCGTGGCGCAGTCGTTCGGCGGCATGGTGGTGGGCGAAGGCGACGAGATCGTGCTCTCGATCATGGAGCACCATTCCAACATCGTGCCATGGCATTATCACCGCGAGCGCTGCGGCGCCGTCCTCAAGTGGTCGCCAATCTCCGACAGCGGCGAATTTCTGCTGGATGAGTTTGAGCGCCTGCTGTCGCCACGCACCAAAATGGTCGCCATCACGCAGATGTCGAATGTGCTCGGCACCGTGACACCCATCAAGGAGATCGTGCGCGTTGCCCATGCCCGCGGCATTCCAGTGCTGGTCGATGGCAGCCAGGCGGCCGTGCATATGCCGGTCGACGTGCAGGACCTGGACTGCGATTTCTATGCCTTCACCGGCCACAAGGTGTACGGGCCGACCGGCATCGGCGTGCTCTACGGCAAGCGCAAGCACCTCGACGCCATGCCGCCCTACGAAGGCGGCGGCGAGATGATCGAGCATGTCGGGCTCAATCGCATCACCTATGGCCAGACGCCGCACAAGTTCGAGGCCGGCACGCCCGCCATCGTCGAGGCCGTGGGCCTCGATGCCGCCCTGACCTACATGATGCAGGTCGGGCGCGAGGCGATCGCGGCGCACGAGGCTGAACTCGGGGCTTATGCACACGAGCGGCTAGGCGCACTCAATTGGCTCGAGATTCACGGGCAGGCGCCTGGCAAGGGCGCCATCGTCTCCTTCAGCATCGAGGGATTGCACCCGCACGATATCTCGACCATCATCGATCGCTCCGGCGTTGCGGTGCGGGCTGGTCATCACTGCGCCCAACCCCTGATGCAACGGATTGGCGTGCCGGCCACGTGCCGGGCGTCATTTGCGATGTATAATACCAAGGCCGAGGTGGATGCCCTGGCCGAAGCCTTGATCAAGGCACGGGCATTCTTCGGCTGAACGCGAGGGTTGGACGATGGACAGCAATACGATGGATCGCGACGTTCTCGACGTAACGCTGACGCCTGGCCAGCCAGCAGCGCAGCCGTCCGTCGGCGAGGGCGGCACGCCGGTTCCCGGCACGATCCTATCGCAGGAAGAGATCGAGCAGCTGACCGCCGATATTGTCGCCGCGCTGAAGACGGTCTACGATCCTGAGATCCCGTCAGACATCTACGAGCTGGGCTTGATCTACAAGATCGACATCGACGATAACCGCGACGTGTCGATCGAGATGACGCTGACGGCGCCCGGTTGCCCCGTCGCCGGCGAGATGCCCGTCTGGGTCGAGAACGCCGTCAATTCCGTTTCCGGCGTCAACACGACAAAGGTCAACCTGACATTCGACCCGCCCTGGGACCAGTCCCGCATGTCGGATGAGGCGCGGCTGGCGCTCAATATGTTCTGAAACGACGCTGCGGAATGGGCCGAGGCCGGCCATCTCGGCGGCGGGCATCCCACGCGGCGCCCCTCGAGGCCTGCGCCGGCGCGATAATTCCCGACATTGCCGCGCAGCCGCAGCGCGCGGCGGCGCAAGAGGCAGCCACAAGCCGAAGCGGTCAGCAACGCGACGGTCAGCAGTACCCACGGATCGAAGCTCTTGGCGCTCATCGGGCCTGGCTGGATAAACAACGATGCGTACATTACCCCCGCGGCGATCAACAGCATGCCGCTGAGCAGGAACTGCTCGATCCGCGGATTGACCAGGTCCCTGGCCTCGAGCCGGTGCGCATGCACCAGATAGGCAAGACCAGTCAGAGTGGTGGCGCCGACGATGGCCCAGGCGATCAGGGAGCCGGCCATCCACCCGCGCAGGGCGACGCCGGGCACGAGGAAGCCACCGAGCAGACCTGCCACCACGAGCAGGATGCACGACAGGCCGGGCCGCGCGCGCCGCGGCGCCTGCCGATCGGCTAGGCGGGCGGGGGCGTCAGGAACAGCCGTCCCAAGCGTATGCAACACGTTACAAGTCATCATCCGGCAAGTGTTGCAGATAAAGTTTGCCGGCGGGTTAAGGAGCGTCCGACAGCCGAGCCAGCCAAGCATTGCTCGCAATTTGGCAAATCAGCGCTATATTGTCGGGTGGGCCTGACTGAACCAGGATCGACACCGCATGAGCACGACGCACGTCACTTCCGCACCACCGCGCCGTCCTCGGCCCAAGGTCATGACGCTGACCGAGGCCGCGGCTGAGCGCGTGCGCCAGATCATGACCGGAAGGCCGGCTGTGATCGGCCTGCGCCTCGGCGTCAAAAACGGTGGCTGCGCCGGCATGGAATATACCATTGATTGGGCCGAGACCCAGGATCGCTTCGACGAGGTGGTCGAGGACAGGGGCGTCAAGATCCTGATCGACCCCAAGGCCATCCTATTCCTGCTCGGCAGCGAAATGGACTACCAGGTCGACAAGCTCAGCTCGAAGTTCGTCTTCTCCAACCCCAACCAGAAGAGCGCCTGCGGCTGCGGCGAGAGCATCAAGCTCGAGGCTGCCCCCAAGGAGCAGCTCGAGGCGCTGAAGGGGTGATGGGCGCGGAGACGTGGGTCGCGGATGTGCTCGCGTTCTGGTTCGGCGCGCTCACGCCGAAGCAGTGGTTCAAGAAAGACGACGCGGTCGACGCCGAGATCGGCCGGCGGTATCGCGATCTGTACGAGCGGCACGCTGGCGAAGGCGGCAGCCCGATAGGGTCGGACGCATCCCTGGAGCCGCGCGAAATTCTCGCCCGCATCATCGTGCTCGACCAGTTCCCGCGCAACATGTTCCGCGGCACGCCACGCGCTTTCGCCACCGACCGCCAAGCGCTCGCACTGGCCCGGCTGGCCGTTGCGCAGGGGCTCGACCAGCCCATGACCCCGCACCAGCGCCTGTTCGTCTACCTGCCGTTCGAGCACAGCGAGAACGTTGCCGATCAGGCGACCTCGGTGCGGATGTTCTCGGAGCTGGGCGACGCCGAGCTGACCAGCTTCGCCGTCCGCCACCAGGAAATCATCATCCGCTTCGGCCGCTTCCCGCATCGCAATGCGATCCTGGGGCAAACCTCGACGGAGGAGGAAACGGCGTTTCTGCAGGAGCCGAACAGTGCGTTCTGAGGCAAACGAAGGCCACCCATGACCGCCTCTGCCAGCTTCATCGCCCAACTGATCGAAAGCCTCGCCGGCCTTGGGCCGGTCACGATCAAGCGCATGTTCGGCGGCGCCGGCGTGTACGCGGATGGCGTCATGTTCGGCCTGATCGCCGACGACGTGCTATTCCTCAAGGCGGATGATGCCAGCAAGGCCGCCTACGAGGCCGAGGGGCTCGGGCCGTTCGTCTACGACGGCAAGAGCAAGCCAATCACCATGTCCTACTGGCGCGCACCCGAGCGGCTGCACGACGACCCCGACGCGATGGTCGCCTGGGCGCGGATCGCGCTCGCAGTTGCGCGGCGCGCGGCAGTCGGCGGAGTGAAAAAACCGAAACGGCATTGAAGGCAGGTGCCGCGGTATCCGCCACCTGCTTGCAGGCGATGATGCGTCTCGACATTGGCGGCGGCGCGTTCCATCTTGACCGAAATCCCTTGCGCATGCTCGAGCCTGCCGGAGCCCCAATGATGCCAGCCAACGACGATACGCCCCCGAGCGGCGCGCCCACCTTGGCCGCCGGCATCATTCCGGTGACGGCGTTCATGCAGAACTGCACGCTGCTGTGGGACACGGCCAGCAAGGTCGGCGCGGTGGTCGATCCCGGCGGCGATGTCGAGCGCATTCGGGCGGCGATCGACAACGAAGACCTCGCGATCGAGAAAATCCTGATCACGCATGGCCACATCGATCACGCCGCCGGCGCCGCCGAGCTGAAAGAGGCGCTGGGGGTACCGATCGAGGGCCCGCACCTGGCCGACAAGTTCCTGATGGACAACCTGGTCACGCAGGGCCAGAGCATGGGCATCCCGGCCCGCAATGTCGCCTCCGACCGCTGGCTCGTGGAGGGCGACACCGTCACCGTCGGTGGCCACGTGTTCGAGGTCCTGCACTGCCCCGGCCATTCGCCCGGCTCGCTGGTCTACGTCAATCACGCGCAGCGTTTCATCCAGATGGGCGATGTGCTGTTCCAAGGCTCGATCGGCCGCACCGACTTTCCCTACGGTGATCATGCGGCGCTGATCAACGCCATCAAGACCAAGCTGCTGCCGCTTGGCGACGACTACGCCTTCATCTGCGGCCATGGGCCGATGAGCACCATCGGCGAGGAGCGCGCGAGCAACCCGTTTCTGGTCTGACGCGGAGAAAAAGGCGAGGGGTGAGCCATGACGGAGCGCGGCGCGGCGCTGGCCGAGCACTACCATCAGACTTACGATCTGACCTACAAGTACTGGAAGGAGCGCAATCGCGCCTTCCTGCTGCTGATCACCACGCTGGCGATCGCCGCGCTGATCAGCTACGACCCGCGCGCGTTCGGGGAGCGATCCTGGAACCTGCCGAGCCTGAATTCCGAGCTGAGCAAGACGGCGTCCGCGCCCCGCAACACGTTCCTGCTCACGGTGCTGTGCTATGCAGTGAAGGGGCAGGACTGCGGACGCGATTCGAAGGAGCTGAAGGAATTCGCCCAGCAATTCCCGCACGACGCTTTCGACGGCATCATCTCGGTCATCGTGCTCTACCTGATGCTGAACATCACTAATCTCACATCGACGATCTTCCGTTACTACCACTATATCTACCGCCTCGAGGACGAAGTGCGCACCGAGATGCAGATCGGCCGCTGGAGCGTGGCCTTTGCGCGGGAAGGCCATTGGTACGCACAACACCGCGCGCCGATGCAGGTGCCGATCCGCTATTTCTACGTGCTGCTGCTGACCGGCATGCTCGGCTTCTACTTTTTCGTCCGCATCGCCAGCGAATTGCACGTGGACGGCAACCTCCTCCGCCTCGCTGGCCACGGCACCATTGCGCTGCTGTCGCTCCTCGCCCTCTATGGCTACGCGGCGATCATCCTGGGCTGGGCCAAGCCGGCAGACAATCAAGAGAGCTGAACCATCGAACCACCCAAGGAGTTCCCAAAATGCCCAAAGGCTATTGGATCGCCCACGTCACGGTGACCAACCCCGACCGCTACAAGGAGTACGTCGCCGCCAACGGCATTGCCTTCGCCAAATACGGCGGCCGGTTCATCGTGCGCGGCGGCGCATCGCAGACGCTGCGGGGCCTGGCCGGCCGCACGCGCCATGTCGTCATCGAGTTCGACAGCTACGCCCAGGCCAAGGCTTGCCATGACTCGCCCGAATATCAAGTCGCCGCCAAAATCCGTGACGGCGGCGCCGATATCGATCTGGTGATTATCGAGGGCTACGCGGGCTAAGGTCCGCCGCAACGTCGTCCGCAACTTGGAACAGGTGACACATGGACATTCATCCCGCCGGCAGCAAGCCGACCCGTCGCGGCCCGGCCGAATGGTTCACGGGAACCGTCTGGCAGGACCCGATCATTGACGCCCCAGCGCCGGCTCGCGTCCGCGCCAACCGCGTCTCCTTCGAGCCGGGTGCGCGCACAGCCTGGCACACCCACCCGCTGGGCCAGACGTTGCATGTGCTATCTGGCGTCGGCCGCGTGCAAAAATTGGGCGAGCCCGTCCGCGAGATCAAGGCCGGAGATACGGTCTGGATCCCGCCGGGTGAAAAGCACTGGCATGGCGCCGCGCCCACGACGGGCCTGGTGCACCTTGCTCTGCAGGAGGCGCTGGACGGCTCGGCTGTCACCTGGATGGAGAAAGTCCAGGACGCGGACTACAACGCCCAACCGGCGTGACGTTCCGCGATCCCCGGGCCCCTGTCGGCAGACAAGGGCCCGGGTCATTTTGCCGTCGCCGCGTCCGTTTCCCGATCACAGCGGCGCGCCACCTCTGTCATCCTCCAGGTCTTTGAGTTTTTCGCGAAATTTCTTGAGCATGCGCTCGACATAGCTGAAGGCATTGTCGAGGTCTTGCTCGCTGGGCAAGGTGAGTTGGCCGCCATGCCTTTCCGCCCTCGGGTCTTTGCCCAGGCGGCCTGGACTGCCGACGGCGGCATCCTCGTAGCGGCGAAGCTCCTCTTTCAACCTGCGGTTTTCAATGGCGAGCCGATCATTGTCGGCGCGCAGCTTGCGGCCATCATCTTCCATCGCACTGCATGCCCACTCGCCGCCACGCGGCTGGCAGATGGAAATCTGGCCGGTTTCGGTGTCGAGGCGGGCAAAGCCCCCACCGGCGGCGGGAGCCATGCTGTAGCGACCCGGCCGATCCGATGTTTGTGCCATCGCCGATGTGGTCGCCATCGCGACCAGTGCCAAAAATGTGACCGCCAGCCGCTTCATCGCCATCTCCGTGCGCCCATTCGATGACCCAACTGGTCCCACAACGTTGCGTCTGAACTTTGGCGCAGAATTTTCATTTACCATCTTGACATCCCGCGAATCGCCCGAGTTTTGGCCCTGCGCGACAGCAGAGCCGCCACAATTCATTGATCCGGACACCGTGAATTTACGGAACATTTACTGCAACACGAAATGGTTGTGTCCAAGGGTCTGTCCTCGTGCCGCTTCGGACCTCTGAGATCACATCCTCCCTGCACTCGAGGGCCAGGCCGCCAGGGCCAGGTCATTTTCGGCGAGTATCTGGGGGAGGGCGATGCAGAGTACGTACGAAGCGACGAGGAGAACGGCAATGTCGGCGACTGACCTCCAAAAGAGGCTGACGGAACGCCCAGAGAGCGCTGCCGGTTTCTCGCGAACGGGCATAGCGCCAACTCCCGAGATCAAGGGCATCCTGCAGAACATCACGGCGTTGATTTCGGATGCGGATCGCCGGCATGACGAGGCGCTGCGTCACATGCAGGCGCGCGTGGCAAACCTTGGCCGGGATGCCAGCTCGATCCGCCCCCTGGTCCCCAATGAATTTGCCCCATCTTTCGAACGCATCGAGGACGGGCTGACGCAAATTGCGTCGCGTATTTCTCGAGGCCATAGCGACAGGACGGCCGCCAGGGAAGCCGCCGAGGCATCTTCGGGCATCAGCGAATTCGCGGCGGAACAGGCTGAGAGCGGGCTCCACACCGACGCGTTGACGGAGCACGCCTTAGCCAAGATGCAGGCGGCATTGATCGACGAATTGCCGATGCCAACTCCAGCGCATGCGACCCGCCCCGCCGCCGACGAGCACATCGACGCACCCTGGCGGTCCGACCTCCACTGGGCTCGCTCCGGCCTTGCCAGCGAGGCCGCCGGCACGGACGGCATGCTAAACCGCGACGTTGATGATCAGCCGTGGGATCCAGCTTCCGCCGAGGCGTTGACGTCGGCCTGCGAAAGCGCAGCGGGGGTCGACTATGATCATGCAGCCACCCCGGCGGACACCGAACACCGGCCATCCCACCGGGCCCAATCCCGGTCCTTTGCCACTGCCAGCGATTTCCCGAGCGGACTTGCCCAGCCGCAAGCAGCACCGGCGATACCGGCCCTGGGTGCAGCCGATGGAATTGAGCGCGAATGGCTGGAGGAGCGCTTTGCCGAAATTGCCAATCGCATCGAGCAGTCTCTGGCCGAACTGCACGCGAATGACGCTACGGCCGCACTCGACAGCCGCCTCGAGCAGCTGGAGACGCATTTCAGCCACATGCTCGACGGTGTCGCAACGCGCGCCGATTTCGAGGACCTGAAGCACTTCGGCACGCATCTGGACACACTGGTTGAGCAGGTCGAGCAAGCTCAATTGCAGCTCCAGCGCCTCGACACGATTGAAGCCCAGCTCAGCGAGGTGACCGAAAAACTTTCGGAACAGCGCCTGTCAGCCCTACTGCAGCAATTCGCGCCGACGCAAGACGATGCCAAGCGCATTGCCGATGCGGCCGCCGCGCAGGCCTGCGAACAGGCCGCCAGGCAATTCGCCAGCTTGGCATCGGCGACAGCAACGCAACCGGACAAGTCCCGTCAGCTGGCCGAGTTGCACGATCTGCTCGATGCGTTCATGGCCGAGCGGCGCCAAGGCGAGGAACAGACAGCCGGCGTACTGGATTCCTTGCAGCAGGCGATGGTCCAGCTGCTCGACCGGGTGGATGCCATCGAAGTGGCTCCCAAGCCGACTGACGTCGCCATCGACCTGGACGATGCGCCGCAGCCGCTCGAGTTCGAACAAGAGCCGGCTCCCGACCTGCGGCACGACACCGGCGCGACTGCGCAGCGGTACCCAATCGACGCCGAGAAGCCAGTGCCGGCCTATGTGGATCCTGGTCACCCTGCCGCCGATACCGCGAACCAGCCCGCGCCGTGGCCTGAGGCAACGTATGCACGGCCGGAGCCGGAAGCTGAGCCGGCATTGCGGCGGCCACCCCAGCCAAAACCCTCCTATGTGACGCCCGAGCCGATAGCCGAGGCGCCGTATCACCCCCCCGGGGCCGACTGGCAGAACGCACCGGCGCCCGATGATGCGTCCAGAGCCGAGCAGCAGCCCGCAGCCTATGCCGCTGGACCGGTCGCAGCCGAGCGCCAGCAGGTTCAGCCGCAGCTCGTGGTACCGCCCGCTGCCATGCCTCAGGTCTACTCGGAGCCGCAGGATAGCGAAAATGACCGCCCCAAGGTGCGGGCCGAGATGTCCCGCGAACAACTCATTGCCGAGGCGCGGCGCGCCATGCAGGTGGCTGCGGCCAAGCGCGAGGCCCAAGAGCAAGCCAAGGCATTGGCCAACAAGAACAAGTCCAAGATGGGCAAGCTCACGCGCTACATCCTGATGGGCACGTTCGTCCTCGTGCTGCTCAGCGCCGCGTTGTTCTTCCTGCTACCCAAGACTCCGGCTGCGTCCGGGCCCGATGCCATCCAAACTGGGCCCAGCGACAAGCAATCGTATCATTCCGGCCAAGGCCTGCCGGCGCCAGACACGAGCGTTGCATCCACGGACGATGCACCGGAAATCAGCGCGCCGCAGGACCGGGCGGAAATCCATGAAATCAACGGGTCCCAGCAGGCCTTTCCCGGGATCATTCTCAATCGCAATCCGCAAATCACGATGCTGGATGCTAGCCGCTTGAGGGAACGCCAACGGCTGGCGGAACTCAACGCACGCCTTGGTCAGTCGCAGATCGAGGCACAGCAGGAGTTTGGCGCTGTTGCAATTGCGCTGCCGCTCGTCAAGGCCACAACTACGACACGCGACCAAAACGAAGCTGATCCCGACGCCGAAGCACGCTCAGTGCCCGTCGAGATGCCGCCGTTCACTATTGGTCCGGCATCTTTGCGTCATGCCGCCGCCAAAGGTGATCCTTCCGCACAGTTCGAGGTGGCGGTGCGGTTCGCCGAAGGCAAGGGAATCCAGCAGGACCTCGCGCAGGCCGTACGCTGGTTTCAGCGCTCGGCAAGCCAGGGTAATGCTACCGCACAATATCGGCTTGCCACACATTATGAGCGCGGCCTGGGCGTGAAAGCCGACATCGCCCGCGCGCGCATCTGGTATCAGCGCGCAGCTGACGCAGGCCACATCAAAGCCATGCATAATCTGGCCGTTCTGAGCGCGGGACGCGAGGGCAACTCAGCGGACTACGCCACCGCCGCACGTTGGTTTACGCTCGCAGCAGAGCACGGCTTGGCCGACAGCCAATTCAATCTGGCCATTCTCAGCGAAGGTGGGATCGGAATGAAGAAAGACGTGCTGCAGGCCTACAAGTGGTTCTCTATCGCCAGCCGCGCGGGTGATCGGGAGGCGCTGCGCCGGATGAACCTGTTGCGCGGCAAGCTGAGCGGCACCGAAATCGCCAGCGCCGAGAACCTCGCCGCCGGCTTCAACCCCAAGCCGTACAGCCCGATGATCAACGACACACACATGGCGGGCGAGGCCTGGAAGACACGCGCGCAGCTCGACACCGCGGGCTGACACGGGACCAACCGCATGCCACGGCAGTGGGCTGCGAAACCCGGCAATCCAGGCCGCCGCCGCCCTCGCGTCTTGATAATACCAGCCGGCCTGTAAGCCGGGTTCTGTTTGGAGCCCTGGATGCAATCCGGGACTCCGCGACGGCCATTCGTCTGGGGCGACCATTGCTGGTCGCCTCGAGCAACCAACCCGGGTGACTGGCTGGAAACGGGCCTGGAGCCGACGGCAAGCCGCCGCTCCCGATCACCCCTATTTGGTCTTGCTCCCGGTGGGGTTTGCCGTGCCGCTTCCGTTGCCGGTCGCGCGGTGCGCTCTTACCGCACCGTTTCACCCTTACCGCCCGCGCCGGCCGAAACCAGCGGGGTGGCGGTCTGTTCTCTGTGGCACTGTCCCTGGGGTCGCCCCCGGCGGCCGTTAGCCGCCACCGTGCTTCCATGGAGCCCGGACTTTCCTCCACCAGCGACCGAGAGCCATAACGCTCCGCAACTGGCAGCGGCCGTCCAGCCGGCTGGTCCCCCTATAGAGAGAACGCGAGCGCCGACGTCAAGGATTTGTCATCCTGGGTGCCGCAGCGCCCGCAAAGACCGTGCCTGACGGCGCACGGACGGCATGCGGCGATGCAGTCATGCCAAAGAGATAACCGCAGGTTCGCAAGGCGCCCGGCGTCACCTTCGCCTGCCAAATGCGGTGGTACCGTCAGGCTTTATTTTCGCAATATGAAAAATATATTCGCAATTGCAAAATTCATTGACCGATCCGTCACTCCGCGGTACGCACTGGGAGATTGTGTATCGGCGTGATGGGAGAGTGCGCTTGGCTGATGGCGCAACGGCAAACCCAATTCGGGCCTCGGCAACAGATGTGCCGCCGTCCGTGAGTACCTCGCGCGCCAACGAGCGTGGCAGCGTCCAATCGGTCGATCGCGCCTTGACCTTGCTCGAGGCGCTGACCGGAGCCGGCGGCAGCCTGCCGCTGGGCGAGCTGGCGCAGCGCTCGGGCCTCAACATTTCAACGTGCCATCACCTGCTGGCGACCTTGGTCAAGTGGGGCTACGTCGCCCGCCTGCCCGGCCGGCGCGGCTATGCGCTGGGCGCCCGCGTCCTGCATCTCGGCCAGGCATTCCTGCGCCAAGTCGACCTGCCGCGCCGCGCGCAGCCGCATATCGACCGCATCAATGAGTTGACCGGCGAGACCATACACCTGGCTGTGCTGCAGGGCGCCTCCGTCGTCACCGTGTTGAAGCGCGAGGCCCGGCATGCGGTGCGCGCCGACACCGGCGCGCTCGGCATGGAGGATGCCGCGCATGCCTCGGCCACCGGCAAGGCCATGTTGGCGTGGCTGCCGGAAGACGAGATCCGCCGTATCCTGGCGCTGCGCGGCATGCCGCGTTTCACGCCCGACACCTTGACGAACCTCGAACAGTTCCTGGAAGAGTTGCGGCTGGTTCGTCGCAATGGCTTTGCGATGGATCGCGAGGAATTCCAGCCCGGCGTAACCGGTGTCGGCGCCGTGATCCGCAATCATACCGGCGCCGTAATCGGCGCCATCAGCGCGTCGACACCGACCCTGCGCGCCGGGGAGGAGCATCTGGTGCTCATGCGGCATGCGATTTTGGCGGCCACGCGCGCGCTGTCGGTGGAATTCGGCGGCCCGATCAGCGAGACTGCCGCCGACACCGAGGCCACTTGAGAAATCCAACCCGGGCAAGCCAGAGGCCGAAAAATCAGTCAGAGGAGGAAACCAGATGTACGCGCCAGCCGGAGTGAAGACGAGCAAGGAATTTCCCATCCCCGACATGATGAAGGCTTGGGTCCTGGGCAATCCCGGCGAACTGAATTTCGTCGACAAAGCCGTGCCGGTGCCCAAGCGGGCCGAGGTGCTGGTACGCATCGATGCCGTGGCGATTTGCGCCACCGATCTCGATGTCATCTATCACGGCCCCCCCGCCATGATCCAAGGCGGCCCGCCATACAACAAGAACTGGACGCCCGGCCACGAGTACATGGGCACCGTGGTGGCGCAGGGTCCCGGTGTCGACGAATACAAGATCGGACAGCGCATCTCGGTGGAAATCCACGCCGGTTGCGGCCAGTGCAAGCGCTGCCGCGAAGGCATGTACACGTCCTGCCACAACTACGGCCTGAACTACGGCGAGGTCGACAAGGGCCACCGCGCCAACGGCTTCACCACGGACGGCGGCTTTGGCCAGTATCAGGTCAACAACATCAACACGCTGGTGAAAATCGCCGACGATATGACGGATGAAGAAGCGACACTGGTTGTGACCGCCGGCACCGCCATGTACGGCTTGACGGAGCTCGGCGGACTGATCGCCGGCGAGAGTGTCGTCGTCACCGGCCCTGGCCCGATCGGCCTGCTGGGTGTCGCCGTCGCCAAGTCGCTCGGCGCCAACCCGGTGATCCTCACCGGTACGCGCGACAACCGGCTCGAGATCGGCAAGAAGCTCGGCGCCGACCACGTCATCAATGTGCGCAACGAGAAAGACGTCGTCACCAAGGTGCGTGAGTTGAACGGCGGCAAGGGCGTCGACTATGTGTTGGAATGCGCTGGCGCGCCGAACTCGGTCAACGAGGCAGCCTACATGGTCAACCGCGGCGGCAAGATTTGTCTCGGCGCCTTCCCGCACGAGCAGGCGCAGGTCGACATCGCCCACATCGTACGCAACAACATCTACCTCTTTGGCATCCGCGGCGAGGGCAAGAGCGCCACGCATCGCGCCGAGGCGTTCATGCGCCAGAAGCGCTTCGATGCGCGCTTGATCCACACGCACACCTTCCCGCTGGAAGATCTGCCGACCGCCATCCGCTACGCCAAGGACCGTGTCGACGACGCGATCAAGGTCGTGGTTTCGATGCGCGGCGCGGCGAGCAAGAAGATGGCGGCGGAGTAGGTGCTCGGGGTCAGACCCGCAGGGTCTGACCCCGAAGACCCCGGAGACATCGCCATGGTCGAGTATCTGACGCCGCCCGGCGCCATCGCGCCGACTGGCACGTGGTCGGTGGCATCGCGAGCCGGAGACTTCGTGTTCGTCGCGGGTATGCGCGGCATCGATCCGGGGACGAACGAGTTGGTGGTGGGGGACGAGGCGCGTGTGCGGCAGGCCTTCGCCAACATGGCGCTGATCGCGGCATCGCAAGGGGCAACACTGAAAGATGCCGCGCGCCTGGTCGTCTACGTCACCGACATGGCCACGCACCGGCCGATCGTCAACAAAGTGCAAGAGGAATTGTGGGGCAGCGGCCCCTATCCACCGCGTACCATCTTGGAAGTCAGCCGTCTGAACCAGGACGACATCGTCGAGATCGAAGGCACGTTTTACGCGCCAAGAAAATAAGCGCGCCAGGCCGACTGCAAGTGATCAACCGTGACATCAACCAAGGAGAAAAACGTGACATACATCGCCAATGCCAAGCGGCTCACGCTCGCGGGTGCACGCAAGATGGTCCAGGTTTCGGTTGCCGAAGCCGAAAAGGCGGGGATCCCGATCACCGTCGCCGTCGTCGACGCCGGTGGCCACACGCTGGCCCTCGAGCGCATGGACGGCGGACGCTTCCACACCGTGCATTCCTCGACGACCAAGGCCGTCAGCGCTGCCTCCAACAAGCGACCCACGACATCCAAGGGCGCGCAGAACCAGGACCTCGACACCACGCACGCCATCGGCCTTGCCCTGGCTGCCGGCGCGAACCGTTGGACGGCAATGGAAGGCGGCTTCCCGATCATCGTCGATGGCGAGTGCATTGGCGGTATCGGCGTGTCTGGCGGCGACTGGGCTTTCGACGAGCGCGTCGCCAAGGCAGCGGTCGAAGCGATCGGCGCCGGCATTCGCATCGACAACAAATAACGCGCCACCACCGGAGCCATAAACTCTCTTAGAGCACAAGAGAATCGACGGCCTGCCATGGTTCGGACAATTCCGCCGGTCATGAACGCGATCTCCGACGCGGCGGGCGGACGCATCACGTCGCGCCGACAACGCCGGATGAAGCGCTGCAAGCCATCAGGTCCAATGCCCGGAATAATGCCCGGAATCATGCCGGGCGCAATTGGTTTGCAGCCGAGCGCAGCGGCTGATGGGCGTCGTGTGTCGATGAGGGGTTGCGGGCGTAATGACGATGTTTGATGCAGACCTGTCGGTGATCAGGCGCATGGCCCAGCTGTTGCCTGGTCCGCTGCCGCTCGCCGTCAATGGCATTCGCGTCGCCGCCAGCATCCGTACCCGAAAGTTCGTGGTCGAAGGCGGCGATGAGTCGCCCGTCACCATGCCGCGCACGGCGTTCCAGGTGGTCTATCCCGACTGCACGGTGATGATCGATTCCGGTCTCGACAGGGCCACGCACGACAGCTTCAGCCCGGACAAGCCCGAGCCCTATTACCCCGAGGCCTTCGCGAAACTGCAACAGGCACTCGATGCCGCGCGTTTGATCGTCATCACGCATTTCCATGCCGACCACGTCGGCGGCGTGCTGACGGCGCCCAACGCGCTGGACCTGGCGCGCAAGACGATGATCTCGGCAGAGACGGCGCGGATGATGGTGATTGCCCCGCACCGGCCCCACCTCGAGGTCTCCGACAGCGATATTCGCGAGTTTGTGGTCATCGACTACGAGCGCTGCACGCCCGTGGCTCCGGGCATGGTGCTGATCAAGGCGCCGGGGCATGCCGTGGATCACCAGATGGTCTACGTCCGGCTCGCATGCGGCGCCGAGATCCTGCACAGCGTCGATGTCGGCTGGGTGCTTGACAATATCCGGCTGCAAAAGCCCAAGGCGGCGCCTTGGGTCAAGGAGGACGTTGCCGCCATCATGGCGCAACTCGCCTGGCTCAACGGTGTCCTCACCCAGGAGCCCAACATCGCCTTGCTGGTCACGCACGACGATGGACATTTCAACGACCTGGTCGCAGCCGGAAGGATCGGCGGCATGCTCCAGGTGTGAACACAAACACGGGGACGACAACAGGCGAAAGTTCGGACGATAGGAGGATCGCAGCTTAACGGGGTTCATCGAGTAAACGGTACGCCAGCGGACACATACGATTGACGCCGACATGCCGTTGCCGGACAATTCGGCAGATTTGCACCGGATACCAACGAGGAGTAACAGCAACATGCAGACCACCAAGAAATCGGCCAGGCTCGCCGCCGCAGCGGCATTGAGCCTTGCCACGCTGACCGGCGCCGCTCAGGCGCAGCAGCCGCCCGCCACGCAGATCGCGTACCCGACCAAGCAGATCGCCGTGATCGTGCCGTTTGCCGCCGGTGGCCCGAGCGACGTCATCGCCCGCATCCTGACCGAGCACATGGCCAAGACGCTCGGCCAGAACATCATCATCGAAAACGTCGGCGGCGCCGGTGGCACCACTGGCAGTGCGCGCGTCGCGGCTGCCACACCCGACGGCTACACCTTGCTGTCAGGCAGCATGGGCTCGCACATCTCCGCGCCCGTTTTGACGCCTAATCTCAAATACGACTCCAACAAGGACTTCGAGCCGATCGGCCTGACGCTCGACGCGCCGGCTGTCGTCGTCGTCAAGAAGTCGCTGCCGGTGAACAATCTCAAGGAGTTCGCCGCCTACGTCAAAAAGAACGGCGACAAGGTCAGCCAGGGGCACGGCGGCGTCGGCGCTTCCTCGCATATGGCTTGCCTGCTGTTCACCTCGCAGGCCGGCATCAAGCCCGCCGTCGTCGCCTATCGCGGCAGCGGCCCGGCCCTCAACGACGTCGTCGCCGGCCAGATCGATTTCGTCTGTGACCAGACCATGGGCATGGTCGGCCAGATCAATGGCGGCAGCGTCAAGGCGCTGGTGGTGGCCTCGCCGACGCGCTCGGCGGCCATACCGACCGTGCCGTCGGCCAAGGAAGCGGGCTTTCCCGACTATCAGCTCAGCATCTGGAGCGGCATGTTCGCGCCCAAGGGCACGCCGAAGGACATCGTCGCCAAGCTCAACGGCGCCATCGGCAAGGCGCTGGATGATCCGGCAACGGCCAAGCGCTTGAAGGATCTGGGTGGCTCGATCCCCGCCAAGGCCGCGCGCACGCCCGAGCAGTTGACCGCGCTCATGCAACGCGACATGGCGCGCTGGCAGCCGATCCTGAAGGTCGCAGCGGCCGCACCGCCGCCGCCTCAGGCTCCAGCGCCCGCGCCCGCGACAGCAGCTCCGGCCGCACCTGCGCCCGCGAAGTAGCCACGCTTGCATGCGCCGGGTTGCCTCGCGGTGACCCGGCGCATCGCATCACTGACACTCACATTGCAGCAATATGGGGCAGACATGAGCACCGGACCCGTCCGCGTCGCGGCACTTGGCATGGGATGGTGGTCGGACGTTCTGGCCGATGCCGTCAAGCGCTCCAACAGCATCGAGATCGTCGCCTGCTACACGCGGTCCGACGACAAGCGCAAAGCCTTCGCCGCCAAGTATGGTTGCGCGGCAGCGGCGAGCTACGAGGAGATCCTGAAGGACACCTCGATCGAGGCGATCATCAACACGACGCCTAACAATGTCCATCTCGAGACCACGCGCCAGGCGGCCGAAGCCGGCAAGCACGTTTTCCTCGACAAGCCGATCGCCAATACCGTGGGCGAAGGCCAGGAGATCGCCCGAGTTTGCGACAAGGCCGGAATTATCCTTTCGCTCGGCTATCAGCGCCGCCGCGAGAGTCATTTCCGCTGGATCAAGGCGGAGATCGATGCCGGCCGCTTCGGCAGGCTGGTGCAGGCCGAAGCCAACATCAGCCGCGACCGCCTCGGCCAGTTCGATCTCTCCTCGTGGCGTTATCAAGCCTCCGGCATGCCCGGCGGCGTCATGCTGCAGATCGGCATCCACTATGTCGACGTGCTCGAGTTCCTGATGGGGCCGGTGAAGCGCGTTTCGGGCATGTCGGCGCAGCTTGTCTTGCCCGGCGACAACCCGGACGTCGCCAACCTGATCCTCGAGCATGAGAGCGGCGCCATCTCCAACCTGACCGCCTCCTACGCCTCGGCGTCGGAGTATTACATGATGAACATCTACGGCAAGGAAGCGACGGCCTACTACGATCTGTTCGGCGGCCTGCGCCACTTGAAGCGTGGCGAGAAGACCGCCAAGCCCATTGCCGTCGACAAGAACGATGCCATCCGCGAGGAGCTCGACGAGTTCGCGCACTGCATCCGGTCCAAGACCAAGCCGGAAACCGATGGCTGGTGGGCCTCGCGCAACCTCGCCGTCATCAAGGCCGGCGTGAAGTCGGCCCGCGAAGGCCGCGCGGTGGACGTCGGCGAGATATTGAAGAGTGGGGAGTGACGCAACTCCCCCTCTCCCCGCTTGCGGGGAGAGGGTCGGGGTGAGGGGCGGCCACAGGCACAGCGTCCAGATCCCGCCCATCACGACTCGTTGCCGCCCCTCACCCTAGCCCTCCCCCCATTGCAAGTGCAGGGCAATGGGGGGAGGGGGAAGCAGCCGTTGGAGATCACAATGCCACGCATCGACATCGGCGAGATCACGCTCAACGTCGAGGAAAAGGGCGCCGGCCCAGCCATCATCTTCATTCCGGGATTGGTGGGTTTGCTGAATGCCTGGGAGTTCCAGGTCGCGCATTTCTGCAAGCGCTACCGCTGCATCTCGTTCGACCATCGCGGCTGCGGCGACAGCGACAAGCCCAAGGACAGCTACTCGACGGCGGCGATTGCCCGCGACGTGATCGGCCTGATGGACACGCTTGGCATCGACACGGCGCACGTCGCCGGCACGTCGACCGGCGGCTGCATCCTGCAGAACCTCGCCATCGACCACCCAGGCCGGTTGCGTTGCGCCGTTTTTTCCAACACCTGGGTGAAGGCGGACGAGTACATCACCCGCGTGCAGGAAACGCGGCGGCGCATCGCGCTGTCCTATGGCTCGGAGGAGTACGTCAAGATTTCCACGCTGTTCACCAGCGGGCCGATCCAGTTTCGCTATGACCTCGACAAGGTGATGGCGCTGGAGGCGCGCGCCCTGCAAACGGTGGCGCCGCCCGACGTGCTCGCCGGCCGCATCGAGATGACGCTGACGCACGACCGGCGTGCCGACTTGCACCGCATTCGCACACCCTCGCTGATCGTTGGCACACGCGATGATTTGACCATCCCGTTCTACCAGTCCGAGGATCTGCACAAGGCCATCGCCGGCTCGCGGCTGATCGCTATCGATGAAGGCGGGCACTATTCATACCGGCGGCATTGGCAGCAGTGGAACGCGCTGGTCGAGCCATTCCTCAAAGCCAATGACGGGGCAAAATAGGCGGCCTTACGGCATTTTTTGCGCCTGAGCACGACGTGCCATGCAGGCTAGCCCTTTGTTTGTCGCATTTTCACCGCCAAACCGGTGTCCACTTTGGCGGAAAATGCTCTAGTCCTTTGTTTGTCGCATTTTCTACGCCAAACCGGTGCATGCCTATCCCCATAGTTCCGGCGCAATCGCCAGCTACATGAGTTCCAACAAGGAGTTGGACCATGACGCACTCGATGCCGGACGATCTGTGGCGTGATTTTCCCAAGACGGCGCCGGAGTTCGAGGCGCGGTTCGC
>CAZCGE010000091.1:0-25586 GCA_964498125.1 uncultured Devosia sp. | reverse complement strand
GTTGTAAGCCACCATGCCGCTGCCCCGCCCGCTCGTCGCCATCGAGCGGCAATCCGGATCGGTCAGCGAGATTTGTTGATCAGGCGAGGCCAACACCTCCTTCTCGATGGCCTTTAGTCGCTTCACTTCCTCCTCGAGCTTCACGAGCTTTTCCTTCAGCCGCGTCTTCGTCAGCACCACCGTCTCCGACGGATCCTCGCCTGCGGCCGCCTGCCGGTCGGCGGTTTCGATCTGGCTCAAATAGCGCGCGACGCTCTCCTCGATCTGCGCCAGCCGCCGCTCCAGCTTGCCTTTCGTGAAGTTGTTGTCGCGGCTGTTGACCGCTTTGAATTTGCTGCCGTCGATCGCGACGCTGGCTTTCGCCAGCAAACCCATCTGCCGGCACAGCTCGACGAACTGGGCGCAGACCTTTTTAATCGCCGGGCCATTGTCCTTGCGGAAATCGGCAATCGTTTTGTGATCGGGAGCGAGCCTTCCCGTCAGCCAGATCACTTCGAGATTGCGGCCGGCCTCGCGCTCCAGCCGCCGGCTCGAATGCACCCGGTTGAGATAGCCGTAGATGTAGAGCTTGAGCAGCACCGCAGGGTGATAGGCCGGCCGGCCGGTCGGTGCCGGATCGACGCCATCGAACCCGAGATCACGAAGATCGAGCGCATCGACGAACACATCGACCGCGCGAACAGGATTGCTCTCGTCGACCCAGTCATCGAGGCATTCCGGCAACAATGCCGCCTGCCCGCGGGCCGCTCCCTGCACGAATGCTGGCATCCGATCCCCCGCCGATTCAGCAGGAGAATCATAGCACGGGTGGGGTTTTCACACAGCCTGGGTCACGACCCACCGGCATCATGCCTCCCTGACAGCGGTCGGTCCACCATCAGCAGCCGACGATGTGCGACATTCCGCCGCATCATGTCCGTTGCTCCACCGATCGCGTCGCGCCACGACGATTGAGAGACTTTCGGCAGCGGGCCAGCTACAACCCTTGAAGACCAAAGGATGTTCTTCCGGAGCTGGAGGGAGAGCGGGCGCCATCTCTGTCGAGAGACGTTTCAGCCAAGCTGACGAGCAGCATGAGCTGGGCGGCGGCAGCGCCTTTTCGGCCGCCGACCCCGGGCGCGATTTGGAAGTACTTGGATGGAGCCTGATCACCTGACCATGGCGCCGGGCGCGATGAGGCCCGTAGTGCGGCCGAGCGCATTGCAAGCAGCAAAGAGCGTCAGGGATCAGGCAGGTGAAGTCTCCGCCACCTGATCGAGGTGGCAGGCGGCCCAATGCCCCGGCGCGCGCAGGCGCGGTTTCGGCGGATCGCTCACGCAGCGTTCGAAAGCGAACGGACAGCGGGTATGGAAGCGGCAGCCGCGCGGTGGGTCGATGGGGCTCGGCACGTCGCCCTTCAGGATGATGCGGTTGCGGGCCACGCCCGGCTGCGCCACCGGCACGGCCGACAGCAGCGCCTTTGTGTAGGGGTGCGCGGGCGAGGCCAAGATGCGTGCCTTTGGCCCGATCTCGACGATCTGGCCGAGATACATCACCGCCACCCGGTGGGTCATGTGCTCGACGATCGCCAGGTCGTGGCTGATGAACAGCAACGCCAGCCCGAAGTCGCGCTGCAGGTCCTGCAGCAGGTTGACGATCTGCGCCTTGACCGAGACGTCGAGCGCGGACACCGCCTCGTCGCAGACGATCAGGTCGGGCTCGGCGGCAAGAGCCCGCGCAATGGCGATGCGCTGGCGCTGACCACCGGAGAACTCGTGCGGATAGCGGCCGGCGGCCTCGCGCGGCAGGCGCACGACGTCGATCAGGCGGTCGACGCGGGCGCCGACCTCGGTGCGCGTCGCGGCGAGGCCGAAATTGCGCATCGGCTCGGCCAGCAGCTCGCCCACCTTCATGCGCGGATTCAGGCTGGAGAAGGGGTCCTGGAACACGACCTGCACGCGGCGGCGGACCGAATGCAACTCGGCTGCCGCCAGGTTGTCGATGCGGCGTCCCTCGAGCAGCACCTCGCCCGCGGTGAGATCGAACAGGCGCAGCACCGCGCGGCCAACGGTCGACTTGCCGCAACCCGACTCGCCGACCAGCGCCAGCGTCTCGGCGCGCTCGATTTGGAACGACACGCCGTCGACGGCGTGGACCCGGGCCTTCGAAGCACCGAACAGGCCGCCGGCGACCGCGAAGTGCTTCTTCAGATCCCGGACCTCGAGCAGGGGCGTGCTCATGCCGCGCTCGCCTCCGGCCGGGCATGGTGGCAGGCGGCCAGATGGCGCGGCGCTTTGGCTTCCAGACCGGGTGCAGCCCGGCGGCAGATGTCGGTCACCGTGGGGCAGCGCTCGGCGAAGATGCAGCCCTCGATCCGCCGGGTGAGCTGCGGCACCAGCCCAGGGATCTCGACGAGGCGCCGGTCTGTGTCGCCGGTCGCGGCGCCGAGCCGCGGCACCGCCCCAAGCAGCCCGCGGGTATAGGGATGGCGCGGCGTACGAAACAACTCGGCGACGGGCGCCTCTTCCACCTTGCGGCCGGCATACATCACCACCACCCGCTCGGCGACCTCTGCAACCACGCCCAGGTCATGGGTGATGAGGATGATGGCCGCCCCGGTACGGCGCTTCAGGTCGAGCATCAGATCCAGGATCTGCGCCTGGATGGTGACGTCGAGCGCCGTGGTCGGCTCGTCGGCAATCAGCAGCTTGGGATTGCAGGCGAGCGCCATGGCGATCATCACGCGCTGACGCATGCCGCCGGACATCTGGTGGGGATAGTTGCGCAGGCGCCGGCGCGGCTCCGGGATGCCGACCAACGACAACATCCCCTCCGCCCGCGTCTCGGCGGCGGCGCGTTCGAGGCCTTGGTGCAGGCGCAGCGTCTCGCTGATCTGGCGGCCGATGGTCAGCACCGGATTGAGGCTCGACATCGGCTCCTGGAAGATCATGGAGATCTCGTTGCCGCGGATGGCGCGCATCTCCCTTTCGCTCAGGCTCAGGATGTCCCGGCCCTGGAAGCGGATCGAGCCGGCGATGCGGCCTGGCGGATCGGGGATCAGCCGCAGGATCGACAGCGACGTCACCGACTTGCCACAGCCGGATTCCCCGACGATCGCCAGTGTCTCGCCCTCCTCGACATGGAACGAGACGCCGTCGACGGCGCGGTTGATGCCGCCCGGGGTGCGGAAGTGGATCTGCAGGCGGTCGACCTCGAGCAGGGCCACGGTCACATCCCTTTCGCCATGCGCGGATCAAGGGCGTCGCGCAGCCCGTCGCCGAGCAGGTTGACGGCGAGCACCGTGACGGACAGGAACACCGCCGGAAAGAACACGATGTATGGCTTGACCTGCCACAGCGCCCGCCCGTCGGACATGATGTTGCCCCAGGACGGGATGTGTGAGGGCGTGCCGGCGCCGATGAACGACAGGATCGACTCGACGATCATGGCGCTGGCGCAGATGTAGGTCGCCTGCACGGTCAGGGGCGCCAGCGTGTTGGGAAGAATGTGCCGCAGGATGACCATCGGCGTGCGCGTGCCGGCGACGATGGCGCCGTCGATGAACGGCTGCTCGCGCAAGGTCAGCACGACGCTGCGCACCAGCCGCGACACGCGCGGGATCTCCGCGATCGTGATGGCGATGATGACGTTGGCGACGCTGCCGCGGGTCAGAGCCATCAGAGCAATCGCCACCAGGATCGGCGGGATCGACATCATGCCATCCATGACGCGCATGATGGTGTTGTCGATCCAGCGCACGAAGCCGGCGATCAGGCCGATCGTCAGCCCGATCATCGAGGCGCCGATTGCCACGCAGAAGCCAACGGTCAGCGAGACGCGAGCGCCATACAGCACGCGGGAGTAGAGATCGCGGCCCAGCGGGTCAGTGCCGAACCAGTTGAGCGCCGAGGGCACGCGCGTGCGCCGTGCCGGCGCCACCGCGGTCGGGTCGACGGTGGCGAGATAGGGGGCCAGAACCGCGAGCAGCACGAGGGCGAGAAGCAGTCCGGCGCCGATCGCAATCGTCGGGTAGCCCAAAAGAAAGCTGAGGACGCGACCATGGGCCCTGCGGGGCGCCAGCACATCCGGCATCGTCGGCGCGACGACGAGCCCCTCGGGGAGCGAATCAGCGGCTCCAGGCGGCGCGATCAATAGCGGATCCTCGGGTCGATGAACGTATAGATGATGTCGATGGCCAGATTGACCAGCACATAGGTGAAGCTGAACATCAGCACGACGCCCTGGATGACGGGGAAATCGCGCCGCAGGATCGCGTCGACCGTCAGGCGGCCGAGGCCAGGGACGGCGAACACGCTTTCCGTCACCACCGCGCCGCCGATCAGCAGCGCAAAGCCGATGCCGATCACCGTGACGATCGGCACCGCGGCATTCTTCAGCGCGTGAATGAACAAGATGCCGCCGAGCCCCAGCCCCTTGGCCTTGGCCGTCCGCACATAGTCCTGCTGCAGCACCTCGAGCATCGAGGCGCGGGTGATGCGCGCGATCAGCGCGACATAGACGAAGCCGAGCGACACGGCCGGCAGGATCAGGTTCCTGAGCCACGGCCACAACCCCTTCGAGAGCGGCGTGTAGCCCTGCACCGGCAGCCAGTCGAGCTCGAGCGCGAAGGTGTAGGCCAGCGCATAGCCGACGACGAAGCCCGGCACCGAGAAGCCGAAGACGGCAATCATCATGACCAGCCGGTCGATCCAGGTGCCCGCGCGCCACGCGGCGAGCACGCCGAGGGGTACCGCGGTCGTGACCGCGAGGGTCAGTGTCAGCACCAACAGCGACAGGGTCGGTTCGATCCGCTGCGCGATCATCTCGGCGACCGGCAGATTGGTGAAGATCGATCGGCCGAGGTCGCCCTGCGCCAGCCGCCACAGCCAATCGCCGAATTGCGCGAAGAACGACCGGTCGAGGCCGAGCCGGCTGCGGATCCGCTCGACGTCGGCCAGGGTGGCCTGATCGCCGGCAATGATCGCCGCCGGATCGCCCGGCGCAAAGAACAGGACACTGAACACGAACAAGGCAACGACGGCCATGACCGGAATGGTGGCCAGCACGCGTTTGAGGATGTACTTGAGCATGGCGGCGCCCCCGACGACCTCACTACACCGGCGGCCGCCGCTCGTTCCAGCGATGGATCGCTTCCAGCTGCGCCGCCACGCCCAGAATCCGCGCCTCAGCAAACCACGGTGCCACGATCTGCAGGCCGACCGGCAACCCACTGCTAGTGAAGCCGGACGGCACCGATGCCGCGGGGTGACCGGTGAGATTGAAGGGGTATAGGGTCGCCGCATACTCGGCATACATTTCAGACTCAACCGAGCCGTCGGCATCGAGCTTGGCGGGCGGCGCAGTCATTGTCGGCGTGAGCAGCAGATCGTAGTGATCGAACAACCGCTGCACCGACCGGAAAAGCACCGTGCGACGGTCGTGCGCTCTTTGCCAATCGACCGCTGAATACTGCGCCCCGCGCGCGATGCTCTTGCGCATCGAAGCCGTCAGCTTGTCACCCCACGTCTCGACCAGTGACGACAGCCGCGCCGCATGGGCCGTTGTGGCGATCACCACATAGGTTTCAAAAATGTCATTGAAACAGGGATCGGCAATGGGCTCGACGCTGTGCCCTTCGCGCTGCAGCGAAGCGACCATGGCGCCCGTCAACTGCGCCACTTCCGGGTCGGTGCGGTAGCGGCCGAAATGCTCGATCCAGCCAATACGAAGCTTAGTTTGGGGTGCGCCTGCAGACAGGTCGAGCGGAGGCACACCGAGTGAATAGGGATCATCTGGATGCGACCCGGCCAATACAGACAGGAAAAGCGCAACGTCCGCTGTGGTGCGGGCCATCGGACCGACGAAGGCATAGTTCGCAAATCCGTCGGGCATGATCTCGAAGGGAATTCGGCCGAGCGTCGCTTTGAGTCCACTGACACCGGTATTGGAGGCTGGGGCACGGATGGAGCCACCACCGTCGGTACCGATGGCAAGCGGTGCGACGCCGGCCGCTAGTGCCGCACTGGCGCCGCCGCTGGAACCACCAGGGGTATGGGCGAGGTTCCAGGGATTGCGCGTAACACCGTAAGTTGGACTGTCCGTCAAGACTCTGTGTGCGAACTCCGGCAGCGTGGTTTTGCCGACGATGACGGCACCGGCGGCCTTGATCCGTTGCGTGACGACGGCATCGGAGGTCGCCACGAAGTCCTTCATGGCAATTGAGCCGTTACCGAGCGGCAGGCCGGCAATCGGAACATTGTCTTTGATGGTGACCGGGACACCGTGCAGTGGACCGAGGTCCGCCCCGGACATCACGGCGGACTCGGCCACGCGGGCCGCCTTGCGCGCTGCCGCTGCCATCGGGTAGGCGAAGAGATTGAGCGTCGGATTGACCTTCTCCGCACGCGCAAGAACGGCCTCGGTGACCTCGACCGGTGAGATTTTGCGCGAGCGGATCAGCACCGTCAACTGCGTGGCAGGAAGGAAACAAATGTCATCGCTGGCCATGCCGGACGATCCCTTCGAGACTCAACTCTTGGCGACTTCCTTGATCTTGCCGCTCTCGTCGAAGCCGAAGCCCTTTTTTTGGACCGCACTCATGACGTCGCCGGTCCATTCGACTTGCCCGGGATCGGTACCGCCAACCACCACGAGGAGCAGGCCCTCCTGGTCGCTGACGTTGCGGAACCCGCGCATCACCGAGATCGGCACCGAGGCGACGTCGTAGGGTCCGAGTATCACCTCGTTCTCGCCCTTGTTGCCCCAGTGGATCGACCAGCGGCCGGTGAGTGGAATGAACACTTCCACCGTCTTGTGATTGTGCAGGCCGGTGCCCTTGCCGGCGCCACACTTCACTATCGAAAGATGGAAACCTTCCACCGCTGTAATCGGCGGGCGAACCTGAGCATCCTCGGTGACGCCGCCGCCGATGATGCTGAAGATCTCGCGCTGGAACTGCGGCAACACCGCATCGATCAGCGGCATCTTGCTCGGCACCAGGTCCTTGAAGAAGGCGACGCGCTTCAACATCTCCTCTTTGCTGACTTCACGGATTGGTAGGGCCATGGCGATGTCTCCATTGATGAGGGGCTTGTGTGGCTGGGATCCCTGGTTGCGGACGTGCTGCCGGTTCCGATGTTACCGGAGCAGATTTGCGCAATGAACGGCCCCAGGGGCTAGCGCTTCTCCATATTCCAGTAGTTCAGAAACAGGTCATCGACCACGCCGTGCACGTTGCTGCGATAGGCGTTGGTGACGTCGAATTGTCCGGCGGGTACGTATGGCAAGAACACCCACAGCTGCTTCTGGAACGCCTCGAAAGCGGCCTTGCGCGTGGCATCGTTCGGGGCGGCAAGAAATTGCTGGCGCAAGCTCTCGCCGGTGGGGTCGCACGGGTAACCGGGCCAGCTGCGACCTTCGCAATTAAGGTCCACCGAGACGTTCGTTAGCGGGTGGAACCAGGAGGCACCGATGGCATAGTAGGCAAACATGTGGTAGCCGCCGTCACCGATTGCCTTGTTGCGCTGGTTGATGCGCTGCAGCATGCCCGGGAAATCGGTCATCTGGATATCGACCTTGAGGCCGGCGTCCTGCAGGCGGCGCGCGAGGATCTGCGTCATCGTATTGATCGGAGCCAGCTGCGGCGTACCGACGATGATCAACGTCTCGCCCTTGTAGCCAGCTTCGGCAAGCAGAGCCTTGGCCTTTGCCACGTCGACCTTGCGATAGGGCTCGGAACCGATCTCGGTGCCATAGACGGTTCCGCACACGCTAAATGAGTAGCAGACGGACCATTTGCCGTCGTCGCCGGCGACCGCCGGCATCATCTCGTTCTGGTCGATCAGCAGCGCCAACGCCTGACGGGCGCGCACGTCATTGAACGGGGGCAGCTGAAAGTTGAATCGCACGAAAGCCGTGGTCGGCAGAGCACGCGCTCGCAGGGTGATCCCTCGCTTCTTGAGGAAGGGAGCGAGGTCGGCTCCGACGGTATCCCAGAAGTCGATTTCGCCGGTCGCCAGCGCATTGGCGGCCGTGGTGGCGTCCGGCATGATCGTCCATTCCACGCGGTCGAATTTGACGACCCGAGCGCCCGCGAGCCCGTTCGCCGGCTCGGCGCGCGCTGGATAGTCCGGATTGCGCTCGAACACCACCTTGGCGCCAGCCCGCCGCTCCGCCGTGTTGTAGCGGAAGGGGCCGGAGCCGATCGGATTGGTCAGCGGCACATTGTCCGGCCGCGTGGCGTCCGCCTCGCGCATGATCGCAGCGATCGGCGCTCCCGGGCCCGCAAGCATGAACTCGACGAGGCCAAACTTCTCTTTGAGAACCAGCTTGAACGTCACATCGTCGACGGCAGCCATCGAGGCGACACGCTGGTTGAGAGCGCCGCCGATGGACGTGCCTTTCATCCAGCGGCTGACCGAAGCGATGACGTCTTTCGTGGTGACGGGAGTGCCGTCATGGAACTTCAGGCCGGAGCGCAAGGTGAACGTATACGTTAGGCCGTCGTCGCTGAGCACCCTCTTGTCGATCATCATCGGTTGTGGCGCCAGGTCCTTGTCGAGCGCATAGAGCGTGTCAAAGACCATATGCGAATAGATGCGCGAGATCAGGTTCGCTCCGCGGGTCGGATCCAGCTCCGAAACATCAGCACTCGGCACAACACGCAGGACCCTATTGGAATCCTGCGCCACAGCCGGCAGAATGAGCAGCAAGGAAGCTAGAGCGGAACCGAAGAGACGAAATGGGTTCATCTGACATCCCCTTGGTTTTCAACGCAGTGTTGCCATGTGCACGCGACCCCGATGTCGCTCAAACACTTCAGGTCGTTCAAAGTTCCACGCAGACCAATGTCTGTCAATCGTTTGCATGCATTCCAACCTCGACCGCGATCGAGCGCGGCAAGCGGAGTGGTGCGGCTAGTCAGTGTCAGGTAGAATCTCGACCATCAGTAGCACTGCCCGGACGCTTTGCGGCAGCTTGGCCTCGGTACCTCCAGCCAGGTCAATGGCCGCGCCTCGAAAGAGGACGCGACTGGCTGCCATGACGTCCGTCCTGCGGAGCCGCCTCAAGTGGTGCCGCCATCGCGATAAACACAGCGGCTGATCACAGCGAGTTTCCGGTTTGGTGGGGAACAGCTGCCATGAAAGGTGTCGACTTGAATGGCGGCTCAGGGTCACTCGCGTCGCGCGCCATCCCTCCGATGGAAGAATTGATCGGGAACCTGACGTAGAGTCAAGTGTACGACGCTATCGACATGGCGGTGGAGGTCGAGAGCCGGCCAGGGATGCAGCGGTTCAACGCGATACCCCACACAGCGGACGTGAACTATGGCGCGACGATCGTCGCTGATTGCCTCCGGGTAAATGTCGGCTATTGTGACGGGTTTCGGATGCCGGCCGATCACGAACGTTTCCACGCGCAGTCAGGGCCGGCGTTCGAAAGCCGTCACAACGTCCGTCGCAACTTCGCCCATGCCGAACTTGCGGATCGGCGGCTCACTTGTAGGATAGCTGACAAGACGACGAGTGGACCGGACGTCGCCGGACGCACTTACTCCGCTAGTCGTAGAACGCGAAGACCCGGCTCTCGATGCTTTCGCGCGGCGCAGGATTGGGCGGGCTAGTGGGGTCTTCCAGAGCCGTATGCATTGAGTACCGCGCGGTACCGTCCGTCAGCGAATCGTAGTTCTTGAACATCAACGCTTCGTTCCGGTTCATGTTTGGAAAATAGAACCAGCGATGACTGGCGTTGTAGGACGCATGGAGTGTTTCGCTGGCGCGGCGATACTCGAATGACGGTTCGTCTCGATGAGGTGCGCTGCGCACGATTTTGTGCATGTGTTCAGCCTTGATGCTGCGAGCATCGCACACGGCCAGGGGCCACTCCTGAATGACACCGTTCATGGAGCGCCAGACATTGACGATGGCAAAGCGTCTGGTCAGCCGGCCTTCGGCCTTGTCCCCCAACACATCCCTGAGCCTCTGTGCCGCCGACTGATCGGTATAGTCGGCGTGCGCTGCGCTGACGGGATCGCGCGCGTTGTGTTTGTCTCGGGTCGCCGCAGCGCTCGAACGACGTGTGTGATCGAACACGACCGCCTTGGACGCACTGGTGTACATGGCAACGAGCTTTTCGAGCTCGGGTGTATAGACTGAGGTTAGTTCCGCATCGTCGAAGAAATCCACGACCTTGGTGGCATGCTCCGCAAGGACAAAACCTTCGACGTCGAGGGAGAAATTACTCGGATGCAGACGTCCATTCCGAACGTTCATCACCTTCTTCTCGCGCGTGCCCGCCATCGTTATTGTGTCCGCGGCCGTGCGAGTCTGATGGAAAACCGGCGTTTCGCCCGTGTCTACGAGATAGACGATGGGCGCCTCTATTCCTGATGACGTGGAAGCCTCCGTTGCGTGCTGGCTCATGGTCGGCACTCCAGAAATCTATGTGATATTAGCTGACTGGCTTCGTGACCGCTGATAACGCAATGATCGTAACCGGATGTGCCTCGGCCGCGCAACCTCCGTATGTGTCTTGGTGCGAATCGGGTCTTGTGTCACGAGTAACGCCGGTTCAAACGGCGCTGCGCAACTGTACTGGAGATGGAGGTAGGCCCTTCGGGATCGGCGATCAGGTCGCTGTTCCCAAGCCACCGTGAGCTGCTGCGGTCAAAAGCCGTGGTGGTGAGCATCACGGAAAAGTCGGGGCAGGACCTCGGCAGGCAAGGTCGAGAGAGACGAGCGCAAGCGAACTGCTTCTGAAGCGTCGAAATCGGATTAGGCGATGTCAAAACCGGGGGCTGACCCAACTCCCGGGATCAGCTCGGTGGATGTCCTGATACCAACCGAGCGGCATCCGGCGTGTAGACGTGCGGCTGTTCGGGCAGGCACCACGAACCTAATTGCGCTATGGGGATCTGCCATTGTCACGAGCTACCCGAGCCGGCGCGTCGGTGGCTCAGATCGCGCGCTCAACCTGCCGACAGAGGTTGCTGGGGCAATCTCGGCCACGTAGTCTCGCGTTCGTCTGCGCCTGCTGGGGGAATGCCGGCTACGATGTGTCCAGCATAGTCGGCCGAAAGCTTGAACTCGATCTCGTAGGCCTCGGCGTCATTGGCGCCGACGTTGGTCACGTTGTGCTCCGCGCCGGCCTTGATGAAGCCCGAGATGCCGACCTGGTCCTTGGTCTCCACGCGGCCGTCGGGCATCTCGTAGCGCAGCAGGTTGCGCGTTGAATGCAGCCCCATGTAGTCGAGCTCATGGTGATGCCAGCCCGACATCTGGCCGGGCTTGAATAGCCAGCGCGAGACGCGGACCGTGGCGTTGTCGATGATCAACTCGTAGAGCGCCTTGTTGTTCTCTGGCACCGCCTGGGCGTTCAGCACTTGCATCTGCAGGGCCATGGGCGTCCTCCTGTCGTTGCGTCTTGACAACGTGTGTCAATCAAGCATGCCGTGAGCCAATCGTGAAGAAAAATCCTCATATGGGCTTGTCAGCGCCGTCCTGGGAGCGGCCCTGCTATCGCCCCGTTGCTTACGCTGAAGAATTCAAACTCAGGATCGCGTCTGGATAGGCGGTTGCGCAACCCTACGTTCACCTCATGGCAACGGTGTTAGTTCCCGAAGTCACCAAACGCGTTGCCGAGCCCACCAAGGCGTGCAACCCTGCCCCCCGCCCCGACGTGAGACGATCGAGGACGCCGTTTATGCCTGTGTGTATTGATGGTTTGTAATCGCGGCACTCAGTCCGCGTGACGTTGGACAGTGCCCGTGGCGCGCCTTTACTGGGTCAGCCGCCAGCGCCGATGCACACCCCTATTCGGTCGGGGGCGCGGCGTGACGACCAGCGCCATTGCATGGGTGCGGCTCCCGAATTGCATCGCACCGTTGCCCCCCGCGCCGGGCGCGCGGGCCTATCCTGCAGCTCGCGTGCCGCTCGGCACGCGAGCTGCCCACGCAGCGATCAACGGAGGAACGTCATGGATATCAAGGTCGGTAAGGCCGCGATCTACGAGGCGGCCAAGAAACTCTCGAACTGGGGCCGCTGGGGCGCCAACGACGAGATCGGCACGCTCAACCACATCACGCCCAAGGACATCGTCGGGGCCGGGCAGCTGATCCGGAAGGGCCAGGTGTTCTCGCTCGGCATACCGCTCAACAGCCAGGGCCCGCAGAAGGGCGCCGACGGCCGCTGGAATCCGATCCACACCATGATCGCCACCGGCACCGACGCGGTTTCGGGCAACCAGGACGAGTGGAACCGCTGCCGCTACGCCGACGACGCCATCAACATGCCGATCCAATGCGCCACGCACTGGGATGCACTCGGCCACATCTTTCTCGACGACAAGATGTACAATGGCTATTCGGCCAAGCTCGCCGATTCGCGAGGTCTGCAGAAGAACGCCATCACCGCCTCGCGCAACAAGATGGTCGGCCGCGGCGTGCTGCTCGATATCGCGCGCCACAAGAAGATCGACTCGCTGCCCGACGGCTACGGCATCTCCAACGACGAGCTCGACGCGGTCGCCAAGGCGCAGAAGGTCGAGATCCGCAAGGGCGATTTCGTCCTGATCCGCACCGGCCACATGGAGCGCGTGCGCGCGGCCGGCGGCTGGGGCAACTACGCCGGAGGCGATGCTCCTGGGGTCAAATTCGAGAACTGCTACTGGAGCCATGCCAAGGAGATCGCCGCGATCTGCACAGACACGTGGGGCGTCGAGGTGCGGCCCAACGAGACGCAAGAAGCGCAGCAGCCCTGGCACTGGGTGGTGATACCGGCCATGGGCCTGACCATGGGCGAGATCTTCGACCTGTCGGAGCTGGCCAAGGACTGCGCCGCCGACAAGGTCTACGAGTTCTTCTTCTGCGCGCCACCGCTGGTGATCGACGGCGGCACCGGCTCGCCGATCAATCCACAGGCGATCAAGTAGAGGTCAGCCGAGATCGGCCACATCGATCAGCGCCTTGCCGACGACGCGGCCGGTCCTGCAGCTCGTGCGCCTCGACGATCTTGTCCAGCGGAAAGCGGGCGGCGATGCGATGCTTCAGGTGGGGCTCTTCCAGCAGGTGGATGATGTCGGCGGCGGCCTGCGCACGGACCTGCGCCGGCATGGTCGACAGCCCGACGAAGCGGATCACGGCGTCTTTGGAATTGACGCCGCGGAACGGAAAGCGCGGCGTCTGGTGGGAGTCCGAGGCACCCGACCAGGGAGCCGGCCGGTTCGATCGCCGGCGCGGCTCCTGTTCCGCCCGGCCTCATGACTGACCCTTGCAGGAGCAACGTGACTTCATGAAACTCCACGCCCCTTACGTGTCGGTCGCTAACTTCGATGATCAGTACTTCCAGGTCTCGTTCAACACGCAAGACCCCGGCGACGATTTCAATCTATCGGCGCCCCTCCAACACTACCCGTTCGTTCAGCGCCAGTTCGAGGACGCCGACGACAGCGGCGTCTGCTACATCGAGACACACGACCCTACACCTTCGCTGGCCACTTCAGGCTCTGCCTCGTCGAGTTCACTCCCGCACGGCTCGCCTTCGAGATCGACAGGCCGAGGGATCGAATGGTCGAGGTGACCTACACGCTCGATGCGACGCGGTTCCGCGAGGTGCAGCGCATCGTGCACGTCATCTTCGGTGTGCAGGTCTGAGGCCGCGCTCGGGGCGGAGAGCCCGAATGGTTGTGCCGCCGTGCGGTCGTGCCCGATCGCGCGGCGGCTTGCCGACCGGGATGCCCCGGGCAAGGCGGGCACCTACTCTCAACACAACTGCTGCGAGCCGCTACCCGGCAGTCGGCGCCAGTGAAAAGGAACAGTAACTCGCACGGCGCCAATCCTGCCTGGCCGCAGTGCCGGCATGTCCGGAATCAATCGGGCTCCGTACCCAATGCTGCATTGCACCGTATCTCCGCATTGGGTCACTCGCGTCGCGCGCCAACCCTCTGATGGAAGAATTGATCGGGAACCTGACGTAGAGTCAAGCGCTGGACGCCATCAAGATAGCGGAGAGAATGGATCCGGCCTGGGACGCCAACCAGGTCGACGCGATACCCCGCTCAGCGGACGTGATCATCGATGCGACGAGCGGCGCCGGTCGCACGCGGGCAAATGTCGGCTTCTGAATACGGCTTCCCGACGCCGGCCCCGGTGCGCGTGGCTGCCTCCGTGCGGGCCGGCATCCGGAACCCTTCACAGGAGCTGTCTTGCGCCGCTTCGGTCTTGCGCAGCAGCCTCTCACATTCATCAAGTCGCTGGCGGGCCTCAAAAGCCGGCCTCCATAACGCGTCTGATTTGCTCTACATCCATTCCTGCCAAACCAAGACGCTCAAGCGTTCGAGCGTTGGTCGAGAAGTCGGTCCCAGCCATACACCGTGCGATCTCGATTGTTGCATCGATCGCTAGTGTTGGCACACCCACTGCGTCGCCGATTGCGCTCATCGGAATCAAGCCCGCCGGTACATCCTCGGCAACATATTTATGCTCGAACGATTTCGGCGTGCCGGTGGCCTGATAGGGACCGTCGCTGTTGAATGTTAGTTTCTGGCATGTCTCGGTAAGCGTCTTTTCCCGCACGCCGTATGTCAGATAAAACCACTCCGCCAAGTCCGGTACGTTAGCACCCAGCGCAGCAGCGATTGCGACACGTTCGGCGTTAATCGCCTCGTACAGTCGCGCGACCATCGGAGTCACGCCTTCAGCGTAGAATTTGTAGTCGCCGCCGCGATCGATGAGGCCGGCATTGCCGACGCAGTTGGCGACGTGCAGCATTGCGTTGGCATTCACGAAGCCAGTGTAGACGACATTGGGTGCCGGGACAGCGGTCGGAAACAGGGATGCAAGTCGTGGAAACACGGCGTCGATGCGATTCCCAGGAAACGTTGCGATCTGCAACCCGCGTTTAATCACGATCGGAGCGATTCGCGCCGGCCCGCGCCTCCATGCCGACATCGGATAGTTGTCCATTTCGGCAATATCGACTCTGGCATTGCAGCCTACCTTGTCGAGCGCACGGCGTACAATCAGCGATCCACCTGTGTTGCCCTGGACCAACAGGATTAACTGGCCGTCGCGCAGCAGCGGGCCAAGGGACTGGGCGACCTTCTCCTGGAAGTTGCCTCCCGTCACCACGACGATGATATCGGCACCGTCTGTTGAAGCCTTCAGATCAGTTGTGGCCAGTTCGAGCGGGGCGAACCCGCCGCCCGGCCCTTCCACCTCGATGCCCTTGGACTCGCGAAGATCCACGAGTTTGGAGTCGTCGATATCATTCAACCGCACTTTGCAGCCGACAAGCCCCATCATGGCCACGAGATAGACACCGCCGATGCCTGCGCCGACAATAGCAACTGTCGGCCGATCGCTGTTGCCTGCCAAAGCAGCCTCCATCGTATGTGTCTGTCCGATTGTCGGGAGGAGTGCGGTTGGCGCTTGCGGTAGCGCCTGTCAGTGGTTGTCTCGAGAGTTCGGAGTTTCAGGATATCCGCAAGCGTATTCAAGTTCGTTGCGCGAATCCTCAAGGCGATCGTGACGGAAGCCTCTCGGCTCCAGCCGGAATTTACATGCCATCTTCGCCAGGATGTCAACACGAGGGCTGGGCATAAATTAGTGGCTCTGTTCGCGTTGGCTATGGAAGGTTCCCGGCTCATGCGGCAGCGGCCGTGAGATAGGCTTCTGCGGTCAATGTTTCGGCGGCGCGCGCCATCAAACGGTGCCAGCCCAGATAGGTGGGCAGGTTCTTGGTGGCGACGCCTTTGAAACGCGCCATCCAGCCTTTCAGGCCGCTGGTGTATGAGTTGACGTTCTGGATGTGATAGATGCCGTCGCTCGTATTGAGGCCGACGTGGCTGATATCGAGTGTGCGGGCGAGCGCTCCGTAGGCCTTGGCGCCGTCGGAGACAAGCAGGCAATCCTTGGCCAGAATGGGCTGCAGATGCGGCTTCATGGCCGCCTCGCTGCGGTCGACGAGGACGCTGCTCACAGTGGCGCCGTTGCGTTCGCGGGCAATCAGGACGGGGATCTGCTCGCTCGACAATCCGGGCTTGCTGGCCTTGACCCCGCGTGACCGTGCCACCCGCCCGACCAGCTTGCGCGAGCCCTTGGCCGAGACCAGGAAATAGGTCTCGTCGGCCTCGACGATGCCGGCCAGAACAGCCGGCTGAACACTCCTGGACGCCTGCAAATGCCGATGTCGCCAGCGAAACGACGTCGACAAGGCAACCCCGCATCGCGCCGCCACGGTGCGCAGGCTGGCGCCTTCGACCAGCCCTCGACCGTGCTCCAGCCAGAACTCGCGCTTGCGCAGCCCGGCCAGCGGCGTGCCGGTCAGGGCATTGAAGGTGATGCGGCACGACCGGCACCGCCAGCGCTGCAGCTTGTTGGACTGACCCCAGGGCTGCACATGCGCGTGCCCGCAGTGCGGACACTGCGGCCCGGCCGTGCTCGCCGCCTCCAAAATCTCGATCGCCTGCTGGCCTTCGTCGATGCCCGACAGCACCCTCAGGGCAGCCTTGCGTTGCCCTGCATCGAGGCCGGCCAGCTGCCCAAGCAGCTTCTGGAAATCGGCTGCGCGCATCGTCGAGGCCCCGCTCTGGTGATCCGACGCCATCCGCCGTGCCTCACTGAGCGCTACCAATCAGGCTGTTCCATATTCAACGCGAACAGAGCCAAATTAGTTAGCAGAGTGTTTCACTTCTATGGTGCTGTCCCTTCTCGACGCCCGGCAGTCATCACAAGTTTGAGCTGATCTTGCCTTCCTTCCCATAGTGGTTCGTGTATTCTCTTTGATCTCTTGGGTCTTAGGCTAGCGTTCCCGAACGAATTCGTGCGCGTGTCAGTCGATCGGAAGCGCCGCGCGCGCTTCTACTCACGGCCAGCGCGGAAGCGGCCGGCCGCCCGGCCAACGGGCAAAGCCGCAACGGAGAAGCAACATGATCGAAGCATCGCGGCGTGTCGTCCTGGGCGGACTTACAGGCGGGTTCTTGTGGCCGCACGAACTCGCACGAGCGCAGGGCGCGCCCAAGCGCATCGTGGGAGCGCTCGAGGAGGATCCGCCAATCATTAATCCGCCGATGACGTCGATCATCTCGAGTTTCGGAGCGGGTTGCGCGGTTTATGGCGCACTGACCTGGGTCGACCGCAAAGGAGACATCCACCCAGAGCTCGCGGAGCGCTGGGAAATTTCACCGGACGGTAAGACTTACACATTCTACCTGAGAAAGAACGTCGTATGGCATGACGACGCCCCGTTCACATCGGCGGACGTGAAGTTCACAATGGAGAACGTCACGTCGAAGCTTCATCCATGGGGCCGTGGCGCGTTCAAGTCGCTCGATAGCGTCGACGCCAGCGACCCGCACGTCGCAATTGTCCGGCTCCAGACACCGTCTCCGGCGGTGATGAAGGCCGTCAACAATGCGATCAGCGCCATCCTGCCCAGGCACCTGTGGGAAGGAACGGAATTCATCAAGAACCCGCTCAACAAGAAGCCGATCGGCACCGGCCCGTTCAAGCTGGTGGAGTATATTCAGGGCGACCGCATCCGCTACGTCAAGAACGAGAAGTACTACATGCCCGGCCAGCCAGCGTTCGACGAACTGGTGCTGCGCATCATTCCCGATGCTGCCGCGCGTGTCGCCGCCTTCGAAAAGGGCGAAGTCGATATGCTCTACAACAACTCGATGCCTTTCACCGAGATCGAGCGCATCAAGAAGTTCCCCGGTGTCGAGATCAGGGCCTCGAACGTCAGCGGTGCGGCCTTCCTCGGCATCATCAACATGAAGAGCAAACCCTACGACGACGTGGGCGTGCGCCAGGCAGTGGCGCATGGCATCAATCGCGCCTTTATCCGCGACAATGTGATGCCGGGCTTCGCCGAGAACCAGATCGGGCCTCTGCCGCCCTCGATGTCGCTGGCGAACACAAAGCTCAAGGACTACGAATACAGCGCGGCGCGCGCCAACCAGATCCTCGACGGGGCGGGCTACGCCCGCAAGGCAGACGGCACCCGCTTCGAGTTCCGCCTGCTGTGGGCTGCGAACGACATTCGTGTTACCAAGATGGCGGATGTGATCCGGCAGAATCTGAGCGATGTCGGCATTGCGGTGAGCCTGCAGCCGCTCGAGCGCGCGGCGCTGAACCAGAGGGGCTACATCAGCGAACAGTTCGATATGATCATCGACTCCTACGCGCAGGGACCCGATCCCGACATCGGCACTGAGCGGCTGTACGTCACCAGCAACACCCACAATCCACCGCGCATCTTCACCAACAACAGCTCCTACTCGAATCCGGAAATCGACAAGCTGTTCGATGAGCAGCGGTTGCAGACCGACCCCGCCAAACGCAAGGAAATCTACGACCGCATCCAGGAGATCATCTGGGAGGCGGTGCCAGTATTGCCAATCCTCGCCTACAGCGGTGTCGGTGCATTCCGCAGTACCGTCATGACGGGTGCGTTCGAATCGGCAGACGCCAGCAAGGACAGCTTTGCTCGCGTTCGGCCGGCAGTGGCGACAGTCGCCGCCGCACCGGGAGCAGCCAAGAACGCGGCCACACCGGCGGGCGATGGGTCGCAGACCGCGACGATCGCCGCTGCGGCTGCTGCCGCTGCGGTTGCCGCCGGGGCCTGGTGGGTCTGGCGCCGCAAGTCGAGCGGCGCGCACGGCGACAACCCGGACGAGGATCGAACCTGATGCTGAGCGGGCTAGGACTGTTGATTTTGCGGCGGCTCGCCTTGGGCGTACCGCTCGTGTTGATCATCATTGCCCTGACCTTCACTCTGACGCGCCTGGCGCCGGGCGATCCGGCGCTGCTGCTGGCGGGGGACGCGCCCACACCCGAGTTCCTGGCGGCGGTTCGGGCCGAATACGACCTCGACAAGCCGCTTCTGCAGCAATTCCAGACCTACGTGTTCCGGGCGGCGCAGGGCAATCTCGGCACTTCGATTTATTTTGGGACTCCTGTCACCGATCTCATTCTGCAGCACTTTCCGGTGACCCTGCTGCTGACCTGTCTCAGCATGTTCTGCGCCTCGGTGCTGGGCATCCTGCTGGGGGTGGTGGCGGCGGATCGCCGCGATACGCCGGTCGACGCCATTGTCAGCGGCGCCTCCCTCGTCGGCTTTTCGATCCCGATTTTCTGGCTCGGACAGCTTCTCGTACTTTTCTTCGCCGTGAGGCTCGATCTGTTGCCAGCCGGAGGATTGAGTTCCGCACGCGTCACCTATTACGGCTTTGAACACTTTCTCGATGTTGCCCGCCACCTCATCCTCCCGGTTACGACTTTGATGCTGTTCGAGATGGCAATGATCACGCGCTACACGCGCGCGGCGATGATCGAGGCGCTGGGCAAGGATTACGTGACCGTGGCCTACGCCAAGGGCGCGACCCGCCGCCGCGTGCTGTGGCGTCATGCGCTGCCGAACGCGCTCGTCACGGTGGTGACCGTGATCGGGCTCGAGTTCGGAGTCCTGCTCGCCGGCGCCGTCGTGACCGAGATTATCTACGGCCTTCCCGGCCTCGGTCGCCTCTTCTTCGATTCCATTTTCCGGCGCGATTTTCAGCTGATGACCGGCTGCTTCATATTCGCCTCCACGGCGGTCGTCATCGTGAATATCATCACTGACATCGTCGTTGCGGCACTCGATCCCAGGGTGGGACGCTGATGGCAGACGACAGCGCAGCAATTCCAGATCCGGTGACTAGACAGCTGGATCGGCCCGCCCCGCAGCAACGTTTGCGCGCCTTGGCGGACCTCAAATCTTCGACGCTCGTCGGCATGATCCTGGTGGCAATCCCGCTGCTGGCCGCCCTGTTAGCACCTCTCCTCACTGGCGCCGATCCAATGGCGTTGAGTGGTCAGACATTGCGCGCACCGAGCCAGGCGCACCCAATGGGAACGGACGACCTTGGCCGCGACGTCCTCGCTCGCGTCCTCTACGGCGGACGTATTTCGCTCACTGTCGGCGTGTTCAGCGCACTGATTGCGATAACGATCGGCACGGCAGTCGGCACGGTTGCGGGCTTTTTCGGCGGACGTGTCGACGAGATCCTCATGCGTGTGACTGAAGTATTCCAGATCATTCCGCGCTTTCTGCTGGCGATCGTGGTGGTTGCGCTCCTTGGCGGTGGGCAGACTAAGATCATTATTGTCATCGGGGTCTTGAGCTGGGTCGCCACCGCCCGCGTCGTGCGCGCGCAACTCCTGGTGCTGCGTGGTGAGGAATTCATTCTGGCGGCGACCATGGGCGGTGCCTCGTCGTGGCGTATGATCACGCGTCACATCCTGCCCAATGTCGTGCCGTTCATCATCGTCAGCGGATCTCTGCAGACCGGCGGAGCGATCCTGACCGAATCCTTTCTCAGCTTCCTCGGTCTCGGCGATCCATCGCATCCGAGCTGGGGCCTGCTGCTGCAGCAGGCGCAACTCTATCTGCAGCAAGCCTGGTGGATGTCGACCTTCCCGGGGATTGCACTGTCGATGACTATTCTCGGTCTCAACCTCATGGGCGACGGGCTCGCGTCCAAGTTCGGCGCCCGCACGGTGGCCAGATGAGCATGCCGTCGCTGGCCGAGAAAGCCACAGACGCTACCTCCGCAACAACCAGTGCGGGGCCGTTGCTAGAGATCGAACACCTCGTCGTCGAATTCAAGTCGCCGCAGGGCGTGTCGTTCCGAGCCGTGGACGGCGTGGCTTTGAAGATCGAGCCTGGCGAGGTCGTCGCCATCGTCGGCGAGTCCGGCTCGGGCAAATCCGTGACCGCCCGCTCGATCCTGCGGCTGGTGCCGTATCCTGGGCGGATCAGGACGGGAAAGATCCTGTTCCAGGGGCGCGACATATTGCGAATGTCGCCGGCGCAGGTGCGCCAGCTTCGTGGGCAGCGGATCTCCATGGTGTTTCAAGATCCGATGACCTCGCTCAATCCGGTGCAGCGGGTCGGCGCCCAACTCGGCGAAGCGATCAGCCTGCACAGCAGGTTATCGGCCACGGCTATCCGCCACCGCGTACTTGAGCTGCTCGAGCGGGTCGGCATCCCGGCGACGCCGGAACGGGCGCAGAGCTATCCGCACGAATATTCCGGCGGCATGCGCCAGCGCGCCATGATCGCGATGGGGATTGCCAACAGCCCGGCCCTGCTGATCGCCGATGAGCCGACCACCGCGCTCGATGTGACGATCCAGGATCAGATCATCACACTGATGCGCGAACTCAATCGCAGCTCTGGCACCGCGATCCTGCTCATCACGCATAACGTCGCGCTGGTCGCCAGCCTGTGTACCCGCGTGATCGTGATGTATGCCGGCAGGATCGTCGAGGAGGGACCGACCGAGGCTATCTTCAACTCGCCCCAGCATCCCTACACCTGGTCGCTGCTCCGCTCCGTGCCGCGCCTCGACACTGCCGGCAAGCAGCGCCTCCTGGCCATTCGCGGCCAGCCCCCCGATCCACGCAATTTGCCAACCGGTTGCAAGTTCCAACCCCGTTGTCCGTTTGCCGTCGTGCGCTGCCAGGACGAGGAGCCGCCCCTCGATGCGGTCGGGGCCAACCATGCGGCGCGGTGCTGGGTGAAGATGCGCGACGCTGCGGGGGTTCCGCAATGACAGCCCCCGCACCAGAGGCGCCGCTGGTCGCCGTCGAGAGCGTATCGAAGCACTTTCCCCAACGCGGCAGTTTGCTGCGAAAATCCGTACTCAAGGCGGTCGACAATGTCAGTTTCACCATCGCCAAGGGTGAGACATTGGGATTGGTGGGGGAATCCGGCTCCGGCAAATCGACGCTCGGACGCGTCATCGTCAACCTGTCGCCTCTGACGTCGGGTTCGATACGAATTGCCGATCTCGAGGTCGCCCAATTGTACGGCTCCACCCGCCGGGAATTCTGGCGGCAGGTGCAGATGGTGTTTCAGGACCCTTACTCGTCACTGAACCCCAAGATGACGATCCGTGACACACTGGCGGAGCCGCTGCGCAATTTCGGTATCGCGCGGGGCTTGGAGGCTGATCGGCTGGTGCTGAAAGTGCTGGACGACTGCGGTCTCAATGCACGCGCAATGGATCTCTACCCGCGTGAGTTTTCGGGAGGTCAACGTCAACGGATCGGGATCGCTCGCGCGCTGATCGTTCGGCCGGATTTCATCGTCGCCGACGAACCGGTCTCCGCACTCGACGTCTCTATCCAGGCGCAGATCATCAATCTGATGCAGGATCTTCAGTCAGAATATCACCTCACTTATCTGTTCATTGCCCATGATCTTGCTGTGGTCAGGCATATCGCCAATCGCGTTGCCGTCATGTATCTGGGACGGATCGTGGAACTCGCCCGCTCCGATGGCTTGTACGACCGGCCGCTGCATCCTTATACACAGCTTCTGTTGCGCTCGATTCCGATTCCCGATCCGGTGCTCGAGGCTAGGCGCACGCGCGCCAGCACCAGCAAAGAGAGTTCGCCAATGGCCTCGGCCGCCACGCGAGGCTGCCGGTTTTGCCCACGCTGTCCGCGGGCGCAGTTGCCCCTGTGCGGCGAGGTCGAGCCACTACTGAAACAGCAGGCGGACGGGCATTACGCCGCCTGCCACTTCGCGGACGTCCGATTGACGGCATGAAGACGCCCTTATCGCAAAACACCGCGCGGTGTCTCGAAGTAGGGGTTCTGTGGGATAGGTAGGCCCATGTTTTCGCGCAGCGTCTTGCCGGTATATTCCTTGCGGAACAGACCGCGCCGCTGCAGTTCGGGAAGCACCAGATCAACGAACTCGTTGAGGCTGCGCGGGAGCACGGGCGTCATGATGTTGAAACCGTCGCATGCCTTGCTCGTGTACCAGTCCTCCATCTGGTCGGCGATCTGCTTCGGATTGCCCTTGAACACGACATGACCCATCGAGGGAAGCACGCGCTGATAGGTCTGGCGTACCGTGAGCTTGTCTCGCTTGGCCATGTCGACAATGCTGTCACGAAAACTCTTGATCGCCGTAGACTCCACCACCTCGGTGGGCATCGGGCCGTCGAGGGGATATTTTGAAAGATCCATTTCACACAGCTTCGACAGGTATGGCACGCCGAGGCTCGGCGAAATCAGCGACTGCAGTTCCTCGTAAAACTCGTCGGCCTCCGCGGCAGTGCGCCCGACATAGATGCCGACTCCGGGAATGATCCGCATGTCCTCGGGGCGCCGGCCGTAATTGGCGAGCCGCCCCTTCACGTCGGCATAGACCTTTTGTGCCCCCTCTTTCGTGTCGGTGACAGTGAACATGCAGTCGGCCGTATAGGCTGCGAAATCGCGGCCTGGTTCCGACTGGCCAGCCATGAACAGCACCGGATAACCTTGTGGGCAGCGCGCGACGTTGAGCGGACCCTTGACCGAGAAGTGTTTGCCGACGTGATTGAGGACGTGGACCTTGGTCGGATCGAGGAACTGGCCGGTCTCCGTGTTCTGCGGGAACGAATCCTCCGCCCAGCTATCCCACAGGCCCTTGCAGATATCGACGAACTCGCGCGCGCGCTCGTAGCGCAATTCATGCGCCAGGTGCTCCGATTTGCTGAAGTTGAGAGCATCGCCGGGAAATGAGGTCGTCACGATGTTCCAGCAGGCACGGCCTTTGCTGATATGGTCGAGCGAGGCGAACTTGCGCGCTAGCAGATACGGTTCCTCGTAGGTCGTGGTCGCCGTCGACAGGAAGCCGATGTGCTTTGTGTGCATCGCGACGGCCGACATCAGCGTCAGTGGCTCGAACACCGCTGGTCGGTCGGACGGACTGTTGGCGGCGAATAGTGCCGGCTTGTCCATCTGGCGTACGGCATTGCCGTCAGCCATGAACAGGAGATCGATCTTTCCGCGCTCTGCGGTGCGTGCGATTTCAATCGCATGGTCGAGATTCATGACCATGTCGGACCAGGAATCCTTGTGCCGCCAGCCGCCAAGATGGCCGCCGAGGCCGAGCATTCCCGTCATCAGGTTCATCATGGCAATTATTCCGTAGTAGGCATATCGACCTTCGAAGCCCTGCGGGAGGGCCACTTTTCTTGCAGAATTTCTCGATCCTGAGCGAAATAAACAAACGTCGAAGTGACGATCAACCTAAAAACCTTGACCAACATGCTAGGAGTTCCCCGGCGAACAGCCAGATTGAAAGTAGCGCAGCGCTGCGGGTGGACAGGGATGTCGGCTGCTGAGTGTCGTGCAGACTAAGTCATCAAACGCCCCCACTTCGGCAGTGGGTCAATCGGGTCGCGCGCCAACCATCTTACGGAACATGTGATCGGGAATCTGGCGTTGAGTCAAGCGCCGGGGCGCCATGGGCACCATCAAAATAGCCGCGACGATCAAGATTGGGCCTGTGAAGCCTCGGGTCAACGCGATAGCCCATAAAGCGGACGTGATCGGCAACGCCACGGCCGTCGCTGATTGCATCCGGGCAAATGTCGGCTTGTGTATAACCGCGTCGGGTCCGCCCCCTTGCCGTGGTGGCGACCCTCGCCGCGGCGCGCCATGCCGGCGTCACGCTCGACGATGTGATCGAGCGGTTCTCGGTGTCCAAGCGCACAGCCCAGCGCATGCTCCGCGCGCTCGAAGCGCAGTTCACCGACACCAGCATCAGCACCGACGGCGAAGGGCGCCGGCGCTGGCGTCTGCCGTCGGGTGCGCTCCGGGATCTGATGTCGCTGTCGCCCGAGGAACTCGCCGCCCTCGATATCGCCGTTGAGACCCTGAAACGATCCGGCCTCGCCGTCGAGGCCGACGAGCTGCTCGACTTGCGCGAGAAGATCCTGGCGCTGGTACCGCGCTCCAAGGCCGCCCGGCTCGAAACCGATCACGAGGCCCTGCTCGAGGCCCAAGGCCTGGCGGCGCGCCCCGGTCCGCGCCAACGCATCGACCGCAAGATCGCCGCCGCCATTGCCGAGGCGATCAAGGCCTGCCGCATCCTCGAGGTCGAATACCAATCCCGCGGCGAACCGGCGCCCAGAACCCGGCGTCTTGCCCCCTATGGCCTGCTCACCGGGCTGCGCCGCTATCTCGCCGCCCGCCCCGATGATGATCGAAGTGGCCCGGTACGGCTCTACGTGGTCGAGAACATCCGTGCGGCCAAGGTCGGCAAGGAGACCTTCGAGCGTGACCCGGCCTTCAATCTGCAGGCGTTCGCCAACCGCGCCTTCGGCGTGTTCCAGAACGAGGACGAGTTCGGCGAGGTGGTCTGGCGCTTCTCGCCCAAGGCCGCCGCCCATGCCCGCGGCTTCGAGTTCCACCCCGCCCAGGTAATGGAGGATCAGCCCGATGGCTCGTTGATCGTGCGCTTCTCGGCTGCCGGCCACTTGGAGATGGCCTGGCATCTCTATGTCTGGGGACACGACGTCGAGGTGCTCGCGCCGGAGCGCCTGCGCGAGATGGTGCACGCTCACCGCCGCTCGGATTTTGCCTCGCTGCCCTGACGCACAAAACATGATCTCAGCTGCATCGATGGACGAAGTATCAGGGGTGCCATCGGTGGAATGGAAAGCAGAAATAATCATTGAATAACGCTCGCTACATCAAAGGCTTACGGGCTCTTCGATTTGATGTGGAGACCTATTTCTGCTATGTTGTTTCAAGTCCGCGGCCAGCGTTGTTTCGACGACTTTTA
>CAZCGE010000090.1:0-58679 GCA_964498125.1 uncultured Devosia sp. | reverse complement strand
GACCCCATCCTTTCTTGCCCGCCTCTGGCGGAAGCGGTCTGACCCCAACCACCGACCAATTCAATGCGCGGTCGCGCCACCGTCGATCTTGAGGCTGAGGCCCGAGACCATCTTGGCGCCGGGCGAGACGAGGTAGAGCACCGCCTCGGCGATATCGATGGGATCGCACACCTGCTTGAGCGGGATCGAATCCATCGCCCGTTTCTCGTACAGCGGATCCTTGAAGAACGGCGCCGTCATCGGCGTGCGCACCACGGTCGGCGCCACGGCGTTGACGCGAATCTTGTGCTCGGCCAGTTCCACCGCCATCGCCTTGGTCATGCCCTCGACGGCATGCTTGGTCATGGCATAGAGCGTGCGCGTTTTGGAGCCGACGTGGCCGGCCACCGACGAGACGTGCACGATGTTGCCGCCGCCGCCCTGCTTGATCATGACGCCGGCGACGGCCTGCGCCACTTTGAAGGCGGCGCGGATGTTGAGGCCAATCAGCAGGTCGAGCGTCGCGTCGTCGACATCCATGATGTGCTGCAATTTGTTGGTGCCGGCGTTATTGACGAGGATGTCGATTTTCGGCAGCGCCTTGATGCGATCGATCAACGCCTGATCGCGCACATCGCCGATCCAGGTTTCGAACGCGCCGGCGCCAGCACCGGCTTCCTTGGCGAGGCCGTCCAGGTCCTCCTGGGTCCGCGCAATGGCGATGACGGTGGCGCCGGCCTTGGCGAGTTCGACGGCGCAGGAACGGCCGATGCCTTTGCCGGCGCCGGTGACGAGGGCGATCTGGCCTTTGAGGTTGGGGGCGGTCATTGGGGACTCCAAGTGCAGAGGGGAATAGGGAGTTGGGAGTTGGGAGTAGGGGAAGAAAGCAGGTTCGAGATCCCTACTCCCCATTCCCTACTCCCCTCTTCACGTCACTTGATCGCCACCGGATTGATCGGCGAGCCGGTGCCGCCGGTGATGACCAGCGGCGGGCCGGAGAACATGAACTCGTAGACTTTGTCCTTGGCGCAGTCGTCGGCGAGGTCTTTCAGGTGGAAGATCTCGCCCATCAGCAGGCCCATGGCCGGGATCACGACCCAGTGCCAGGGCTGGAACGCCTCGTCGGTTTCGTTCGGCCTGACCTCGACGCCCCAGGTGTCGGTGGCGATGCCGGCGATCTCTTTGGCGTGGCTCCAGTAGCAGTTCTCGAACTTGACACCCGGCGCATCGCCGCCCGAATAGGTGCCCCAGTCGCCGCGCTTCAGGCACTTCTCCATCTGCCCGGTGCGCAGGATGACGAAATCGCCCTTGCCGATCGTCACGCCCTCGGCCTTGGCGCAGGCGTCCAGCTCGTCGTTGGAGATGCCGTAGCCGTCCTCCAGGTACTCGACTTTCTTGAAGCGGGCGATGTCGAGCAGCACGCCGCGACCGACCATCTTGTTGCGCGAATTCTCGATGCCGCACTTGTGCACGCCGCCGCCGTCGACCAGCTTGGCTGGGAAGCCGTTGTACATAACGTCTTCATAGAAGATGTGGCCCAGCGCATCCCAATGCGTGCCGCACTGCACCGGCATGTTGATTGAATCGTCGGCGAAGCGGATCTTGAAGGTCTCGTCAAATCGCCCGGCGACAGCGTCCGTGCCAGTTGCCAGCATGGTGTGGATCGGGTTCCAACGCCCGCCGAAGCCTGCTTTCTGCGGGCCATTCTGGTCGAGCGGGATGCCGAGATTGAACACCTTGCCCTGCTTCACCAGCTTGGCGGCATTCACGATCATCTCGGGCGTCACGAAGTTCAGCGTGCCGATCTGGTCGTCCTTGCCCCACTTGCCCCAATTCCTGAGCTTGGCGTGCGCCTCGCTGATGGCTTGTCTGCTGACCTTGATGTCCATGGGTGTCCTCCGATGTTCTTGAATGATTATTGCTGCGCACGCGACGCGATTGGACAATTACCACCGGCATTCCGCAAGCGCGATTTCATCGGGGCTGATGCGCGGGGGGGCGGGGTCGGACGCTTGCGTCTGCCCCCTTGGGTACGCGCCCGCGCGACATGCACGGCGACTGGGGTCAGACCCCGCGGGTCAGACCCCATGCACCTACGGTTCCAGCCAGGGGTCAGACCCCCCATTGTTGCCCGCCTCCGGCGGGACGGGTCTGACCCCGACCATCAATCCAAGCCCAGATACAGCCGCTTGACGATGTCGCTGTCGCGCAGTGCGGCGATGTTCTGGGCGTCGAGCTCGATCTTGCCGTGCACCAGCACGTAGCCGCGGTCGGCGATGCGGGTCGCCTGCTCGAAGTTCTGCTCGGCCATCAGCACGGTGAGGCCGAGCTGCGCCTTCAATTCCGCGATCTTCTCGATCATGCGCGCCACCAGGATCGGCGCGAGGCCAACCGAGGGCTCGTCGACCAGCAGGATCTTCGGCGCCGACATCAGCGCGCGCGCCAGCGCCAGCATCTGCTGCTCGCCGCCGCTCATCGAGCCGGCCAGCTGGCCCTTGCGCTCGGCCAGGCGGGGGAACGTCTCGTAGCAGAAAGCCATGTTCTCCTTGATCCGTGACCGGGCCGCCTTGCGGAAGGCGCCGAGCAGCAGGTTCTCCTCGACCGTGAGCTTGGGGAACAGGCGCCGCCCTTCCGGCACCAGTGCGATGCCGAGATCGACGATCTGCTCGGTCGATTTGCCGACGAGGTTGTGTGTCACGCCATCGACCTCGGCGATGATCCGCCCCTGCGAAGGCATCACCTGGCCGGTGATGCAGCGCATGATCGTGGATTTGCCGTTGCCATTGGTGCCGAGCAGCACCACCGTCTCGCCATCGCGCACGGAGATCGATACGTCGTGCAGCACGGTGACGGCGCCATAGCCGGCATGCACATTGTCGAAGCTGATGCTATTGCCCAAGGTAGGCCCTCACGACTTCAGGATGCGCCATCACCTCTTTGGGGGTGTCGTCGGCGATTTTCTGACCCGTCACCAGCACGACGACGCGCTCGGAGAAGCGCACCACCGCGCGCATGATGTGCTCGATGAGGATGATCGAGATGCCGGACTTGTTGAGCTGCATGAGGAGGACGAGGATCTCGTCGACCTCGCTGTCGGACAGCCCGGCCATCGACTCGTCGGCGATCAGCACTTTCGGCCGCCCGGCCAGCGCCCGGCCAAGCTCCAGCTTGCGCAACTCGACCTGGCTCAGGCTCTTGGGATTGTTGGCCGACTTGGCGGCAAGCCCGACCTGGCCGAGGATCTCGTCGGCCTCGCGCTCGATGCGCGCCTGATCGGTGAGACCGACCGTGAAGGACAGCGGCACCTCGATGTTCTGGCGCACGGTGAGGCCGCGGAACGGGCGCGGGATCTGGAAGCTGCGGGTAATGCCCATGCGCGCGCGCTGCCAGGCCGGCAGCTTGGAGATGTCCGTGCCATTGAAGACGACGGTTCCCGCCTCGAACGGCAGGGCGCCCGTCAGGCAGTTGACGAATGTGCTCTTGCCCGAGCCGTTGGGCCCGATCAGGCCCAGCCGTTCGCCCTGGCGCAAAGTAATGTCCACGTCGCTCAGCGCCGTGAAGCCGCCGAAGCGCTTGGTGATGCCCTTGGCGACGACGATCTCGTTGCCGCTCATTTGAATCGCTCCCTGATGCCGCGGACCAGGCCGACGATGCCCTGCGGCGCGACGACGATGAACACCATCAGCAGCACGCCGACGATGAGCAGGTTGGCCGCCGAGGAGATGGTGACGGTGGCGATCTGCTGCAGCGAACCGAGCAGCACCGCGCCGATCACCGGTCCGATCCAGGTGCCGAGGCCGCCGACCAGCGGCATGGCCAGCGTGTTGACCGCGATCGACAGGTTGAAGGCCGTCGCCGGATCGATGTACGTGACGAAGTAGGGGAACGGCGCGCCCGCCGCGCCCATCATGGCGCCCGTCAGCGTCGTGGCGATCAGCTTGACGCGGAGTGCGGGAACGCCGGCGCATTCGGCCGCGATCTCGTCGTCCTTGAGGGCGTGCAGGCCGCGACCGAGCCAGGAGTTCTCGACAATGCGGGCGATCAGCACCGAGGCGATCGCCATGAACAACATGACGATGAACATGTAGCGCGTGTAGGAACCGATCAGCCACACCTCGTTCGGCCGCAGCACGTAGACGCCGCGCGCGCCGCCAACGAACTCCCAATTGATCATCAGCGTGTTGAGCACGATGGCGAGCGCCAGCGTCGCGATGGCGAAGAAAATACCACGCAGCCGCAGGGTGAGAAAGCCCACGCCAAACCCGAGCAGTCCGGCCACCAGCATGCAGCACGGAATCGTGACGATGAACGGCGCCTCGAACAGCTTGTAGACGACGACGCTGGTGTAGACCCCCATCCCGAAGAACCCGGCCGAGCCGAAATTGATGTAGCCGCCGTAGCCCGCCAGGATGTTGAAGGCGGACGCCATGACGATGAACTGCAGCACGGTGTAGGCAGCCAGATAGGCATAGTCCATGTTGAACGAGTCGACGATCAGCAGCAGGCCGACGCCGAGCAGGGTGCTGATCGCCAGCACCAACCAGTTGCTCAACGGGCGCCGCTGTTGGGCCGGCGCCGCCACCCGAGGTGATGCGATTGGGTCTTGTGTCATCTTCCAAAAATACCCGAGGGTCTGACGCCAAGTGTGATGAGGAGGATGCCGAACGCGATCAGGGGCGACCAGGACGGGCCCCAGAACGTGGTCGTCAAACTCTCCGCGATGCCCATCAGCATGGCTGCGACCACGGTGCCGGTCAGGCTGGTCATGCCGCCCAGCACGCAGATGGCGAAGACGCGGCCGATGTACTCGCGGCCGATCGAGGGCTCGATCGGCTGGATGATGATCAGCAGCGCGCCGGCGATGATCGCGGTGGCCATGGCGATGCCGAAGGCGACCTCCTTGACCTTGACGGGACTGCCGCCGACGAGTTGCAAGGCGCCCGCATCCTGCGACACGGCGAGGATGGCCCGGCCAATGAAGGTCTTGTTCATGAACACCATGATGCCGAAGGTCACAATCAGTCCCACGGCCATCGGCACCAGCAGCCTAAGCGGGATCGAGACGAAGCCGAAGTTTAGCGTCTTACCGATATAGGGCGCCTCGACGAAGCGGTAGTCGACGCCGAACACCAGCAGCAGGCTGACCTCGACGATGAACAGCAGGCCGAAGAAGAAGGCGAGGCCCTGCAGCGATTCCCCTTCTCGGGCCTCGAACGAGTAGTAGTAGGCTCGATACAGCAGCCGGCCGAACAGATAGGCTGGAGGCGCGGCCAGAAACCCGATCAGCAGCGGGTCAACCCCATAGTTGGTGTTGAACCAATACGCGACGTACGACCCGGTGATGATGAACGCGGGGTGCGCGATGTTGTTGATGTCGAGCATGCCGAAGGCGACAGTCACGCCGACCGCCAGCGCACAGTAGATGCCGCCAAGCAGGACGCCGGACACCAGCGCGTTGATGAGCAGATCCCAACTGAAAATCATGCGTTCATGCTCTCCGACGTCTCCCATTCGGCGCACCCGAAGCGCGTCGCCCATCCGCCCGCCAGTGACCAGCCGTACCGGCACTATCGGTCAGCGTGAAAACGGCTGCGGCACGCCCTGGCTCGTGCGACCGCAGCCGACAGTTCAGTAGATCGCGACAGCCTATTTGTTCTGCGACGTATCGTAGGGCACGACCAGATTGCCCGAGCGCAGATTCAGCGGAAACAGGATGACCTGCTTGCCGGGCTGCTTGAACTGCTCGATGTCGTTGCCGACCACCCCCTGATACTGCACCTGCAGCGCGCGTGGGTGCTTCCACTCACCGAGTGCATCGAACTCGACATCGCCGATGATGGTGGTGAACTTGGCTTTGTGCATGTACTCGGCGAGCTTGCCCTCGTCGAGGCTGCCGACGGCCTTGATCGCCTGCTCGATGACCTGCACCTCGGCATAGGCGAATGGGATGAGGTAGAGACCGAGCGGATCGGTGCCCGCCGCCTTGGCGCGCTCGCGGTACTTGACCAGGAACTCGTCGGCGCCGGGAAAGTTCATGGTCTTCTCCGGCACGAACACGTCGTAGGTGATCAGGCCGTTGAGCATCGGCCCGAGCTGCTGCTTGAAGGCGGCGAATTGCACGCCGATCATGCCGCCGCCGACCATCTGCGCCTTGAAGCCGACCTCGTGCAGGGCGCGGATCATGCCAGCGGTATCGGGCGGGTAGGAGGCGATGAACAAGAGGTCGGGATTGGTCGCCTTGATGGCGCGCACGACCGAGAGGAAGTCGATCGTGCTCGGCGGATAGAAGCGGTCATAGACCACCTTGAAGCCGTGCTTCTTGGCCTGCGCGCGCACGCCCTCATTGGCGATCTGGGGATACTCCGCGTCGGCGCCGGCGATCGCCACGGTCTGTGGCTTCGGGTTCAGGCCGGCGGCCATCTCGAAAAAGCCGCGGCTGAATTCCTCGTTGGAAGGCCCCGTCGGCTGAATCTGGAAGTAGCGGTCGTACTTGAACTTCTCGTTGATGGTGAGCGCGAATAGCGACATCATCAACCGCTTGCGCTGCGTGATCATGGGCATGGCGGCGGCGGCCGGGTTGGTGCCGTAGCCCGACAACAGAATATCAACCTTGTCGATATCCATCAGCTTCGAGTAGATGCCGGGAACCGTCGCCGGGTTGGTCTGGTCGTCGTAGTAGACCAGCTCCACCTTGCGGCCGAGCAGTCCACCCGCGGCGTTCACCTTCTCCTGCCAGATCTGGTAGGACAGCAGCGCCGCCTTGCCGCCGGCGGCGAGACCGCCCGACAAGGCCATGCCAAAGCCGATCTTGATCGGCCCCGTACCCTGCGCGATGGCCGGCATGGGCAGGCCCGCGGCGAGCGTCGCCGCACCGCCAAGCGCCAGCGTGTCACGTCGCGTGATTTTGGCCATGGTTTTTCCTTCCCGTTGCAAATTCAAACCGCCATTTGTGATTTCGATTTGGGCGTCCGTCCCTCAGAACGCCACCTTGTCGGCCCCCTTCAGATGCAGGATCTCGCGCGCCTCGTCGGGCGTGGCCACTTCCAGCCCCAGACCTTCGATGATCTTGCGCACCAGCACGACCTGCTCGGCATTCGACTTGGCGAGCTTGCCCGGGCCCGACCACAGCGAGTCCTCGAGACCCACCCGGACGTTGGCGCCCATCGCCGCGGCCATGGCCGCGATCGGCAGCTGGTTGCGGCCGGCACCCAACACCGACCACTGATATTTGTCACCAAACAAACGGTCGCAGGTGCGCTTCATCATCACCACGTCTTCGTAGTGCGGACCGATACCGCCGAGCAGGCCGAACACCGACTGCACGAACAGCGGCGGCTTGACCAGGCCGCGGTCGAGGAAGTGCTTCAGGTTGTAGAGGTGAGCGATGTCGTAGCATTCGAACTCGAAACGCGTGCCGTTGTCACCCAGCGTCGTCAGGATATACTCGATGTCTTTGAATGTATTCCGAAAAACGAGGTCGCGCGTATTCTCGAGATGGGTGCGCTCCCACTCGAACTTGAACTCTTTGTACTTGTCGAGCAGGTGGTAAAGGCCGAAGTTGATCGAGCCCATGTTGAGCGAAGCGACTTCGGGCTTGAAGGTGGCGGCCGGCAGCACGCGCTCCTCCACCCGCATGTAGGGACTGCCGCCCGAGGTGATGTTGATGACGCCATTGGTCTGCTGCTTGAGGCGCGGCAGGAAGCGGCCAAAGGCTTCAGGCGTCTGATCCGGCTTGCCGTTCTGCGGATCACGCGCGTGCAGGTGCACAATGGCCGCGCCGGCCTCCAGCGCTGCCAGCGAGTCCTTGATGATCTCGTCGGGTGTAATCGGCAAATGCGGCGACATGGTCGGCGTATGGATCGCCCCTGTCACCGCGCAGGTGATGATGACCTTGCGCGCCTTGGCCATGGTCGAATTCCTCCCGTTTTCCACCCCGGCGCCACATGCCTAGGCTCAGATTTGTCCGCTTGTTGAATAGCGTAGTGGCCAAGGTGTCAAGTCTAGCGAGTGATAAATATTGATCGCCGCCAGCGCACTTCGCCTCTCCCGGCCCAACAATGAATAGGTTGGCTCACGCGGTTCGTCTGTCGTGTGGCGTCACTGCGAGCGTGACGTCCTTCGCCGGCCTCGCGCAGGGCGCACTTCCTTGCGGGCCGGATCGCGCACCTTGCGCCACTACCCGGGACGGCCGCTGCCCATCGTCCCGTTTCCGGCCGAAAGCGTCCGTGCTATGCGACGTTGGTTGACCAGGACACGACCGGCGCAGGACGCATCCCATGAAAGACGTGATCGAGGAGCTCGAGCGCCGGCGCGACAATGCCCGGCTGGGTGGCGGGCAAAATCGCATCGACGCCCAACACGCAAAGGGCAAGCTGACCGCGCGCGAGCGCATCGAGCTGCTGATGGACGAGAACTCCTTCGAGGAGTTCGACATGTATGTGCTGCACCGCTCGACCGACTTCGGCATGGAGAAGACCCGGACACCGGGCGATGGCGTCGTCACCGGCTGGGGCACCATCAACGGTCGCGTCGTCTATGTCTTCGCCAAGGATTTCACCGTGTTCGGCGGCTCATTGAGTGAGGAGCACGCCAAGAAGATGATCAAGATCCAAGACATGGCGCTGAAGAACCGGGCGCCGATCATCGGCCTGTTCGACGCCGGCGGCGCGCGCATCCAGGATGGCGTCGCCGCGCTCGGCGGCTACGGCGAGGTGTTCCTGCGCAATGTGCTGGCGTCGGGCGTCGTCCCGCAGATCTCGGTGATCATGGGTCCGTGCGCGGGCGGCGACGTCTACTCGCCAGCGATGACCGACTTCATCTTCATGGTCAAGGACACCAGCTACATGTTCGTCACCGGCCCGGACGTGGTGAAGACGGTGACCAATGAAACCGTAACGGCGGAAGAGCTGGGCGGCGCCCGCGTGCACACCACCAAGTCCTCGATCGCCGACCGCGCCTACGAGAACGATGTCGAGTGTTTGCTGCAGATGCGTCGACTGATGGATTTCCTGCCCTCCAACAACCGGTCGGGCGTGCCAGTACTGCCGACCCAGGATCCGGCCGAACGCGAGGATTTCTCGCTCGATACGCTGATTCCGGACAATCCTAACACGCCCTACGACATCAAGGAACTGATTGGGAAGGTCGTCGACGAGGGCGATTTCTTCGAGATCCAGGAGGCCTTCGCGAGGAACATCGTCACCGGCTTTGCCCGCATGGAAGGCCGCACCGTCGGCATCGTCGCCAACCAGCCGATGGTGCTGGCCGGCGTGCTCGACAGCGATGCGTCGAGAAAAGCCGCCCGCTTTGTGCGCTTTTGTGATTGCTTCGAGATCCCGATCATCACCTTCGTCGACGTGCCGGGCTTCCTGCCGGGCACGGCGCAGGAGTACGGCGGCCTGATCAAGCACGGCGCCAAGCTGCTGTTCGCCTTCTCCGAGGCAACGGTGCCGAAGGTGACGCTGATCACGCGCAAGGCCTATGGCGGCGCCTATGACGTGATGTCATCCAAGCACATCCGCGGCGACGTCAATTACGCCTGGCCCTCGGCGGAGATCGCCGTGATGGGCGCCAAGGGCGCGGTCGAGATTCTCTATCGCGCGGATCTCGCCGATCCCGAGAAGATCAAGGCGCGCATCGACGAGTACCAGACACGTTTCGCCAACCCCTTCATCGCCGCCGAGCGCGGCTACATCGACGATGTGATCCTGCCACACAACACCAGGCGGCGCATCTGCCGGGCACTGAACATGCTGCGCAACAAGCAGGTCGAGAACCCATGGAAGAAGCACGATAATATTCCGCTTTAGCGCTCACGGCCGCTGCTCCGGGCGCCAGGGCGCCCGGGCGGCCTCCGCGAGGGCGCGGCTTGCCGTGGCGGCCCTTGGCCGCTGGCCCTTCGGCCGATTTGCAGGTGTTGATATGCTCAAGGACTATGCGCGCGTCGAGGAGGAAGTCGCTCGTGGGCGACTGTGGCGCGCCAAAGAGATTTTGGCCGGCCGACTTGCTCAAGCAGATTACGACATCGAGTTGTTCAATCGGTATGCAACGGTGCTGCATGCCATGGGGGACGACGACGCGGCCGGACGGTATTATTTTCTCGGGGGCAGCACGACAGGGGCGGCCGGTGAATTGGCTCGACGGTTTCTAACTCGTCGCGGCGCCCAGCAATTGAATGTGCTGTGGGCAACGATGCCGTCCGCGGCACGACGCGTGACTGCCGGCAGCGTTCCGGAACCGGCGATTACGCTTCTACGTGAAATCGGTCACTCTCCTGAAGCGGTCGAAAAATACTTCGCGTCTCTCTCTCGCAAATCGGCGAGACGTCTTGCCAGTCGACACAATCGAGGGGCGGCCCGTGTGCCGCAATCACTGGCAAGAGTGGTCGCCGTTTGGCTTTTCCTGGGTTTCTTCATTCTTGTCTTGGTGCTCGGATTCTCGCGGTTCGTGGAAATTCTTGCAGGGTTCTATCGTCACCTTTTCTGATCACACGAAAAGTGCGTAGGTCGGGTCGAGACTTCGCGAGACCCGACACTCCGCCCCCTGGCGCTACCAATGTCGGGCCTCCTTCGTCGACCCGACCTACGGCTTCCAGGTCCCGAAGCACAACCCGAGCCACCTCTCGCCGCACTTCAAGACGGTGCGTGGCCGCGAAGCCCTGTGGTCAACTCCATGCTGCCAAAGCCTCGGCAGCGATCCCTGCCTGTCCAGCGATCGACATGAGGCGGTTGTCCGCGCTGACGAGGGGCACGCGCTCGCGTTCGGCAAGGGCCAGGTAGATACAATCGTAGATCGGATGCTGGAACGCGATGGACAAACTGGCCGCCCGATCCGTGAGAGCAGCGATGGCGACAGTCTTCGACAGCATCTCGGACAGGAAAGCTGAAACCAGCTGGAGTTGGTCGCGACTGTAGTGCCCGGCTCGCGTCTTCTTCCACAAGGCGTTGAACACCTCTGCGATGGCCAGGTCCGGCGCCATCAGGTCGGGCTCGGCGACGAAGAGGCGACGAGCCTGCGCTGTGCCGGGTTCCTCGCACAGCATTTTGACCAGGACGCTGGCATCAACGATACGGCTCATCGTTGTCGCGATCCCGGCGAATGATGGACGTCGAGTCGATGCTGCTGGCTGGGCTCAGGCTCCGCAGCGCGTCCATCCGCTTCAGCAGGTCGGCCCGATCGGGCTTGGCCGCGGCGGCGAGGATCTCGCGCACGGTATGCTCGAGCGAGGAATTGCGCTGCGCCGCCTGCGCCTTGAGCCGGTCGATGACGTCGTCGTCGAGATTGCGGACTATGATCTGTCCCATGCTGGCCTCCATGCTATCACAATGATAGCATTGCAGCCGAGGTTTCACAACATTGAGCTTGCAATGACCTTGCACCATCGACGTGCCGGGCTTTGTGCCGGGCGCGGCGCAGGAGTACGGCGGCCTGCTCGAGCATGGCGCCAAGCTCTTGCTCGCCTGCTCGGAGGGGACCGTGCCGAAGGTGCCCGTTTCGACGCGTACCAGAAGCGCTTCGCCAACCCGTTCGTCGCCGCCGAGCGCGACACCATCGACGAGGTGATCCTGCCGCGCAACACCAGGCGGCGGATCTGCCGGGAACTGAACATGCTGCGCAACAAGCAGGTCGAGACCCCGTGGAAGAAGCACGATAATATTCCGTTGTGAGGAGGAGGGTACAGCGATTGTGGAGCCGATCAGCAATGCAGTCTTAACCCCGCACGCCTTGTCCGAGATGCAACGCCGCGGGCTCGACGCCGCCACCGTCCGCGTCGTGCTGCGGGCTCCCGAGCAGCGCTTGCCTGTCCGCCCCGGCCGTGATGTGCTGCAGAGCCGCGTATTGATTGAAGGCGAAACCTATCTCGTTCGTGTCTTCGTTGACGTCGATAGGGATCCGCCCGAAGTGGTGACGGTGTATCGTACGAGTAAGGTCGAGAAGTACTGGAGCAAGGACTCATGAAAGCCACCTACGATCAACGCACCGACACCCTGACTCTGATCTTGAAGGACGGCGCCGTCGTCAAAGAGAGCGACGAGGACAAGCCGGGCGTAATCCTCGACTATGATGCAGACGGCAATCTCGTCTCCCTCGAGATCCTCGATGCTTCAAAACGCGTGAGCGAGGCCGATCGTGTCGAGATGCTGATGGTCAGCACGTAGGTCGGGGTCGAGCCCTTCGCGAGACCCGACGCCTCGCGTCTGGCGCGCTGATGTCGGGTCTCGTTCCTCGACCCGACCTACAGTGGACGAGCGTTTCTCATGCGCCCACTCACCTTCCCCAATCCTCCACCTGCAACCCCGGCACGCGCTCGAACTCACGCGTGTTCGCCGTGACCAGCGTCGCGCCGTGGCGCAATGCCTGCCCGGCGATCAGCACGTCGTAAGGGCCGATCGGCGTGCCGACGGATTCCAAGACAGCGCGTAGGGCTCCGGCATGAGCAGCGTCAGCCTCGTCGAATGAGATAATGCCGACCGGCCCTGACAAGAAGCCATCGAGCACGTCGCTGTTCAGCCGCCGCTTCCGGCTCTTGGCGATGCCGAAACGGAGTTCGAAGACTGAGATCGAGGAGACTATGGTCGTATCGCCGGCCGCCCGTCTTCTGTCGAATTCCCGTCGGACCGTTGATCTTGGCTGATTGACGATCGCTATCACCACGTTGGTGTCGAGCAGGATCATTTGCGGCGATCGTCAACGGCATCGACCCCGCCCCACTCCCGGTCGAGATCGATGTCGTCTTCCGGCATGGGCGGCTGCTCGGGACGGCCCGCCGGCAGAAATTCTCCACCGGCCAGATCCCGCAGCCGATCGATCTCCGCAAACCACTTGTCCACGTCCGTCTCGATTGGCTCGAGCACGATGCCCTTGCCCACCCGGCGTACGCGCACCTCCTTGCCCGGAAGGCGGAACTCCTTCGGCAGGCGCACGGCTTGGCTGCGGCCGTGCTTGAAGATCTTGCCGGTGCCGTGCTTCATGCTGGCCTCCGGGGCCTGGATTGGTATACACCATTGATATATACCATATCGGACGGGCCAATCACAAGGTCAATAGTGTGCGCCCAGGCGCGAACACGGAACTCCTGAAGCATGCCCCCGCCGCCCGACACCACCTCCCCCGACGTCCGCCTCGACCGCCGCGGCGCGGTCGCGGTCCTGACCATCGACCGGCCGCAAGCGGCCAATGCCTTCGGTCCCGCGGCGGTGGCCCGGTTCCGCGCCCATCTCGCCGCGATCCGCCGCGACGAGAGCATCGCCGGCCTGATCGTCACTGGCGCCGGCACGCGCCATTTCTGCAGCGGCGGCGACGTCAAGGCCTATGCCGGGTATGGCGGCCCCGCCGGGCTCGATCCGGTGTTCGATGCCGCGCGCGAGGCGCTCGATGAGCTCGAGGCGATGCCGGTGCCGACGGTGGCCGCCATCAACGGCATCGTCATGGGCGGCGGCGGCGAGCTGGCGTTCGCCTGCGACTTTCGCGTCATGCACCGTGACGCCACCCTCGTGATGCCGCAAGTCCGCATGGGCATCATGCCGGGCTGGCACTCGACCGAGCGCATGCTGGCGATCTGCGGCCGTGCCAATACGCTGCGCATGGTGCTGTCCGGGCGGAGCTACTCGGCGGCCGAGACGATGGCCTTCGGCGCGGTGGACGCGATAGCCGATGGCGATGTGGTCGCTGCCGCCGTCGCATTCCTCGCCGATTTCGAGGGCGCCAACCGGCGCGGCGTCGCCGGCTTCAAGCGCGTCGTGCGCGGCATTGCCGACAACGGCCGCGATGCTGGACGCAAACTCGAGCGCGAAATCTTCGCCGAGTTGTGGTTTCATCCCGATCGCAAGCGTTGAGTGAGACGACAAAAAGGGCGAGATATGGCGACGCGCAAGGACCAGATGGTCCTGATCGGCTTCCTGCAGGCCCAGAACTGCTCCAACTACGTCGGCTCCTGGCGCCACCCGTCGGCCGCGCCAGGCTTTCTGACGGCGGAGTACTACCAGTCGATCGGCCGCACGCTGGAGCAGGGCAAGTTCCACCTGGCCTTCTTCGACGACCGGCTGGCGCTGCCAGACATCCTCGGCCACGACTACGCCGAGGCGGTGCGCAACGGCGTGCGCGTCGTCAAGATGGACCCGACGACGATCCTGTCGTTCATCGGCCAGGCGACGCGCCATCTCGGCCTCGGCGCCACCTACTCCACCACCTACTACGAGCCGTTCCATGTCGCGCGCGTCTTCGCCACGCTCGACCTGATGCTCGAAGGCCGCGTGGCTTGGAACGTGGTCACGTCGCTCAACACCTCGGAGGCGCAGAACTTCGGCCAGGAGCAGCATCTCGAGCATGATCTGCGCTACGACCGCGCCGACGAGTTCATGCAGGTGGTGCTCGGCCACTGGGACAGCTGGGCCGATGATGCGATCACCGCCGACGCGGTGAGCGGCCAGTTCGCCGATCCCGCCAAGGTCCGCCGCCTCGATCACCAGGGACGCTGGTTCCGCTCGAAGGGCCCGTTCACGGTACCGCGCTCGGCGCAGGGCCGGCCGGTGCTGATCCAGGCCGGCCAGTCAGGACGTGGTCAGCGCTTCGCCGCGCGATGGGGCGAGCTGGTGTTCGCCGTCTCGGCCAATATCGAGGGTGGGCGGCGGAGCCACAAGGCGCTGAAGGACGAGGTGCGGGCGCAGGGGCGCGACCCCGACGCGGTGCGGCTGGCGCCGGCGGTCTACATCATCCCCGGCGAGACCGAGGCAATCGCCGAGGCCAAGCGCGAGCTGGCCGCCAGCTTGCACAAGCCGATCGATTCCCTAGCGCTGCTGTCGGAGGCTCTCAACTACGACTTCGCCAGCAAGCCGCTCGACGCGCCATTCAGCGCCGACGAGCTGGCCGGCATCAGCGGCCTGCGCGGTATCGTCGACCGCGTGGTGGAGCGGTCGGGCAAGCCGAACCCAACGCTGCAGGATTTCGTCACGTTCTCGAGACGCGGCACGATCCGCGAGTTCCCGATCTTCTGCGGCACGCCCGCGCGCGTCGCCGATCAGATGCAGGAGTGGTTCGAGGCCGAGGCCTGCGACGGCTTCGTCGTCGCCGCAACGCACGTGCCCGGTGCCTACGAGGACGTCGTGCGCCTGGTGGTCCCCGAGTTGCAGCGCCGCGGCATCTTCCGGAAGGAATTCGCCGGCACGACGCTGCGCGACAACCTGGGGTTGGCGAAGGCGGAGGTGGGGGATTGGCGGTAACGTAGGTCGGGTCGAGGAACGAGACCCGACACTTCGCCACGCCGCCGCAATGTCGGGTCTCCCCCGGATCAGGTCCGGGGTCGACCCGACCTACGGTGCGCTACTTCTCGATCGGATAGCCCACAATGGAACCCCATTCGGTCCACGAGCCGTCGTAGATTTTTACGTTGTCGAGGCCGAGGATGTGCGTCATGGCGAACCAGGCGAGCGTGGCGCGGTGGCTCAAGCGGCAGTAGCAGACGATATCGGTGAATTTGCCCGGCGCAATGCCGACGGTACCGAGAATCCGGCGCAGCTCGTCGGGCGCCTTGAACGTCTCATCCTCATTCAGCAGCTCGCGATAATAGAGGTGGACCGCGCCAGGGATGCGGCCAAACCGCTCCGCGCCATGATCGAACGCGGACGAATACTCCATCACGCGCTTGCCGGCGTATTCCTCCGGCGCCCGCACATCGAGCAAGAACCGCTCCGGCGTCTTCAGGTTGTCGCGGACGTTGCGACGGCCGACGCGCATCGTCGATGTCCCCGCCGGCGTCGGATAGGCGACGGGGGCGAAGCGCGGCACCTCCTCCGTCATCGGCCGACCCTCGCCGATCCACCGCTTGCGGCTGCCGTCGAGCACCTTGAGGTTGCGATGCCCGGCCATGGTGAACGCCCATAACGCATAAGTGCCGTACTGCACGGGGTCGCCGTACAGCACCAAAGTCGTATCCGGGCCGATGCCAAGGGCGCCGAACTGCCTGGCCATCGCCTCGGGGGAAATGAACTCGCGATCGGTCTCGTGCCAGCAGGCCGCTTTCCAGTACACGCCCTGGGCGCCGGGGATGTGACCCTTGCTGTAGACCGCCAGATCCGGCGTCGCGCCGATCTCCAGGATGCGGATGCTCGGATCACCCAGCCGGTCGGCGAGCCAGGCGGTGGAAACCAGCGGTGCATCGGTCATGAAGGCACTCCATCGCCGGATTTGCGCACCAGACGCCTATACCACAGCGCCATCATTTCCATGGACAGCGTCGCCACCAGGCCGACGCCCAACAGCAGCATCTCGGCCGCGGGATAGCCGCTGACATCGATGACGACCGCCAGCACGGCCGGTGCCAGCGCGTTGAGGATGAGATAGGGCGTCGCCAGCAGACCCAGGATGGCGCCATAGCCCTGCGTGCCGAACAGCACCAGCGGTACGGCGCCGCGCACGATGGTGACGAGGCCGTTGGCGATGCCGAAACAGATCGTGAAGACCAGCGCGCCGGCGAACGAGGCGCCGGCCAGCATCAGGATGGCGAAGGCAATGGGCATGAAGCCGATGGAGATGCGGCCAAGGTCGAGAGCATGCAAGTGCTTGCCCCAGGCGATCTCGCAGACGCGGCCGGCCACCTGCGCCACGCCCTTGATCGAGGCCAGCGTCACGGCGACCGCAGCCGTCAGGCCGTGGGCTTGCAGCACAGCGGGCAAATGCACCGCCATCGCCCCGAAGGCGAAGGCCGTGGCGGAGGTGGCGAGGGCGAACCACACCATGGCAATGACGCGCGACTGTCCAATCAGCATGGCCTCGACGGCCCCCTGCCCGACCGTCTCCGCCACCTGGGTTGGCTGCTCGGCCGCCTCGCGGCGTGCCAGCCCCCACCAATGCAATGGCAGACAGACGGCGATATTCAAGCCGGCGTAGACGAGGCAGGTGGCGCGCCAGCCGATGGCGTCCGCCAGCACATGCCCGATCGGCCAGAACACGCTCGAAGCAAAGCCGCCGAACAGCGTCAGATAGGAGATGGCCCGCCGGCCGCGGCTCGGCGTCACCTGCACGAGCGCGGCAAACGCGGCGTCATAGAGCGTCATGCGCATCGCCGGCCCGAGTACGGCCCAGGCCGCCAGGTAGGCCCATTCGCTGCGCACCTGCGACAGCAGAACCAGCCCCACGGCCACCAGCGCCGAACCCGCGCACATCACCGCCCGGCCACCGTAGCGATCCGCGCAGCGACCGATCGGAGTCGAGGTCACGCCGGAGGCCAGCAGCGCCACCGTCAGACCCGAGAACACCAGGCTGCGGCTCCAGCCGGTGTCGGCAACGATCGGCGTCGCCAGCACGCCCAGCGCATACAGCGTCGTGCCCCAGGCGATGATCTGCGTGATGCCGAGAGCGAGCACCGCCGTGGCCATCGGCTGGCGCAACGACTGCACCGCTCCTGCCCACCGCCACCCCTGGTCGCCCGACGCCGCCATGCTCAGTCCCCTTGGCTCCCGGGCCCGCCGCTCAACCTTCAGTCGCAAGGTTTGGCCTCAGTCGCAAGGATTGGCGCCGATATCAACAGGCGGCGGCCACCTTGCGAAGCCCCTTGCGGGCTGCCAGCAACAGTGTTAGACATGGAACATAAGATGAACATAGATGCGTCGCGACGCGGCAATTCCGTGTTGTATTGGCGAAAAGCAGTGGAGAAGATTGCCCTGACCGCCCATCTGAAGGGCACGAGCGTTACGGTTCGAGTGCGCGATTCCCTCGACTGGGCTGCAAGCCCGCGCGGGCGAGATGCGAGCAGGCGCCGGCGGCAGGCCGGCACCGAGGAAAGGAGTTCACGATGGCCGGATCGGTCAACAAAGTCATTCTCATCGGCAACCTGGGCAAGGACCCGGAGATCCGGCGCACGCAAGACGGCCGTCCGATCGCCAATCTCAGGATCGCCACCAGTGAGTCCTGGCGCGACAAAAATTCGGGTGAAAAGCGCGAGAAGACCGAGTGGCATTCGGTGGTGATCTTCAACGAGAACCTGTGCAAGGTCGTCGAGCAGTATCTAAAGAAGGGTGCCAAGGTCTATATCGAAGGCCAGCTGCAGACGCGCAAGTGGCAGGATCAGAGCGGGGCGGAGCGCTATTCGACCGAGGTCGTGCTGCAGGGCTTCAACGGTCAGCTGACGATGCTCGACGGCCGCAACGGCACAGGCGCAGGCGCAGGCGCCATGCAGGAAGGTGGCCAGGCCGACTACGGCGGCGACTTTGGCGGCGGCGGGCAGGCCAACTATGGCTCGGGCGGCAGCGATGCGCCACAGCGTACGCCGGCCAAAGCCGCAGCCGGCGGCAAGAGTTTCGACAAGCCAATGGACGACGAGATCCCGTTCTGAAAGGTGAGCCGGCAGGCGGAGTGTAGGTCGGGTCGAGCCCGGATTAAATCCGGGGGAGACCCGACATTGCACAGCGCTCCGGTGATGTCGGGCCTCGCTTGGTCGCCTTGCTTCGCGCTGCTTGCAATGTAGGGTCTCGCGAAGTGCTCGACCCGACCTACAAAACTACTGCGGGCGCCAGCCCCCGCCCGCGTCAATACCCCAGCGCGCAGCCGTCCTTGCGTGGGTCGGAGGCGCCGATCAGCACGCCGTTGGCACGGTCGAACTGCACCATCTGCCCGCCGCCCCAGGGCAACTCGCGCACTTTCAATGTGTGGCCCATCGCTTCCAGACGCCCGCGCACGGATTGCGGCAGGCTTTCCTCGATGATGGTGTTGCCACCCTCGAAGAAGACGCGCGACAGATCCAGCGCCTCCTGCGCATCCAAGCCATAGTCCAGCATGTTGCTCAGCACGAAGACATGCCCGGTCGGCTGATAGGCGCCGCCCATGACGCCGAAGCTCAGCCACGGCTTGCCATCTTTCATCGCCATGGCCGGCACCAGCGTATGCAAAGGCCGCTTGCGCGGGCCGATCACGTTGGGGTGGTGGGGATCGAGCACGAAGCCCTGACCACGGTTGTTGAGCACGACGCCGCTCTTGGGCGCGACAATGCCCGAGCCGAAATCGGAAAACAGCGAGTTGATGAACGACACCGCCATGCCGTCCTCATCGACCACGGTCAGATAGGTCGTATCCGAGCCCATGGGTTTGGGAACCGGCCCCAGATCCGGCGTCCGCCGTGTACGGTCGATGCGCCGAACCAGCGTATCGATGACATCATCCGACAGCATATGCTCGATCGGCACGGCGGCATGATCCGGATCGGCGAGGAAGGCATCGCGCGCCGCATAGGCCAGCCGCGCCGCCTCCAGCAGCACATGGTGGCGCTCGGCTGAATTGGCGCCCTCCGGCGACGGCCCAAGCCGCTCCAGCATCTTCAGCAGCATGAGCGCCACCACACCCTGGTTGCTCGGCGGCAGTTCGTAGAGATCGACGCCGCGGTAACTGACCGCGATCGGCGTGACGGTGCTCGTCGACTGGGCCGCGAAATCCTCCAACGCGTGCAGGCCGCCGAGCCGCTGCAATTCGCCGACGATGTCGGCGGCGACCTCGCCGCGATAGAACGCGTCGCGGCCAAATTCGGCCACGGCACGCAACGTCGCCGCCAATGCCGGCAAGCGCACCACTTCGCCCATGCGCGGCGCGCGCCCGCCCGGCATATAGTGCCGCCGCGCCGCTTCCTGCCGCTCGAGTTTGACCACGCCGCGCGACCAATCGAGCGCAACGCGAGCCGCCACCGCGAAGCCGCCCTCCGCCAACTCGATGGCTGGCGTCAGCAGCCGGTCGAAGGGCAGCCGGCCGTGGTCCTTGGCGAGTTGCGTCCAGGCATCGATGGACCCCGGCACGATCACCGCGTGCGGACTGGTCATTTCGATGCTCTTGATGCCGTGGCGTGCAAACCATTCCACGTTGGCCGCGGCCGGCGCCCGCCCGGACCCGTTGAGCCCGATCGGCGCCGCGCCGGGCTTGGCGAGAATGGCAAAGCAGTCGCCGCCGATGCCCGTCATCGCCGGCTCGACCACGCACAGCACCGCGCAAGCAGCAATCGCGGCGTCGACGGCATTGCCACCGGCCTTGAGCGTCTCGATCGCCGTCCGGCTCGCCAGCGGATGGGCCGTCGCGCACATGGCGCGGCGGGCAACGACGGGCGAGCGGCCCGGAAGATGAAAGCTACGCATGCGGCCTCGTGGTCGGCGGCAGGGCCAGTCCCCGCGCAAGGAAGATGGGTATCATACCGCAAAGTTCAGCGGTGCGGGACACACTGCCTCGCGCGCCGCGGTCGATGCCGCAATGGGCCGTGCTGCGCCACGTCCCGCTGCACTGTGCGACGGTGTGAGCGCGGCGCTTTTCTATCCCCACGAGAGGTGTTAAGCCTCGCCGTGCACCTGCCATCCGCAATCCTGTGTCAGCCGAAAGCCATGTCCATGACCGACCGCTATCTGCGCACCGGAGTCTTCCTGGCTCCGTTCCATGCGCTCGACGAGAACCCGACGCTGGCGATCGATCGGGACATGGCGCTGCTCGAGCACCTCGACCGCTTGAACTACCACGAGGCCTGGATCGGCGAGCACCACTCCGGCGGCTTCGAGATCATCGCCTGCCCGGAAATGTTCATCGCCGCCGCCGCTGAGCGGACACGCCACATCCGGCTCGGCACCGGCGTCGTCTCGCTGCCCTACCACCACCCATTCACGCTGGCGTCGCGCATGATGCAGCTCGACCACATGACGCGGGGTCGCGCCATGTTCGGCGTCGGCCCTGGCGCCCTGATCTATGACGCCGACAAGATCGGCCTCAAGGCCGCCGACCAGCGCCGGCGCATGGGCGAATCGCTCGACTGCATCATGGAGCTGATGCAGGGCCGCATGGTGACGCGCACCAGCGACTGGTTCACCCTCAACAAGGCCCAGCTGCAGCTCAAGTCCTTCAGCCAGCCGATGATCGAGATGGCGGTGGCCGCTTCACGTTCGCCGGTGGGCGCGGTGGCCTCGGGCAAGCACGGCATCGGCATGATCTCGATCGGCGGTACGTCCGACGAGGCGCTGAAGGCGCATGCCGGGAACTGGGCGCTGCACAGCGAGGCGGCCGAGGCCGCGGGCCATCGCGCCGACCGCGCCAAATGGCGCATCACCACCTTCGCCCATGTCGCCGAGACGCGCGAGAAGGCACGCGCGGATATGGCTTATGGGCTGGACAAGTTCGCCAAGTATTTCACCGACGTCGCCACCTTCCCGATCATTCCGGCGGACATCACCGATCCGGTGGAATACCTGACCTCGTCGGGCCTGGCCTGCATCGGCACGCCGGACGACTGCATCGCGCATTTCGAGCGGCTGTGGCACGGCTCGGGCGGTTGCGGCGCGGTGCTGCTGCTCGCCCACAATTGGGCGGACTGGGCGGCGACCCTGCGCAGCTACGAGTTGATGGCGCGCTACGTGCATCCCGCCTTCCAGTGCCAGTCCAACCAACTGCGCGTGGTGAGCTACGACGACGCCACCGCCCGGCACGAGACCGCCGGCGCGGAATCGAAGGAGGCGGTGCTGAGCGAGATCGAGCGTTACAACGAGGCCAAAGGCATCAAGCCCGGCACCCGGGCATGGTGAAGGCCGACCTGTAGGTCGGGTCGAGGACCAAGACTAGTCCTTTGTTTGTCGCATTTTCTACGCCAAACCGGTGCCCACTTTGACGGAAAATGCTTCAGACAAGCCTGCAGCGCCGCTGCCATCGGCCCATTGCTCCGCATCACTGCGACGCCGCCGTACTGCCAGCCAACGCCCGCAAGTCCACGCGCCGCACCTTGCCGGTGATGGTCATGGGCAGTTCGTCCAGGAAAGTCACCTGCCGCGGATATTCATGCGCTGCCAGCCTTTCCTTGACGAACGCCTGGATCTGACCCGCCAATTCTGCTCCTGGCGCCGCGCCGGCCTTGGCCACCACGAATGCCGCCACCACTTCGCCGCGTAGCGTATCGGGCACGCCGACGACGCCGGCGAGGGCCACGGCCGGGTGCTGCATCAGGCACGCCTCGACCTCGCCGGGGCCGATGCGGTAGCCCGCCGAATTGATGATGTCATCGTCGCGACCCTTGAACCAGAAGTAGCCGTCGGCATCCTTGACGGCGATGTCGCCCAGCAGGCACCAATCGCCGCGGAATTTCTCGGCTGTCGCCTCAGGCGCCTTCCAATACGCCAGGAACATCACCGGATCGGGCCGGCGCACGGCGACGATGCCGGGGGTTCCAGCCGGCAGCACGTTGCCCTCCTGATCCACCACCTCGACGTCGTGGCCCGGCACCGCCCGCCCCATCGAGCCGGGCCTGACTGGAAACAGGCGCGGGGCATTGCCAACCACCAGGTTGACCTCGGTCTGGCCGTAGAATTCCGACATCGTCAGCCCGAACGTTTCGCGGCCCCAGGCGATCATGTCCTCACCCAGCTTCTCGCCACCAGTGCCCAGCGAGCGCAGATCGTAGCCGTGGCGCTCACGCGGATCGGGCACCTGCCGCATCATGCGCAGCGCCGTCGGCGGCATGAAGACATTGCGCACGCCGTGCCGCGCCATGAAGGCGAAGGCCCACTCCGGGTCGAATTTCGGCCGCGCCGAGCCGACTACCGGCACGCCGTGATAAAGCGACGGCAACAGCACATCGAGCAGCCCGCCGGCCCAGGCCCAATCCGCCGGCGTCCAGAACCGATCACCGGCCTGCGGGAAGAAATCATGGGGCACCATGACGCCGGGCAGATGACCGAGCAGCACGCGCGCGCCGTGCAGCACGCCCTTGGGTTGGCCGGTGGTGCCCGAGGTGTACAGGAGCAGCGCCGGATCGTCGGGGCCGGTGTCGGCGGTGGCGTGGCGATCGCTGGCGGCGGCGCAAAGGGCGGCGAAGGCGTGGATGCAGGACTCCGTGCCCTGCGAGGAAGAGGGGGGTGCCCAATCCGTCAGAACGACGTGGGCGAGCGTGACAACATCGGCGACCGCACGTTCGGTGCGCCTGAACGCCGCCGCCGTCGTCACCAGCACACGTGCCCCGCTGTCCGTCAGCCGAAACGCCAGGGCGTCGGGCCCAAACAGATTGAACAGCGGCAGCGCGATGGCGCCAAGCTTTTGTACGGCGATGTGGGCGATCAGGCCCTCAGGGCACTGCGGCAAGTGAATGCCGACGATCACGCCGGGGCCGACCGCCATCGTCTCCAGCACGTTGGCGAAACGATTGGCGGCCTGCTGCAAGCGGCGAAAGCTCCACGTTTCGGTGCCGCCGTCCCCGGTCTCGTAGATCAGCGCCGTCGCCGTCGGAACCGCCTCCGCATGGCGGTCGCAGATCGCCGCTGCGATATTGAAACGGGTGGGAACCTCCCAGCGGAACGTGTCGCGGACCTCGTCGTATGTGGCGCCGGAAAGATGCATCGGTTGTCTCCGCGGCCGACGGATCACATGCCGATACGTCCGCTCGCCACCGACTTTAGCGCCGTTCGTGCGCGATGATCCAGCCCTTATGCACGGCGGCTCAGCGCCCGCCCTCGAGCTTGTCGATGCGCCCGGACAGCTCGCGCACCTCGGTCATGCGCCGCGCCACCTCCTGGTGCAGCTGCATGATCTCGCGGCTGACCTGCTCCTTGGCCGCGGTGTCCTTCTCGCGCGACTGGCGGCCGAGGTTCTCGCCGATCCGCATCTGCGCCCGGCGCATCGCCTCCTCGGCCTGGCGCTTCTGGTCCTTCATCTGCTGCAGCAGAAGACCGGCGGCGGTGTCGGCCAGATCGCCCTTGCGCTTCAAGTCGTCCTCGAGCTGGCGCACGCGCCCCTGCAGCGCCGGGGTGTCTGCCGGCGCCGACGCACCGCCACCACTGAAGTAGAAATCGCCGGTCAGCGCCGAGCTGTCCCAGGGCACCTGGCGGCCGCCGGTGGCGGCGATGACGTCGTTGCGGACATCGATCATCACGCCATTGAGGCTCTTGCCGTCCTGCCGCACCCGCCGCACCAGCGAGCCCGCGAACGGCGAGTTCCTGTCTTTACCGTCGAGCGCGACGTTGCCGGGCTGGGTCGAGAACGAGATGAAGGTGCCGACCCCGCTCTGCACCTGCGCCAGCCCTTGGCCGACGGCGGCGGACCGTGTCCCCATTTTGCGGCTGAGAGAGCGGCCCAGCGGATTGTCGCGGCAGGCGTCCAGGAACACGAGGCTGGTCTTGCCGTCGCGGTCGACCTCCATCTGGCGCAGCACGAAGTCGACCCGCACCGCCTCGAAGTCGAGATCGCGCTCGCTCTCGAGTTTGGCGTCGATGGGCATCAGGTAGTTCTGCCCCGCCACCTGCAGTCCGTGGCCGGCATAAAACAGCAGGCCGGTGTCGGCGCCTGTGAGCTTGCGAGCGAACTCGCGGATCTTGTCGTCGAAGCCGCGCCGGTCGAGATCGAGCCCAAGCACCACCTCGAAGCCGACGGCCTTCAGCGCGGCGGCCATGTCGTTGGCATCATTGCCGGGATTGGCCAGGGGAGCGCTGTGGACGTAGGCCGAATTGCCTATCACCAATGCCACGCGGCCTTGCGCGAGGGCGGTCGTGGCGCCAGCGAATAGGGCAAGAAGGACAGCGGCAAGGCGCAATGCGAGCGACATCGTTCGGCCTCCGGCACAGGGGAGCAGGTCACGTCCGCCGGATCAAACGGTGCAATTGGGCGCAAATCGTGGCCTGCAGCAGTCATGGCCATGGCCGGCGTCGCATCACCGCTTCGGTTTGCCGCCTGGCAGCATCTCGAAATCGTTGCGCTCGCGCGATGCCGCGCATGCGCCCAGACGCGGCGCATTCTGCTTGTAGTGCGGGCTCGCCTGATGCGCGGCGAAGGCGACCGTGTCGTCATAGACTTCGTAGAGGAAGAACCGGGCGGGATTGGCTGGATCGACCGCCACGTCGAATTGCCGGCAGCCGGGCTCGCCCAGGGACGCGCCTGCATGCTCGGCGATGATCGAGCGGAATTCGGCGACCTTGTCTGGCTTCAGCGTGAAGATGACAGAAACGATGTACATCAGGCATGTCCTCCAGGGTGCGTCGGCCCCACGGGGGCATCCGACTTGTCCGGTTCCGATATCAGATCATAGGTCAGCACACGCTTGGCGGCCGTCCATGGCTCGACCAGGATCGCGTAGTTGGCATAATGCTGCGATTCCAGATGCGCTTTATAAGCGGCTTCGTCATCGAAGACCGCATAAATGAGAAAGCTCGCCGCGTCGGTCGGATCGGCCGAGACGTCATAGCGATGGCAGCGCGGCTCACTCTTCACCGTTGTCGCAGCCTGCATGAGCAGCGCCTCACGCAGCGCCTCCGCACGCGCCGGTTGGCCTTCGTGAAAGATGATGACAACAAACATGGCAATCTTCTCTCGATAAGGACCGCGTCCGGCTGCGACCTAAGCATGCCGCAGCCGCCAACATAAAACGACCATCACTGGACGCTGGCAAGGGGCTAATCTTGCGGGGAACGCTGGGGCAGGCCGGCAGGTCAAAAAAGTGTGCCGGCTGCCTCAGCGAAAGCGCGTCTGGCTTCTGGGCTTGACCCGATAGCCGTAGCGCTGAGCCCAGGCCAGCGCATCCCAAGTGTCCTTACCCGGCTCTGGACCAAATTCCAGGCCGATCCACTTGGTGACGCCCTTAGCCCATATTTTTTCAGCGATCCACAGCAGGTCGAGTTCGCCGGTGCCGGGCCCCGTGCGCTCCAGCACGTTGCAGATCTGGGAATAGCCGATCAGCGGCGCGTAAGTCTCCAGATGATGGATCAGCGAGCCCGGTTCCTCCAGGCGCAGGTGATAGGTGTCGAACACCAGTCGCAGGTTGTCGGCACCAACGCGGGCGTGCACGGTTCTCGCCTGCTCCATGGTCGAGAGCACGAACGGCCGCCCGAACCGCAAGCCCGAGACCGGCTCGATGACGATGCGGAACGGGTGACCCTTCGCCTGGGCGCAGATGTAGGCCAGGTTCTCGACCACAGTGTCGATGCAGCGCTGGCGCGCCTCGCCGTCCGGGATCATGCCGTGGCCGACCTGGATGGTGTCGTAGCCTGCCGTGATCGCGTACTCGATGGCGGTGTCGGCGGCGCGGCGGAACTGCTCTTGGCAGCCCGGCCGGCCGGACCAGCCGTAGTTGCCGCCGGCCCAGTCCGCCGGCACCAGGCCATAGGAGATGGTGACGCCGTTGTCCTTGCAGATCCTCGCCACCTCCTCCTTCTTCAGGGCGTAGGGGAAGATCCACTCGACGGCGTCGAAGCCGAGCTCGGCCGCCGCCGGCACGCGCTGGCGCTCGTCGAGCTCCTGGAACAGGTGCATCAGGTTTGGCGCGAAGCAGGGCATGGTTACAACCTCGGCAGGAATGTCGCGATGCCGGGCACGAGGAACAGGAATACGTTGATCAGCAGCAGGTAGGCCCAGAATGGCGTCGAGTGCTTGAAAATCTCGCTCATCGTCACGGGCTCGCTACCGATCACCGCCTTGACCGCATAGACCAGGATGCCGAACGGCGGCGTCAGCAGGCCGGCCTCAATCACCAGGATGCCGATCATGGCGAACACCAGGGGATCGATGCCGAGCTTGGCGGCGACGGGCGCGAAGATCGGCACCGTCAGCAGCATGATCGAGATGGAGTCGATCAGGCAGCCGAGTATGAACCAGATGAGCATCATGAACAGGACGATGCCCCACCCTGGCAGGCCGGAATCCAGCATGCCGATCTGCAGGGTATTGCCGATGCCGCTCATCGACAGGGTGCGCGAGTAGAGCTGCGCGCAGAAGACGATGACCATCAGCGGCGTCGCGGTGCGTGCCGTCGCCAGCACCGAGTCCCTGATCCCCTCCCAGCGCATGCCCTTGATCAGGCTGATGACGAGGGCGATCAGGGCGCCCATGCCGGCGCCTTCGGTCGGCGTGAAGAAGCCCAGCCAGATGCCGCCGAGCGCGCCCATGATGATGGCGACGAAGCCGATGACGCTGAACGCGAGCTGGCCCGGCCCCGGTGCCTCGCGGCCGCCGAGAATGGCGCTGCCCATGGCGTCGCCGGCTGCCTGGGCGGCCTCCCGCTCCCTGGCCTTCTGTCCCTCGCCCAGCCATTCCGGTGCGATATAATAAACGGCGAAGACGTGCAGCGCCATCATGCTGGCGAGGATTAATCCAGGGAACACGCCGGCCAGGAACAGCTGCCCGATCGACTGCTCGGTGAGGATGCCCCAGACCACCATCAGGATGCTCGGCGGGATCAGCATGCCCAGGCACGAGCTGCCGGCGATGATGCCGAGCGAGAACGGGCGGTGGTAGCCGAACCGCTTCATCTGCGGATAGGCGATGCTGGTGAATGTGGTGGCCGAGGCGACGGAAGTGCCGGTGACGAAGCCGAACAGCACGTTGCCCGAGATCGTCGCGTAGGCGAGGCGCCCGGGCAGCCGCCGCAGGCGCTGGTCGATCGCCCAGAACAGGTCCGAGGCGATGCCGGACCTGGCGATGAACTCGCCCATCAGCAGGAACAGCGGAATGACGGCGAAGACGTAGTCGCGCAACGCCTCGTAGGCGGTGCTCGACATGAAGTTCATCGTCATGCCGATGTCACCGGTCGAGAGGTACAGCGCCAGGAAGCCGATGATGCCGAGGCAGACAGCGATCTCGACGCCGGCGAACACCAGCAGCAGCAGCAGGACCAGCAAGAGATAAGTCGTCGCGCCCATCGTTCGTTCCCTCGGATCCGTGCACTTTTTGTGTGTTGCCCGTCGTCGATCTCAGAACTGCGAAAGCTCCTCCGCGGGCTTCGCCGCCTCGCGGCCGAGCAGCGTATCGATGATGCGCAGGAAATACAGCAGCGCGGCAAAGCCGCAGCCGTAGACGACGGCGAAGCGCGCCGGCCAGGCGGCGACGTCGACCACGCCCTCGCCCTCGACACGGTTATTGACCCAGGCGTCGATCGCCGGCGGCAGGGCGCCGGCCGTGATACCGGCAAAGAACAGCACGCCGAGCAGGTTGCCGAGCACATATAGCGGTGTGCTGAGCGACTTCGGCAGCGCGTTGACGAAGATGTCGACCCGCAGCATGCTGGCGATGCGGATGGCGTAGGGCAGCTGCAGGAAGACGATGACGATGATCATGTTCCGCACGTACTCGGCGACACCGTAGAAGCTGATGCGGAACAATCGCGCGCTGACGTCGATCAGGATCAGGAAGGCCAATCCGAACGCGCAGAAGGCGGCAAAGATCATCGTCGCCTTGGCGAGCTGTTCGAGACCCTGAGTGAGCTTGTCCATGGTGGCCCCCGTGGCGTGCCGCACTGCAACCGAGCCGCTCCGATCCCAAACAAAGATGGCGGATATCGATTGGTTGGCGGCGCTGTCGAAAATGCGGTGAGACGGGTCCCGGCAGGCCTGATCGATAAGCCCGCCGGGATTACCTTGGATCGCCGAGGCAGCGACTAGTCCAGCTTGTACCGCGTCGGCCACTTGTGGCCGAGCTCCTCGGTCGCCGCCAGGTAGGCGTTCATGGTCTTCTTGATTGGCTGCTTTGATTTCGCCTCCATCTCGGTGGCGAGCTTGGCCGGGTGATCGGCGAGCAGCCTGGCCCAGGCGGCCCGCTCCTCGGCGCCGAGCACGTTGATCTTGGCGCCCTTCTCGGCCACGAGCTTCAACGAGCTTTCATACATCTGCTTGGTCTGCGTGCCGCCGCGCGCCTCGAGATCCTTGCCGACGGCGACGATGATCTCCTGCATGTCCTTGGGCAGGGCATTGAACCGGGCAAGGCTGACGTTGAGCGGCGTGATCGTCATGGCGCCGAACTCGATGATCGTCACATGCGGAGCGATCTCGAACAGCTTGAGCGAGTCCTGCAGGTAGACGAAGGCGACGAGGCTATCGATCAGGCCGCTCTGGAACGAGGTGTAGACCTCAGGTCCCGTCACCGACACCGGCAGCGCGCCCGCCTGCTCGACCCAGAACAGGTTCGGGCCGGCGCCGCCCGTCTTGCGGCCCTTGATATCGCCTGCACCCTTGATCGGGTTCTTGGACAGCAGATTGTAGGGATCGAACGGGATCAGCCCGAGCACCTTCTGCTTGTGGCTCTTCTCGAAGATGTCGTTGATCTCGGGAATCGTATCGTAGACCTTGCGCGTCGCCTTGACCGAGACTGTCGGATCGGCGGGGCCGAACGGCATGTACATCATGAAGTTGTGCAGGATCAGCTTCTGCCCCTCGTGGCAGACGCAGTAGATGCCGAAGTCGATGATGCCGGATTCCAGGCCCTCGAGCACCTCGGTGGCCTTGACCATGGCGCCGGCCCAGCCCTCGATGAACTCGACCTCGTGGCCCTTCTCCTTGGCCCGCTTCTTCACCTCGGGGACGAAGTAGTCCTTGGTGTACTGGATGAAGTGCCAGCTGGTCGGATGCCCCGACGCGATCTTGAAAGTGAATTTCTCGGCCATCACTGACGCGGCGCCGACGACCAGGGCCGCGCCCAGCGCGAGCGTTGCCGTTGCCAGCCTCTTGAACGTCCTCATGCGTGCCTCCCAGGGCGATTTTCGTTCTTGCCGAGCATCGGTCGCGGCAGGCGCCGCGCCACACTCGGACGGTACTCTATAGACCTGGGGGCCAACTTGGAAGAAGCTCGGAGATCAGGGGAGCATTGCGTAATCGGTGGGGATGGCGGGAGGCGACGATGGGACGTGTGGTGGATTTCAGCCGGCTGGCGCTCGATCCGGATGGCGATGGGGTCTGGCGGGGGCCCATCACGGCGGGCGACACCCGCGAGTTTGCCTCGCAATACGTGCGTGTCGCCGCCGGCAAGACGTGGCGCGCCGCGGCGCCGGCTGGCAGCGACGTCTACCTCTTCTCGCTGAAAGGCCGTGGCGCCATCGTTGCTGGCCAGTACCGCCGTGAAATGCCGGCGCAGACCTTCGCCACCATCGGCGAGGGCGTCGGTTTCACGGTCTCGGCGGCGGTGGGCGAGGTCGTCGAGCTGGTCCACGTCGTGACGCCACTCGCGGACGGCACACGGCAATTGCCGGGCTTCACGGCGGCCCTGGCGGTCGCCGAGCGCGGCAAGGAGCCGGTGGTACCGATCGCCGACCAGCACAAGCAGCGGATCTATTTCGCCGGCCACCAGCATGGCGCCCACACCGAGCGCGGCCATGCCATGATCGTGGTCTATGACAGCGAGACGTTCACGGGCCTGCATCATCATCCCAACGCGGAAAGCATGTTCGTCATGCTCGACGGCGCCTGTCGATTCACGGTCAACGGCGAGCAGGTGGTGGTCGGTCCCGGCCAGGCCGCCTACTTCATCACCGACGACAAGCATGGTCTGCAAACGGCGCCAGGTCACACCGGCGCCAGCTTCCTCGAGTTCCACATCCCGGCGGCGTTTACGACGATCAGGGCGTAGGCCTGTGATATGGTGTCTGACATCCTGTCAGACACCTCCGCTGAGTGCGACCCCGTGCTCCGACAGCGACCTGGCAATGATCTTGTCATTGTCGATCGGCACGGCATGCACGCCGCCGAAACCGATCGGCAGGTCGGCCAGATCGAACCCGGCCAGATGCGTGGCGATCAGCTTCCCGCCCCTGATGGCGTGGCGGGCCTCGTCACAGACATAGGGTGATTGCGCCGCGCTCGCCGACCACACGACGATGACGCAGCAAGCCGCGTCGATCGCCGCGCGGATGGCGCGCTCGAAATCGACGCCGGCAATGAAATCCTTGTCCCACGTGACTTCGCCACCTTGCCGACGCAGCTGCTCGATGAATGCGCTGACACGCGGCAGGTCCTGGTGGGAATAGGATACGAAAATCTGTCGCGACGTTCTCTCCCCATCCGATGCGATCCCGGCCGCCGCGCGACGCATCGGATGGCTGACCCGGGCCTGGTCCCGGCTCGCGTTCAATGCCGCCGCCCGCAGCGCTGCACGCCGGACGCTGGCGCCGTTGGCGGTCGATCTCACGCCTGGATTACGCTTTACCGTCACACTCGCCTCGCTACGTCGCCGTCAGCCCGCTGTCACGCGATCGGCTTCTCGCCATAGTGGCGGAACAGCAGATTGAGCGCCTCCAATCCCAGGTCCTGGACGGTCCGGCCTTGCGCGCGCGCGATGCTGTCGAGCACATCCTTGGCCAGCGGATGCATGTAGATGGAGATGCCTTTTTGCGCCTTGCGCCCGCGGCCGATCGGATAGGCCGTTGGCGGCTGGGCCGGCTCGGTGCGACGCGGCTCGACGCCAGAGCGCGCCCGCAGCGCCGCCTTGCGCTGCGCCGCGGCTGGCTTGCCCATCGTTTTCGGCTTCTTGGCTTTTCTGGTCATGGCGAAACCTATCGTCTGGCTTTGGCGATTTTGCGGTCGAAGTCGCAGAGATGGCGATAGAGTTCCTGCACGGCCTTGGCCGACTTGCGCTTGGGCGCACTCTCCGTCACGCCCTGCCCCTTGGCGAGCGAAGTAACCAGATCGCCTTGGTCCTGCAATTCACTGGCCAGCACCGTCGCGCCAAAGCCCTTGATGGCGACGCGCTCGACTTCGCTGCGTGCGACTTTGTCGGTACCCGCCGCATTGAACACCACAACGGTCTTGGCGAGCGCGCCAATGCGCTTGAGATAGTCGAGCGTCTCCAGCAGCGCGAAGCGGTCGAGGACACCCGAGCGTGTCGGCACGATCACGACGTCGGCGGCGGCGGCTGCAAAGATCATGCTCTTGTCGACCGCCGGCGGCGTATCGATCAGGACCAGATCGGTTCGCGTTTCGCGCGCGGCCTCGAGCATGCCGTCGAGCCGTGCCGGCGTGCCGTGCACAATCGTCGGCTCGTCGGCTCCGATAATCCGTTCGCGCAATTCCGCCCACTGCTCGGCCGAGCGCTGCGGATCGAGGTCGATGACCGAGACCGCCTGGCCCTTGGCCATGGCAAGTATCGCAATGTGCAGCAGCAGCGTGGTCTTGCCGCTGCCGCCCTTCTGGCTGACGACGCACCAGGTCCGCATCGCACGCGCTCCACTCGACAGTGCTAGCAGACAGTTGCTAGCAGCAAGCAGCTAGCTGCTTGGTAGGGAGTGTTAACGGATGCACGCCACGCATGCAAGCCAGCCGTTGCGCGCGACAACGCTGCCATCCTGTCAGCATTTGCGTTCCACGGTGCCGGCCGCCGCAGGCGGCACGTGCCCAACCGGGCGTCGCGCAACGCCTGGCGACACGACATCCCACGTTCAATGATCCGGACGAAATCCGATGCGCCGTTGCGCGCCGAGCCGAGCCGAGGAGCTGCCCCGCGCTGCCGCCATCGTGGACGTAATGGCCGGCAACAGTCAGGCCTGCGCGAGACCTGAGATCACGGCGCGAACAGTCGGGCGTGTGGCGTCAGCGCGGCGAGGGGCCAGGGGCGCCGGCAGCGGCCGTGCGGCTGTTGAGCACCGTCTGCGCCCGCCGGTTCTGCGACCAGCAGGAAATGTCGTTGCAGACCGCCACCGGCCGCTCCTTGCCGTAGGAGATGGTACGGATGCGGCTGGCGTTCACGCCGGTGCGTGCCAGGAAATCGCGAGTCGCGGTGGCCCGCTTGGCGCCCAGCGCGATATTGTATTCGCGCGTGCCGCGCTCGTCGGCATGACCTTCCACCGTGATGGTGTACTGCTGATACTGGTTGAGCCACTTGGCCTGCGCTTGCAGAGTCTGCTGCGCCTCGGGCGTCAAATCCGTGTTGTCGGTCGTGAAATAGACGATGTCGCCGACGTTGACGGCAAAATCCCGCTGCGATCCCGGCGTGGCAGGCCCGCCTTTGCCGCCAGGGCCCAATTGTGCGCTATCGGCGTCCATCTCCTTGGCGCACGCCGACAGGGCGGCAACGACCAGAAACGCCGCAAGCACGCGCGCAGTACCAGAGAGCCAACGGGAGGCCAGCATAAGTAAACCCTTTCGTCACGGATCAATCCGCCCCGGAAGGGCGAATGGGCAGCAAATAACGCATGTCGATGGGGCTTAGCGCAGCGCTCGTACAAAAATATGGCCAAGCCGGTCCAAATCGACAAACAGCACCGGCGCCTGGAAAACAAGTGCCAAGACCCGGTCGCCCACAGCTTCGAGTGACCGGGGCGGACGGCAACCGCAGCGCCAGTGGACCCGAATCGGTCCGGGCGAGGATTGGCCTGCACTCAAAAAGCTTGAAGGCCGCGCCTTCACTGCCGAATGGCAGAGAGGGCACGGCCTTCAAATAGCATCCTCGGGCTTGCGCCCTCAGACCCCCGCGGAGGTTCTTAGCGAGCGACTTCGGTCGCGGCGGGAACTTCAGCGCCGAGCTTCATCGGCGAATGGGGAACTTCCTTGCGGCAGGCGCCGAGGGCGACTGCAGCAACAACCGAAGCAATGATAAGTGCGCTTTTCATTTCCGTATCTCCTTTGAGTTGGCCGGCAGCGCCGTACTCAGCGAGCAACACTCTCTGAGGCTGGCACATCAGCGCCAAGCTTCATTGGCTTGTGCGGAACCTCTTGGCGGCAAGCGCCCAGAGTAAATGCCGCCAGAACAGCCGTGAGAACGAACAGCCCCTTAACACCCTGCATGGTATTTTCTCCTAAGCGTTACTTCGGCTCTAGCCGTCTATTGGGGTACCGGCGCCAGCAAATTAGTTCAAGGACAGAGGGTGTTGCATCGATCGTTTCCCTCCAACTTGATGCGAAAATGCCACGCCGTGGTTGGTAGTCCTCAGCCCCTAGGGATGCACAACTTTTGCACAGGGACCTTCTCAACGCGGAACAAGTGCGGCAATGCAGACCGCAGCACCAGTCGACTTTGCCTCAACTGTGTTAAATGGGGGTAAAGGCCTGCCTCAATTCAGCAGCGGCGACCAGGCCGGGTCGGAGGCAAAGGCCGGTGTGAGCACCTCGCGCTCGTTGTAGCCGGTCAGATCGATCGAGAAGAGGCGCGGGCCGCCGGTGGCGCCCTGGCTCTCACGAAAGAACATAATCACACGGCCATTCGGCGCCCAGGTCGGGCCCTCGTTGTGGTAGCCATCGGTGAGGATGCGCTCGCCGGAGCCGTCGGGACGCATGACGCCAATCTTGAACTGGCCGCCCGCCTGCTTGGTGAACGCGATGAGATCGCCGCGGGGGGACCACACCGGCGTCGAGTAGCGGCCTTCACTATTGCTGATTCGGCGGGTGCCGCCGCCCTCGGCATGCATGACGTAGAGCTGCTGCGTCCCCTCACGGTCACTCTCGAACACGATCTGGCGGCCGTCGGGCGAATAGGAAGGACCGGTGTCGATCTTGTCGGTATCGGTGAGCTGGCGCAAGCGGCGCGAGCGCAGGTCCATCTCGAACAGATTGGTGCTGGCGCCCTGGCCCCGGCTCATGACGATGCGCTGGCCGTCTGGCGAAAACCTTGGCGCGAACGTCAGGGTGCCCGCCGGGAACTCGCCGATCAGGTCGCGCTGCCCGGTATCCAGGTTCATGACGAACACGCGCCCCTGGTCACGCATGTAGGACATGAACGTGATGTCCTGGCTGGTCGGCGAGAATCGGGGCGTCAGCACCAGATCCTGGCCTTGGCTCAGCAGGCGCAGGTTGGCGCCATCCTGGTCCATGATGGCGAGGCGCTTGATGCGCCGGTCCTTGGGGCCGGTCTCGTCGATGAACGCTACGCGGGTATTGAAATAACCTTTTTCGCCGGTCAGCCGCTCGTAGATCTGGTCGGCGACGAGATGGGCGGCACGGCGCCAATGCTGCTGTGGCACACCGGCGAAGCGCTGGCCCGCCAATTGCTTGCCCGACGCCACGTCCCAGAGGCGGAACTGGGCCTCGATGCGGCCATCGGGCGCGCGGATAACCCGGCCGACGGCCAGTGCGTCGGCGCGGATCGCGCGCCAGTCGGCGAAGCGAGGCATTTGATCCGGATTGCGGATCTGCTCCAGAAACGAGGCGCGATCGAGCGGCTGGAACAGTCCTGAACGCTCCAGATCGGCGGCGATGACATTGGCGATATCGACGGCGAGCTTGGCATCCTCGCCGACGAATTCAGCGATGGCGATCGGGATAGGCCGCAACGTGCCTTGAGTGATGTCGACTTCCAGCGGGCCGGATGAGCGCTGGGCTAGCGCTGGGCCTGCCAGCAACGGGGCTCCGGTCGAAGCCAGGGCAAACAGCAGGGCGCAAAATGGGCCTCGCGCACGCAACAGCCCATCGGATCGGGTTCGTCTGGTCCTGGTCATCATTCTTCCGTCAGCAAGGGAAAGCACCCACCGCGAGCCATCGAGCTAGCTGCAATGCACGGCGGCATCAAGGCCAATACGCGCCGCCGACTGCCGATCGGCGGGCGCGGGACCAGGGTCTAGAACATGTCTTTTGGATCGAAATTCAGGATCACGTCCTGCCAGGCTGAATACTTGGCGGCCGGCAAGTTGTAGGGCTGACATTGGATCACGGCACGCCGGGCGCTTTCCGCCGCGGCCATGAAGAACGTCGTATTTTGCCCGCCCATGATCTGCGGCTCGCCCTTCAAAGTACCGTCCTGGTTGAACTGGATACGCATTTTTACCGCCGTGGCGTCGGCGCCTTGACCGCCACCGAGCACGCGCCAGCACGGCTGCACACCCTGCCGGATGGCTTGCGCGAGCAGCGCAGTCTCGCTCGCCGTCAGACGGTTGTCCTTGCCTTCAGGGGCGCCCGCCACCGGGCCCTTGGCCGTGGCCGGCGTATCGGACTTCTCGACGGCAGGCGCTCCTGACTTGTCCGGGATCTTGTTCAGCAGCGCTGTCATATTGTCGGCATCGAATTTCTGCTTCTTCTTGGCGTCCTCGATCGCCTTCTTCTTCGCGTCGTCCTCTTTTTTCTTCTTCTCGGCGAGCTGTTTCTTCCTCAGCTCCTCGGCGGCTTTCTTGCGGGCCTCCTCCTCGGCTTTTTTCCTTGCCTCCTCTGCCTCTGCCTTACGCTGCTCCTCGGCCCTCTTCTGCGCCTCTTCCTCGGCCTGCTTGCGCTCCTGCTCGAGCTTTTCCTCCATTTGCTTTTTCTCCTCGGGCGTCGGGCCTGGCGCGGGTTCGGGCGGCGGCGGGGGCGGCGCCAAGGCGGCCACCTTCGGTGCCTCCGGCTCAGGTGGCGGCTCGGCTTTCACCGGCTCCGGCGGCTTGACCTCCGGTGGTGGCGGCGGCGGTGGTGGTGGTGTTGGGGGTTCGGCGGCGGCCACGGGCTTGGGCTTGGGCGCCTCTTTTTTCGGCATATCGGGCTTGGGTGAGTCTTTGGGCACCGCGGCGAGCTGCTTGGCGTTGCGATCGCCCTTCTTCAGGCGCGTCAATTCGTCAGGCGTCACCAGCGCCACCGCCAAGGGCTCAATCACCGAGGCCCGGTCGTCGGGCAAGCGATGTATCGTCACCAGCGCCCAGGCCAGCAACGCTGTGTGCAACAGGACCGAGATGATGAGCCCGACGCGCACCGGCCTCTAGCCTCCGTCCTCCAGCTCGGTCACCAGCGACACTTTTTTGAAGCCGCCGGCACTGATTCGGCCCATGACGCGCATCACGGTGCCGTAGCTGATACCTTTGTCGCCGCGAACGAAGATCTGTTCATCGAATCCGTTCTTGGCCAGTGCCTGCAGCTTTGGCGCGATCTCGGCAAGCGCGACCTTCGCCTCGCCGATGAAGACATCACCACCGGCCGACACCGAAATGGTCAGCGGCTCCTTGTTGCTTTCCAGCTGCTTACCCTTGGCTTGCGGCAATTCGATCGGCACGCCGACCGTCAGCAAGGGCGCCGCAACCATGAAAACGATCAGCAGCACTAGCATGATATCGACGAACGGCGTGACGTTGATCTCGTGCATCGGCGTGTGGCGCTTGGCCCGCCGCTTGCGTCCGCCGCCGCCACCCGTGTTGAGGCTCGCACCCATATGCCTAGACCCTCACATCGATCTGGCGCGAGACGATCGCGGAAAATTCATCGGCGAAGGCGTCCAGGCGTTGGCCGAGCCGGCTCGAGTCGGCCGCAAACTTGTTGTAGAAAATCACCGCGGGAATGGCCGCGAGCAGGCCCAAAGCCGTGGCGAACAGGGCTTCGGCAATGCCCGGCGCGACCACCGCCAGATTGGTATTCTTCGACACGGCAATGGCCTGGAAGCTGGTCATGATGCCCCACACCGTGCCGAACAGGCCGACAAAGGGCGCCGTCGAGCCGGTGGTGGCCAGGAACAGCAGCCGCCGGTCGAGCCGCTCCATCTCGCGGCTGATGGTGACATCCATCACCTTCTCGACGCGCAGCTGGATGCCGCCGAGTGCCCGGATATTGCCCTCCACCGACCGCTTCCATTCGCGCATCGCCGCCACGAACAGTGCCGACATGACGATGGTGCGACCGCGCGACAGGTCGGCGTAGAGGTCCTCCAGCGATTGGCCCGACCAGAATTGTTGCTCGAACTTGTCGGCCTCGCCACGCGCCTTGCGGAAGGCAAATACCTTCTCGATAATGATGGCCCACGACCAGACTGAGGACAACAGCAGACCCAGCATCACGATCTTGACGACGATGTGCGCCGACAGGAACATCTCGAGGAATGAGAATCCGCTGCCTGCAGCCGGTTGCAGTGCGCCTTTGAGAACTTCAGCAGGGTTCATGGCCTCTTCCGTCGTGTCCTGTGTCCGCCAGCACGAAGCGCGCCGAGAGACACAATGCCTCCCCGCCCGCTGCCCCCAAAGCAATAGGCAACAGATTATGCCCTGTACCCACTGCGTCCCTTCGCAGCCATGTTGCCGTGTAATGGGGCGAAACAAGGGCCCGCCCGGTTGAGTTGCTAGAGCGCCCCAGCCGGATCACCCTCGCCGCCGTCAGGCCATTAGAGCAGATTCGCAGGCCCCATGCGCCGCTGCGACGCCATCGGCAGATCCGCATGGGCGCCACACACCCGAATACGCTCACCGCGCCATCGAGCGGCCCTGCCACAGACGCTGCCGGTTCCAGCGCAGTCCTGCCGTCTCCACTTCCCCCGCCGGGGTCCAGACCGTGTCGAGCGTGCAGGACTCCAGACCGCGCGAGCGATAACTGCGGCACAAGTCCTTCAAGCGGGCAACCACCCCCATGCGGCTCGGCACGCCGCAGATGGTCAACGGCACCTGGCTGCCCTGCAGTTGAACCTGCAAGTTGCCCGCCCATAGCACCGGCTGACAGGCGGCCGTGACGCGGCAGTCCTGCCCGCCGCCGAGGCGGCATTTGGCGAGCGCACACGCGCGTGCCGACGTCAGTGTGGCGGCGATACAGACGTCCACGGGACGCGCGCGCGACTCGACCGCTGCCAGGGCGAGCGGCGGGGGAACCACCTCGGTCTGGGCGGCACTGGGGTGTGGCGCCAGCACGACAAGCGCCGCCAAGCCCGCCCATACCCGCAAACCAGCCCCGGTCCGTGCCCTGGCCGGCCGTGTCACGTCAATGCTGATGCGGGTTGGATTTGGCAAAGGCTGCTTTCTGCTCGGGGGTCGCCGCTTTCTGGAATTTGGCCTGCCACTCCGAATAGGGCATACCGTAAATTGTCTCGCGCGCCTCGTCTTTTGTCAGCGTCGCTCCGCGCGCTCCGGCCGCTTCTTGCATCCAGTTGGCGAGGCAGTTGCGGCAAAAGCCGGCGAGGTTCATCAGATCGATGTTCTGCACATCGCCGCGGGTCCGCAGATGCTCCAACAGCCTGCGGAAGGCCGCGGCTTCGAGTTCGGTCTGGGATTTCTGGTCCATGTCCATCACCATGCGTCTCCTGTGACTGACGTTCGCGGCTCTTGCCGTAACGCCGGCTGGTTTGCCGGCGAGCCATGATGCTCGATGCGGCTCAATCGGGCGCGCAAGCTCGCGTCGACGAGAATAGCACGCATGATCCGCGCCAGACGCTCGGCCCAGCCCGCCTGCCCCTCGGGTTCGCGGATCAAGTCCTGGCGGATCTCGATGATGGCATGAGCCAGGCCCCGCTGCGAGCCGTGCCGCCACATGCAATCGCCGATGAGGCGGCCGGTATAGGGTTGGTTGTCGCCGACGATCAGGTCTTTTTCGCCGTGCAGCGCCGCCAGCAGCGGCTCGGGCAGGCGCGGATCACTGTCCCACAGCACGCCCGCGTGCCATGACCGCGCCACCCCCCTCCAAGCCTCGGTGAAACTGTGCACCGAAAGAATGACCGGAACGGCGCCACTCGCGATGCACCGGTCGATGACCCGATCAATCGCGTCGTGATAGGCGCGCCAATAGCGCGCAATTCGCGCCTCGCGCTCCTCCGCTGGCAGATGGCGGTTGCCGGGAATGACGGCGCCATCCGACAACCGCATGATCAGCGTCGGATCGTCGATACCGCGATTGAGGTCGATCAGCAGCCGTGAATAGCGCGAAAGAACCGCCGGCGCGTCCAGCAGCCGGGCAATCCCGGTCGTTACAGCCGCCGCGCCGATGTCGTAGGCGATGTGGCGCCGCAGCTGGTCGGCGGGCAACCCCAACGTGCCATAACCCGGCGGAAAGGCATTGCCGGCGTGATCGCATAGCACGACAAGCCCCGCGTCCGTGCGGCCCGCCAGGACCCGGCAGGTCTCGCTCTGCCAGTCTGCCACGTGCAGCGGTGATTCGACATCGTCCTTCATGCCGCCGACTATAAGGGCAAGCGGCGCGCCCTGCCACCCGCCGCTCGCCGCATCGCCAGCACCTCGACCGCGGAGCCGCCATCGCGCGGTTCGACGAGGCTTTGCACAGCTTGCGGAGGACTTGGCTACGCATCTCGGAGGTCAGGTTGCTCATTCTATCCTTCGTGCATAAGCGCACCAACATATGCAAGCATAATCACTAATAATGCTTGCGTTATCGTCGCAGTTCAGGCTAAATGCATGCATAGCCACTCGGAGGTCGTGCATGGTCGAAGATGACGATGAGCCAAGCGGCAAGGCTAAGGGTGGCCACGCGCGTGCCGAACGTTTGCCGCCCGAACGACGCAGCGAGATCGCCAAGCAGGCTGCTGAGGCCCGCTGGAGGGCTGAGCCTCTGCCGCTGACGGAGGATGCGGAGACCGGCGATCGGTTTGTTCTTTACACACGGCCCGACGGCATGGCGTTCGAACTCCGATTTGGCGGCGAGGAGCCATGGGCAACGCAAGATCAGATTGCAAATTTGTTCGGCGTTACGCGCTCGATGGCCACAAGGCACATCAACGGGTTGTTCAAGGACGGGGAGCTTGATGAGGAGACCACGTGTTCGTTTTACGAACATATGGGTCAGACCGGGCAGCGATACCGCACCAAGACCTACAACCTGGATGTGATCCTTGCTGTCGGGTATCGCGTTCAGGCTACCAAACAGGCCATCATTTTTCGGCGTTGGGCCAATCAGATACTGAGGCAGTATCTGATGAACGGCTTTGTCATCGACGTCCCACGCCTGGAGGACCCGGACGGGCGCCCCGACCATTTCGCCGAGCTGCTCGAGAAGGTCCGGCATATCCGCAGCTCGGAAAAGCGGATGTGGACTCGTGTCCTGGAGTTGGCATCGTTCTGTAGCGACTACGGCCTGATGACCGATGATGACAAGCAGGAGTTCTTCGCCACCATCCAGAACGCGATGCATTGGGCGGTCACTCAGCACACCGCCGCGGAGGTCATCCATGATCGAGTCGACGCCTCAAAACCGAATGCTGGCGTCGTGACGTTCAATGGGGACCTGCCAACGGTGGCGGAAGCCCAGGTCGCCAAGAACCTGTATCATCATGGCGAGATCGAAACGCTCAATCTCGTGACCAGCCTGACGCTCGAGTTTTTTGAAAGCCAGGCCGAGCAGCGCCGGCCAACGACCATAGCCCAATTTCTCGGGAAGATGCGCGAGCTACTCAAGCTCGACGGGCGTCCATTGATCCGCGCGGATGATCGGGGTCGCGTCAGCATGGTCCAGGCGAAAGAGAAAGCCTCGGTCGAGATCAAGGCATTCAAGGAGCGCGTTCGCCTGGAGCGAGAGATCGAGGGGGAGCGCGCCCTTCGCCAGATCGGCGAGAAGATCAAGAAACGTGCGAAACCCCGCCGCAAATGACGGGTCCCAATTGAATGAGTCGCAACCTTGGACGACGCACCACATGGCTGACAGCTCGGAAGCCGGCGCCCGTGCTCTACTGCGCCAAATGTTCGATGCGGCCGTGGCCGCCGCCCATCCCAAGATTTGCCTGCCGCCGCACCTGCCGCCGTTGCCGCCCGGCGGCCGCATCCTGGTGATCGGCGCGGGCAAGGCCTCGGCCGCCATGGCGCAGGCCTGCGAGCTGCACTATCAGGGGCAGGACGATGATGACAGCGTGTCGGGTTTTGTCACCACCCGGCACGGCGCGCGCCTGCCGACCCGCCGCATCGAGGTCGTCGAGGCCGGCCATCCCGTACCTGATACCAACAGCATGCAGGCGGCAACCCGCGCCTTGAACCTGGCGCGCACCGCGGGGCCGGCGGACCTCGTCCTGGTCCTGCTGTCGGGTGGCGCTTCGGCCTTGTGGACGGCGCCAGTGGCGAACGTCGGTTTCGAAGCCAAGCAGGATTTGACGCGCGCCCTGCTGCGATCGGGTGCACGCATCGGCGAGATGAACACCGTGCGCCGCCACCTGTCGCGCATCAAGGGCGGCAAGCTCGCTGCCGCTGCCTTTCCCGCGCGCCTCCTCACCCTGGCCATTTCGGATGTGCCGGGCGATGATCCAGCGACGATCGGATCGGGCCCGACGGTTGTCGATCCAACAACGCTCGCGGAGGCGCGCGCTATCCTTGCCCGTTTCTCGATCGCACCATCCCGCGACATCGCCGACGCGCTGACCGACCCCGCCAACGAGACTTTGAAACCGGGAGCGCCGGATCTGTCGGGGTCCGATTATCGCCTGGTGGCGCGGCCACAAGCGTCGCTGGAGGCCGCCGCCGAGGTCGCCCGCCGCGCCGGCTACCTGGTCACTATCCTCGGCGACTCACTCGAAGGTGAAGCGCGAGATGTGGCCAAGGCCCACGCTGCGCTGGCATTGGCAGCCAAATCCAAAGGGCAGCGCGTTGCCATTCTGTCGGGCGGCGAGTTGACCGTCACCGTCACGGGCACGGGCGCCGGCGGCCCCAATCAGGAATATGCCTTGGCGCTCGCCCTGGCGCTCGGCGGCGCCGAGGGCATCCGTGCCCTGGCCGCCGACACCGACGGCATCGATGGCGGCGGCGGGGAGCCCAGCGATCCGGCCGGCGCCTGGATTTTCCCAAAGACGCTGGCGCGGGCCGCCGCCCTCAACCTCAATCCTGCCGCCTTGCTGGCCAACAACGACTCGTCGGGTTTTTTCGGCAAGCTCGGCGACCTCATCGAATGCGGGCCAACGCAAACCAATGTCAACGATTTCCGTGTCATCTTGGTCGATGGCTGAGGCGCGGCCAGCAGCGACACTGGGCCTCCCCGCCCGGCAACAAGCGCCAGAGGAGCCTTGGCCCGTGCGCCCCTTGTCCGTTCGTTCACGCAAGACATGGTCGTGCCCGGCTGGCGTCGCAGCCTTTGCCGCCGCCGTTCTCCTGGGAGGCGCCCCCAGTGCCAGCGCCGACCTCAAGCTGTGCAACACCACCGGCAGCCGCATCGGCGTGGCGCTCGGCTATCAGGATCGCAACGGCTGGGCGACAGAGGGATGGTGGAACATCTCGGCCCAATCCTGCGAAACCTTGCTGAAAGGCGCCGTGCCAAGCCGTTTCATCTATGTGCACGCCGTCGACTACGATCGCGGTGGCGAATGGGCCGGCACCAACTTCATGTGCACCCAGGACAAGTCGTTTGCCATTCGCGGCGAGCAGGACTGCCAGAACCGCGGCTTCCGCCGCGCCGGCTTCTTCGAGGTCGACACCGGCGAGGCGCGCGACTGGACCATCCGTCTCGCGGATCCCGACGAGTCGGCCAAGACACGGTGATGATCAAGGGGGCGACCCCATACGCGCTAACTTTGGTCTGTTGGAGGGTGCAACCTATCCTCTGCGTCCCCGGACAAGCGATCCGACCGCGAGGTCGGAACGCGATGATCCGGGGTCTTCACCCTTCTGAGATGGGGAAGGCCCCGGCTCTGCGCGGCCACCGCCGCTTCGGCCGGGGACGCAAATCGATAGGTAGCACCCTTATGTTAGCGCCAATGGGGGCGACCCCATGTGCAACGTCGACGACTCTCGCCCAGTGGCAGCGGCCGGACCGAAAAATGAGTGTGGTGCCTGGGGTCAGACCCGCAGGGTCAGACCCCGACCAAACTTTCAATACCTTGCGCACCCCATGGCATCGGCGAGGCCGTCAAAGCCGTCCGTGATCACATCCCAGGCCGTCTCGGCCTTGAAATCTTTTTTCTGATGCGGGCCATACTCAGTCGGCCGGACGACGAATGCCGTGCGCAGGCCGACCGCCGCGGCTGCCGCCAGATCGCCATTGTGGGCGGCGACCAGCATCACTTCGTCCGGCTGCAGATTGAGGAAACCGGCGGTGCGCAGATAGGCCTCCGGCTGCGGCTTGTAAGCGCGGGCCGGCTCGGCGCCGAGGATCACGTCGAACGGCAGGCCGACAGTCTTGGCCAGCCGCGTCAGCAGGCCGATGTTGCCGTTCGACAGTGTGCCGATGATATAGCGCTGCTTCAGTCGGATGAGCCCCTCGATCACGTCCGGCCAAGGCGACAGCCGGTGCCAGATACTGTTCAGGTGCCCGATTTCATGGGCGGCAAGCCCGCGCACGCCGGCCTTTTCCAGCAGCTGCACCAAACTCTCGCGGTGCAGATCATCGAGGATCGTCCACGGCCGGCGGCCCGCGCGCACCTCTTCCAGCGAGGGCTGGTAGAGACCCCGCCAATCGTCAGCGAACTGCGCCCAATCGAGAGCGATGCCGCGGCCGCTGCCGAACGAGGACAACTCGCGGATCAGGCTCGAACGCCAGTCGACAACGGTGCCGAACACATCGAACACCAGGGCCTTGACGTTGTCCTTGCTCATCACGCGCTCCCTCGAGTCCATTGTTTGTCGCATTTTCTACGTCAAACCGGTGCCCACTTTGGCGGAAAATGCTCTAGTCCAGCATTCGGCCCCGCCATTCTGGCCCCGGCACGACACAGGCCTCGTGGCGGCCGAACACAGCATACCGGTTTTGGGCGACGCGATCATAGAGCCAGTCACGCATGCGCGCAGGCGGCAGCCGCATCAGGTTTGCCGCGAGCCGCCACGGCCAACCAAGATGGCGCAGAATGCCCGCGATCGCCTCGAGCTTGGCATGGGCGCGGCCGTCCTCGATCAGCAGGTTGGTCTCGAAGTCGATCGGATCCAGGCCATAGTGGCGCAGCAGCGCCTGCCCGACCGGCGACTGGGCCATGATGAAGCAGAAATAACCGTCGCGGTCGTGGCGCACGACGAAGCGGGCAAATCCGCTGCACAGCACGCAGACGCCATCGAACACGATCAAGGCGCGCGCATCGGGAAAGGGCGGCACGGCAGGATCGGCCCGCCAGCTATACGGCGCAAGCGCCGCAATCCTCGCGGCCAGACGTGGCGTCCGGCCGTTCGACATCAGCGCGCCACTCCGACCTGCGCCCGGTGGCGCAGCAGATGGTCGGCCAGCACCAGCGCCATCATCGCCTCGCCCACCGGCACGCCGCGGATGCCGACACAGGGATCGTGGCGCCCCTTGGTCTGAATTTCGACGTCGTTGCCATGCCGATCGATGGTCCGGCGCGGCGTCAGGATCGACGACGTCGGTTTGACGGCAAAGCGGGCGACGACGGGTTGACCCGTGGAGATGCCACCAAGGATGCCGCCGGCGTTGTTCGACAGGTAGAGCGGCCGGCCATCAGGACCTGCCCGCATCTCGTCGGAGTTGGCTTCCCCAGACAATTCAGCGCTCGCAAAGCCGGTGCCGATTTCCACGCCCTTGACGGCATTGATGCTCATCATCGCCGAGGCCAGATCCTGGTCGAGCTTGCCGTAGATGGGCGCGCCGAGACCTGTCGGCACGCCCTCGGCCACCACTTCGATCACGGCGCCGACCGATGAGCCGGCCTTGCGCACCGCGTCGAGATAACCAGCCCAGGTCTGCACCGTGCCATGATCCGGGCAGAAGAACGGGTTACGATCCACCTCCTGCCAGTCCCAGCGTCCGCGGTCGATGCGGTGCGGGCCGATCTGCACCAGCGCGCCGCGAATCGTGACGCCGGCCAGCACCTTGCGCGCCACTGCCCCCGCCGCGACCCGCGCCGCCGTTTCCCGCGCCGAGGAACGCCCGCCACCGCGGTAATCGCGAATGCCATACTTCTGCCAATAGGCGAGATCGGCGTGGCCGGGCCGGAACGTGTCCTTGATGTCAGTATAGTCCTTGGAGCGCTGATCGACGTTGCGGATCATCAGCGAGATCGGCGTGCCCGTCGTCACCTGCCGCCCCTGGTCGTCGGCGAACACCCCGGACAGGATCTCTACCGTATCGGGCTCCTGCCGCTGTGTTGTATAGCGCGATTGCCCCGGCCGACGCCGGTCGAGGTAAAGTTGTATGTCGGTCGCCTCCAGCTCCAGGCCTGGCGGGCAGCCGTCAACGACACAGCCCAGGGCCGGGCCGTGGCTTTCGCCCCACGTCGTCATGCGGAAGATGTGGCCGAACGTGTTGTGCGACATCGGGGGCTCGGGTTGGCAAGGTCGGGGGCCGAGGGAACGCGGCGGACTCACACTTTACCACCGAATGCACCCGAGGCGCACGGGCCACGGCACGTCATAAAAGGCAACACCGGGGATCGCAAGTCGACATGCTCAGCGAATTCGAGTGGCAACTTCCTCGACAGACCGCTACCTGTACGGCTCAGTACCGCGTGATTCCTGCGTCGAGCGTTACCGGCAAGTGCCATCGCGCAGCAGGCCCATCACCGCCAAGGTGATGGCGTGGCGTCCGAGTTGGTGGCGTCGAGCGTTCACCCATATCACGCCTCGCGCGCGGATCGGACACGTCCAGGGCTCAATCCCGATCAGGGCTACGCCGTTCCGGCCAGGGCGACACACACATGAAAAGGACTGACACACACAAAGGGCTCAGCTACGGAATGAGCACCTGTGGCGCAGCCCGATCAACATGACTGCAGTTTGTGTAAACGGAGCCAGGTCAGCCGCTGACCTGGCTCTTGTCATTTGCGCTAGTCCTTTGTTTGTCGCATTTTCTACGCCAAACCGGTGCCCACTTTGGCGGAAAATGCTCTAGCCGACGCTGCGAGGCCCTAAGTCCCCTGCCCGGCCACCGTCCGCTCCAGTTCGTCGAGCGTCGCCTTGACGCCGGGCCAGTACGGATGCACCGCATTGAGGCGGCGGTAGACCTCCAGCGCGGCTTTCTTCTGCCCGAGTTCGCGCAGGATCTGGCCTAGACCATCGAGCGCCTTGTAGTGGTTGGGGTCGAGCGCCAGAACGCGTCTCAGATCGCCCAGCGCGCGCTCGAATTCGTTCATGGAATAATAGACATAGGCGCGGCGATTGAAGCCCTCGGCGAAGTCCGGGGCAATGCGCGTCACCGTATCGAGCATGCGCAGCGCCAAATCCGGCCGATCGGCGGCGGCGGACTTGGCCGCGCGCTCCATCAGCACTTGCGCCGTGTCGCCGACGCCGGCAATCCACAGGCGCTCGATACTGTTGGCGATGGTGGTGGCGCTTTCCTGATCCTGGGCGGCCGCAAGCAGAGCATAGAGGTCGCGCTTCAGGCGCGCACGCATTGCCGGATTTTCTGGGATCGACGCGCCGGGCGCCTTCAGCTGCGGCCGCGTCCGCGGGGCCTTGCCGGATTTATCGTCGGCCGCGGGCGGGCTATCCTGTTTCTGCTTTGGCTCCGGCATCGGCGCGGCGCCCTGGGCGGCGACTCCCGCGACATGGGCCAAGCACAGGCATGCCAAGGCCGAGGCCAAGGCGGTGGCAGTGCAGGCGGCTTTCAGCCACGCAATCCTGAGGTTCATGCCGCGACACTAACCGGGCCAGCATCGGCCGTCAAAGCCGGCAAGCAACGGCCCCGCCTTGATCCTTCAACCCTGACGGGCCTTGAAGCGGCGATGCGTCTTGTTGATGATGTAGACGCGGCCCTTGCGGCGCACGACGCGGTTGTCGCGATGGCGCAAACGCAGGGATTTCAGCGAATTCTTGACTTTCATGACAGCAGCAACCGTCCAGAACTGTTGTGTGCGCTCCCAGAATGCCAGGAGACAGCGTGCTCGTCGTTGGCGCGCGCGAAGGCCTGTCTTTGCGGGGGACGGCGCCGCTTGTCAAGCACCATGCGACGTGACGCTCCAACACCTGGGCAGATGCACGTCAACAGTCCACTATTCACGCCATATGACGGCCGGCGTTGACCAGGATGGTCTGGCCGGTCATGTAGCCGTTGGCCACCAGCAGCTGGGCCACCATGGCGCACTCCTGCGGCCGGCCCATGCGGCCCATCGGCATCTTGTCGAGTGCCGGAATCGCTTTGCCGGCGAAGATCTCGGTCTCGACGATGGCCGGGGCGATGGCATTGGCGGTGATGCCGAAACCCATCAAGCGCTGCGCGTAGTGCCGCATCATGCCTTCCAGCGCCGCCTTCGACGCCGCATAGGGAGCCGACATCGAGCCGCCCGTGCGCGCGGCATTGGAGGAGAGGAAGATCAGACGGCCGAATTTCGCGTCACGCATCTCGCCGATCACCGCCTGCGTCATGATGAAGGCCGAGCGCACATTGACCGTAAACGTCTCGTCGTACTCCGCCACCGTGCTCTGGAACACGTCGCGCTGATAGGCGATGCCGGCATTGTTGACGAGAATGCCGACCGGCCCGAAGGCACCGCGAGCCGCCTCGAGCAGACGCCGCGCTTCGGCCTCCTCGGAGACGTCCGCCTGCACGGCGATGGCGCGCCCGCCCTGCCCCCCGATCAATTGCACGACTTCGGCGGCAGCGGTCTGGTTCTGCACGAAGTTGACGGTCACCGGACAGCCCATCTCGGCCAATGCCAGTGCGATGGCGCGGCCGATGCCACGGCCGCCGCCTGTCACCAGGGCAGGATAGGGCTTTTCGAGAGCGATCAGAGGCATGGTCGCAACCCTCGGGTTGATGCGGCGGCGAGTCCGATGGTCGCGTCTTTCAGATGGCCTTGTCGCGCGCCAGCCGGTCCACGTCGCTGGCGGAATAGCCGAGCAAGCTGGTCAGAACGTCGCGGGTGTGCTGGCCGAGCGACGGCGGCGCGACATAGGTGTCGAGCGGCGTCTCGCTGAGGTGCACGGGGTTCTTGATGGCTTTGACCACGCCGGCGCTGGCATGCGGCATCTCGGCCATCATGTTACGGGCCCCAAGCGCATCGCCCTCGCAAATTTCGCCAACGGTGCGGATGGCGCCGCTCGGTACGCCGGCCTTGTCCAGCCGCGCCAGCCAGTCGTCGCGCGTGCGCTGCTTGACGATTGTCCTGATCAGCGGCACCAGCACATCGCGATTGCGCACGCGATCAGGCGCCTTGGCAAAACGCGCGTCGGCCGTGAGGTCGGGCTGATCGGCCGCGCCGCAGAAGCGCTTCCACAGGTCGTCGTTGGCGACGCCCAGATTGATCCAGCCGTCGGCCGCCTCGAACGTCTCGTAGGGCACGATGGTGGGATGCTCGTTGCCGCGCCGGCGCGGCGAGGTGCCGGTGGCGTGATAGATGCTGGCATTGAAGGTCAGCAGCGAGGCGGTGGCCTCGTACATCGAGATGCGCACGTGCTGGCCGGCGCCCGTCGACTTCGCTGCCAGCAGCGCCGCGAGGATGCCCTGCGTCGCATAGAGTCCGGAGACGAGGTCGCTGACCGCGACGCCGACCTTGTGTGGCGCGCCATCCTTGGGCCCTGTCAGGTCCATGACGCCAGCCTCACCTTGCACGATGACGTCATAGCCCGGCCGGTCCTGCCAGATGCCGGTGTCGCCGAAACCGGAAATCGAGCAGTAGATCATCGCGGGGCGGCGGGCCTTGACGGCCGCGTAGCCCAAGCCCAGGCGGTCCATGGCGCCGGGGCGGAAATTCTCGACCAGAACGTCGCCGACCTCGATGAGGCGCCACAGCGCGTCGATCCCCGCCTGGCTCTTCATGTCGAGCGTGATGCTCTTCTTGTTACGGTTGACCGACAGGAAATAGGCGGCCTGGTCGCCCTGGAAGGGCGGTGCGAAGGCGCGCGTGTCGTCACCCTTGCCTGGGATCTCCACCTTGATGATCTCGGCCCCCATGTCGCCGAGCTGCATCGTGCAAAAGGGACCCGAGAGCACCCGGGTCAGGTCGACGACGCGTAGGCCTTCCAGCGGACGCATGGGGTCCCTCCTTGGCGCTTGTCTTGCGCGCAGCGGCTCATTTTGAGAAGCTTCATAGCGCATATCCGCGAACGGGGCTTTATACGGCACGCGAGTGCTGTGACAAGGCTTGGTGACGCCAGGGGGGAACGGCCGAGAGATGTCGCCGAATAACCGCTTCACAACTTTTGTACAACAAGGCGCTTGACTTATATGTCAATTCGCGATCAAATCACAGCTCATGTCGATGCAGGCGTGTTGGTTCCCTATCGGGCTGTCACGAAGAAATCTCCAAGAAGGAGGCTGTTCCTTACTCGCCCTGCTTTTTCCGACCTCACAGGCGAAGGATCTGCCGTCCGGCTGCTGGGTTTTCGTGGCCAATTGGAAGCGGCGATGACGAGGTGGGTGAATGGGGAATACGTGTACCGATATTTTCTCAAGAGATTGAGTGAACCGCCACCGGAAATATGGGAAATTCGAGTCACCGAACCCTTGGTGAGAGCAAGGATTTTTGTGCGCTTCGCAGAGCCTGATACGTTGATCGCGACGTCAATTCGTACTCGTCAGCTGCTCGGAAGAAAGGGTTCTCGAGAATGGACCAGATGGATGCAGCAATGCGTTGACTCTTGGGACCAGTTGTTTCCAGATTTCGCACCGTTTAGCGCTGCGACCACAGCCGAGTACGTAACGGAGAAGTGCGATGACCTCGATCTCTGATATCCACGACACCATGACACCTAAAGAGCGCACTGAATACGTAGCCGCTCGCACACGAGATTTAGCATTCGACGCGGTGCACAGACTTTGGTGCAAGCGGGAAGCGGACGGAATGACGCAAGCTGAATTATCAATGGCCATGGATTGTGATGAGGCTTGGGTCTCTCGTAATCTGAGGGCGCCGGGAAACTGGACACTTCGAACTCTGGCCAGATTTGTGGCTGGTCTTGAGGGCGAGATCGAGATTTTCGTCCATGATCTCAACGAGCCAATGCACGGCGCTTCGAACTATGATGCGTATCGGAATTACCTCACTGAGCCTGGCCCCACCAGCACCTCGAATGCGTCGCTGCAAAGGATAAGTGGATCCCCGACTGGTACAATGGCTCCCGGCGTATTGACCGCTAACTGGCAAATCAGAGGGCGGTGAACTATGCTGCCTTTCGACGTTGAAGCTGTGGTGCTCTGCGACGATGTGCGCCAGGAGATGACAGGTAAATATATCCTGATAGGAGTCTATTCTGGCAACATTTTGGTTTCGGCGTTGCCTATAAATCTAGTGCTTTCTGCCTGGATACAAATAAAGCCACACATAATAGGAATGCAAAAGATAAAATTTAGGCTCGTTGGACCCAACACGGCAGTATTAGTCGAAGGCGGCGTCCAATTTGAAATAAAAGATCTTTCCAGCTCGGCAGCCTTAGGTGTCGTTGGATTGCCAATACAAGCACAGCAAGCAGGCGCGGTCACACTGGAAATCGCTGATGACGACGATGGTGATTGGCATAGTGTGAAGACGATTGATCTAGCACTCGCATCGCACGGCCAACCGGTCGCAACAGCAGGTTCGTGAACCGCGGGAGGCGGATGTTACGAGATGAAACTACTGCTACTGGCGATGACCGGCGGCGCCATCGGCTCGGGCGCGCGCTATCTGGTCAACGTCGCCTATGCGCGGACGATCGGCACGGCTTTCCCGTGGTCGACGCTGACCGTGAATGTTATCGGCTGCCTGCTGATGGGACTGGTCACCGAACTGGTGATGCGCCGGCTTGGCGGCTCGGCGGAAGCGCGCACGTTTCTGGCGACCGGCATCCTCGGCGGCTTCACGACATTCTCGGCGTTCGCGCTCGACTTTGCTAGCCTGATGAAGGGGCAGGAGACATTGGCCGCGCTGGCCTACGTCATCGCTTCCGTCGTGGCGTCCATCCTCGCCGTGTACGCCGGTTTGACCCTTGGAAAGGCTGCCTTCTAAGCCATGCATGATCGCCTCGAGACCATCACCGTCACGGACCAGGACGCGGGGCTGCGGCTCGACCGCTGGTTCCGCGCGCACTTTCCGAGCATCGGCTACACCCACCTGCAGAAGCTGCTGCGCTCGGGCCAGGTGCGTGTCAACTCCAAGCGCGTGCAGGCCAACGACCGGCTCGAGGCACGCGATCAGATTCGTGTGCCGAAGGTGGCGCGCGAGCCGGCCGTGGCCAGGCCCAGCCTGAAGCCGCCGCCGGGCCTGTCGAAGGGCGACCGCGATCAGATCGAGCGCATGATCCTGTACGAGGACGATCACGTCGTCGTCCTCAACAAGCCGTTCGGCCTGGCCGTGCAGGGCGGCACCGGCACGCGGCGCCATCTCGACGGCATGCTGGCCGGCATGGCCGACCGCTTCGGCGGCGAGCGGCCCCGCCTGGTGCATCGCCTGGATCGCGATACGACGGGTGTGCTGATGGTCGCCAAGCACCGCCAGGCTGCCGCCAAACTCGGCCGCACGTTCCAGACGCGCTCGGCGGCGAAGACCTACTGGGCGCTGATCAAAGGTGTGCCCAGGCCGCCGCAGGGCAAGGTCGAGGCCGCCCTGGTCAAGGCCTCGGGGCCCGATGGCGATCGAGTGCGCAAGGCCCAGCCCGGCGAGCAGGAGGAGGCGATGCACGCCACCACGCACTATTCGGTGATCGATCGCGCCGCGCACAAATGGGCGTGGGTGTCGTTGAAACCCGTCACCGGCCGCCAGCATCAATTGCGCGCGCACATGGCGCTGATCGGCCATCCCATTGTCGGCGACAACAAGTATGAGGGCGACAAGGACATGCCCGACGCCGACATCGAGCCCAGGCTGCACCTGCACGCCCGCCGCCTGATCATTCCCCATCCAATGGTGGCGGACGCCAGGATCGACGTGACGGCGCCGCTGCCCGAGCACATGCGGGTTACCTGGGAGCTGCTGGGGCTCGATGCGGAGCGGTACGACGCGGAGGCGCAATGAATCTCGTCATCTTCGACTGCGACGGCACCATCGTCGACAGCCAGCACATGATTGTCGCCGCCATGGATCAGGCCTTCGCCGAGGCGCGCCTGCCGCCGCCGCGGCGCGAGGCGGTGCTGTCCGTGGTCGGCCTGTCCCTGCCGCTCGCCATCACGCGGCTGCTGCCCTCCCATGACGCCAAGCTCGTGCATCGCCTAACCGAGACTTACAAGTCGGCATTCGGCGATCTGAGGAAAGTCCCGGCGCAGCGCGAGCCGTTGTATCCCGGCATGCGCAATGCAATCATCACTCTGGCCGCTCGGCCGGACACCGTGCTCGGCATCGCCACCGGCAAGTCGCGGCGCGGCGTGGCTGAGCTGCTGGAGCGCGAAGGTCTGGCGGGCCACTTCATCACCGTGCAGACCGCCGACACGCACCCCTCCAAGCCGCACCCCTCGATGGTCCTGGAAGCGATGGCCGACGCCCGCGCCAGGGCGGATGCCTGCGTCATGATCGGCGACACCACGTTCGACGTGGAGATGGGCCGGGCCGCCAGTGTCCACACCATTGGCGTCGCCTGGGGCTATCATTCGGTCGGCGAATTGCAGCGCGTTGGGGCAAACGCCATTGCCGATGCCTGCGAGGCACTGCCGCTGATCGTATCGCGCCTGCTGGACCGGCAGAGTGAGCCGGCATGACTGAGGGCAACGGCACACCTGGCGATCACCCCGCGCGCATCAAGCTGCCCGGCGGCTCGAGTGCCGCGGCGTTGCCCAAGCGGTTTTACCAGACGGTGACGGTTGGGCAGGTATCGGGTCTGACCCCGCACGCCGCGTTCCGCGTGCTGCTCGACGACCGGCCGATCCGTACGCCCGCCAAGCGTATCCTCGAAGCACCCTCGCACGCCCTTGCCAGTGCGCTCGCCGCGGAGTGGGAGGCGCAAACCACGCTGATCAATCCGCTCTCCATGCCGCTGACCCGCCTCGTCAACTCCGCGCTCGACGGCGTCGCCGGGCGGCAGCGCGAGGTGGCCGAGGATATCGTTGGCTATGCCGGCAATGATCTCATCTGCTACCGCGCCGAGCGCCCAGCGGGCCTCGTCGCACAACAAGCCGCCCACTGGGACCTGATCCGCGATTGGGCGGGAACGGAACTTGCTTGCCGCATCGTCACTGCCGTCGGCATCGTGCCGGTGACGCAGGACGCGCAGCTTCTCGCCCGCTTCTCAGAACGGATCGTGCCGCTCGACACCCTGCAGCTCGCCGCGCTGCACGTCATGACGACGCTGACTGGTTCAGCTCTCATCGCCTGGGCGCACCTGCAAGGCCGCCTCGATGCCGCTGCCGCCTGGACAGCCGCGCACGTCGATGACGACTGGCAAATCAGCCAATGGGGCGAGGATGCCGAGGCCCAGGCAAAGCGCCGGCAGCGCTGGAATGATTTCGATGCGGCATGCCGGTTGCTGAGGCTTCTGGGATAACGGCGTTGGTGGGTGTTTCTGGTGCAATACGCGTCATCGCGGAGCACGGCTCCGCATGACGCTATTGCACCCTACGGCACCGGTGCTTCGTAGGGTGCAATAGCCCGCCAGGGCGTATTGCACCTGTCGCAAGGCAACCGTCACTTCACCGGCAGGCGTCCTCCCGCGCAAGGCCGAGCGACAGGGCTTGCGCGATGCCGAGCCATATGAATTGTTGTGACCAGTCGCGGCGAAAGGAAGAACCGACATGCCCGAGAGCTTCGTCCAGGACCCCGGCCGCGTGCGCGATCTCGCCGCCGCCATCATGGCCGGCACGCTGTCCCCGGTCAACCTGACTCAGTCCTATCTCGATCGCATCGAGGCCGTCGATGGCTCTGTCGAGGCCTGGCGCATCGTTGACGGCGACCGGGCGCTGGCGATTGCCGCCGAACGCGAGCGGGAGGCCAAGGCCGGCCGCATCCGTGGTCCCCTGCACGGCATTCCCGTCGCCATCAAGGACATCATCGACGTCGAGGGCCTGCCCACCCGCTGCGGCAGCCGCTCGCGCGAGCGTTCCCCACCTGCCACCGCCGACGCCGAAATCGTGCTGGCATTGCGGACGGCCGGCGCCATCCCACTCGGCAAGGTGCACACCACCGAGTTCGCCTTTTTCGACCCCTCGCCGGCGCACAACCCGCACAACCTCGAGCATACGCCGGGCGGTTCCAGCTCTGGCTCGGCCGCCGCCGTCGCCGCCGGCATGGCGCCCTTGGCGATCGGCACACAGACGGTCGCCTCCGTCAACCGGCCCGCCGCCTACTGTGGGATTGCCGCCTTCAAGCCGTCGACACGGGCGATCTCGTCCTTCGGCATTTCGCCCCTGGCGCCTGGCTACGATACCGCCGGCACCTTCGGCTGGCGAGTCGACGACGCCATTTATGCCTTCGAGGCGATTGCGCCAAGGTTCCTGCGCGCCGCCGCGCCAACGGGGCAACGACCGCTTTCGGTGTTGGTGCCAGAAGATCCGTTGACGGGTGACGCCGGCGCCGACGTGCAGGCAGCCCAGCGCCGGCTGGCCGATGCCTTCGCTAAGGCCGGCCACAAGGTCGAGCAACGCGCCTCCCCGATCCCGTTCGAGCGCCTGGCCGAAATCCAGCGCACAACGATGCTCTACGAGGCTGGCCGCGCGCTGCGCCACCTGCTCGACCTGGCCAAGGGCATGGCCGGCGACAAGATCCTGGAGGCAGTGCGCGACGGTCTCGCCATTCCCACCGCGCGCTACCTCGACGAGCGCGCCGAGATCGAGGGCTACGCCACCCGCTTCTTCGCCGCGCACAAAAGCGCCGACGTCTTCCTGTGGCCGGCGACGCCCGAGCCAGCGCCCAAGGGCCTCGCCTGGACCGGCGAGCGCAAGTACATCGCGCCCTGGACCGCGCTCGGCGGGCCGGTGGTTACGCTGCCGGCGGGCAAGGCCGGCAATGGTCTGCCGATCGCCGTGCTGCTCGCCGGCCATCCGGGGGCGGACATGGCGATGTGCGCTATGGCGCGCCGCCTCGCGGATGCCGTGGGGGCCTGAACGAAACCCTTGCCGGGACGCGCTGACCCCCGGCTCCGGATCAGCCCGTTACGATGAACCGTTTGCCTTGCGCGTCATAGTCCGGATAGCCCAGGATGGTGCGCAGCTCAGCCGGTGGCAAGGCGCTCGCCGCCTCTGCCTCGCCGGCCCGCAAGGCCGCCAGCCCCGCTTTAATGCCGCCTGCCGCCGGCGAAAGCATGGCCGTCGGATAGGTCGCGATCTTGAAACCCAGCACTGCCGCCCGTGCCTGCGATGGCGTGGCACGCGGCGCGCCGGGCGACAGCACGACGAAGGACGGCTTGCCGCCGGCCGCCGCCACCGCACGCTGGATCTCGCCCTCATCGGCCGGTGAGTCCAGGAACAGGATGTCGGCGCCCTCCTCCACGTACATCTCGATGCGCGCCACGGCTTCGTCGATGCCCTGCGTCGGGCGGCAATCCGTGCGCGCCAGGATCAGTATGCCCGACTCCTTGGCCGCCTCCACCGCCGCGCGGATCTTCATGCGCGCCTCGGCCCGTGGCAGGCAGGGCTTGCCGGCCGCTGTCAGCGCACGCGGGGTGATCTTATCCTCGATCAGGATGGCGCTCGCACCCGCACGGCCGAAGGCGCGCACCGTACGCTGCACGTTCATGGCGTTGCCGAAACCGTGGTCGCCGTCGGCCAGCACCAGCAATTCGGGCGCCGCGCCGCGCACCATGTTGAAGGACTCGAGCATCTCGGCGAACGAAATCAGGTCGAGATCGGGTCCGCCCAGGCGGCTGGCGGCAACGCAGGATCCGGACAGAAACGCCGTCTCGAAGCCGGCGGCGGCGGTCATCTTGGCGCTGAGCCCATCCCAAACCGCCGGCATGATGATAAAGCCGGGCTTGGCCAGAAGGGCGCGCAAACGATCGGGAGGCGTCATACAAACCAACTTTCGCCGGATGACCGGCTCTTGGGGCGCACCAGGGCGCGGTTGACCTTACGACGTGCGCTCGGTTGCAGCACCAACGGACGGCTGAACGCGCTCCTCTGCAGCCAGGATCGTTGATCACGCACGGTCTGGCAAGGGCTGCTCGGCCAGGGCTGCTCGGCCAGGCCGCTCGGACAGGCCGCGGCACCGCCCGACCTGCCCACTCGAAATGCCTCCGATTTCGTTAACCCGCGTCATGGGATACTGTTTTCCATGCCAGAGGGGCTACATTGACGAACGCCCGGGCGACGGCCAAATGACTTGCATGGCACATCGATCGACCACGCGTTGGCGACGCCGGATTGACCTTGCAGCTGCATTTGCGGCCGCGGTTGCGCTGGTGCTGCACGGCGGCCTGTCGATTTGGGCGCACCCCTTGGCGGGTGCAGCGCCAGCGTCGCATACCGATTGCGCTGGCCATGGCGCCGCCGGCGACAGCATGGCCGTCGGATAGGTCGCGATCTTGAAACCGAGCTCTGCCGCCCGTGCCTGCGATGGCGTGGCGCGCGGCGCGCCGGGCGACAGCACGACGAAGGACGGCTTGCCGCCGGCCGCCGTCACCGCACGCTGGATCTCGCTCTCATCGGCCGGTGAGTCCAGGAACAGGATGTCGGCGCCCTCCTCGACGTACATCTCGATGCGCGCCACGGCTTCGTCGATGCCCTGCGTCGGGCGGCAATCCGTGCATGCCAGGATCACAATGCCCGACTCCTTGGCCGCCTCAGTCGACCGGGATCACTTGGTCTTCTCGATCTTCGTCACCGTGAACTGGCCGTTGACCTTGTCGACATCGAAGCGAATCTTGTCGCCGGGCTTGACCTGCTTGAGCATGGCGGGGTCGCCGGCCTTGAAGACCATGGTCATGGCGTCCATGTCGAACTTCTTGATCGGCTCGTGCCTGATCGTCATCTTGGCCTGCGCCTCGTCGATCTTCGTCACCTCGCCTCTGATCATGGCCTCCTGGGCCAGGGCCGTGAGCGGGATCGCGAATGCGAACGCTAGTGCGAGCAGCTTGGACTTCATCATAGGACACTCCTCATAAGTGTCAGGTCATTTCTTCCCGGCGGATTTCTTCGGATTTGCGGCGGTGACGACGACGACGCCCTTCATGCCGGCCTCCATGTGGCCCGGAATAAGGCAGGCGTACTGGAATGTGCCCACCTTTGTGAAGCGCCAGTGAACATCAGCGCCGGCCTTCGGCTTGAGCCGCTTCATGTTCGCCTCGTCATGCTCCATCTCGGGGTTCTTCTCCATCTCCTTGGCGTGCGCGGCATTCTCCTCGAAGGTGGCGAGCACGAACTCGTGCTCGAGCTCGCCATGGTTCTGCATCGCAAAATGGATCTGCTCGCCCTGCCTGATCTCGATCCTGCCGGGCACGTACGCCATTGTGCCTGCGCCTTCAATCATGATGACCTCGATCCTGCGCGACGGCTTTTTCGCATCGCCGGGGACTCCGTAGGCCGTCACTGTGCCGTGGCCGTGCCCCTTGTCGCCGGGACCAGCCGAAGCGGGTCCGAAAAGAAGGGCAGTCGATGCCAGACCAAGAAAAACCGTGGTTGCTGTTCGCATGTTGCACCCGTCTAGGCAGCCGTTGATTGGGCTGCAATCTGCCCGCCATGACCCTGCACAGCGTGTCTGCTTCGGCGGGTTTGAAGCAGGGCTGCATCGTGAGCTCAGACTTCGCTCAGCTCTTGCTCAGTGGGCCGCTGAATGCGATCCGCGAGCACCGGGCTTGACCACGCGCACCTCGATCTCGCGCGGCGTGGGATCTGTCAGAATCGCCCCTGATCTCTTGCCCGGAGCGCCGCCCTTCGTTGCCCCCTTGCCGGTCTTGGGCTGCGGCGGCGCCTGCGGCGGCGCCGTGGCAGCCGGCGCCAGCGCGCCGTTGGGCCCGTTGTACTCGAATGCGACCGTGCCCGGCGGGTGCTTGTACCAGCCCGGATCCTTGTAGTCCTTGCTGTCGAGGCCCTCGCGCACCTTCACCACGGTGAACATGCCGCCCATCTCGATCGGGCCGAACTGGCCGAAACCGGTCATCATCGGCAAGGTATTGTCGGGCAGCGCCATCTCCATCTCGCCCATGTCGGCCATGCCGGCCTGCCCCATCGCCATGTAGCCTTTGACGACCTTGTCGATCTTCTTCTTCACCTCGGCCTTGTCGACACCGATGTAGGTCTTCACGTCGTGGCCCATGGCGTTCATGGTGTGGTGCGACTTGTGGCAATGGAAGGCCCAGTCGCCCGGCGCATCGGCCACGAACTCGAACGCCCGCATCTGGCCGACCGCGACGTCGATCGTCACCTCCGGCCAGCGCGACTCGGGCCTGGTCCAGCCGCCGTCGGTGCACGTCACCTCGAAGTCGTAGCCATGCAGGTGCAGCGGATGATTGGTCATCGTCAGATTGCCGGAACGAATGCGGACTTTGTCGCCTTTGCGCACGACAAGATGATCGATGCCGGGGAATGCACGGCTGTTCCAGGTCCACAGGTTGAACTCGAGCATGGTGTTGACCTTGGGCACGTAGGCGCCCGGATCGATATCGTAGGCGTTGAGCAGGAACACGAAGTCGCGATCGACGCGATGCTGTTTCGGGTCTTTGGGGTGGACCACGAAGAATCCCA
>CAZCGE010000089.1:0-15368 GCA_964498125.1 uncultured Devosia sp. | reverse complement strand
TGGTGGAGCCGAGGGGAATCGAACAAGCGATTTCGGGTCGTCCAGCGGCGTCTCAGGACGTCTCACAAGACGTTGATATTACTCATACATTTACCACAATCCGTCGCTAGGCTGATCAAGTCCGGCTCACGACATCCTACGCTATCCCACACATTGTGTGGGGTAAAAGGTGGGGCTCCGATTTGGGGTGCGAGTTCGAATTCGGGGCTGGGGGTGTAGCCATGTCCCAGCACAACGGAACCAGCAGAAAACCCCTCACCGCACTCGCAGTCCGGCAGCTGACCAAGCCCGGCCGCTACTCGGACGGCAACGGACTCTATCTCGTCGTCGATCCCTCTGGCGCCCGGCGCTGGCTGCTGCGGATCGTCGTCCAGCGCAGACGGCGCGACATCGGGCTCGGCAGTGCCCGGCTCGTTCCGCTCTCGACGGCCCGCGAAACAGCTATCGAGATGCGCCGATTGGCACGTGACGGTGGCGATCCCGTCGCCGAGCGACGACGCCGCCGCGCCCTGGCGCCGACTTTCAGGGAGGCGGCCAAGTCCGTCCACGCCGAGACGGTTGTGAGCTGGAAGAACGAGCGGCACGCGGCGTCCTGGCTGACCACGCTGGAGGCGTACGCGTTCCCCATCATCGGCGATCGCCCCGTCGATCAGATCGAGACGGCTGACATCCAGAAAGTCCTGGCTCCGATCTGGCTGACAAAATCGGAGACCGCGCGGCGCGTGCGGCAACGCATGCGCACGGTGTTCGACTGGGCGCGCGTGACGCACGGGCTGAAGGGCGCCAATCCGGTCGATGGCGTCGAGCACGGACTGCCGAAGCAGACCGACCGGGGAGAGCACTACGCGGCCATGCCCTATGCGGAGGTGCCCGGCTTCGTGGCGCAGCTGCGCAAGCGCTCGGTCGACGCCCCGGCGCTGATCGCCTTCGAGCTGCTGATCCTGACCGCCTGCCGTACCAACGAGGTGCTGTTGGCGGCGTGGGACGAGATCGACCTTATCGAGGCAACGTGGACGATTCCCGCCGTACGAATGAAGGCGCACGAGACGCACGTCGTGCCGCTGTCGGGCCGTGCCCTGGCGATCCTCGCCAAGATGAAGGCGCACGGCGGCGACAAGGGCTTGGTGTTTCAAGGCCGGCAGCCCGGCAAGCCGCTATCCAACATGGTGTTCCTGATGACGCTGCGGCGCATGGAGCTGTCCATCACCGCGCACGGCTTCCGCTCGTCGTTCCGCGATTGGGCGGCGGAGGAGACGGCGTACCCGAACTTCGTAGTCGAGAAGGCGCTCGCGCACGCCATCGAGAACAAGGTCGAGGCCGCCTACCGGCGCGGCGATCTGCTCAAGAAGCGCCGCGAGCTGATGGACGCCTGGGCCGCCTACTGCGACGGCGCGCCGGTCAAGTCGTCCGCCAAGCCCGCCGAACTGCAACCGAAGCTGCAACTTTCCGGAGGAAATGCATATGATGATGACGCACATCCCGCCGTTCGATGACGGACACGTGCGGCTTGGTCGCGCTGCCGAGCTGATCGCGCGCGAGCGCGACGACGCGACACCCGGCGACATCATGGACGCCTTCAAGCGCGCGATCTTCACTGGCGAGCTGAGCCATGACAGCGCCGGGCTGCAGATGGAGATCGTGATCCCGCGCTGCACGCTGCCGCCGGAGGTGGCGGCGATGACAGTGCGGCCAAGGGCGCTGTACGGCGTCAACCGCTGCACGGTCGCCAGCGTGCTGTTGTGCGCCGACGCGTTGCCGGGTGAAAGGGCCGACTGGGAGCGGCTGTTCGACAGAGCCGTTCCGGACCGCGACGAGGAATTGCCCTACGTCACGCTCGCGCGCATCCCGTTCCGCGACTATCCGGAGACCGGCCGGCGCGAGCTCAAGGCGCTGCTGGTCTCGAAGACAAAGCTCGGCGCCTGGCTCGTGGCGCGGCGCATGATGCCGCCTCCCTCTCAGGAGCCGAGGGGGCGGCCGCACAAGCCGGCGTGGCCGCGCGTTGTCCAGCTGGTGCGCGAGCTGCATTGGGCGCATCCCGACTGGCAGAAGAAGCAACTGGCGTTCGAGGCCTGGACGCTGGCGCGGCAGGAATTCCCGGAGGACGCGCTGCCATCGGTCGGGACGATCCAGCGCGACATGGTCGCAATTCTCGGCGGCGGCTCGGCGTGAGCTAGCCTCGGCAGCGTCCTCTTGAATTATAGGACCGGGTCCTATATAAGGTTCAGCGCGGAGCGTCGCTCATGCGAGTGTTCAAGACTCGGGACTTTGCACGGTTCGCGCGCAAGGAAGGTATCGACGATGCCCGGCTCTGCGAGGCGATCGAGCGTGCCGAACGCGGCCTGATCGATGCCGATCTCGGCGGCGGCGTCATCAAGCAACGGGTGGCGCGGCCGGGCAAGGGGCGCTCCGGCGGCTATCGGACGCTGATCGCGTATCGAACCGAGGCGCGGGCGGTTTTCGTTTACGGCTTCGCGAAGAGCACCAAGGACAATGTGACCGCTGCCGAGCTTGCGGCGCTCAGGCGATTGGCAACAGAATACCTGGGCTACGACCGGAAGCAGGTCGACACCCACTTGAAGGACGGCGCCTGGACGGAGGTCACGTGCGATGCCGACGAAGTATAAGAGCGACATCACCCGCGCCGTGCACCGCGCGGCCAAGGACTCAGCACGCGCCGGCGTCATGGACAAGCAGACCATGCGCGAGTTCGACGTGCTGTGCCTGTCGAAGGTGCCGGATCTGACAGCGGACGAGATCCGCGCTATCCGCGACCGTGCCGGCGTCAGCCAGAGCGTGTTCGCCGCCTACCTCAACGTGACGACCAATCTCGTCAGCAAATGGGAGCGCGGCGACAAACGCCCCAGCGGCGCTGCCAAGAAGCTGCTGTCGATAGTGAAGGCGAAGGGGTTGGAGGTGTTGGGGTGAGGTCGCGCTCGTCTTCGGCGATCGGAGGTCATGCGCTGACCACACTCTCGCCCAGGCGCGGGACTTCTGCTATGGATACGAAACGATGCGTGTCGGAGGCACCCCGCCATGCGTGCACCCCAAGCCGTCGTTGGGACGGGCGCAGCCTGCAGACACCTACCGCGTCCGCTTACGACCATCCCGTCGGGAAGATGCAAGGAGGCAGCGGGCCACAGGAGCGACCGTGAGCGGTCGTGGACGAGTGGCGTGTGGCGCTTCCGGCACTGCATGGAAAAGCAGTCATTGTACCGATACCCGAGCCGGAAACGTGGCACGATCACAATAACGTCTAAGTGCGCTCGAAGTTGGACGCTGATGCGGACCCTGTATGTGATTACGTATGTCAAGCCCTTGCTCTACGACCGCGACGGCAGCTCACGTGCGTCGATGCAACGGACCTGCCATGCGCAAACCCACCCACGCAGAGACTGCGGATGGAATTCCGTACGACACCATAAGAAACAATAACGAGTTCCACGTAAGAGGAAGCGCAGCCTGTTTCGACATGCTCAATCCAGTTATAAGCATCGTCGAAATCATGTTGCAAAATACGGCGAGAAAAGCAACTCCCCTAAATCTGAACCGAGACAACATCAAAGATAAGGCGACGGCAACGGTGCAGGCTGGCAGTCCCAGTAAATAGTTCAGTAGACCGAACGCCAAGCCCGTCCACCACTCAACATCCACCAAAAGTCCTTTTACGAATCCCCCAATCATCGGACCGATCGCCAGGCTAGCGATGACCGGCTTGATCCAGCCATACACCCAGTCCCGGCGGTCCCACGTTGCCTTCGCCAGAACCGCACCAACAAGCAAAGACGGAATGGTCACGACTGCATGAATGACGGAGTTGTCATACTCGAAGGGATTATTAAAAACGATGATGCTGATAAACCACCTCATTTCATCCGACAGTTCCCAATAAGCTAATATTAAAGGCAATTGTGTAATGGCAAGTGGTACAGAGAATACGGTCATGATAATAACCACCGTCAGCGCGTTGTGCGCCCTTCCAACCGTGGCATCACTGGCATGTCTTTTCTCGCTGGCAGTCGGCACAAAACCTGCCCGGGTATCCGCCTTCCGATCGTAGTAACCACCTTGCGCGATGTAGGCGTCCTCGAGCCGCGAGCAGAATTCCGCGCATCTGCGTCCTTCAATTCCAGATTGCCAATTTACAAGCAACTGCATCAGATTGGGTGCATCGGGTTGGGGTGTCGCCATCATGGTGATGATGCCACCGTTCCAGCCTGTCAAAGTCCTTCCTCCGTCCCAGTCCGAACCTTCAACTCGCCTCAGCATATCGACTACCCACGGTATTATCTGCTTTTTATCGCTATCTTTGAAGGCACCCATTTTTCCGAGCGAAGGCTGGCCTCTGAGCGGAGGATAGTAAAAACTGAAGCCGACGGCCGAATTCGGCAGGAAAACGGCGGGTAGCTGCAGATCTCTTGCGTGCTGTGCGGCAAAAATCGCGCGCTCCGGAGCTGACGACCTTCTCTCGCGTGCAGCCAACAACGCCCTCGCGCCAAGTAGGACCTCTACAGGGTGCTGCGCAATCTTCCGGTGTAGCTCAGAACTCATATTGCACATCCTCATGCGGCCTAGCGGAGCGCGTGCAATTTGGCGCTTGGGCGTGCGCGTCCATAAGGGTTGCCTGCATGGGCCATCCGTCAGCCTGCGAGATGTCCAACGGTACATTATCATCCGGGCTGTAATTACTCACCCCTCGCCGCCCGCGGATCAGGCGGGTGCGGCGGCGGATGCGGGCGCCAGGACGGCGCGCAGGCTTGCGAGGGGGCTCCGGCCGGCGAGGCGGCCGGTCGCGACAATGGAGCAGAGATCGGCGTAGACCTTGGCCCCCCAGCCTGAGCGGAAGCAGTTCGTGACCTTGCGGAAGATCACCGAAGGCCGCAGGCCACGCTCACTGACGTTGTTGGTCGGCGGAACATCGCGCCGCGTCATGAACACCAGGAGTTTGTCGCGGTCGAGCGACATGGCGGCTCTCAGATGGATGCCTTCGCCGTTGGTCGGCTTGAGATCGAGCAGGCCGTCGAGTTCGCGTTTCAAGTCGCGTGCGTGCCTGGCGATCGTCGCATCGGCGATCTCAGGCCGCTTGCGGCCGATGGCGCAGGCCCGCTTCAGAAACGCCTTGAAGCCGGGCGCGAACACGGCGTCGCCGGCGTCGATGGCATACTGAGCATCGCGGATCAGATGGGCGAGGCAGAACTGGTGCGCTTCTGCGTGCTTGCATTGCGCAGCCAGCCGATCCGAGATCCACACCTTGGGTTTGACGGGCCCGAGAAACGCCACAGGCACGGCCTTGCCGCGCGTCGGCACGATGGTGTGGTAGACCGCCGAGGCGGAAGCGAACAGCCACTGCCAGTGCGTCTTGCCGCACACCCGAGCCGAGGTTTCGTCGCTGGCGATGACGGGGCTCGCGCGCACGGTGTCGGCGATCTTGCCGGCTTCGGCGGCAAGCGGCGTCGCGGCGCGCGCCAGCATGTTGGCGATGGCGCCTTCGGAGATCTTCAGCCCGAGCATGCCGTCGAACACCTCGACGAGGCGATTGTAGCTGACCATGTGGCAGCCGTGCAGATACGCAGCGATCGAGCCGATGCCCGGCCCGAACGGGCTGCCCGGTGTCATGCCGGCTGGTGGTTGAGCCGTGACGCGCCTTCTGCAGCACGGGCATACGCTGCGATGCAGATTGATCCGCGTCGTGACGGGCTTGATCGGCGGCAGGTCGATGTGATCGTAGGCGTGGGCGAGCATCTGGTCGTCGCGCGACACGGCCGCACCGCAGGCGCAGCGCTCGACGTAGACATCGCGTGTCGCATCGGGGTTGGCGCAAAGCTCGCGCGCAAAGCCCGGCCGGCCCTTGCGGCGCTTGTTCCGCGCGCCTGGCGCGGCATTGGCCTTGTGTCCGCTCGATGGCGGCAGCGACGAGTTGGTCGGCGTCTTCGGCGGCGGGCTCGGGGGTTGACCGGTGCGTGCCTCGAGCTCGGCGATCCGCGCCAGCAGCGTGTCGATCCGCTCGAGCAGCGACTTGTTCTGCGCAAGCAGCTCCAGCACCAGCGGCTTCAGGCTGTCCTTGTCGAGCGAATCGAGCGTCTCGGGTGGCATCCCGAGCTTGAATCAGCCTCTCGGCTCCACTGCAACGCTGCAAGCGCGAGTCAAACCGACGCAGAGGGGTGAGCAATTACTCCGGGCTCGTTTACTGCACAAGTGGAATTTGGTAGGTTTCATCCCCTTGATGCAGGTGCAGAGGAGGGGGGGCTCGATTGACGTGGCGCTCGCAAGCCATCTTCGTCAGCAGCACGTTCGGCGACATGCAGGCCGAGCGGGATTTCCTGCGCAGTCATGTCTTTCCCGAGATTGAGGAGCGACTGCGCCGCATCCGGGTTCACCTCGAATGGGTCGATCTGCGGATTGGCATCGCCATCTCATCGATCGCAGACCAAAGTGATCGTGACGCGGAGGTTCTCAAGGTCTGCCTCGCCGAGGTGGAGCGCTGCCGGCCGTTCTTCATCGCGCTGATTGGCGATCGCTACGGCTCGGTCGCTGACAGCGACAGGATCGCTGCGGCAGCAAGAGAAGCCGGGCTGGAGGGCGACTACTCCGGTTGCAGCATCACGGAGCTCGAGATCGCGAAGGGTGTCCTCGCCGACGTGGTCGGCGCGACGCGGTCGCTGATCTACCTCAGGGCAGCGCTTCCGTACCAGCGCATGCGGGCCCTCGCCGGCGAGTACAGCGATCTTCACCACCGCTCGGCCGAGGTGCGGGCCGGCGCAACGCGGCTTGCATCTTTGAAGAGCCGGCTTCGCGAAACCCTGCCCGGGCGGGTCCATGAATACCACTGTGACTGGGATGATGGCACCGGAACGGTGATAGGCCTGGAGGGATGGGGCGCCGATGTCGTCGAGCAGCTGTGGCAGGAGCTGCACACCGCTTTTCCTCCAGTCGACGACGCCGGCGACGCGTCCTGGCAGGACGCCGAGCGGCGGGCACTTATCGATTTCGTCGAGGACCGGTGCCGGGACTTCACCGGCCGCGAAGGCGTTATCACGCGTCTCATGGGGGTTGCCCTTCAAGCAACTTCGGACCTGGCAGGGATCTGCCTGACCGGCGTGCCGGGCTCAGGCAAGAGCGCGATCTGGTGCGCGCTCTACCAACGCCTGGCAAAGGCCGATGCGCTTATTCTTGCGCACGTGGCGGGCGCGAGCCTGCACTCGCACTCGGTCGATTCGATGCTGCGGCGCTGGTGCGACGAGCTCGCCGCGCGGCTCGGCGAGAGCACGGGCCTGTCCGGCGATGAGAGTGCCGGCGCTATCGATGCGGCCTTCGCCGCCTTGCTCCGTCGTGCCGCACAGCGGGAACGGGTGGTAGTGCTCATCGACGCGCTCGATCAGCTCGAGCCGACCGCGCGCGCCAGGTTCTCGAGCTGGCTACCGCGGGACTGGCCGGCCAATGCGCGGCTGATTGCAACCACGGTGTCCGGAGATTGCTCGAGCGCGCTGGCGGAGCGGCCTGGGATGGAAATGCTGCCGTTAGGGCCGCTCGCTTTGTCGGAGGCGCGGCAGATCGTCGAGAGGATCGGCGGTCGCTATCATCGTCGGCTGGAGCCCGAGGTGATCGCGTCCCTGCTCGGGAAAGGCGAAGGCGACGGCTTCGGCTGGCGCTCGCCGCTCTGGCTGGTGCTAGCCAGCGAGGAAATCCACCTTGTCGATGCCGATGATTTTGCGCGCGCGAAGCGAGATTACCAGGGCGACTTTGGCGAGCGGCTGCGCGACCTGTTGGTCGACATCGTCGCGAGCATGCCGAGCGATGTGGCAGGGCTCTACCGGTCGTCATTCGAGCGTGCCGCCGATCGGTTTGGCGCTCCGATCGCCAACACGATGCTAGCGTTGCTCGCCGCCGGGCGCAGCGGGTGGCGCGACAGCGATTTTGGGACGTTGATTGCAGAGCTGACCAAGGCACCGTGCCCCGCGAGGCGGCTGGCCCTCGTGCGTCAGAATTTCCGCGGCCAGCTCTATCGCCACGGCGAAAGCGACCAATTGGATGTGCGTCACGCCGAGATGCGCATTGCGGCGAGGCGCCTGTTGCCCCAGCTGATCCCGGATGTGGGGCGCCTGCACGCTACGATCGCCACCTACCTGCTCACGCTGTCGGAGGGCGACCCGGTGCGTGAACGGGAGACGATGTACCACCTGCTGCGAAGCCCCAATAAGCTGCCGATTGAGGCCTATCTCGGAGATGAGAGCTTGAGCGAAGAAGCCTTGCGGTCTGGGGTGCAGGCGATCGCCGATGTGCTCCTGGAAGATTCCGCGAACGGCATTGCGACGTTGCGGCGGGCGATCCAGGTCCCTTCCATGCTGGGGGCGGCAACGTCGATCACGGCGGCGCGACGGATTCTATATCTGGTCGACGACCGGCTCAGCAGTGCCGGCGCCAGTGACGCGCGCAGGCAGCTCTGCCAGTGGCTTGCCGATGTGTTCGGGCGATTGCTGCTGCTTGATCAAAAGGCGCTGCTTGCCAACGATCGTGGAGCGGCGCTTGCGCGCCTCGGCGATATCGAGCTCGCCGAAGGCAACATCGAGACGGCGGAGCACCTCTACAAGGAAGGCCTTGCCATGGCGCTCCAGATCAGCGCCGGTCACGGCGATGTTGCCGAATGGCGGCGCGACCTGTCGGTCTCGCACAACAAGATCGGCGACATTCATCGCCGCCGCGGCAACTTTGCCGCGGCCGAGCGATCCTATCGCGATGCGCTGGAGATCATGACGGCGGTCGTCGCGCAGGAGCCGGACAATTGGGAGTGGCAGCGCGATGTGGCGTTCGGCCATTTCAGTCTGGGCGAACTGCATGCCCTGAGGAAGGATTACGCAGCGGCAATCAGCTCGCACACGGCGGCGGTAACCATTCTGCAGCCGCTCGTGGAGCAGCATTCGCAGGCCGTGGAGGTTCGATGGGATCTGGCGGCAAGCCTTGAGCGGTTGGGCGATAGCTACGTTGCAACGGCCGAACTTCACGCAGCCGAGGCGGCATATCGTGCCTCGCTCGCCCTGCGCGAGACGTTGAATAGGCAACGTCCGGACAACATCGAATGGCGTCACGGCTTGGCCACCATTCGGATGCGGCTCTCACAGCCGCTCGGCGAGAGCGGCCGGACGCAGGAGGCCGACGCGCATCTTCGGCAGGCCGCGCGCGTGCTGTCGGAGCTGGTCAACCGCGATCCCGGCAACATGCGGTGGTGCCGCGACTGTGCGGTGTGCCTGCGGCTGCTGGCGCAAGCGAGCTTGTCGGCGCAGGCGCTGGGCGACGCCGATGAAGCCTGTCGGACGGCGGTGCAGCTGCTGCAAGCCTGCCAGAGGCCGACCGCCCGGCATTTGTCGCTGCTCGAAGACGAGCTCGCGACCTTCCAGTTGTGGCAGAAAGTGGAGGTGGCACGCGGCGATCTCAGGGAGGCTCAGCGATGCTATCTCTCGATGGCGCAGCTGGAACGGGAGATCGCAGCAGCCAAGGTGGAACAAGGAGCCGATCGGGATGCCACAGGATGAGACACAAGGATCGCCGGCGCTGGCGCAGCTGGTGCGGCAGGACACGACCGCCGCGCCGATCGCCATCGGCCGGATGGCGTTGCTGGCCGTCGGCGGGCATCTCGAGACATTGAGCAATGCCGTTCGCGGCAATGGCGGACGGCCAATGCGAATCGAGGCCCGCACCGGGAATGCCGAGGCCGACCGACTATTGAAGGTGGTGTCCGACGGACTCGACGACGGGACCATCACGTTGCAGGATATCGAATGGGCTCAAGGCATCGACGCACTCGCTGTCGAGGCCGAAGGCCAGGCCGCTGGCCAAGATATGATCGGGGCCATTGACACCTACCGAAAGGCGCTCGCTGCCGCGCCGGGGTGTGACGTGTATTTGATGAGCATCGCGGTCTGCTATGCCAATCTCGGCTTTACGCGGGAGGCCGTCGCCTATCTGCGCAGGGCCAACCAGATCAACCCAGCGAGTGAGCGCATCAAGCGGCATCTCGACACGCTGCAAGGCTTTGTGGACCGACAAGAGGCGCAGTAACCCGAGAAAGGGCATCCTATGAGTTCGGATCTGGTGGCAAGGATTCAGAGGCGTGGAGTCATGATCGTCGTCGGACATGGAGCCGAGATCGCGCATCGCAAGTTGAATGAGAAATCGAGCGGGGATGACGCGGTCGGCTTCGGCCACAAGACCGCGAGCGAGATGTCGCTGCCGAGAGTGGCCTTGCCGATGTGCATGCTGAAGTTCAACTTCAAGACGCCCACGTCAAGAGCAACGAAAATGACCCAGGCCGAAATGGAGCAGGTCGGCAACTCCTTGCTGCACTGCTTCGCGTCGTGGGCCACCGGGCCGGAGGTCACGTTTCAGAGCGTGCCCGAATATCCGAGCGAGTTCGGGATCTTGATCATTTGGAAGGAAGGCGTGCAGGCCGTCGTGTGCATAGGGCTCGCTCAAGACATCGAAAATAAATGCCTGGAGCAAGGATTTCACTATTGAAATTAACGCATTAACTCGCCTAACTGCGTTATAAGGAAATCGCTCCATGAACAAAAAGCTGCGTAGATTTGAATGTGCGAATTGCGGAACGGACGGAGGATTGGTCGGCATAATCGATACCGACCGTAACGGGATGACACCCTGTCCGGTCTGCCGGAAACCGGTCATGGTCTTGACCAGCGACGCGCCTGCGCCCGTCCGGGAAAGCTTGCTTGCGGCTATTCCTATTTCGCTTGCGACCGGGGCTGTTGTGGGGCTCATTTTAGGCGGCATTGTTCATGCAGCGCTCTGGTACATCTTCAGTATCGATGTAATGGGCTGGGGTTGGACGGAGGTGTATGGTTTCCGGCTGCCGTACTTCTATATCGGTTTCGTCGGCCTTTTCATGTTCTATGGCGTCGTCGGGCAATTACTCGATCCGAACGCATGACAGAAGCACAGGCGGAGGCTTAAGCGACTCGCTTTGCTCAGATGCTATTGGGCCGCGATCAGGGAAGCGTCGTTCTCGTCCGCGCGACGAGTTAGCTCGCCCGTCGCGCGCTGATACTTCTACAGGAACACCCGGGGTGTTTTTTGGCACCCTGGAAGCCGCTCAAGCCGTACTTGACGCTCGCCAGCTCCGCTTGCAAAAGCGAATCCATCGAGCTCGCTGGGGCCGGGCCGGCGGGGGCAATCGGTGCGATAGAGTCGGTTTCCGAGTCCAACAGTATCCAGCATCGTCTACTGTCAATTTCACGAAATCATTGAGCTTTTTCCCCTTTGGTGGTGCGGGTTGAGTGGTGCGATCCGCTCCAGCCCGGAGACCGACCATGCCACTCGCACAACATCCTGATTTCGCAATCTCATGCACCGAGCCTGACAACGACGTTTTTCGGATGAACGTCGTCCTGTCGCCACCAACCGCCGACGGGCCGGCACTTCACGCGCCACGCTTCTCGCCGTCTGACGGCTTGGCGCTTGAACTCGATCGAGAGCTTCCACCGTCGAGTTTTCGCCTTCAATTCCTTCGTGCATGGATCGCAGCCCGTGGCGGTCGCCCCGCCGAGGTCGCCGGCCATGCCTGAGGCAACGCGACCGGTTTCGGTGCGCCTCGCCACCCGCGAGGTCGAGCGCTTGAAAGCGCGGGCGCATGTCGTCTCGGGCACCGTGGCGGGTATTGCGCGCGAGCTGATCGTCACAGGGCTTGCCGGCGGCGACAACAAGGCGCTGGCCGATCGGCTGTTGCTGATCGAGCGGCGGCTCATTGTGCTCGAAGGCCTCGCGCGGACCGCCGCAGAGCGCTCGGAGCGCATCGAGACCCTGGCCCGTGAGCAGCGAACGAAGTTCGATGCCTTGCTCAACGCGCTGACCTCCGGCGATGGAGCGGCGCGATGACCGGAAAGCTCAAGCTCGCGATGCTATTGGCTGTCGTGGCCGGGTTCGGCGCCCTGTACTTGATCAACGAGCTCGCCATCAACTGGTATCCGCCAACCTGGATGCTGCAGGACGGGCAAAGCGGGTTCTATCGGCCGAACGATGTCCGGTCGTGCATGGGCGCTCGCCTGCTCTCGAACCTCGCCGATCGCGCGAGCGAGCATCACTGGTATCGCTGTGCGGCGACTTTGAACGCGGCACAGGCCTTGGACGCTTTCGGCTGGCGCTACTGGTTGCTGATTGTCGCCGGCATCTGGACCCTGCTGGCGCCGTTCGGGTTCGCGTTCGCCATGCGTTTCGCCAGGCCGCCGCATCGTGTGCTGCGCGGACGTCGCCTGCTGACCGGTGAGGCCGCGGCGAGCGCCTTCCTCAAATCGGCCAAGCCCGAGATCAAGCAATCCGGCGCCGGCCTGGAATTGCTGCCCGGCCTCGCCGTCAGCCGCGAGCGGGAGACGCGGCACTGGCTGATCTGGGGCAGCGTCGGCGCCGGCAAGACGCAGACCATGCTGCATCTGGTGCTGGCGGCGATGGCGCGCGGCGACGGCGTGCTGGTGATCGACGTCAAGGGCGACATGACCGCGACGCTGCCGGGCGATCCGCTGCTGGTCGCGCCGCAGGATCGCCGATCGATGATCTGGGACGTGGCGCGCGATTGCCGCACCAAGCAGGACGCGCGCGAGCTGGCCGCGCGGATCATTCCGGGCAGCCACGACCCGATGTGGAGCGATGCCGCGCGCGAGATCCTCGTCGTGTGTGTTTCGACGCTGCAGGCGACCAGGGGCAACCGCTGGACGTGGCGCGATCTGCACGAGATCGGCACGTCGAGCGCCGAGACGCTGCTGGAGATGGCACGGCTCCATCATCGCGATGCGGTGCGGCTGCTGGAGAGCCCGGAAAGCCGGACGACGCAGAGCGTGCTGTCGACCTTCCAGACGCACATGAACGTCGTCGCGTCCCTCAGCGATGCGTGGCGCAGCGATGTCAACGGGCGCTTCGCGGTGTCCGATTGGCTGCATGCGCCGACGCCGCACCGACCCGTCATCCTGCAGCACGACTCGCGCCATCCGGAGCTGTCGAGCATCTGGATCGGCGGCGTGCTCGGGCTGCTGGCGTCGCACGTCGGCAGCCCGTCGCTGCACGAAAGCCGTGCGCGGCGCATCTGGATCTTCGCGGACGAATTCCCGCAGCTGCCGCGGCTCAATAATTTCTCGACGTTCCTCGACCTCGGCCGCTCCAAGGGCGTGGTCGCCGTGATCTGCGCGCAGGACCTGGCGCAGCTGCGCGCCACCTACGGCCACGAGCGCGCCGACGCCTGGGTGGGGATGATCGGGACGAAGATCATCACGCGGCTCAACGCGGGGCGCGGCGCCGAGGAGGCGAGTCAGCTGATCGGCGAGCAGGAGATCGAGCGCGAGGAGCGCAGCGACACGGTGGTCGGCGGCAAAGTGAGCGTGACGACCAACCGCCGCCGCGACATCCGCCGCGTGATCACGGCCGACGAGATCGCGACGCGGCTCGGCCCGCGCGGCGATCATATCCGCGTGCTGATGCTGGGCCAGGGCAACGACGCACTCGAGCTGCAGGTGCCGTTCGTGACGTTGCCCATTCTGCGGCCTGGGCATGTGCCGGCGGACTGGGCGAGCCGCGTAACGGAGTGCATCGGGCCGGCGTCCAGACAGACGGCGCGCGTTCTCACGATGCCGACGCTGTCGAAAGGCACAGCGGATCGGATTCGAGACCTTGGTGATTGACCGCGTGCGCGGTGCGCGAGGCCGCGCAGAAACCAGCCCCCGACAGCTTTCAGACTGCCGCCGAGCTCGCGCCCGTCAAGGCCGCGCCCTCCGGGCGGCCGCTGAAGTGCGGCCGGCCTTGACCGCCGCTGCGCGCGTCGGCGAGAGCGACGAGTGGGCCGGGGCGAAGAAACGGGCATCTCAAGCCGAACAAAGAAACTGCACGGAGAACAGACGAGGAGTGTCGCAGCTATGGTCGCAACAATCTCGGCGCGCGGCGGTGTCGAGGCCGCGCTCGACTATTATGGCCACCTCGGCCGCGATGACTACTACACGCGCGGGGCCGAGCCGCCGGGCGGGTGGGCGGGGGAGGGGGCAGCTCGGCTGTCGCTGGTGGGACCGGTGACGCGGTCCGACTTCGAGGCGGCGCTCAAGGGCGTCGATCCGTTGACCGGCGCTCAGCTGGCGCGGCCCGGCGGCAAGAGCCTGAACCACGCCGCCGGCTGGGACATGACCTTCAGCGCGCCGAAGTCGGTGTCCGTGCTGTGGGCGCTCTCCGATCCGCGCGAACGGCCCGGCATCGAGCAGGCGCAAGGCGCTGCCGTCGTCGCCGCGACGAGATTCTTGGAGCGGACAGCGGCGTTCGCCCGGCGCGGCAAGGGCGGCGCCGTTCGCGAGCCGACCGCAGGACTGTTGCTGGCGAAGTTCGATCACCACACCAGCCGGGAGCTCGATCCGCAGCTGCACACGCACGTGTTCGTGTTCAACCTGGCGCCGCGCCGGGATGGCACCTGGGGCGCCATCGTCAGCCGCGAGCTGTACAAGGCGCAGAAGCAGGCCGGAGCCGTGTATCGTGCGGCGCTGGCGGCCGAGCTGGAGCGCGCCGGCTACGCGATCGAGCGGACCACCGACAGCTTCCGCATGGCCGCGATCCCGCGCGACGTCGAGCGTGCATTCTCGAAACGCCGCCAGTCGATCGAGGCCGCCGCCGAGGCGCACGGGTACCAATCGCCGAAAGGGATGGAGCTGGCGGCGTTGCGAACGCGGCAGCCGAAGCGCGACGTCAACCACGAGCGGCTATTCGAGGGTTGGCAGTCCGAGGCGAGGGCGTTGGGCTTCGAGCTTTCGCGCGCCGATCGGCTGGGAGTACGCGAGGTCGATTTGCGATCTGCTGTCGTCAGCCCGACTTCTGCCGCCGCGCTCAACAATGGAGCCGCTCGATCGGAGCCGCTCGCGCCAGCCGCACTCGGCAAGCTTTCTTCCGCTGCGCAGTCGCTTGATCAGCACGCCGCCATGCCCGGCGTTGCCGTCGATCTCTCGCAACGCGAGAGAGCCGCGAGGCATGGATTCCGGGAGCACGATCGCTCATGAGTGCGGCGAATCGTGATGCCCGCTGGGCGAATACAGTGGCTGTATTCGTCGGGCAAGGCTCTCAAGCCGCTGGTTCGGCGAGCAATTCAGCGAGGTTCACAGCTTGAGCGTATTCATCGCGAATACGTCTGCTTGGCCAAGAATAGATTTCAACATCAATCGGTTGCTCGGCTCCTTCGCCCCAGGCGTCTGCACCGGAGGTGCATAGGGTGTGGTGCGTTGCAGAGACACGGAGGAGTTCCAATGAGCTGAAAACCGTGTCGTAAAGCTATGCGAGAGATGAGGGATGGCCCCTCGGGATCGGCTTTCAGGAGCGGGTCTCAAACCAGTCCAAGCTGCTGTGCTCAA
>CAZCGE010000088.1:0-12161 GCA_964498125.1 uncultured Devosia sp. | reverse complement strand
CGGGATGCAGACACCATGACGCTGGCTGAGATCGAGGCTGAGATCAGCCGCCTCGGCGGCCTTGCTCGCGACGGCAAGCTCGCCATGGAAGACTTGCAGGGCGGCACCTTCACCATCTCGAACGGCGGGGTCTATGGCTCGCTGATGTCGACGCCGATTCTCAATCCGCCGCAGTCCGGCGTGCTCGGCATGCACCGCATCGAGGAGCGGCCGGTGGTGCGCAACGGCCAAATCGTTGCCCGGCCGATGATGTATCTGGCGCTGAGCTACGATCACCGCATCGTCGACGGCAAGGAAGCGGTGACGTTCCTGGTGCGGGTGAAGGAATGCCTGGAGGACCCGCAGAGGTTCGTGCTGGAGTTGTGAGGCTACCGCAATGTCCCACGACCTGATCGTCATCGGCACGGTCCCGGAGGCTACATTTTGGGCGGCGAGAATGCCAACTATCGCGATCATTGAAGGCGTGAAAATCGTGGTCTACGCAAACGAGCATCCACCGCCACACGTCCACGCCAGGATCGCCGAGCATCATGCCGTGATCAGCATCGATGACTTGAGAGTGACCGAGGGCTTTCTGCCAGTGGCCAAGAAGCGTAAGGTGTTGGCTTGGGCTGCAACTCGCCAACACCAGCTGCGTCGAGCGTTTGCCACAGCGATCGCAAAGCAACCTGTGGAGCCAATCGAATGAAGCCACTGCCCCGCATCAAAGGAGCCGAGCCAGTCATTCACGGTGTCCTCAAGATCGTTTTTCTGGATGGCTATGAGGGCATCGTTGATCTCAGGCCGCTCCTTGCCAAAGGTCTAATCTTCACATGGCTGCAGAATCCTGAGAACTTTGCGAAATTCGAGGTCGAGGAATATGGTCACGCGATCTCCTGGATCGATGACAAGGGCTACGAGATTGATCTGGGCGCCGACAGTTTAAGGCGCGACTGCGAGCGTCAAGCCGAAATTCACAAGCTCATGGTCAGTTGAGATTCAGACTTCTGAGGAGCACCTTCAGCCCAGGTTCTGCCCGCCAACGAGCAAGAGCAACCATTCCTTCATGCCCCACGACCTCATCGTCATCGGCAGCGGCCCCGGCGGCTACGTCTGTGCCATCCGCGCGGCGCAACTCGGCCTGAAGGTCGCCGTCGTCGAGAAGCACGCCACGCATGGCGGCACCTGCCTCAACGTCGGCTGCATTCCTTCCAAGGCCTTGCTGCATGCCTCCGAGTTGTATGAGGAGGCGGGCCACGGCTTTGCCGCCATGGGTATCAAGGTCAGCCCCGAACTCGATCTGGCAAAAATGCTGGCCTTCAAGGACGAGGGCGTGAAGGGCAACGTCGACGGCGTCGCCTATCTGTTGAAGAAGAACAAGATCGACGCCGTGCACGGGACGGCCAAGGTGCTCGGTCCCCGCAAGGTCGAGGTGACGCCCGCCGACGGCGGCGCGGCGCAGGTGCTGGAAACCAAGGCGATCGTCATCGCCACCGGCTCAGACGTGGCCAAGCTGCCCGGCATCGACATCGACGAGAAGCAGATCGTCTCCTCGACCGGCGCATTGTCGCTGCCCGCGGTGCCCAAGACAATGGTCGTCGTCGGCGCCGGCGTGATTGGCCTGGAGCTCGGCTCGGTCTGGCGCCGGCTCGGCGCGCAAGTGCTGGTGATCGAATATCTCGATCGCATCCTGCCAGGCATGGACCTCGACGTCGCGCGCAGCATGCAGCGCCTGCTGACCAAGCAGGGCATGACCTTCAAACTCGCCGCCAAGGTGACAGCGGTGAAAAAGGCTGCGAGCGGTTGCACCATCACGATCGAGCCGGCGGCGGGCGGCGCGGCGGAAACCGTGCTCGCCGACATCGTTCTGGTCGCTATCGGCCGCGTGCCGTTCACGGATGGTCTCGGCCTCGCCGAAGCCGGCATCGCCGTCGACGGCCGCAAGCGCATCGTCGTCGATGCCCATTTCCAGACCAACGTGCCCGGCATCCATGCCATCGGCGACGTCATCGCCGGGCCGATGCTGGCGCACAAGGCCGAGGACGAGGGCGTGGCTGTCGCCGAAATCCTGGCGGGACAGGCCGGCCACGTCAACGCCGACGTGATCCCGAGCGTCGTCTACACCGCCCCGGAAGTCGCCACCGTCGGCAAGTGCGAGGAAGACTTGAAGGCGGCGGGCATCGCTTACACGGTTGGCAAGTTTCCGTTCACCGCCAATGGCCGCGCCAAGGTCAATCGCACCACGGACGGCTTCGTCAAGATCCTGGCCGACGCCACCACCGATCGCATCCTCGGTGTACACATCATCAGCGCCGGCGCCGGCGAAATGATCGCCGAAGCCGCCGTCATCATGGAGTTCGGCGGCTCGGCCGAAGACCTCGCCCGCACCTGCCACGCGCACCCGACGCTGACAGAGGCGGTGAAAGAGGCGGCGCTGGCGGTGGCGAAACGGCCGATTCATATGTAATTGGGGGCGTATTTCACACCGCCAGCAGCCCCGCGTCCACCGGCAGGATATGTCCGGTCACGGCGGCGGCGGCGGGGCTCGCCAGGTAGGAGACGGCGCCGGCGATGTCCTCCGGCGTCGGGAAGCGGCGCTGCGGCAGGCGCTCCAGCATGCGCTGGCGAAACGCCGGATCAGCCAGCAATATCTCGCGCGAGGGCGTCAGCACGGTCGCCGGCGCCACCGCATTGACGCGGATGCCGTCGGTCGCCCACTCGATCGCCATCATGCGCGTCATCTGCGCCAGACCACCCTTGGAAATGCCGTAGACGGAGCCGTTCGGCACGCCGGTGAAGGCATGCGTCGAGGCGATGTTGACCACCGCGCCGCCGCGCTTTGCCGCGAGCCAGATGCGCGCCACTTCGGCGGTCAGGAAGTAGGCGCCCTTCAGGTTGACGTTCATGACATCGTCGTAATCGTCCCACTGCGTTTCCACGACCGAGGCCTTGAGCTGCCGGCCCGCATTATTCACCAGGACATCGATCTGGCCCATCTGTTCGATGGCGTCGGCTACGGCCTTCTTGATCGACGGCAGCGAGCGCACATCGATGGCAAGCTTGACGAGCTTGCGGTCGGCCAGCGCCGCCTGGCCGTCGAGCGAGGCCAGGATGTCCTTGGATAGATCGGCGGCGACGATGTCGAAGCCGTCGGAGGCGAGCTGCAAGGCGATCGCCTTGCCCAGTCCCACGTGAGCGCCCGTGATCATCGCCACGGGGCGCCGGTCGCCGACGCCTTTGCCTTTGTTTTTTGCTCCTGCCGCCATGACACTCTCCTCCGCCGTCGCTCGTTTCCTGGGCCCCTCGAGGCGTAGCAAAGAATAGGAGCACGGACGCCGCGCGTAAACCGCGATTGGTCATTGGTCGTTGCGATGCCACGGCGATCTCTGCCGGCGACCTGTTTTGCACCCGGCCTCTGGGGCCTATCTTCCGGGCTGGAGATATGGAAGTTTATTGCCTCGACCGGCAAACCGCCGATGCAATCGACTGACGTCCGCAACACGCCTCCGGAGGATATGTGATGGACCCCAGGAGCAAGAAGGCGGCCCACGCCGTCTCCCTACCGGATGCCTTGGGCCGCGACCGCCCCACCCGGAACGAGGCGGAGGCGGCCGTCCACACGCTGCTGCGCTGGGCTGGCGAGGACCCGGCCCGTGATGGCCTTGCCGATACGCCGGGCCGCGTCGTGCGCGCCTACGAGGAATACTTCATGGGGTATGCCCAGGACCCCGTCGATTTCCTGCAGCGGACGTTCGAGGAGACCGAGGGCTACGACGAGATGGTGGTGCTGCGTGCCATTCCGTTCGCCAGCCACTGCGAGCACCATATGGCGCCCATCATCGGCCGGGCCTGGATCGCCTATGTGCCGTCCGGGCGGGTGGTCGGCATCTCCAAGCTGGTGCGCGTGGTCGAGTTGTATGCCCGCCGCCTGCAGATCCAGGAGAAAATGACAGCGCAGATCGCCAATTCGATCAACGACGTGCTGAAGCCGCATGGCGTCGGCGTCGTGCTCAAGGCGACGCACCACTGCATGACGACGCGCGGCGTCAACAAGCTCGACACCGACATGGTGACCAGCCGCATGCTCGGCTGCTTTCGCGACAACGCCATGACGCGCCAAGAATTCCTGGCGATGGTGGATTGAGCGGCGCGCTGGAGATCAGCTGACCTACGAGTCGACGGGTGGCGTCCACGAAGACTGGTCCCTGGGCAGGCGACCGCTTGGATCATGCACTGCAACCTTATGGGGCAGCCTAGGACCCCATCGCCATAAGACCAGGTTTGCCATGTCGGGCCGTGCTCCCGTTGCGAATGAAGGCGTCAGAATGCCGGCACCTCCCTTCGCCATCAGAGACTTTGCAATCTCCCAGGACGCTGGCGTCCTTCCGCTCGCCACGTCATAGGCCCAGGGGCAAACCATATCCTCGAGGGCAATACCCGCAGCTGCCCGTCCGACCTCGGTCCGCAGATCGATGAGATCATCAACGTCGACCTCATAGGAGCAAATCGTCAAAGGGTCGAAGCGATGGCCGAAGCCGTGTCCCATCTCGAGCAGCATGTCGGGCACTGTCAAGGCGAGGTATAGGGCCGGCAAACCAATTGGATTGAAGCGTCCGCCCTTGGCGGCGGCACCCTCGCCGGAGGTTGGCGCCCAGGCCCACTTCGGATCATGTGCCCGATAGCAAGTGCCTTGCCACCTCAAGCAAAGCCGCCGGTCGCCACGTGATCGAGATAGTCGCGGACGGCGGCGGCCTTGCCTTCCTTCACGAGCGACTCCGCCGTACGGCCGCCGAAAGCCGCTATCGGCTCGGCCCTGTACCACGCCATGGCTTGCTTCTCGCCACCGGCCCAATCGACGATGCGCCCGACGATCTCCAACATCTCGGTGGCGCGCGCCTGTGTTTTCGGGGACGCGAGGCGTGCAGTACGATAGACGGTCTCCCGCTTCAGGCCCATCGTCTCCGCAAGTTGCACCTTGGACATGCCAAATCGTTCTGCAATATGATCGACAGATACGTGCCCTTTGGCATCCAGGAATGCCGTGACCAATTGTGCACCCCGGTAGCCTGTCGCGCGCACCGCGTCGTCTGGGCCGGAGGTCTGCTTCAGCCCACGCTTGCCCTTGGCGACGGCGGACACTTTCTCTACCTCGGTTGTCGCTGGGTTTTTGGCTCGCACCTTGACAAATCGACCGCTGCGACTGCTGGGGGCGAGCCGGGCGCCCTTCGTGGTCGACATATATGTCACTCCAAATGTCATATTTTCATGACGCATTATATGACGACATGCCTCACCTTGTCCAGCGTGTCGACCCGGTGATACGCCGTCCAGCCGCCAGCATCTGGCCATGCGCCGCGGCCCGGTGCATAACGTAGCCAAATCGATTGGCTGACCCATCCGGACCCGAGGGAGACGACACATGCGCCATGGCTATTTCACCATGCCGGTCCATCCGGCCGAGCGGCCCTGGCACGAGACGTTGGAGGAAGATCGCCAGATCGTCATTCTTGCCGACAAGCTCGACTATCACGATGCCTTCATCGGCGAGCACCTGACCGACAAGTGCGAGAACATCACCAACAGCATGATTTTCCTCGCCTCGGTTGTCGCCCAGACCAAGCAGATCAAGCTGGGCACCGGCACCTCCAACCTGTCGCAGATGCACCCCTCGCTGATCGCCTCGAATGCCGCCATGCTCGACAACATGGCCAAGGGCCGCTTCATCTTCGGCATCAGCGCCGGCGCCCTGCCGTCGGACGCCGAGGTGCTCGGTTTGCTGGCCGAGGATCGCAACAAAATGTTCGCGGAATCGATCGATGTCATCCTTGAGATCTGGAAGCGCGATCCACCCTACGAGATCGATTTGCCGGACAATCGCTACAAGGTGACGACGGCCAAGACGCTGTTTCACCCGCTCAACGTCGGCATCATGGGCAAGCCCTACCAGCAGCCGCGGCCCGAGATCGTCGGCACCGTGGTGGCGCCGGGCTCGCAGGGCGTCATCCAGATGGGCATGCGCGATTTCCATCCGCTGTCGGCCAACTTCCTGATGCAGCAATATCTGCCCTCGCACTGGGCCAACTATGCCGAGGGCAAGGCCAAGGTCGGCGTCAAGGCCGACCGGGCCGAGTGGCGCGTGGCGCGCACGGTTTTCGTCGCCGACGATGACAAGACAGCCGAGCGCTATGGCAAGACCGACGCGAACAGCCCCTATCGGTTCTACTACAAGCAGTTGTGGGGCAAGCTCGCCAAGGCCAAGCGGATGGCAGGCTTCAAGACCGACCCGAACCAGTCCGACGACAGCGTGACCCTCGATTTCGTCTTGGACAACCTGGTCATCTACGGCACCCCGAGCAAGGTGGCCGATCAGATCCTGGCGCTGCGCGAGGAGATCGGCGATTTCGGCGAGCTGGTTTATTGCGGCGTCGACTGGACCGACCCGAAGCTGTCAGCCCGCTCCATGGAACTCTTGGCCGAGCAGGTGATGCCCAAGGTCAACAAGGCGATCGGCAAGAAGGCAGCGTAGGCCGAAGCCATCACAGGGCCAGCGGAGCCGGTTTCGAGCGATGTCGCACAGCGCTGGCACAGCCTTCAGACGTCGCGGCGGGTGCCTGGGGCTTGCCGCGCCCAGGCCCGGCCACGCCCAGTGTTCCGCAAGGAACTGAACCCCGGACCCATTTTGGGCATTATTGATGGCAAGGTAATCAATATCGAGGGCCATGGCCGCAGGCATGGGGCTGCGCTCGAGCGTCAAAGAGGCACGCATGGACCGCAAGCAGCCACCGTCTCACGTTTCGAGTTCCGTGATGCACCGACTGGGGGCCTTTGCCCTCGCCGCGGCGGTGGTGATCGCTTGCCTCGTCGCCGCCGGCGTGACGTTCATCATGGTTGCCGCGCCGATCGATTTCGTGCGCGAGGAGATCGTCGCACAGGTCAAAGCGCGCACGGGGCGCACGTTGGTTCTAGGCGGCCCGGCGACATTCAATCTGGTGCCCTCGGCCAGCCTCAGCCTGACCGATGTCTCGCTTTCCGCACCACCTGGCATGGACGCGGCCCCCCTGGTGACCATCAAGCGGCTCTCGGTCGAAGTTCAGCTGATGCCGCTGTTGCGGCGCCAGGTGGTGGTCGACCGCATCACGCTGAGCCAGCCGGTGTTCGAGCTGGTCGTCGATGGCGCCGGCCGGCGCTCATGGGATTTTGCCGCCAGCGATGCGGCCCCGCGGATGCAACGCGTCCGCCTCGCGCAAGCCGGCCAGAGTGTCGTCAAGCGCGATAGCCCGGCGCAGGACTTCGGCGGTGGCGGGCTCAGCGGCTTGGATGCGGTCATCGTCGCCGACACCCGCATCGAAAGCGGCATTCTGCGCTTTGCCGACCTGCGCACCGGCATGCGCACCCAGGCCCACGCCATCAACGCCGACATCGGCCTCAAGCCTGCGCCGGCCCCGCTCGCCGGCAAGGGCAGCTTCATCTGGCAAGGCGAGACACTGCACTTCGATGCGCGTCTGCAATCGCTGCATGCTGTCCTGGAAGGCCAAGGCGCCCGGCTGACGGCCAGCGTCAAGGGGCGTCCTGTCGAAGCCAGCTATGATGGTCTGCTGACGCACCGCGGTGGTGTGGCGCTGGAGGGCAACATCGCCGCCAGGGTGGAGTCGCTGCGCCGGCTGGGCCAGTGGCTCGGCACCGATCTGCCATCCGCGCAGGGCTTCGGCGCCGCGACCCTGGCTGGCCATCTCAGATCCAGCGGCCAGCGCGCCAGTCTGGAGTCGGCGGTGGCGACGCTGAACGGCTCCACCACCAGCGGCTCGATCGCGCTCGACACCGGCGGCGCCCGCCCGCACGTGGCTGCCAATCTCAGGATCTCCGAACTCGATCTCAGCATGTATCGGGACGCCAGGGGCTCCAGCGGGCTGCCGCCGCAGGCCGGCCCAGCAGTTCCGCCCGCCGGTGAGCGCCGGCCGCAGACCATCGAGGATCTGCTGCGACGCGAAGGCGCGCCGGGGCCAAGAGTGCAAGGCTTCCTGCAGCGCGAAGGCTGGAGCGGCGAGCCGCTGACTCTGGCCGCGTTGGGCCTGGCCGATGCCGATGCCACGCTGATCATCGACAAGCTCGCCTATGGCGACATCCGCACCGCGTCGAACCACATCGTCGTCGCACTCAAGGCCGGCGCACTGCGGCTGACCGTCGAGGACGCCCAGCTCTACGAGGGGCGCGCCAAGGGTTTCATCACACTCGAAGGCGACAAGGCTGCCAAGCTCGGCGCCAGCTTGCTGATCGAGGGCGTCTCCGCGCACCCCCTGTTCAAGGATGCCGCCGGCTTCGACGGTCTGGCCGGCAAGGCGGGGCTTTCGTTAGCCTTGTCTGGCCAGGGCCTCTCCGAGCGCGAGATCGTCGGCTCGTTGATGGGTCAGGCCAACTTCAGGCTGTTCGATGGCGCCCTTGTCGGCTGGAATTTGCCGCAGATCGTTCGCGGCATCGGCCAGGGGCGGTTCGCAGGCTTCGAGCGGGACACCCGGGAAAGAACCGAATTCAGCGAGCTCGCCGCCAGTTTCCAGATTGCCTCTGGCATTGCCACCAACAAGGACCTGCGTCTGACCAGTTCGCTGCTGCGGGCCACGGGCGCGGGGACGGTCGAGCTGGCGCAACGCCGCATCGACTACACGCTGCGGCCCAAGCTGGTGGTGAACCTCACCGGCCAAGTCGCCGCCACGGACCAGGCCGGCTTCGAGATTCCGATCAAAATTCAAGGGTCATGGGACAATCCGAGCTATGTGCCGGACCTGCAAAGCGTGCTGCGTGATCCTGATCAGGTCATCGATGCGGTCAAGCAGCTCGGCAAGCAGCTCGATGCCCAGGGCGGGATCGGCGAGGTGCTGCGGCGCGCGCTGGGTGGCGGCAAGAACTGAGCGTGGCGCGCCCTTCGGGCGGGCTCAGTGCCGGGCCGCGGCCCGTGGCCCGGCATGCGCCGCGACAGCTGGCCGGTAGCTCAGCAGCGCGACGCAGACGATGGTCGTGACCACCAGCAGCCCGACGCTCCAGATCGCCACGTCACCCTGCATCAACGGCAGCGTGATGAAAATCATGGTGCTGCCGCAGAGCTGCGTCACGCAACCGAACGTGGAGGCGGCGAGCCCGGCAATTTCCTTGTGCGGGTCGATGACAAGGCTGGCGGAATTCGAGAACACCACCAAGAACAGCGCATTGAACGAGAACAGCAGCCCGGTGAATGACCACCAGGCGAGGCCGCCGCTCAGCGTCAAGGCCACCAGCACGGCGGATATCCCGGTCATGGTCACCGATGCGCCCCGGGTCGTCGCCAGCACGCCGAAGCGCATGATCAAGCGGCTGTTGGCCAGCTGCCCGAGGATGATGCCGAGACCGGTGGCGGCAAACAGCAGCGCGAACTGCAGGCCTTCGATACCGAACGCGGAGCGGAACAGGCGCGGCGAGTTGGCCACATACGAAATGATGCCGAAGAACTGCAAGGTGGCGGTCAGCAGGAAGAAGCGCGACTGGGGATGCCGCAAGACCCTGGCGAAGGCGCCGGCCAGCCGCGCCGGCTCGAGCGCGCGTGGATCGCGGTGCACGTTGGTTTCATTCAATCCGCGCACGGCAATGCCAAGCAGCAGCGCGCCGAAGACGAACATCACGGCGAACACGGCGCGCCAGTCGCCCAGACCGAGAATGGCGATCCCGAGCAGGGGGGCTGCAATCGGGCCGAACGAGAAGATGGCGGTGGCCAGCGCCATGGCACGCGCCAGTTCGACGCCCTGGTTGGTATCGCGCAGGATGGTGCGCGCCACGACCTGGCAGCAGGCGCTGCCGAAGCCCTGCATCCCCCGCCCGGCCAGCAGCATGGCGATGCCGCCGGCCGACAGGGCGACGGCGGCGCCGGCGAGATAGCAGGTGAGACCGGCGATGATGGCGGCGCGCCGCCCGAATCGATCCGAGCCGACGCCGAAGACGAGCTGTCCGGCGGCCGAAACGATCATGAACACCGGCACGACGAGCTGCACATTTTCGATGGACGTGGCAAATTCGGCCTGGATGGCGAACAGGCTCGGCAGCAGGATGTCGTTGGAAAAGGCGCTCACGGACAGTAGCAGGCCGCAATAGACCGTGAGGAGTGCCGGACGCATGGGTCGGGGGCCTTTCTGGCGAGCGGAAGGCTCGCGATTGGCTAGAGCATTTTCCGCCAAAGTCGGCACCGGTTTGGTGTGAGACAAATGCGACAAACAAAGGACTAGAGCGCTTTCCCCTGAGCCAATTGGAGTGGAAAGCGCTCTAGCACTATCAGCCAGTTTCGGCTTTGTCAGCCACCCGCAGCGCAAACGAGCCGCGCGCTCGGATCGGGGCCAGCGACCGGCCAGATGGCCGCTGTGGCGGCCCTGCTCCGCATGCCGACGGTGAGCACCGAATCACACCGCCATGTCGCCGGTTAAGCATCGATGAAACACCTCCGGGATAATTTTGCCGCACGGCCCTGTTTTGTCTTGCGCGAGGGGGGGGTTGGCCGCATATAGGCGTCCTCCGTTCGTCCACCTGCCCTCAAGGTCAAGGACACAATCCCCACACCCCTAAGGTAAGGAGCGGGCGGGTCACAATCTGTCTACTGGTTGGGGAGGGTCTTATGGCCTATCAAGACACCCTCTTCCAATTGGGGATGGACTTGACTCGTTCAAGCACCGCCCAAAAGGAAGATCGTGGTTCAACGGCGCACGTTGCGCACAACGCCGGAACCGTGCATCGCACGCACGAAGCCCGGCAAAGCTCCATCGCGGAGCGTCAGAGCGTACGTTTCGCTGGACAGCATCTGATCATCGATTTGTTCGATGCCAGCCGGCTGGACGACCCGGCCCATATCGAGCGAACGCTCGAGCACTGCGTCGAAGTCGCCGGCGGCAGGCTGCTGCATAGTCATATGCATCAGGTCGAACCGAACGGCAGTGTGTCCGGGGTCGCCGTTTTTCCGCAAAGTCACATCAGTATCCACAGCTGGCCGCAGGCCGGCTATGCGACGCTGCATGTGTTCTTGCGCGGCGATTGCGAGCCGCAGCGCTTGATCGACGTTTTGCGTGTGGCCTTCGCGGCTGGCGAAATCGTCGTCAAGGAGCACAAGCGCGGCGAGGAGTACGCGCCGCCGCGCTGGCAATCAGCCGTTGCCAAGAAGCCGCCGAGCCGCTTGCGCAAAGTCAGGGCTGCCTAGTCCTCTGGAGGGCAATTCAGATCACGCAACGAGGCGCACTCTGACAAAGAGTGCGCCTCGTTGCGGTCGCGGCACGACCGGCGGCTGGCGTGCGGATGGCTGCCGCGGCGGCATCAAAACTGGCGCCGCGACGCTATGCTGGCATCGCCGGGAAACGGGGCGACGGTGATCATGTTGCGCTCGAGGCGCATCTGGTTATAGTTCGCGGCGCTTTGCGCATGGAGAGGTGGCCGAGTGGCTTAAGGCGCACGCTTGGAAAGCGTGTATAGGGGAAACTCTATCGGGGGTTCGAATCCCTCTCTCTCCGCCAGTAACACTTGATAACATATTGAAAATAAATAGAAATATTTTCTTCTCCCAACCTCTCCACCACAATTCACCCCACAAATTTTGTGGCTCTGGATTATGACTCGATCGGCGCGCCGCGATGCGCACTCCCGATGAGTTCAAGACACCGTGCAGCGGGCCTACACTCAGACACCTGAGCCGAGGTGACTGCGCTCTGGCCGATTGCCCAGGCTTCGATATGCCGCACGGCCTTGACTATCGCTGCCTGCTCGCGATCCAGCTCCGCACCTCCGAGGCCAGCCACGCCACGCGACGAGGACCAAGTCGGCGCTGGCGGGGGAACAGCCCGCGATCCACGTAGGTATAGAGCGTCGATCGCGACAGCGCTGTTTTCCCGAGCACCGTTCGCAGCCGCCACAGCTCTTCCTCGGAACTGACCGTCTGCTCGTCGCGCTTCAGTTGGGTTTCCATGGGTTTGCTCCTGACGATCGTCGTCCGTAGGGAGTTCGAGCCACGCTGCCTGATGTCCGGGATCGCCAAGATGTCCTGTCGGGCTCGAGAGTGGTTGGATAGTCTGGCATCTCCGTGGCCATCGTAAAATGGGGAAACGCGGGAATTCGCGGGAAGGTACCGTCCCAGGAGTGGTGGGAATTGCGTAGATGGCGCTCTCCGACCGTATTCAACGTAGTGG
>CAZCGE010000087.1:0-30803 GCA_964498125.1 uncultured Devosia sp. | reverse complement strand
TCGGGCCGATGCGCCGAGCGAGGCCCTGTGGGAGGACTGCGTCGGCATATTGCGGATCGCCGCCCAAGTTTCGGGCCGGTCCGAGTGGAGCTGGCGCGGGCGCACCTGCGACATCATGAAATCACACGACTTCACCAGCCTGGATCAGGCTTTTTTCCAATTCGCCGGCATTGCCCTGCACGAGACCTATACAGCGGACGCCGTCGATCGCGAGGCACTTGCGGCCCAGGCGCTGGCGCACGGGGTCGAGCCCGCGCCGGACGACAGCTGGTCGGACATCTTCAGCAAGGTGCTGACGCAGTCGATCGAACCTTATCTCGGGCTCTATCGGCCGGAATTCCTGCACGACTATCCGATCCACGAGGCGGCACTGGCGCGGCGAATCGCCGGGCATCCCCGGCTGGCGGATCGCTTCGAGTTGTATGTCTGCGGCGTGGAACTCGCCAACGGTTTCGGCGAGCTGACCGACGCCAGCGAGCAGCGCCGCCGGCTGACTGATCAGATGGACCTGAAGGAACGCATCCATGGCGAGCGCTATCCGATCGACGAGGATTTCCTGTCGGCGCTTGCCCACATGCCACCCGCCGCCGGCTGCGCCTTGGGCTTCGACCGCCTCGTCATGCTCGCCACCGGCGCGAGCAGCGTCGACCAGGTGATCTGGACGCCTGCGGATGCGGGCTGACCTGGCCCGATCGGTCGGTTATCATACCCCCCATGGATACCCGCACAACCCTCGCCGCCCCCTATTTCGATCCGCGGGCCCTGCGCCAGGAGCTGACGCAGCTCTATCAGGCCGGCGGCTCGGCCGATGCCTGCCGGCCCAAGGTGCTGGAGCGCCTCAAGGACTTGGTCAGGATTTCCCGCGCCGAGGCGGAAGCGCAACTGATCCGCGACGGCGACGGACGCGGCTGCGCCGCGGGCCTGTCCCATTTCCAGGACGAGCTGATCCGCCTCGTTCACGCCTATACGGTTGCCCACGTCTATCAGCCCACCAATCCGGCCGATGCGGCGCACATGGCCGTCATCGCCACGGGCGGCTATGGACGCGGGCTCTTAGCGCCGGGCTCCGATATCGATCTGCTGTTCCTGCTGCCCTCCAAGCAGACGGCGTGGGGCGAGAGCGTGGTCGAGCATGTGCTGTATCTGCTCTGGGATCTGGGCTTCAAAGTCGGCCATGCCACGCGCTCCATCGACCAGTGCGTCAAACTCAGCCAGGCCGATTTTACCATTCGCACCGCGCTCCTGGACTCACGCATGATCCTCGGCGACGCCGGCCTGTTCGCGGAACTCGAGCGCCGCTTCCGCAGCGAGGTCGTGCGCGGAACCGCGCGCGCCTTCATCACCGCCAAATTGGCCGAGCGCGACGATCGCCACCGCCGCACCGGTGAGTCCCGCTACAGGGTCCAGCCCAATATCAAGGATGGCAAAGGCGGCATGCGCGATCTGCACACGCTGCATTGGCTGGCCAAGTACCTGCATGGACACCAGCCCGGCGCCGAAGCGATCGAGACGGGCATTTTCTCCGCCGATGAGATGCGCACATTCCGCGGATGCGAGGACTTCCTGTGGACGGTGCGCTGCAACGTGCACTTCATGACCGGTCGCGCCGAGGAAAGGCTGACCTTCGAGCTGCAGCCGCAGATGGCCGAGCGGCTCGGCTACCGCAGTCGCGGCGGTTTGCGCGGCGTCGAGCGCTTCATGAAGCACTATTTCCTGGTGGCCAAGGACGTCGGCGACCTCACCACGATTTTATGCGCCGCGCTGGAAATGCAGCAATTGATGACAGCGCCGACGCTCGGCAACCTGCTCAACCCGCTGAGCTGGCGGATCCGGCGCCAGGTACGTCAGCGCACGGATTTCCGTGTCGACAACGGCCGCATCAACGTCGCCGACGACAAGGTGTTCGAGCGCGACCCAATCAACCTGTTCCGGCTGTTCGCCCAGGCCGAGCACCTCGACGTCTTCCTGCATCCCGACGCCATCCGCCTGATCCGGCGCTCGCTGCGGCTGATCGACGACACGCTGCGCGCCGACCCGGAAGCCAACCGCATCTTTCTCGAGCTGCTCACCGGCAAGGTCAGTCCGGAGGCAACGCTGCGCCGCATGAACGACACCGGCGTCCTCGGCCGCTTCATCCCCGACTTCGGCAAGGTCGTGGCGATGATGCAGTTCAACATGTACCACCACTTCACCGTGGATGAGCACCTCCTGCGCACGGTCGGAAAGCTGACCGACATCGAGCGCGGCGTCGCCGTCGAGGAGTTGCCGCTCTCGACCGGGATCATCAAGACGGTGGCCAGCCGGCGCGCGCTATTCGTGGCCGCTTTCCTGCATGACATCGGCAGAGGCCGCACCGAGGATCATTCGGTCGTTGGCGCACGCATCGCACGCCAGCTCTGCCCGCGGCTAGGCCTGACGGCCGCTGAAACCGAAACCGTCGCTTGGCTGATCGAGCAGCATCTGACGATGAGCAACATCGCCCAGAGCCGCGACATCACAGACCCCAAGACCATCCGCGACTTCGCCGACATCGTGCAGAGTCCGGAGCGACTGAAGATGCTGCTGTTGCTCACCGTGGCCGATATCCGCGCGGTGGGTCCCAACACCTGGAACGGTTGGAAGGGCCAACTATTACGCTCGCTGTACTACGAGACCGAACCGCTGGTGGCTGGCGGACACACCCAGATCGGGCGGCGCCAGCGCGTGGAAGCCGCGCAGGCCGCCTTGCGCAAGGCGATGGCGGAGCAGCCGCAGGCCGACGTCGATCGGTTCGTCGAGCGCCACTATCCCGATTACTGGCTGAAAACCGAGACGCGCAAGCAGGCCGAGCACGCCCGGCTTTTGCAGACGGCTGAGGCCAGTGGGCAGCATTTCATCGCCGATCACACCACCAGCGCCTTCACCGCCATCACGGAATTGACGGTGTTCGCCCCCAACCATCCACGCCTGCTTGCCCAGTTTGCCGGCGCTTGCGCCGCGGCCGGGGCCAACATTGTCGGCGCGCACATCTCGACAACGCGCGACGGTTTTGCCCTCGATTCATTCCTGTTGGCACGCGAGTTCGACGACGACGACGACGAGAAGCGGCGCGCGCGCCGCATTGCCGAGACGATTGAAAGCATGCTGAAGGGCGAGACGCGGCTGTCGCATCTACTCGCAAAACGCCGCGCGAGCGAGCGCCGCACAGGAACCTTCAACGTTACGCCCGAGGTTATCGTCAACAACGCGCTGTCGGACCAATATACCGTCATCGAGGTGTCGGGGCTCGACCGGCCAGGCCTGCTGTACGAACTCACCACCGCGCTGTCCGACCTGTCGCTGGACATCACCAGCGCGCACATCACCACCTTCGGCGAGAAAGCGGTGGACGTTTTCTATGTTACCGATCTCACCGGCAAGAAGGTGGCAAGCGAGCCGCGGCAGAAGGCCATTCGCGCTCGACTGGAGGCGGTGCTGAGGGGGGAGCAACGGCCTGCGCGCGCATCAACCGCGGCACAAAGCTAGCGTCCGCCGTCAGAAGAGAGTGAGTCAGGAAATCCAACAACTCCGTCATGCCGGCGGAGGCCGGCACCCACGTGCGCTGGCAACGAATACGGCACACGCTGCGAAGATACGGAGCGTGCAGCTTGCGCATCGCCCCATCTCGCACGCATCGTTCGCTGCAAACCTGTCGTGGGTCCCGGCCTTCGCCGGGAAGACGGCAGTGGGTGTGCTAGCCATTTGTGCTTCCGGCCACTAGCGTCCGCGAGCCGAATCACTGCCGTTTCAGGCTGGCCGCCTTCAGTGCCGCGGCAATGATGGGACCGGGTGAAACGTGGGATCTTGCGCCGGGCGACAGGCTCGGAAACTCTGGCACCGGCAGACCAGCCGCCTTGAACGCCGCGGCAATCACCGCACTTGGTCCGTACACGGCAGTGGTTTCGCGCGCGGCGCCAGAGCCCGGAAGCGCGTCCGCCGATCCGGTCCAGCCGCTGCCAGTTCTGGCGACAAGCTCCGTCGCGGCGGGAGCAGCGCTCGCTCGCGCCGGCACCTTCGTCGGCCTTGCATGAGTGCCCGGCGCATCGGCGAGACCATCGCTCAAGCCCCAGGTCCGGGCGACATGGTGGGTCGAGGACAAACCGACGTCGAGGAAGAACGGGCCAACCGCGCCGCAGCCCTCGGCCTGCATGCCGGTTTCGAGCGGCACGCCGTGCGCCATGCCGGCGATGGAAAATGCTTCGATTACGGCATGTCCGTTAGCGTTGTTCCAGACGCGCCGCGTATGACCCGCAATGGTCTCCACGCGCGCGGGTGAGTCAGAAAGGCCATGGACATTCGCCCACTGACGAACGATATGCTCGCCGTTCGAAGGCTTGACCATCGGATCGGCGCTGCCGTGCCAGACCGAGATCCTGGGCCACGGCCCGTGATGCGCCGACGCGGCCCGCACGCTATCGCCCAGAGCGCGCGCCGAAGGCGACTGCTCCGAGAACATGGCCTGCAACGCTTCCTGGAGCGAACCGGCGCAGCCGTAGGGAAGGCCGGCGATGATGGCGCCACCGGCATAGACGTCCGGATAGGTTGCCAGCATCACGGACGCCATGGCGCCACCCGCCGACAGGCCGGTCACGAACACCCGGCGACGGTCCACGCCGAATTCTGCGATGGCGTGCTCGACCATCTGGTGGATCGAGAGCGCTTCGCCACCATTGCGCGCGATGTCGTCGGGCAGGAACCACGAGAAGCAAGTCTTCGGATTGTTCGAGGCTTGCTGCTCGGGATAGACGACGACGAAGCCGTGGCGGTCGGCGAGTGTCGACCAGCCGCTGCCGCGGGCGTATTCAGCAGCGCCCTGGTCGCAGCCATGCAGTGCAACAACCAGTGCGGGCGCGCGCGCCACGCGGTCCGGGGCATGCACGAACATGCGCAGGTTACCGGGATTGGCGCCGAACGCACTCACCTCGCGTAGTCGAGTAGCACGGAATAACTCGGCTTCCGGAGCGCCGGTCGACGTTCCGCGGGACCCTTCCAGCAGTTTTTCGAATTTTTGACGTAGTCCGCCAAGGGCGGCAAGAGTTTCGCGTAAACCGGGCATCACTGACCTATGTTGCGTTGCATCAAATCATGTTGCACTGCAACATAGTGCGCTTGACCGGGCCCGTCAAGGTCTGTTGGAACCAGAGTTCACCGTGCGCGCCCCGCCCCTACTCCGCCGCCATCAACTTCTCGCCGGGCTGGGCGCCATTGGACGACACCATCTCGCCCAGCATGCCCAGCGCGTGCAGGTAGGTCTCCAGCACGCCTTCCTCTTCCTGACGCTCGGTCTGGCTCTTTTTGCGCAGCCTGAGCACCTGCCGCATGATCTTGACATCGAAGCCGACGGCCTTGGCCTCCAGGAACTTCTCCCGGATGTCGTCGGCGAGAGCCTTCTTCTCTTCCTCCAGCCGCTCGATCTGCTCGATGAACTGGCGCAACTGGTTTTGCGATGAATTCGGCAACGTGGTCATATCAGCCCCGCACTACGAGTGAACCATCGACGGGACAATTCCTTTCGCCCGCCCGGACGCGCCCTCTTTCGACGCAGGCGGCAACGCTAGTCAGGCCCTGTGGCGCCTGCAAGGCAGCGACCCGGGCCTGTCCAAAGGAAACATGCGCAAGGGCATAACAAAAACTTTGTGCTTGCCATTGCAGTCCATGGCCATGGCAACCGATTCGCTCGGCTGAATTGCACGGCCCGCCCGACCTATTGCGCCAGGAACCCGCCATCGACGGCCAGCGTATGCCCGGTCGTCATCGACGCGGCTGGGCTGGCCAGAAACAGAATCGCCTCGGCAATTTCCTCGGGTTCGGCCACCCGTTGCATGGGCGTCGCCGCCTGGATTTGCGCAACGGTATCGGGTTTGGCCAGAATGGCGTCGATCAGCGGCGTGCGCACCCAGGTCGGCGCCACGGCGTTGACGCGAATTTTGTAAGGCGCCCATTCCACCGCCAGCGCCCGCGTCAAATTCAGCACCGCACCCTTGGATGCCTGATAGGCCGGATTGGCAAAACCGCCGAGCCCGAAGCCCGAGAAGCTCATGATCGAAGCCAGGTTGACGATGGCGCCGCCGCCGCTCTTCTGCATGTAGCGGGCGGCCGTGCGCGAAGCCAGGAACGTGCCCTTGACATTGACAGCCATCACCTTGTCCCAGACCTCGACCGGCAGCTCACAGGCCGGATAGCGCAGCGAGATGCCGGCGCTGTTGACGAGAATGTCGATCCGGCCAAAGCGCTGCACGGTCGCGGCGATGCCCCCCTCGACGCTCTTTTCAGAAACCACATCCATGCTCATGCCGAGCGATGGCGCGCCGGCCGCTTCGCAGTCGCGTCCGACGCGGGCCGCCGCCGCCTCGTCGAGATCGGCCAGCACGAGACTTGCACCGTGGCGTGCAAACAATCGCGCGGTTGCCGCGCCGATGCCGCTGGCGCCACCCGTGATCAGCGCCACCTTGCCGTCGAGGCCCTTGCCTGCGCCACTGCTCATGATCTCACTCCTCATTTCGTCTCGCCGACCGCCAGCGCGCAGAGTAGCATAGCTTGCGGTCGGAGCCAGACTGGGGGCTTTTCGCATGGACCTGATCATTCGTAACGCACGACTGTCCGAGCGGCCAGCCGACGGACCTCTGGACATCGGCATTGCCGGCGGACGCATCGCCGCCATCACCCGTGCTCTGGCCGCCGAGGCACCCGAGTACGATGCGCAGGGCCGCCTGGCCTGCGCGGGCCTGATCGAAACGCATATCCATCTCGACAAGTCGCGCATCATCGATCGTTGCGCGCCGCAGGAGCGGGCGACGCTGAGCCCGGTGTTCGGCGTCACGCCGATCAAACCCGCCATGACGGTCGCCGACGTGCGCGCGCGGGCGGCGGCAACGCTGGAAGCCTGCATCGCGCATGGCACCACGCGCATGCGCACTCAGGTCGAGGTCGATCCCGGCATTGGCATGCGCGGCTTCGATGGCGTGCAATCGCTGATCGCCGACTACAAGTGGGCGATCGACATCGAGATCTGCGTCTTCGCGCAGGAGGGCCTGATCAGCTACCCCGGCACCGACGCGCTGCTGGTCGAGGGCCTGAAGCGCGGCGCCAAGGTGATCGGCGGCGCGCCGCGCTACGACAAGGACCCGCACGGCCAGATCCGCCGCGTGTTCGAGCTGGCGCGCGAGTACGACGTCGACATCGATCTGCATCTCGACGTCGGCCCTACGGCCAGCGACATGCTCATCCACCTGGTCCGCGAGCTGACCGACCAGTACAAGCGCGGCGGTCGCGTGGTGGCCGGTCACATGGCCAAGCTGTCGCTGCTACCGCCGGCCGAGCTGGCGGTGATCGCCCGGCGGCTCGCCGACAGCGGCATCGGCGTCACGGTGCTGCCGGCGACGGATCTGTTCCTGATGGGCCGCGACCAGGAGCACAGCGTCCGGCGCGGCGTCGCCGATGCCAATGTTCTGATCGAGCACGGCGTCAACTGCTCGCTGTCGTCCAACAACATCCTCAATCCGGCGACGCCCTACGGCGATTGCTCGCTGATCCGCATGGCCAATCTCTACGCCAACATCCTGCAGGTCGACCGGCCAGCGCACTTGCGCGAATGCTTCCGCATGCTGACCGACCGGTCGGCGCGCCTGCTCAACATGCATGATTACGGACTTGCCGTCGGCAACCCGGCCGACGTCGTCATTCTCAATGCTGAGACGCCGCAACAAGCCGTGGCCGAGCTGGCGCAGCCGGTGGCCGCATTCAAGTCGGGACGGCGCACGCTGAAATGGGGTCTGCCTGAATTGCTGCGGCCGTAGGTCGGGTAGAGCCCTTGCGAGACCCGACATGGCGGCTACCGGGCGAGATGTCGGGTCTCGCGAAGAACTCGACCCGACCTACACCGCATCCGTAGGTCGGGTAGAGCCCTTCGCGAGACCCGACCTACGCTGCATCCTCCAGCACCATATCGGCCCCCTTCTCGCCGATCATGATGGCGGGTGCGTTGGTGTTGCCCGAGACGATGGTCGGCATGATCGAGGCGTCGATCACGCGCAGGCCGGCGATGCCGCGCACGCGCAATCGCGGATCGACCACCGCCGCATCGTCCGGTCCCATGCGGCAGGTGCCGACGGGGTGGAAACTGGTGCCGCCACGCGCGCGAACGTAGGCCAGCCAATCCTCCTCGCTGGCGCAGGCCGGGCCGGGGTGGGTTTCGGCCACGACGTAGTCTGAAACCGGAGCGGTCGCCATCACCTTGCGCAACTGCCGCAATCCGGAAATCAGGGCCTCCGCATCGCGCGGCGCCGACAGGAAATTGGCACGGATGGCCGGTGCTGCATCCGGATCCGGGCCCTTGATCATGACGGAGCCCCGGCTCCGCGGCCGCAAAATGCGCACCACCACGGAAATGCCCGAGTACGGATGCAGCCACTGGCCGACCCGCTCGGCGCTGTAGAGCGCCAACCCGACCTGCAGGTCGGGGCTGGCGACTTGCGGACCCGAGCGCAGGAAGCCCGCCGCATAAGAGGCGCCCATGGCGATCAGCCCGGTGCCATGGGCGAGATAGTCGTAAACGGCCCTCGCGCCGAGCCAAGGCTTGCGCACCAGGTCATTGAGCGTGACCGGCGCATTGATGCGGTAGACGATGCGGGCGTTGTAGTGATCCTGCAAATTGGCGCCGACGCCGGGAAGATCAGCCAGCACCGCAACCCCGTGCGTCCTGAGGTGCGTTGCCGGGCCGAGGCCCGAGACCTGCATGAGGTGTGGCGAGTTGATGGCGCCGGCTGCCAGCAGGACTTCACAGCCGGCCATGGCGGTGTGACTGTCGCCGTATTGCCGATACTCGATACCGGTTGCGCGCCGGCCGTCGAGCAGTATGCGCGTGGCCAGGGCACCGGTCTCGACGCGCAGATTGGGCCGCCCGCGCACCGGCTCCAGGAAGGCGTTGGCGGCGGAATGGCGCCGGCCGTTGCGTGTCGTCAGCTGCAGATAACCAAAGCCTTCCTGCTCGGGACCATTGAAGTCGGTGCGGCGCGGATAGCCTACCCGCTCAGCGGCGGTGATGAAGGCCTCGCACAAAGGATGCATGCCCGGCGGCTCCGACACCGTCAGCGGTCCATCGGCGCCGTGATAGTCGTCGGCGCCACGCACGTTGGCCTCGGATTTGCGGAAATAGGGCAGTACATCTGCAAAGCCCCAGCCGGGATTGCCGAGCTGGCGCCAGTGATCAAAGTCCTCGCGCTGCCCACGCACATAGACGAGGCCATTGATGGAACTCGATCCACCAAGCACTTTTCCGCGTGGTTCGGGAATGGCGCGGTTGCCGGAGGAGGGCTCGGGCTCGTGCGCGTACAACCAGTTATGCTTGGGGTCCGTGAACAGCCGGCCATAACCGATTGGCACTTGTAGCCAGTAGCTGCGATCCTCCGGCCCCGCCTCCAGCAACAGCACACTCTGCTTGCCCGACGCGCTCAGCCGATTGGCCAGCACGCACCCCGCACTGCCGGCGCCGACGATGATGTAGTCGTAGGTGAGAGCGGATTCGGTCATGCCGCCTTGTAAGCTGGATCATCGAGGCCGGCCAGTCCTGCGGCTACATCGACCCGATGCAGCATCCGGTTCGCCCGCTGCTTTGCTGACGCGTCCGCGACATGCTATGGATCGAGCATGCAAGCGCCCGATTATCTCCTGCCGGCATCGCTCATCACCGTCTCGCCTGATTGGCTCGGCGGCGAGCCCTGCTTCACGGGGCGGCGGGTTCCGGTCAAGGCGCTGTTCGATTACCTGAAAGCCGGCCACACGCTCGAGGCTTTCCTGGCGGACTATCCAAGCGTGTCGCGCGCGCACGCTGTCGCCGTCATCGACCTCGCCAACCGGGCCGTCGCGATGCCGGCCGCCGCCGAATAAGCGGGTGGCGCATGGCTAAAGTCCTGCTCGATGCCTGCGTTCCACAGTGGCTGAGGCGGGACTTGGCCGAGTTCACGGTCGAGACGGCCCGTTTCGCCGGTGTCGACCAGATCTCGGACACCGAGCTGCTTGCCGCAATCGAGGGCCGTTTCGACGTCCTCGTCACGCTCGACCGCAACATGACCTATCAGCAGAAGGTTTCAGGGCGGGCGATTACCGTGATCGTTCTGCGCGTTGCCGAACAGACGCCGGAGGCGTTTCAGTCGCTGCTGCCGGCATTGAAAGTAGCGATCGATGCTGCCGAGACTGGCACTGTTCAGGTTCTCGGGCCGTAGGGTGCAATAGCCCGATAGGGCGTATTGCACCGCGGTTGCGCCACGTGGAGAGACAGTGGTGCAATACGCGTCTTCGCGGAGCGGGGCTCCGCTTTGACGCTATTGCACCCTACGCCGCAAGCGTGATCACCCTCCCAGTGCGCGCCGATTCCTCGATCGCCAGCGTCACGGCGAGTGTGGTGCGGGCTTCCTCCAGCGTCGTATGCGGCACGGCGCGGCCGGTGATCAAGTGATCGAGCCATGAGCGCGATTCGTTGGCCACCGCGCCCCAGTAGTCACCGACCGCATAGTCCGCCGCCGAGGTGGTCTGCATGAACATCAAAGAAATGTTGTGGTCGGGCACGTAGGCGTGCGGGGCGCCTTTGTCGGTGTACAGCAGGCTGTCCTTGTTGTCGGCGTCGAGCAGGATGACGCCGTCGGTGCCGATGATCTCGAAGCGCGCGCTCTGGCCGACGCTGGGGTATTTCGGCGGGAACACGTAGCTGACGCCGAGATTGACCACCGCGCCGTTGTCGAAGGTGACGATCGCCCACGTCACGTCGCCGATGTCGTGGCCCATGCTCTTGAACACCCGGCGCTGCTCGCGCGCGATCACCTCGACCGGCCTAAAACCCTCCAGATACCAGCAGGCCATGTCGACGTAGTAGGTCAGCACATCGTTGACGGCGTTGGCGGTCGGCGCGCGCTTCAGGATTTCCAGCAGCTGCGCGCGGGAATTGTAGACGCGCTGCTGGATGCCGAGGATCTCGCCGAGCCGGCCCTGCAATATCTGCTCCTTGGCCAGCATCCAGCGGCGCTCGTGCCGGCGCGAGTACCCGACGCGGATCTCGGTGCCGGTGCGCTTGGCCGCCGCGACGATGGCATCGGCATCCGCCACCGAGAACGACAATGGCTTCTCGACCAGCACCGGCTTGCCCGCCTCCAGGGCCTGGACGATCGCCTCGCGGTGGTCGTGCTCGGGCGTCGAGACGAACACAGCGCCGACTTTCGGGTGATTGATGGCGGCAAGGTTGTCGGTGGTGACGAAATGCGCGCCGACCTTTTGTGCGAGGATGTCGGCCTTGTGCTGCTGCTTGTCGGCGACGGCGATGAAGTCGACGCCTGGATGCGCCGAGGACAAGCTGGCGCGCAAGGTGCCGATGCGGCCCGAGCCGATCACGGCGATGCCGATGGATTTGGACATGGTTGCCTCCCGTTATCATTCGCGGTCTGTCATACCGGCGCTTGTCGCCGGTATCCACCTCTCCTCACATCAGGCGTAGGTTGGGTTGAGGCGCGCCGTCATGCCGAAGGCATGCAAGAGAAGCGTCATGCCGAAGGCATGCAAAGAGATGAGCCGCGCCGAAGCCCAACAGCAAATCGCGCCAACCGCGTTGGGCTTCGGCCGGCTCGCGCCTCCACTCAGCCCAACCTACATCTCGTCAAGCTCTCAAATCCGATAAAACCTTGCCGCCGTGTCGTGGAAGAACGCACGCTGTTCGGTTTCAGGGCGATGCGCGATGGCCATCTTCAACATCGCCATGACGGCGTCGTAACTGGTTTTGAGTTTCTCGACCGGGAAATTGGAGCCGAAGCAGCAGCGGTCGGCGCCGAACATGTCGAGCAACGTGTTGTACTGGCGTGCAACCGGCGCATAGGCGCGCGGCGGGCCCCAGGTGACATTGTTGATGCCGGAGCATTTCACGAACAGGTTCTTGAACGGGACCAGCTGTGCGAGCCCCTTCTCCCAGGCCGCGATACTTGCCGGGTCATCGCCGGTGAGCAGACCGGCGTGCACCAGGCAGAACTGCACCTCGGGCAGGTTGCCGACCAGCTCGGCGAAGAACTGAAACTGATTGGGAAACCCCTGCAGCTCGCAGCTCAGGTTATAGGCCGCCAGCAGCTTGACGCCACGTCGCCATTCCGCGCTGAGGCAGAAATCCGGCCGGTCGACCGCCTGCCAGGCAGCCCGGCTCGGCTCGTAGGTGACGTGGTCGCGGATCGCCCGCATGTTTGCACTGGCGCAGTGCGCCGCCAGCATCGCCTCGACGTTCGGATCGGCGAGCTTGGCATGCCCGGCGATGGCATGCGGGAAGCCGTGCACGTCGGCCACCGCCTGCAGCCAGCGCGTCTCGCCAACGGGGTCGTCAGGCTTGTAGTGCGCTTGCACGTGCACGGACTTGACCACGTTGTGCTTGCCGAAATCGCCGCGCAGGTCGTCGATCAGATAGTCCTTGCGCAAGTGCTCGTAGCCCTCACCGAAAATCCTGGGGCGCATGGGCTCCAGCAGCCACGGGTAATTCTTCACCTCCCAGAGGTGATGATGGGTATCGATGATCGGGCCTTGATACATCCGTGTCTCGCCAGTCAGCTGCCATGATCGCCGGCATGGTGGCATGCCACGGTGCGGGCGGAAAAGGAGAAATGCGTGCGGCGGCGTTGCCGCGTCCGCGGCCAAGGTTTAAGGAACGCTGACGCCATGCAACCGATCAGGGCCATGTACCCATGCCGATGAACCGCCAAGTCAAGCTCGCCCACCGTCCTGTCGGCCTGCCCGTGCGCGCCGACTTCCAGATCGAGGACGGACCGATCCCGACGCCGAAGTCCGGCGAGGTGCGCGTCAAAATCGAGATGGTCTCGCTCGATCCCGCCATGCGCGGCTGGATGAGTGACGCGCGCTCGTACGTGCCGCCGGTGGCGATTGGCGCCGTCATGCGCGGCTACAGCGCCGGCATCGTCGAAGCCTCCGAGCATCCAGGCTTCAAGCCCGGCGATGCGGTGGTCGGCGTGCTCGGCATGCAGCAGTACGCGGTGGCCAAAGGCGAACACATCGACAAGGTCGATACCAGTATTGCGCCATTGCAGCGCTGGCTGGGTGGCCTGGGCATGACCGGCCGCACCGCCTATTTCGGCCTGCTCGACGTGCTGAAACCCGTTGCCGGCGAGACCGTGGTGGTGTCGGCGGCCTCCGGCGCGGTCGGCTCCATCGTCGGCCAGATCGCCAGGATCAAGGGCGCACGCGCCGTCGGCATCGCCGGCGGGCCCGCCAAGTGCCAGTCGGTCGTCCGCGACCTCGGCTTCGATGCCTGCGTCGACTACAAGACCGGCCGGTTGGCCGAAGATCTCGAGGCCGCATGTCCCGGCGGGGTCGATGCCTATTTCGAGAACGTCGGCGGCGACGTGCTCGATACCATGCTGCTGCAAATGAAGCCGTTCGGCCGCATCGTCGTTTGCGGCCTGATCTCGGGCTACAGCGCCATCGAGCCGGCGCCCGGACCACGCAACATGCGCGCCATCCTGACGCAGCGGCTCAAGATGCAGGGCATGGTCGTCTCCGACTGGCGCGAACGCTTCGGCGAATGCCGCGAGGCGCTTGTCGGCTGGTATCGCGATGGACGGCTGAAACTGCGCGAGGACATCCGCGAGGGCGGCCTCGATGCTTTCCCCGAAACGCTGAGCCTGCTTTACTCGGGCGGCAACAACGGCAAGCTGCTGCTGAAAGTCTGAGACATGCGATCCGGCATCACGATCTATTTCGTCCGCCATGGCGAGACCGATTACAACGCGGCGGCGCGCTACCAAGGTCAGCGCGACATCCCGCTCAATCTTCGCGGACGCGGCCAAGCGTTGCGCAACGGCGAGGTGCTCCTCGAGGTTTTGCGCGATCCCACAGCATTCGATTATGTCGCAAGCCCGCTGTCGCGGGCGCGCGAGACCATGCAGATCATGCGCCGCGTGCTTGGCCTGCCGGTGGACGATTTCCGCTTCGACGACTTGCTGAAGGAGGTGCATTACGGCGCCTGGGAAGGCTCGCTGGCCGGCGATCTGCCGCGCACGGACCCCTTCGGATTGGCGGCCCGCAATCTCGATCCGTTCAACTGGCGGCCGGAAGGTGGGGAGAGCTATGCCGACTTGATGGTGCGCACGGACACCTGGCTGCAAAACGTGACGCGTGACACGGTCGTGGCCGCGCACGGTGGCGTCAGCCGGACAGTGCGCGGCCGCATATTGGGCCTGTCGCCAGCTCAGATGCTGGATCTCGAAGTGCCACAGGAGAAGATCCTGGTGCTACGCGACGGCGCCATTCGCTGGATTTGACGTCGCGCGGACGGGCAGATTGCGCCGGCGCCTGTGCGCGCCGCTGCGGCGCGGACACAATACCTCGACAATTCGCATCAGCGGCCGGCAAGGCATTTGCAGGGCCCGACCCGATCCGCTAGCAAGGCCGCTCCGATACGGCCACGCACCGCACCCGCAAGAAACGGAAGCCGGCGGGGTCTGCCACGTCCTGTCGAATGCCGGAGATGATCCGTGAGCGCCTTGTCATTCTGGCGGCGCGGCTTTGCTGCGCTGGCCGTGCTGCTGCTGCCGCTTGCACCGCTGTGCGCCGAAACGCTCGCCTAGCGTATCGACATCTGCGATGACGAGAAGGCGCCAGGGGCTGCCCGTCGCGCCGCCTGCACCTCCATCATCGATGACCAGACGGCGACGGCGAGAGAGCGGGCCGACGCACTGGTGAACCGCGGCGGGATCTTCGATGATGAGCGCGAGTATGACCGCGCCATCGCTGATTTCACGGCCGCCATCGCCCTCAATCCGCAGGATGCGGCCGCCCATCTGCTGCGCGGCAACGCCCATGACGCCAAGGGCGATCTCGACAAGGCGCTCGCCGACTACAGCCAGGCCATCCAGCTCGATCCCAACGATGCCAGCGGCTATTTCAACCGCGCCACCGTCTATCAGGCCAAGGGCGACAAGGAGCGGGCCATCGCCGATTTCACCAAGGCGATCGCCATTGATCCCGGCCACGATGGCGCCAAGGACGGGCTGGCTGAACTGAGCAAGCGCTGAGGCGATGCCGGGCTGGCTTGCTGCCGCCGCAGGGCGGGGCAGCGGCCAATCGCGCCCACCGGCATGGTAAACGCCGCTGCATGAAAGTGCGAGATTTACCAAATACTTGAGCCGGTCACACTGCGTCTCGCCTGGCACACGAAAAGGCGCTAATCTCCTTGGCCAGGAGCTTGCCGTTCTGCGCCGCCGGCCTTTCGGTCATCACTGCGTTCGCCTTGCAGCACGGCGCTCCACTCGAGCAAATCCAGGGCTCCGCTCGCTTTTGGTCGAGGCGCTGGACAGCACGTGCGCAACGATTGCCGGGCGCAGGCCACGGCAGCCCGCGGGCCAGAAGGAGATGACAATGGCATACAGAGGTGAAGATCTCGACCTCAGGACGCCTCAGTCCGGGGGCCGACCCGCAGCTGATATCGGCGCCGGCGATCTCAGGTCACGCGCCAGCTACGGCGTACGCGGCGAGCCCGTCTGGGTCGACGACACCATTTTGGCCTGCTGCAATCTGGCCTTTGATCTGGCGCTGACGCATCGGGCCAGCGAGGTCCGGCTCGAGCATCTGGTGTATGCGTTGACTCGCATCGATGCCGCCGCCGAGGCCCTGGAATCTCTGGGCGTGCGGGTGGCAACGCTGCGCCGCGAATTGGGCAGCCTCGTTGCCAGCGAGATCCCAATTGGTGCGCAGAATGGCAAGGCCGCCCCGCGCCGCAGCGATGACATCGACATCGTGCTGCGTGATGCCGCCGCACTGGCCCACCTGCGCAATGCGCCCGCCAGCATCGACGACCTGATTTCGACCCTGATCGACTCGACGCGCGATCTGCCGGCGCTGCCCCTCGTCCGCCGCCACTTGGGCACACGCGCCGCCAGTGATCGCGGCGACTACGAGCCTGCTCCGCGCAGTCGTGAGCTATCGCCACGATTCGCCGCGCCGGCTGCCTATGATCCGCGCACGCACGGTGTCGACGTTGCTGGCGCGCGCCGGGAAGACGACTTCCGGACCAGCACCGCCGCGACGGAACGGCTTACCGCCATCGAACAGGCGATCGAGAAGCGATTTGTGGAAATGTCCAGATCGTCGGCGGTGCTCAACGAGCGCCTGGCCGGGATCGAGCGCGCCCTGCAAGCCTCGTCCGGCGAGGGTGCGCAATACTGGACCGCGACCAGCGAGCGCCTGGTCAGCCTGGAGAGTACGCTGCTGGCGCAGTCGGCCAACGCAGCAGGCAATGACATGGCGCGCCTGGTCGAGCGTCTGGATACGATCGAACAGGTCGTGGTCGAAAGGGGCAGCTCGGCCTCGGACGAAGCAACCCAACTGGCCGGGCGGCTCAAGGCGATAGAGGAGGGACAGGCGGCACAGAAGGTACAGGCCCTGCAGCTCAATGCCGCGCTGGCCGCCGAGCTCAGCACGCTTACAGCGACCGCGGCACAGAATTCCGGCGGCAGCGAAGCCCTTGCGCAGATCAACGAACGCTTCCAGGCGATCGGCGCCGTGCTCGAACAGCGCCAAGCCGAGAACACGCGGGCCACGGCAAGCCTGGCCGAGCGTATCGCAGCCGCTGAACGCGGCATGATGGGAGCCGCGCAGAAGATCGCCGAGCAAGCTGGCGGCCGCGACGCCGACCAGGGCAAGCTGCACGAGGCCTTGGCGAAGCTCAGCACGCAGCAAGCCGCACTGTTCGGCGGCATCGACCAGGTGCGCCAGGCCAGCAGCGAACTCGGCGTCATCGGCAATCGCCTGGCCGCCATCGAGCGACTGACCACCCGGCCGGCGCAGATCATCGATCAACTGGCGGAGAAAATTGGCGCCATCCACCACCACACCGCGGAAAAGTCGGAGAAGCGCAGCCACTTCTACGTCTGGCTGTTCGGCACCAAAAACTGGCTGGCCGCAAGCTGGCCCGAGAAGGGACGCTCTGTTCCGCCGACATAGCGGTAGGTCGGGTAGAGGCCGGCACCTGCACTTCGCCGGCTGAGACCCGACACGGTGGCAAGGATGGTGCGAGGTTTGTCGGGTCTCGCGAAGGGCTCGACCCGACCTACGCCGCCAAGCCTTTGAAAAACTCCGTGATCTGCCGGTTCACCAGCTCCGGCTGCTCAAAATGCACGAAATGGCCGGCGTCCTCGGCGCACACCAGCTTGAAATCCGCGAAATACTCAGCCAGCCGGTCGGTCCAGGCGTATTGCAGGACGGGATCGTGCCGGCCCCAGAGAAAAAAGGCCGGGTGCTTGATGATCGGCTGTGCGACGGCACCTTCCTGCATCATGCGCATGCGGAAGCGGTTGACCCCGACATACCAGTCAAAGCCGCCCTGCAGATTGCCGGGCCGCAGAAAATTGTCGACCCACTCCTCGAGATAGGGCGTGAACGCGTCTTTCTGGTGCGACCAGTGTGTCAGGAAATGCCGGAAATAGATGCGGGCGGCTTCACGCGAGGAGCCGACCAGGGCGGCGGCAAAATCCTTCTGGTGGAACTGCTGGTACCAGAGTTCAGGGAAATTTGCCGCCGCACCCCAACGCGCACCAATGCCGGGATAGGCGCAGTTGAAGAAGAACAGGGCCCGGACCCGCTCGGGAAAAGCCAGGGCGAACTGCTGGGCAACGAAGGCACCAACGTCGTGGGAGACGATGGCGAACTGCTGCAGTCCCAACGCATCGGCAAAGTCGCGCAGATCCTTGGCCAGCAGCTGCGGCGGAGTGCCTTGGGCTGAGCGCGGAACCTTGCAGAGCGTTTGACCGAAACCCCGCAGCTCCGGCACGATAACGTCGAAGCTCTCGGCCAATGCCGGGACATTGTGCAGCCAGGTGCGCGCAAACTCCGGCCAGCCATGCAGCAGGACCAGCGGCGAGCCTTTCCCGGCGCGCACATAATGCACCGACAGCTCGGGGGGTTCGGCGAAGGCGCCGGTCCAGTCGACTTTCGCGATCATGGTGCTGCTCCTCGAGCCTGGGCATTGACGACGTGAGGATGCCGAGCGTGGATGAAGCATGGGGTCAGACCCTCTGATCCTGCCCGCCTCGGGCGGGACGGGTCTGACCCCCAATGTCAGCGCGCCAGCACCGCCAGCAGCAGCAGCGCGACGATGTTGGTGATCTTGATCGCCGGGTTGACGGCCGGGCCAGCGGTGTCTTTATAGGGATCGCCGACCGTGTCTCCGGTAACGGAGGCCTTGTGCGCCTCCGAGCCCTTCATGTGCTTCTGGCCATTCTTGTCGACGAAGCCGTCCTCGAAGGCCTTCTTGGCGTTGTCCCAGGCGCCGCCGCCCGAGGTCATCGAGATGGCCACGAACAGCCCGGTGACGATGACGCCCAAGAGCATGGCGCCGACTGCGGAGAACGCCGCGCCCTTGCCCTCCACGCCCTGGCCGCCGACATAGTAGATGACGAAGTAGAGCACGATCGGCGACAGCACCGGCAGCAACGATGGCACCAGCATCTCGTTGATGGCGGCTTTGGTCAGCAGGTCGACGGCACGGGCATAATCGGGCTTCTCCGTGCCCTTCATGATGCCCGGCTTTTCCTTGAACTGGCGCCGCACTTCCTCGACGATGGCGCTGGCCGCGCGGCCAACCGCCGTCATGGCGATGCCGCCGAACAGGTAGGGGATGAGGCCGCCGAGCAGCAAGCCGACCACGACGTACGGATTGGCCAGCGAAAAGTCCGGTTTCACACCCTTGAAGTACTGGTAGGTCGTGGCGCCCTGCTTGTTGGCTTCGGAGATGAAGTGCTGCAGGTCGTAGCTGTAGGCCGCGAACAGCACCAGCGCGCCAAGGCCGGCCGAACCGATGGCATAGCCCTTGGTCACGGCCTTGGTGGTGTTGCCGACCGCGTCCAGCGCGTCGGTCGAGCGGCGCACCTCTTTCGGAAGGCCCGCCATCTCGGCAATGCCGCCGGCGTTGTCGGTCACCGGCCCGAAAGCATCGAGCGCCACCACCATGCCGGCAAGCCCCAGCATGGTCGTCGTGGCGATCGCCGTGCCGAACAGACCGGCCAGCTTGTAGGTGATGATGATGCCGGCGACGATGACCAGGGTCGGCAGGGCGGTGGCTTCGAGGCTGACCGCGAGGCCCTGGATGACGTTGGTGCCGTGCCCGGTCACCGAGGCCTGGCTGATCGACACCACCGGACGCTTGCCGACGCCCGTGTAGTACTCCGTAATCCAGACGATCAAGCCAGTGACGCCCAGGCCGACCAGGCCACACAGGAACAGGTTCTGGCCGGTGATCGACATGCCGTCCGCTTTGCCGACCTCACCGAATGACCCGAGCACATAGGTTGTCGCGAACCACAAACCAGCAACCGACAGCACGGCTGAGGTGATGAAGCCGCGATACAAGGCCCCCATGATCGAGTTGTTGGCGCCGAGCTTGACGAAATAGGTGCCGATGATCGACGTGATGATGCACGCGCCACAGATCGCCAACGGATAGAGCATCAGCGGCACCAGCGTCGCCTGCGTGCCAAAGAAGATGGCGGCCAGCACCATGGTGGCGACCACGGTCACCGCGTAGGTCTCGAACAGATCGGCCGCCATGCCGGCGCAGTCGCCGACATTGTCGCCGACGTTGTCGGCGATGGTGGCGGGATTGCGCGGGTCATCCTCCGGGATGCCGGCTTCGACCTTGCCGACCAAGTCGCCACCGACGTCGGCGCCCTTGGTGAAGATGCCGCCGCCGAGACGGGCGAAGATCGAGATCAGCGAAGCGCCGAAGCCGAGCGCCACCAGCGCATCGACGACCGTGCGGCTGTTCGGCTCGAGCTTCAGGCCGCCGACCAGCACGAAGAAGTATCCAGCGACGCCGAGCAGGGCGAGGCCGGCGACCAGCATTCCGGTGACGGCACCCGACTTGAAGGCGATGTCCAGGCCCGAGGCCAGGGATTGGGTGGCCGCCTGCGCCGTACGCACGTTGGCGCGCACCGACACGTTCATGCCGATATAGCCGGCGGCGCCCGAAAGCACCGCACCGACAAGAAAGCCGACGGCAACGACCGCGCCGAGCAGCAGCCAGGCCAGAATGAAGATGACCAGGCCGACAACACCGATCGTGGTGTATTGCCGATTGAGATAAGCCTGCGCACCCTCGCGGATAGCGCCGGCGATTTCCTGCATGCGGGCGCTACCAGCATCGGCGCTCATCACCGATTTGATCGTGACGGCGGAGTAAAGGAGTGACAGCGCCCCGCAGGCGATGATCCCCCAGAGTATCGTGTTCATCGATTGGTCCCTTCGTCCGGGGGGCGCACACGGCAAAACCGGCAAGACACGCGTTGTCCGCCGGCGCCTCGCCCCCTCTCAGCGAGTCAATGCGGGCGGGACCATGCCAAATGCCGGCCAGCGTGGCAACACGGTCACACGTACTATTTGGTCGCGGTACACAGTCCGCACAGCATTGGTGCATGTCGCGAGGGGTACTCTTGGCGTCCGACCTGGTCGGGGTCAGACCCATGGGTCTGACCCCTCGAGAAGCGAGCCCTCTCCTCCTGCTGCCGTTGCACCGCCGATCGGTCGCGCGTGGAAAGCGCCGTGCTCTTGAAGGGGTCAGACCCAAGGGTCTGACCCCAACCCCTCAGCATTGGTGCATGTCGCGAGGGGTACTCTTGGCGTCCGACCTGTGCTACAGCCCCCTTCCGACGCGGCATGAATGGTGCCAATAGAGTGCAGCGCCACCCAGTGCTGTCGAGGACGAAAACGGAAACATCCATGGCCGCACGGATCTACCAGCCTACAAAAACCGCCATGCAATCGGGGCGGGCGCGCACCAAGGACTGGCTGCTCGAGTTCGAGCCGGCCAGCGCGCGTGAGATCGACCCGCTGATGGGTTGGACCAGCTCGAGCGATACGCAAGCCCAAGTTCGCCTCGAATTCGACACCCGAGCGGACGCCATCGCCTACGCCGAGCGGCACGGGCTGGCCTACACCATCGTCGAGCCAAAGGCGCGCAAGGTGGCGCACAAGTCCTATTCCGACAATTTCCGCTTCGGCCGCGTCGGTTCCTGGACGCATTGAGGCCACCACCAGCGGGCTTTACCCGCCGTGCCGGGGCACGCGGGTGATGCACAACAGGACGGCGGGATGATGGGGTCAGACCCGTCCATGCGTAGCATGGCTGCGCCAAGACGGGCCTGACCCCATCCGCCAACTCAGCTCTTGGCGTTGCGGTAGCGGATCATGTAGCTGTCCATGGTGTAGTCGGCGACCTGGTTCCACAGATATTGATCGCTGCGGAACGCCGTGAAGTGATCATAGACGCGCTTGAACCAGGCATTCTTGGCGGACAACTCGGTGTAAAGCTCGTTGGAGGCTTTCCAGCAGGCGTCCATCACTTCCGGCGGGAACGGCTTCAGGACGGCGCCCGACGCCACCAGCCGCTTCAGCGCCGCTGGGTTCTGTGCATCGTACTTGGCGGTCATCCACACCATGGCTTCGGTGCCGGCGCTGTGCACCATGGCCTGATAGGACTTGGGCAGCTCGGCCCACTTGGCGAGATTGACATAGGCGCCGGTCGTCGGCCCGACCTCCCACCAGCCCGGATAATAGTAGTGCTTGGCCACCTTGGCGAAGCCGAGTTTCTCGTCGTCGTAGGGGCCGACCCACTCCGCGGCGTCGATGGTGCCCTTCTCGAGCGCGGGATAGATGTCGCCGCCAGCGATTTGCTGGGGTACGACGCCGAGCTTCTGCATGATGAGGCCGGCAAAGCCGCCGATGCGGAACTTGAGACCTTTGAGATCGTCGGGCGTATTGATCTCCTTGCGGTACCAGCCGCCCATCTGACAGTTGGTGTTGCCGGCCGGCACGAACAGGGCGTTGTAGCTCTTGTGGAACTCGTTCAGCAGATCGAGCCCGCCGCCATGAAACAGCCAGGCGTTGCGCATGCGGCTGTTCATGCCGAATGGCAGGTCGGTGCCGAATGTGAACGTCGGATCCTTGCCGAAATAATAGTAGGACGCGGTATGGCCCATCTCGACGGTGCCGGCCTGCACGGCATCGAGCACTTGCAGTCCGGGCACGATCTCGCCGGCCGCGAACACCTGGACCTGGAATTTTCCGTCGGACAACTCACCAATCCGCTTGGCCATATATTCGGCACCGCCGTACAGCGTATCCAGCGACTTGGGCCAGCTCGCCGTCATGCGCCAGCGGATCTCCGGCGCCGACTGGGCGATGGCCGGAACGGCCAATGCCGACGCCGCCGCGGCGACACCGCCAGTGCCGGCAACCTTGAGAAATTTACGTCGTGTCGTCTTTTCCATGACCGTTCCTCCACAGTACAGCCGGCAGTGCATGGACTGCATCGAAACAAAAGACCCCAGCCGACGGAAGGGTCTGGCATTCCACAGCGCCGTCGCGGTCCGGTATGGCGCCGCGTGCCGGCAGATTAATGACTTGCGGTGCAACGCGCTAGATGAGTTTGTATGAGCTTGTATGCGCGGATGTCCGCCAATTGCCGCAGTACGGCCCCTGGCGATGGAGTGCGGCTACAGGCCGGCCTCGAGCTGTGGCATAGCTGGACCATGACCATGCTGTTCAAATGGGCCGCCTTCTGCGCCGCCTTTTACCTGCTGATCGTGCTCGCCGCCTATCTCGGCCAGCGCCGGCTGATGTATTTTCCCGATGGCAAACGCACGGCGCCGGCCGAGGCGGGGCTGCAGGACGTCGAGGAGGTGGTGCTCGAGACCGGCGATGGCGCGCGCGTCATCGCCTGGTGGCAACGGGCACGGCCAGAACAGCCGACACTGCTGTATTTCCACGGCAACGCCGGCAGCCTCGCCTTGCGGGCCGAAACCTTCCGCCGCTACCAGGCATTTGGGCGCGGCATCTTCATGATGAGCTATCGCGGCTACTCCGGCTCGACCGGCAGTCCCTCCGAGGCCGCCAACGTGGCTGACGCCGTGCTGGCCTACCAGCGCCTCGTCGATGCCGGCGTCGATCCCAGCGACATCATCCTCTATGGCGAATCGCTCGGCTCGGGCGTTGCCGTGCAGCTTGCGGCGCAAAGGCCCGTGGCCGGCGTGATCCTCGATGCGCCCTACACCTCGATTGTCGACGTCGGCGCCAAGGCATACCCCTTCCTGCCGGTTCGCCTGCTGATGATGGATCGCTACGATAGCCTGTCACGGATCGCTAAGATCGAGGCGCCGCTGCTCGTCCTGCACGGCGCGCGGGATCGGGTGGTCCCGGTCGACATGGGCCGAGCGATGCACGCGGCGGCGCCGGGGCCGAAAGAGCTCGCCATCATCCCGCTGGCGGGCCACAACGACCATCATCTCCACGGCTCGATGGCGGTGACGAATGCCTGGATCGACCGGTTGCGAGCGACCGGGGCGCGTGCAGCAAAGTAGCGCCTGCCGCCCAAATGCAGAAAAACCCCGCAAAACGCCGCGCGCTTGCACGGTTCTGTCATCTCGAACTCGGAATGGAATTTTGGCCCGACGGGTTGCAGCTCAGCGTGAGCCGAAGCCGCCACCGGACCCACCGCCGCCAAAGCCGCCACTGGACCCGCCACCGCCGAAGCCGCCACTGGACCCGCCACCGCCGCCACCAAAGCCACCACGGCCGCCGCCGGGGGTCTTGGCCACCAGCGGCTTGCTCGGCAGCAAGCCCTCGCGCTGCAGCTTCTTGCGGGCCAGCTTGCGCGCCCGGCGCACGGCTTCCGCCTTCTCGCGGGCCTTACGGACCGACGGCTTCTCGTAGTAATTCCGGAGCTTCATCTCCCGGAAAATGCCCTCGCGCTGCATCTTTTTCTTCAGCGCCTTGAGTGCCTGATCGACGTTGTTGTCGCGGACAAGTACCTGCAAGTGATGAACCCTTGGTTTGGCCTCGGAGCGGATCGCAAACGATAAAATGCCGACCCCGGGGGCCGGCAATTCCTACCAGAATGCATGGCACTCTTTAGCAAATCGCCAGCCACGTGTCCACCGACAAGCCGGCCCACACGCCGGCCATGCCAGCCGGGGCAGCCAGGTGAGGAAAGAAGGTCACGGAAACGCCCTGTAACTCCTCATGTTTCCTTGCGTCCTGGTCAGTTGCTGCGCGCGATGTCGGCGACATGGCCGAGGTTGCCGAGCACCTTGGGCGCCACGCGCAGGCCGCCGGGGCAATCCGGACCCCGCGTGCGATCAAAGACGAGTGCGACGTCACCGCGGAAATGCGGCGCCTGCGCTCGCCGGGCAACGCCCGTCGCCATCGATCCACTGCTCCAACGGGTTCTGCACATGAGCCGGGAAAGATGCTCGGTCAACAGGAGCTTGTAGGCGTCGGCGGTAGCGACACCGCTGGCCTTCGCCATGCTGTCCCAACGCAACTGGTCGTTGCTGCCGACCCAAGCGCGGCTCGCGGCAATTTGCATGATGGGATCGAGCGCGCTCTTCACATGTTGTCGCGCCAGCCCGACCTCGACCCGCTCGACGACGCGGACGAGGGTCGGCAGCTCGGACTCGTCGACTGGCTTGATGACGATGTCCGTCAGGTCGGTCAGCGACATGTTATCGTGCGCCGGCGGGGCTGTCAGCCAAACCCCGGCGCCGCGCAGATCAGCGGCTCGGATTCTGGCGCCCGTCATGTCGGCCCCGTGCAGCTTGGCGTAATACAGATCGGCCCCTTCCAGGTCCGCATCGCGCAACACGGCCCCTTGCAAATGCGCAAAACTCAGCACGGCGCCTTGCATGGACGTGCTGGATAAATCGGCGCTTTGCAGCTGTGCGCCGGAGAGATCGGCGCCCTGCAGCGAGGCCACCAGGAAATTGGCGCCTTGCGCCTGGGCGCCGGTCAAGTCGGCCCTGTCCAGGTGCGCGTTCGAGAAGTTGGCCCCTGTCAGCAGCGAGGCCCCGAGTTCGGCGCCCTCCAGCCGAGCGTCATCGAGCACGGCGCCGCGCAGATCGATGCCATTGAGCTGCGCGTCCTGCAGGCGCGCCTTGCGCAGATTGGCCCGTCGCGCCGTGACGCAGCGCGCCAGCTCCCGGTTCTCGCTCAAAAGCAGGTCATCGAGACTGGCGCAGTTCAGGAATGCCTTCCTGAGATCAGTACCGACCAGGCTGGCATCGGAAAGATCGGCCCCGGTCAGGTCTGCCTGATGCAGATCGGATCGATCGAGGCGGGCAAAGCGCAAGTCGCGCCCGCGCAAAATGATACTCGGCTCATCGCCGTTGACGTCCTTGTCGACGACCAAATCGGTATCCGTCACCACGAGATTGCGATGGAAACCAAACAGCGAGCCGTCGGGCCGGGCGCCGAACCAGGGCAGGACGAAACTCGCCGCATGCCGCTGGTCGCGGCTCGGCGACAAGCGGTCGGCCGGTGCGGGGGCAAAGACCTGCATCATCCGGTCGAACGGCTCGCCGGGCACGGTGGCCACGAACAGCGAGAAGAAGGCTGAAGCGGCCAGCACCAGGCCAGTCATGAAGAAGCTCAGGGGATGCGCCGTGGTGGTGCGCCAGAAGGCATGAAAGAACGACGTCTCCGATCGCATCAAAAACACGCCGATCAGCATCAGCATGGCAATATCGAGCAGCAGCACGACACGGTGCGTCCAGGTGATTGCAACGTCGTGGTAGGGCAGGAACACCACCTGCACGTAGAGAATCAGCATCACCGGCAGGATCACCAGCGTCAGCCAGGACATGGCATGCAGGAATGCGCTCATGATGCGCGAACGATGCGGGCCGGCGATGGCCTGCACGAAGAAGAAGTTGTGCAGTTCGAGCCTGAGCGGATGCGAGCGCCGGTCGGTTGCCTCGAGCAGGACGATGGCGTGGTCGAACTCGATGGTTTTCCTGGCCAGCAGCACCAGTTGGCCGACGACACCAATATGCAGCAGCACAAGAATGATCGGCGCAAACTGGAAGAACTGGGTGATGGGGATCTGCACCTGCAACAGCGGCAGGGCGACGGCCAATTCCAACAGCAGGGCCTTGTGCGTGACGCCGGCGACAGCCACCACCAGATAGGTCATCAGCACGAGAAAAATCAGCCACGCGGTGTGCGCGGTATCGCTCGAGCTGTTCACCGCATCGAGCAAACTGTACGGATTGACCGGGGTTTCCACCTCCGATCCAACACGCGTCATATCAGACATGGCAAAATGCCCCCTCGGCCACACGCGATTCCCGACATGGGCCGGACCATAGCCGAGAAACTGTGGCGCGGGTACGGTGCGTCGGAGCGAGGCCGGGACCGGCCTCGCTCCGACCTACATCTCACCATCAATACAACCGTGCACCGCCCGCCGCGTCGAATAGGTGGCAGGCTTCGGGCACGAAGCGAAAATTGAGGGCGGCGCCGGACGTGAGCGTGGTGGTCGGCGGCACCTTGGCGACCAGCGTCCTGTCGAGGCCATAATTGAAATGGACCAGCGTGACATCGCCGAGCGGCTCGGTGATGCGCACAACGCCTGACTGTTGCGCCGCCGCGTCGACCGCAACGTGCTCGGAGCGCACGCCGAGCACGATCTTGCGGCCGACGGCGCTGGCCGGCACCGCATCGGGCAGCGGCTGATCGATGCCGGGCCCGCGGAACCGCTTGGCTGAGCCGCTGGCCTCGATCGTCCCCTCCAGGAAGTTCATGGTCGGTGTGCCGAAGAAGCCAGCGACGAACAATGTTGATGGTTTGTTGTAGATCTCGAGCGGAGTGCCGAGCTGCTCGATCTTGCCCTTCGACATGACGACGATGCGATCGGCCATGGTCATGGCCTCGGCCTGATCGTGCGTGACGTAGACGAACGTGGCTTTCAGCCGCTCGTGCAACCCCTTGAGCTCGGTGCGCATGTCGACGCGCAGCTTGGCGTCGAGGCTCGACAACGGCTCGTCCATCAAAAACACCGCCGGGTTGGTGACGATGGTGCGGGCGAGCGCGACGCGCTGGCTCTCGCCACCCGAGCACTGGCGCGGCAGCTTGGGCAGCAGCGGCCTGATGTGCACGGCTTCGGCCGCCGCCGTCACCCGCCTCTGGATATCGTCCTCGGCCACCTTTTTGATCCTGAGGCCGAAGGCGATGTTCTCGAACACCGTCATATGCGGGAACAGCGCCAGGTCCTGGAACACCATGCCGAGGCCGCGCTCGCCGGGCTCGAGATCGTTGACCACGGTGTCGCCGATGACGATCTCGCCCGAGGTCGGGGTTTCCAGCCCGGAGATCATGTTCAGTGTCGTCGTCTTGCCGCAGCCCGACGGTCCGACCATGATCAGGAACTCGCCGTCGCGGATCTGCATGTCGATGCCGCTGACGGCGTTGTAGGCGCCGAACGTCTTGACCAGGTTCTTGATCTCGATGCGTGCCACGTGTGTTGGTCCTCGGATCTCTCCGGGGTCAGACCCTGCGGGTCTGACCCCATGCTCCGACCTGCGACTGTTGAACGTGGGGTCAGACCCGCAGGGTCTGACCCCCGTGGGGCTGGCCTACTTCCTTATGGTGCCAAATGAGAACCCCTTCACGAGATGCTTCTGAATCAGCATGCCGAGGATCACGACCGGAATCGTGATCATGGTGCCGATCGCCGCCTGCGGGCCGTAGAGGCGGCCCTCCGACGCGCTCTGGAACTTATTGAGCAGCACCGTCAGTGTCGTCACATCCGGGTGCGTCAGCGTCAGCGCTAAGAGGAACTCGGCCCAGTTCAGGATGAAGACGAACAGGAACGTCACCACCATCCCCGAGGCGACCAGCGGCAGCACGATGCGACGCAGCACCATCATGCGGCCAGCGCCCATCATGCGGGCGGCGTGCTCCAGCGTGTAGGGCACCTCGTCGATGAAGGTCAGCATCATCCAGATGACGAACGGCAGCGTCGTCACCGTGTAGATGAGGATCAGGCCGATGTAGGTGTCAAACAGGGAGATGCGCACGCCAAACAGCGTCGCCGTCAGATAGGGAATGATGATGGCGTAGTACATCAGGATCGAGATCGCCACCACGATCGGCGGGATCATGCGGATGGTCAGGATGGTATGCCGGAAGTATTTGCCGCCGACATTGAAGCGCGAGATCGAGTAGGCGAGGAAGGTGCCCACCAGCAGCGCCAGCAGCGAGGCGCAGGTGCACACGAGCACGGCGTCGCCGAGCCCCTTCCAGATGGTGAACGCCTGCTCGGTCGCTTGCCGCGCCTGGCTCGGATCAAGCTGGCCGAAAGCAAAGATCTGGGCGTAGTTGAGCAGTGTCGGCTCGCGCGGGACCCAATTGGGCGGCCATGTCACCCATTCGCCAGAGTCCTTGAACGACGTCATCACCATCCAGTAGATCGGGAAGACGATGAAGGAGGTCCAAGCGAGCAGGGCCGCATGCCGCAGGACGCGGCTCATGCGTTCGCGTCTTTGCCGGCGCGCCTTGGCCTGCTCGGGCGTGAGACCGGTGTTGATCGCCACGGCTAGCGCCCTCCCTCGACGGCGTCGCGCTGCTTGATCAGCGAGAAGATGCCAAAGAAGATCAGCACCGAGAAGATGACCAGCAGCATGATCGAGGCGGCCGCCCCGAAGCTGAACTTGTTGAATTGGAAGACGCTTTCCCACAGGAAGTAGGCGACCGTCTGGGTCGAGGTGCCGGGGCCGCCAAAGGTCAGCAGCACGACCGGATCGAACATCTTCAAGGCTTCCATCGAGCGGATGACGACGGCGATGACGATGGCGGGCCTGAGCAGCGGCAACTGCACGCGCCAGAAGATCTGCCAGGGGGAGGCGCCCATCACGCGGGCGGCGTTGATCAACTGCTTGGGCAGAGCTGCAAACCCCGACAGGAAGATCAGGAAGGTCAGCGAGGTCCACTGCCAGACGTCGGCAATGATGATGGCCCACTGGGCAGCTATGGGATGCGACAGCCAGCGGATGCGGGGGTCCATGCCAAGGCTGGTCGTCAACGGCTCCAGGATTTGGTTCAGCGGACCACTGTCGATGTAGATCATCGAGAAGTTGTAGCCGACGACGATCGGCACGATCATCATCGGTACCAGGAAGATTGTGGTGTAGAGCTTCTTCGACTTGGTGCAGTTGGTCACCAGCATGGCCAGCAGGAAGCCGACGACAAGCTCCAGCGTCACGGCGACGCCGGCGAAGTAGAAAGTGCGCCCGATCGAGGACCAGAATTGGTCGTTGTCGATCACCGCATAGTAGTTTTCCAGGCCGGAGAAGGTTGCCGACTCGAACGGGCGGTTGGCGCGCCACTTGAGCATGCTGATCCAGATCGTCAGCGCGAACGGGATCAGGATCGTGAGCAGGAACAGCCCTTCGACCAGCACGAACGGGATCAGCCGGAAAATCCGCTCGGAGGCGAACCATTTGCCGAGGCGCCCGAACGGGCCGAGTTGCTGGCGCCGCGCGGTCATAGTGTCCGGACTTGCCGTCGTTTCCGCCATCGCGTGGTCGCCTCGGCATTGGTAGTCGAATAAGGGGGTGCGGTCGGCGACTTGTCATCCCGGACAAGCGAGGCCACTTCGGGCCGAGCGCGGATCCGGGACCCAGGAGAGACTCGTCGAAGACACAATATTTATTGAGTCTTCGGCACTCCTTGCGCTGGGTCCCGGCTCGCCTGCGGCGCAGAAGTGCGCCTTCGGCGGCCGGGATGACAGCCGTGCGCGCGCCTCAGAACTTGTCGATGTAGATGCCCTGCTCGACGCCTTTGCGCCAGACCTTGATCTGGCTCTCACGGCCGACGTCGTTGGTCACCTTGTTCCAGCCGGCCTCGACGCGCTTGGCCGCCTCCTCCGCCGAGATGTTCTTGTTCATCACATCGGCGAGTTGCTTGTCGAGGATGTTGAAGTACTCGTAGGCGCCCTCGATCAGCAGCAGCGAGGCGGCATACTGCGAGTTCTCGATGGTGGTCTTGACCATCTGCTCGCCGAAGCGGTCGAGGATCGCCTTGTTGGTCAGGTTCGAGGTTCGGAAGGGATCCCAGAAGCCCTTGGGGTGAGCGACGGCGTCATCACCGATGCTGGGGCTGGTGAACCACTGAATGAACAGGTAGGCGAGTTCTGGATTCTTGGCGTAGGCGGAGACCATGTAGCCGGTGCCAGCCGCCTGCGGCGAGCGCCGTTCGAGCTTACCGTTGATCATGTGGCCGGGGCTCAGGCAGGCGATCTGCTGGCCCTTGATCACGCTGGCCGGGTTGGAGTTGCCGAAGCCGATGATCGAGGGGAACGACATCGCCGAGTAGGCCTGGCCGCTGCCCCAGAACGGGTAGATCTGCGGCGTGCCCCAGCCCTGGATGTCCTTGGGCATGTCCTCGACGCTGGCGGCGAACTCCTTGATCGCCTGGATGCCGACCGGTGAGTTGATCGTCGGCTTCATGTCCTTGTCGAAGTAGAGCCCCTTCATGTAGGCGGGGAAGTGGCGGTAGGAGAAGTTGATCGAGCGGTAGCCGAGCGCGCCGAACAGGTCCTTCTCGAACTTGACGCCCCACTTCGTCTCGCCGGCCTTGACCATGAAGAAGGAGGCCTGCTGCTTCCACTCGGCCATGGTGTCGGGGCAGCCGAGGTCCTTGTTGTATTTGGCTTTGTACTCGGCGCGCGCCTGCGGGTTCTCCATCAGGTCCTTGCGCAGCGCCAGCAGCAGGTGGTCGCCGTCGTTGACGAGATTGTAGAGCTTGCCGTCGTAATACTGCTGGAACTGCAGGCCGGGCGCGATGCCCTTGAAATCAGGCTGGTATTTCTTGGCCCAGTCGTCGAGCGCGATAATGGCCTTGGCGCCGGCGGCATCCGGCATGGTGTAGGGGAAGTCGTTGAAGATGTCGTAGACGCCGGTCTTCGACACCGACTCCTGCATGAT
>CAZCGE010000086.1:0-10816 GCA_964498125.1 uncultured Devosia sp. | reverse complement strand
CGACGGTTCCAAAATCGAACGAATCCGGGATACACTCTGTCGGCATCGGGGAGCCTCCTCGTCTCTGCGCAAGTCGTTGTTCGCAAAACAACTTTCGCTGATTCGGGGCCCCGATGCTCTAATTATGGTGAGAAAGGCGGGCTAAAGAGCTGAGGCTTCGCTTCGCGAGCGGGGCCGCTGATCCGCGCCTTCAAGCAATAACCAATTTGGTCTTGCCTGGCGCCCGATGATCTAGCTGAATCCGCTCGCTGGTGTTCCGGGTCAAACGCATTGAACCCGCAATATTCGTAGATACCGCCGTGCCGGCGGAGGCCGGCACCCACGACAGTCCGTAGGCAGACAGGGGGTGGGAATAGTGCAGCATCATTTCACCTCGCTCGCATGTCCCTGGAAAGGGTTACGACGTTCGACTGCAAGCGCCAATGCGGAGTATTGTCGTAGGTCCCGGCCTTCGCCGGGAGGACGAAAATGTGGGGACCATCCGTCAGGTGTGAAACACGAGGAGCCGCGCATGCCCACCCACACCGTGCACGAAGCCAAGACCAACTTGTCCAAATTGATCGAGCGCTCCGAGGCTAGCGAGGACGTCATCATTGCGCGTCGCGACACGCCCGCGGTGAAGCTCGTTCCGATCACTCAGTAGACCCCACAACGCCGGTTCGGCGCCTACAAGGGACAGGCGACGCTGACCGACGCCTTCTTCGATCCGCTGCCGGAGGAAGAGCTTGCGGCCTGGGAGGGCAGCACGCGCTCGTCGTGATGACCGTGGCTGCCGCGAGACGCGCGAGCTCGACGCAAGACACTTGATTTCGCTTGACCCACACAACTTCGTTCTTGACGCTGCCGCACTTTTGTACTACTTTTGTTCCATGGCATTTGAGGAGCCAGCGTCATGGTCGACGAGCCTGAGAATCGGGTCCTGGTTCAGCTGCGCGAGATGCGAGCGGACATGGGACTGATGCGTGTCAAACTGGAAAAGCTGGATGTCTTGGAGCGCCGTTTCGATGCCATCGACAAGCGTTTCGACGAGATGCGCGGCTACATCGGCTTTGCGCTCGGCCAGGGGCAGATGAACCATCTCAAGGCCCAGGAGCTGGAAGCGCGGGCGGAGGCGGAGGAAGCGCGGCGGCAACGCATGGATCGGCAGTTCAACGAAATCGAGCGGCGGCTGTCGAAGGTGGAGGAGAAGGTCGACGATTAGCGCTGCCCGAGAGCGCCTCGCGGCCGGCACTTGGGTGTTGGCCGTCGCGCAATGATGTGGTCCGGCGCGCATGACGCCACGATCCGTGGTGGGCGTCACCATCTTCGCCGATCAACGCCGCTCAGGATACAGCTCTCGAAAGTGCCGGCGCCCCGGCAGGGGCAGCCTCAGCGCCGGCTCGTCCGTGCCTGGCCGGCAGCGCCAGCCAACCACATGATTGTTGCGAAGACCCTGAGCATCGCGCCCCCATGGATCATGCCGGGGTAAGTGTCGTTCCAGGGTAACGCCAACGCTAGAGAGCAGCGCTTGAACGCCTTCTGAATGTCGCGTTCATCTGGCGTTCATCTGACGGGCCCAGTGACTCTGCCAGGCCCAGTGACAATGTGCTATGTGAGACCTGTGCGCCTGCGACGGAGAACGCGCCGCACAGCGTTCTTGTAGATGAGCGGCACACCATTTTACGCGGCCGAGCCAACTGCCCGATCAGACGGAAAATTACGACCCATGCCCCAGTTGATCAATCGTTACCTCTACACACTGGCCTTGCCCCTCGTATTGGTCGGGTTGGGCTTGACGTGGCTGCTTGGGCTGCCTGGTCAGACGACCGACAGCGTCGCCTATGAGACAGGAGATGTGACGCGCGGAACCATCCGCAAGATCGTCTCGACGTCGGGCCCGGTGCGCGCGCTGGTGACCGTGCAGGTCGGCTCGCAGCTGTCGGGGCAGATTCAGGAGCTCAAGGCCGACTTCAACAGCGAGGTCAAGGCTGGCGACGTAATGGCCGTGCTGGACGCCAAGACCTACGTCGCCAAGGTGGCGCAGGCCAAGGCTGATCTGGCCATGTCGCGGGCGCAGTTCATCAACCAGGAGGCGGCGCTGCTGAAAGCCGAAGCCGTGCAACGCCAGGCCGGTCGCGCCATAGAGCGCCAGCAGACGCTTGCGGCGAAGGGTGTCACGTCAGGCGCCGCGCTCGACAATGCGACCCGCGACTCGGAGGTGGCCCAGGCCGAGATCAGTGTCATCAAGGCGCAGATCGACAACGCACAGGCGCAAATTGCCCAGCGCCAGGCCCAGCTTGATCAGGCCCTGATCGACCTCGATCGCACGACTGTACGCTCGCCCATCGATGGCACTGTGATCGCGCGCACCGTCGATGTCGGCCAGACCGTCGCCGCCAGCCTGCAGGCGCCTGAGCTGTTCAAGATTGCCCAGGACCTGCGGCGCATCCGTATCGAGGCGCAGGTGAACGAGGCCGACGTCGGGTCCGTGGCCGAGGGCAACAGCGTGACGTTCACGGTCGACGCCTACCCCGATCGGCAGTTCGAGGGCCGCATCACGCAGATCCGCCTGGCTGCCACCGAGCTCAATAACGTCGTGACCTACCCGGTCATCATCGAAGCTGCAAATCCGGACCGCAAGCTGTTCCCCGGCATGACCGCCAACGCGCTGATCGAAAGCGCGCGCAAGGACAACGTCCTGCGGATTCCCGCCGATGCACTTCGCTTCAAACCACGCGATGGCGCGGTCAGCCAGCAGGACCAGGGCGAGCAGCGGCGCACGCAGATGCTCGACAGGCTGGCCATCGAATTGAGCCTCACCACCGAGCAGAAATCGCGGGTGGCGGCCGAAATGAAGGCAGTGGCCGCGGAATTCAAGGCGTTATCCACGCCGCAAGCCGCGCCGTCCTTCGCCGCCCAGCCCAAGCAAGCCGGCGGCGGCGGTAGCGAAGAGGGGCGCGGCCGGTTCGGCGAGCGCCTCGAGAAAATTCTGGCGCAGATCATCACCAGCGAGCAGCGACCGGCGTTCGAAAAGTGGAAAGCCTCCCGCGACCAGCGGACGGCGCGGCCGGGCACCCGATCGGCTCCCATTTGGGTCATCGGCTCCGGCGGCGCGCTGGACAGCCGCATGGTTCGCATCGGACTGGCCGATGATCAGTTCGCCGAGCTGTTGGGCCCCGGACTGAAGGAAGGCGATAAAGTCGTGGTGCGCACCAAGCTGACGGTGAAGAAATGACGATTGCCGTCAAGCCCGCGGACATGGCGCAGCAGATGCCGGGATCGGCGCGGCCGCCGCTGATCGCCGCGCGCGGCGTCTCGAAGGTTTATACGCTTGGCGAGCAGACGGTGCGCGCGCTCAACGACGTCACCTTCGAGATCCAGGACGGCGAGTTCGTCGCCATCATGGGCCCGTCGGGATCGGGCAAGTCGACGATGATGAATCTGATCGGCGCGCTCGACGTGCCGACATCGGGCACACTGCTGCTGAGCGGGCGCAATGTCGCGGAGCTTGCCAGCGATGAGCTGGCGGGCCTGCGCAATCGCACGATCGGATTCGTATTCCAGCAGTTCAATCTGCTGCCGCGCACGACGGCGCTGCGTCAGGTGATGCTGCCGTTGGTTTATTCCAATCCCAAACCCGACAACCCTGAGGCCATTGCCCGGCGCCGCTTGGAGGAGGTTGGGCTGGGCGACCGGCTGATGAACCATCCGAGCCAGCTCTCCGGCGGCCAACAGCAGCGCGTCGCCATCGCCCGCGCGCTCGTCAACAATCCCAGGCTGCTGCTCGCCGACGAGCCGACCGGCGCGCTCGACAGCAAGACGGCCGAGGAGATCATGGACACATTCTGCAATCTCAACGCCCAGGGCATCACCGTTGTCATCGTCACCCACGAGGCCGACGTCGCCGCCTATGCCAAGCGCAAGATCCTGTTCCGTGACGGCCGCATTGTCGAGGACGCACGCCAGCCCGGCATTGCGGCCAAGGCGCCGGCGCGCGATGCAGCCCGGGCAACTCCAATCTGAGGACCAGCGCCCGTGAACCTGTTCGACCATCTCAAGGTTGCTCTGGCGGCCATCATCTCCAACACGCTGCGCAGCGTGTTGACGACGTTGGGCATCGTCATCGGCGTCGCCTCCGTCATCGTCATGGTCGCCGTCGGCTCAGGCGCGCGCTCCGAGGTCGATCGGCAGATCAATGCGCTCGGCACCAACCTGCTGGTCATCTTCCCCGGCTCGGCCATGGTCGGTGGCCGCTCGGGCGGCGCCGGTACCAGCGTGCCGCTGTCGGAAGCCGATCTCGCGGCGATCCGACAGAAGGTGCAGGGTGTCACCGCCATCTCGGGGCAACTGCAGGGCAGCGCCGTGGTCGTGCGCGGCAACACCAATACGACAACGCGTATCTGGGGCGTGCATGAGCAGTATTTCACCGCACGCGACTGGTCGATCGAAAACGGACGCGAGTTCACCGCCCAGGACCTGCGCACCAACGCGCGTGTCGCCCTGGTCGGCCAGACGGTGATCCGCAATCTGTTCGCCGGCGAGGACCCGGTCGGCCAGGTCATCCGCATCCGCGAGGATCATTTCACGGTGATCGGCAGCCTGGTCGCCAAGGGTCAGACCACCTGGGGACAGGATCAGGACGATGTCATCATCCTTCCCATGACGGCGGCCCGCGGCCGCATCGTCGGCCGCAACGCGCTGATCCCCAGTCAAGTCGGCAGCATCGCCGTCAAGTTCGACCCCAGCGTCGACTTGGCGGAAGCCCAAGAGCAACTCGAGCAGACGCTGCGGCAAAGCCGTCGCGTGCTGCCGGGCCAGGAAGATAACTTCTCGGTTCGCAACCTTGCCGAGTTCCTGCGCGCGCGCACTGCCGCGCAAACAACGCTGGGCTGGCTGCTTGGCGCCACGTCGCTCATTTCACTGATCGTCGGCGGTATCGGCATCATGAACATCATGCTGGTGTCCGTGACCGAGCGGACGCGCGAGATTGGCCTCAGGATGGCCGTCGGTGCGCGCCGCAACGACATCATGCTGCAATTCCTGGTCGAAGCCATCACGTTGTGCCTGCTGGGCGGATTGTTCGGCATCGTCCTGGGCGTAGGCGCGGCCTATGCCACCGCGAAGCTGGCGGAATGGCCGATCCTGATTTCGCCCAACGTGGTCTTGCTGGCGATTGCCGCCGCCGCCGCCACGGGTATCTTCTTTGGCTTCTTTCCGGCCCGGCGCGCCTCATTCCTCAATCCGATCGAGGCACTGCGGACGGAGTAAGCGATCGAATACGCGGATGGCCGCGGGACCGCCATGGTTCTTGCCTAACGCTGGCGAGTCGGGCTACCCGGCGGATCGTGGTCCTCGACGACAGCCGGCACCAGCATCCATTGCCGGTGGGACTACGGACACCTTGCGGCGGAGATTTACATGACAGTCCTGCGCTTTCTCGCCGGGATATGCCTGATCGCAGCACTGGTTGCCCTGGTCACCGACGCCACGCGACCGCGGCCTGAGCAGGCGGCTTTCGCGCCGACATCGCTCGGCAAGCTGTGGAGCGATACCGCGCCACGCAGCCTTGCCGCCACGCGAAACGCGGTCAGTCAGGCCTCATCGCCGTTGATTTGGGATGCACTGGTGGCGCGCGTCCTGCAGCTGCCGACCTTCCTGGCGCTCGGCGGGCTGGGCCTGCTGTTTGGGTATCTTGGCCGCCGCCGCCGCCGCATTGACGTCTTTACCAATTGAGTGGCTTCAATCAGGCGCCCGCGTCGGGCGTTTTCGATCGCTTTTTAACCATCACTGCGGGGCCTGACCGCGTCTGGCGGGGGCTCATCGCGTAAACTTGAGCAAATGTCAGATGCCGGATGCCCTGGCTGCGATTATAGTGGCGCCAGAAACCGCGACCTGATGGTGATCCCATGCTGTTCTCACGCAAGAAACTCGAAATTCCTGCCCCCGACAAGGCGCTCAAGGGCCGGCCCAATCCGATCGTAACGGCCAAGGCTCATTTCATCAGCGACCGCCCCCTCGCGGGGCCATACCCTGCCGGCGCCGAGAAAGCCATGTTCGGCCTGGGCTGCTTCTGGGGGGCCGAGCGCAAGTTCTGGCAGCTCAACGCTGGCATCTGGGTGACCGCGGTCGGGTATGCCGCTGGCCACACGCCCAATGCCACCTACGAGGAAGTGTGTTCCGGCTTGACCGGTCACAACGAGGTGGTCCTGGTGGTGTTCGAGCCCAAAGCGATCAGCTACGAGATGCTGCTCAAGACCTTCTGGGAGTCGCACGATCCGACCCAAGGCATGCGCCAAGGCAATGACGCGGGCACGCAATACCGCTCCGGCATCTACACCTATTCGGACACCCAAGCGCGTGCGGCCGAAGCGTCGAAGGATGCTTACAACCGGGTGCTCGCCGGCAACGGCTTCGGGTCGATCACGACGGAGATCCTGCCGGCGCCGGAGTTCTATTTCGCCGAGGATTACCACCAGCAATATCTGGCCAAGGTTCCGCATGGCTATTGCGGCCTCGGCGGCACGGGCTTGGCGTGCCCGATTGGCACCGGCGTGGCCGCGTAACGAGGCCGACCCAGCGCCAGCAATGATGGCGGGCGCTGACGGCTTCATTACCTGCAACCGAAGCTTCAGCCGGCGGCCTGCTCGGCAGCCGGCACTTCCGGCAGCCACTTGAGGAGCATTTCCATGAGCTCCTCGGTCGTGTAGGGCTTGCCAAGATAATCGTTCATGCCGACGGCAAGGCAGCGATTGCGGTCATCGCGCAACGTATGCGCGGTCAAGGCGATGATCGGGATCTTCGGCCGGAAGCTGTTCAGCTCATTGTTGCGAATGATGCGCGTCGCCTCCAGGCCGCCCATGCCGGGCATCTGGCAATCCATCAGGATCAGGTCGAAGCTGCCCTTGGCAAACTCGGTGATGGCCGCTTCGCCGGACCGCGCCGAGGTGACGACAAACCCCTCGTTCTCCAGGGTGTCCCGCGCCAGCTCCTGGTTGACGAGACTGTCCTCGACAAGCAGGATTTTCAGGCCCTCGAACGGACGCCGGCCCTCGAACAGCGCCGCGGCCGCCTCCGTGGTACTCTTGCTGAACTTCGGCGGCGGCTCACCCCGCCTGATGCAATCCAGGCATTCGCTGACGCGCTGGAATTCCGCCTGGTAATACACGTTCAGTTTGCCGAGCTGTGTCGGATCCTTGCCCTCGATCTCGATTTCCAGGCGTTGGCACAGCTCCGAAAGTTGCCCCGCGCCAACCGCCGCGCCGGCAGCCCTCAGCCACTGAATGTGGCTTGCCGCGCCTGTCCAATCCTGTGCGAGGCAGGCCGCCTGGAACTTCACACTCCGGTTTGGAGCACCGGCGATGAACATATCGATCAGCCGATTGGGCCCCGTCGGCCAGCACATGTACTGTTCGTCGTCGGGATTGAAGGTCCGGCGAGTGGTCCGCCGCCCCACGTTATAGAGGGGCCGCGAGACCAGGCCGGAAACTTCCAGGATCAGGCGATCCCGCAGCCATTGCAGTGTGGGCAATGGTAGGCCCGCCCCCATGTCAAATTTGGTCGCAGGCACATCGGGCGTGGCGCCGCAGACCGAGACTTGCAAGCTGGCCCTGAATGTCGCGGACGCGGGGCGAACGGCAACCATGCTGATATCCTTGATGGCGACAGTGGTCTCCTCGCCGGTGGTTTGGCCTGCGTTGGAGCTGCCAATCTTGATGTGGTGTTCGCAAACGACGATCGACGTGATCTGCGCGATCTGCTTGGAAAACATCTTCAGCCCGGATAGCAGGCCTGTCGTAGCCTTCTGCTCGATGGCAGTCAGGAAGATCCTGTACTCGTCGATGCCGCGACCGCGCATGTTTTGCACGGTCAGGCCCTGCGGTGTCGGAATATTCGGGTTCCAGTCGAGATCTCTCGCCTCCAGCAGGAGGTTGATGAGATTGGGTTGTTCCGCAAAGTTGATCATCGATTCTGTCCTTGTCGTCTTTACTGGCTCAATTGTTTGCGTGCCGGGCAGCCGCGTCGGCTAGCGACGCGCTCCCGAAACCATTCGTTGCAGTTGGTTGATCAAGACTTCCGGTTCGTACGGCTTGGTCAGTATTCCCGTCATCTCGAATTCAGTGAGGCTCGACAAGGCGTCCTTATGGTGTTCACCACCACCCGTGATGATGATGATGGTGGGCAGAACCAGCCCCCGCTCGCGCAGTGTCGAATACACGCCGATGCCATCGATCAGCGGCGTGTTCAGATCGAGAATGAGAACATCGACCCCGCCAGAACTGACGCGCTCCAGCGCTTCCCTGCCGTTGGTGGCGAGTTCGCATGTCTTGCCGCTCGTCACAATCAGCTCACGCATCGACTTGCCGATATCCGGGGTGTCCTCGGCGACCAGTACGATGCCGGAAGGTTGTACGGACTCCAGGACTTCGATGAGTCTCCTGGGCTCGATCAGTTTCGACAGCAGACCCAGCGCGCCATTGGCGGCGGCAAGGCGCAGCAGATGCTCGACGCTGTAGCCCGACATCATATAGATGTTGGCCGTTGGGTGCCGGCGCCGGATCTCGAGAAAACTTTCCACGCCGTCCTTGCCGGGCATCATGACATCCATAAGGCCCAGATCAAACTCGCTCCGATCATATGCGGCGATGCCTTCCTCGCCGCTGTAGGCCACCTCGACATGGTGGCCCTCCATGGCAAAGAGTTCGCCCAGGGAGTCGGCGTGATTGCGATCGTCGTCGACAACGAGAATTTTGAGCGGTGTCATATCAGGCCGCCACTCGCTCGGACTGGGCCAGGGGGAACCAAGCGGTAAAGGTCGCACCTTCCCCAACCTTGCTGGCGATCTTGAGGCCACCACCGTGCTGCTGCAGGATCTTCTCGACCGCCGGCAAGCCGAGGCCAACGCCGAACGACTTGGTCGTGAACAGCGGCTCCATGACCTTCGCCAGGTTTTCCGCGGAAATGCCAGGGCCGCTGTCGGTGACGGCCAGCTCGATAATCTCGCCGATGCGGCGTGAGCTGACGGTAATGCTTGGCGTCTCGGTCACGACCTTCGTCGCGTCGTCGGCACGGCCAACCATTGCCTCGGAGGCATTCGACAGCAGATTGATGAGCACGCGGCGCATGCGGTCTTCATCGAAGCTGGCTTCCATATCCCCGGCAGTGAGATCGAACGAGAACTGCACGATTCCAGGCAGGTTCCTGGATTCCTCATCGACGATGGTCTTGACCCAGTTGTCGACCGGCAGCGTTTTCATCATCAGGGCCTTGGACCGGGTGAAGTCCAGGAGTTCAGAGATGATTTTGTCGCAGCGAACGACGCCGGTGGAAATGCGCTGCATGGCATTCTCCAGCCCGAGACCCTTATCCTTGATCTTGCGCTCCACCAGATAGGCGGCCGTGCGGATGGCGCCGAGCGGATTTCTGATTTCATGGGCCACCGTGGCGGTGAGCTGGCCGAGTTGGGCCAGCCGGCCCTTGCGACCGATCTCGTCCTGCGCTTCTTTCAGTTTCTGTGTCTTGTCCAGCAGCTCAGTGTCGAGCTTGGTCTTGTCGATATTCAACGCGCGAGACGTGGCCATGGCCCTGTGCGCCGACCGCAGCGCCGCCTTCAGGTCACCGCGACGCTTCTGCAAGACGGCCTGGAGCGTTCGGCCATAGATTGCCGCGGCCAGCATCATGAGAATCATCATCAGGCCCATGAACGGCCCGACGCTCGGAAAACTCCGGCTCGCGATGGTATTGGACGCATGCCAATCGAAATTGGCGTTGCGCAATGTCCGCGCAACCGCGTCAATTTCGCCCATGAAACGATCGTGCGCCGCGTTCAAAACCGCCAAATTACTCTGGATGTTGGAAGTGCTTGGCTCGCCCGAGCGATCGAGCATGGTTCCAGCCACGTTGATGACGTGTCTGCCTGTCTGCTCGACTCCCAGGGTGCTTTCGAGCGTCCTGGTCAAGCGGCCTTGGGGTGTCAGAACGGCCTCATGCCCGCGGGCAAACTCACGCAAACCCGCGACAAGTGTCGTGATCTCGGTCGTGACCGCGTCAGCCGCTCGCTTGTAGCTATCCGCCACACCCGCCGCGGCTTGCGTGCCGAGGTTGTCGCGGCCAAACGATACCGTGTTGCCGACGGATTGGCGCACCGCATCGATGCGGTCGAATTGCAGTGTGAATGCATTTTGAATGCCGCCGGACCGCACCAGGGTCTGGCTCAGACGATGCCCGATGAACAGTGCGATGCCGACAACGACGATGTTGAACACCGCGATCGCCACGAATATGTGATGCAGGCGCGTATGCCGGCGCACTTTCTGTGTCGCCTGTTTGGCTCGCAGCAAGGCAGCGCTGGCCGCGGGCGATTGATTGATCTGGTCGGCGAGGCGCTGGCCAGACGCCACGATCTGGCTCCACTCCGGCAGGGCCTCCCAGACGCGACCAGCACGCTGGAACCAGGATTGAGAGATCCGCGCAAATCCGGCCATTCGATCGGTATCAGACATGGTCAATGCACCTGTAAAGCCTAGTGAGGCTCTGCGAAGATACATCATGATGGTGAAAAGGAACCTAATGCATCAGATGTTTGGCAGAGAATATGGAATTACGAAATTAATTCGAATGCTGCATGTGCCGATCCTGAAAAAAGTGTGAAAAGCATCAGTGGCATCAGCGTATGGCGATTGCCTTACACCTCACGCCTCGCACATGCCTATCCCCATAGTTCCGGCGCAATCGCCAGCTACATGAGTTCCAACAAGGAGTTGGACCATGACGCACTCGATGCCGGACGATCTGTGGCGTGATTTTCCCAAGACGGCGCCGGAGTTCGAGGCGCGGTTCG
>CAZCGE010000085.1:0-32962 GCA_964498125.1 uncultured Devosia sp. | reverse complement strand
GGTCCAGACCCTGACCGCAGGAAAACCGCCGCCCGCCGTGCTCGGCGGCTGACGCCCGTCCCGTCAGCCGCAACCCTCCCTCGCTTCAGATGCATTTTTTGCCAATGTCACTGCCAAATCCGTCACATTGAGAATTGCTGGTGGGGTACGGCAAGCTGCAGGTGATGCCCGGCAAGAATCCCGTGCTGTGGCATCCTCCAGCCTGGACGAAGCACGCTGCCTTCCTCCTGATGCTGCCTGCCTTCATCTTGCTGGTGGCCGCCTATGTCCCCTCGCGCCTGCGCACCTGGGTGCGGCATCCGATGCTGGCAGCGGTCAGCATTTGGGCGATTGCGCATCTGTTGGCCAATGGCGACCTCGCCTCGCTGGTGCTGTTTGGCAGTTTCCTGGTGTTTTCAGTGTATGGTCGCATCTCGGCCAGCCGCCGCGGCGCCATGGGACCCCTGGGAGACCGCCAGCCGGGCTCGGTGATGAACGATGTGGCCGTTGTCGGCGTCGGCATCGTACTCTATGCCGCCATGCTGGCCTGGGGGCATCGCCACCTGATCGGCATCGCCCTCGTGTAACGCCGCCACAGGACGGCAGGAAACGGCAAGACTGGTTGATATTCGCTGGCCGCGGCCACGAACATCACTTAGTCAACCAGCGTTATCCTTGCGCTGTGGACGAGACCCCTGAATGTGCCGGCTGCGGTTTGCATATGGATTGATGTTGGCGGCCAGCGCTATCTTGCTGGCGCCCGCCGATGCCACCGCCCAGAGCCTTGGCATCCATGAGATCAGGGGCGGCCTGTTGCTGCACGACATGCCCGACATGTGGAGCGGCTTTGGCCTGGAAAAGCGTAGCCTCGATATCAACCTGGAGGTCGCCTTCCCGGGTGTATCGTTCCTCGGCGGCACGTTGCGGCCGGTGGTCGGTGGCACGGTCAGCACCCGGGGCGATACCTCGCATGCCTATCTCGATGCGCGCTGGGGCTTCGAGCTGCCCTTCAATGTCTTCATTGCCACGGGCCTGGGCGCGGCGGTGCACGACGGACTGATCGATCCGATCGCGATGGACCGCAAGGCGCTGGGCTCACGGGTGCTGTTTCACATCCCGTTCGAGATCGGGGTGATGCTGGACCGGCGCCACAGCATCTCGTTCTATTTCGAGCACACCTCCAACGCCGGCCTGGCCAATACCAACGAAGGCCTCGACCGATTGGGCGTGCGCTACGGCTACAGGTTTTAGCCGATCCATAGCCCGGGGACCTGGCTCGCCAAGCCGCCGCGCGCGAGCACCTGCCCGAATGCTGCCATGCCCCTGTGCCCTATGTGCCACGATGGCTCGGTGGAGGCCTGGTGAGCACCCTGCAAATTCGAACCAATCCAATGCTTTGAGTTTTCGGGCTCAGTGCATTACAGTGGGTACTCATATGGTGGAACTGTTGCCGGTGCGCGTAGGGGAGGTTTCAGGTGTCGAATGGGGGTCCTGGGGTACAATCCGAGGCTGCGCGGTCGGCTGAGGACGAACGCAATCGTGCCATTGCCGAGATGCTCGCCTATCGCGAGCGCCACCTCACGCAGCGAGCGCTGGAAAGTCTCGAGGGGCCTGGACTGGAATCGCTGACGCCATCGCTGACGGCCGAAGAAGCGCGCGTCTTCGTTTCCGAAAAGGCCTACGAGATGATCGTCCGTTATGAGACGGGCGGTCGCGCATATTACGAGAAGGTGTACAAATCAGCGCCGACGTGGCCAGGCTACTCCTCCGGCGTCACGATCGGGTTTGGCTACGATCTGGGCTATGTCGACGAGGACGAGTTCGTCGAGGTTTGGGGCAAGCTGCTGCCCGCCCATCACATCGAGCGCCTGAAAGAAAGCATTGGATTGACAGGTGGCTCGGCGCAGCCGGTGGCCAAGCGCCTCAAGGACATCAGGGTTTCATGGGAGGTTTCCGAAACAGTCTTTAGTCGGAACACGTTGCCGAAGTTCGTCGGCATGGCGCGATCCAAGCTCTCGCATTTTGACCCCGAGTATCTGCATCCACATTCGACCGGCGCGCTTGTGAGCCTGGTCTTCAATCGCGGCGCCAACTTCAGTTCGTCGGGCGACAAGCGCTCTGAGATGCGCAACATCCGTGAGGATATGTCGAAGCCGACGTTCAAGGAGATACCCGGCGAGCTGCGCCACATGAAGCGGCACTGGACCAGCGAAGGCCTCAAGGAGCGCCGCGACGAGGAGGCCGAGCTGTTCGAGCAGGGCCTCGAATTGTTCCGCAATCGCATCATCGCGCGGCAACCGGCACCCGTTGCCAGACCCGATCCGGTGGCCAGGCCCGACGTCTCGCCGCCGCCAGCGATTCAGGCGTCGGCCGCCGCCGCCTCGGCCGCTGATCCCTTGGCGCAGGTGGCGATGCCGACCATGCCGACGCTGGCTCCCGTCATCGGCGAACCGCTGGCCCAGCCGCAGATTCCGGCGCTGCCAGCGTCGGCATCGCTGGGCATTCCAGTGCCCCCAGAGATGGGCAGCATGGAGAGCATGTACGGCGACACGAACGCTCCCAAGAAGGTCTCGCTCGAGGACGACTGTTTCGAGTACGACCAGCTGCCGATCGACAGGATCGAGGTGGAGTCCTCGCTCGAGTCGACGCGGGAGTCCTATTCGGTCGCCAATGTCAGCTGGGCGGGCGAGGACAGTGAGATCCCCGATTACCGTCATGTTGCCGGCATCGTCGCCGCCGAGGGCACGTTCGATCTGACGGCCGCCGATCTCGAAACGATCATCAAGGCCAACCGCTACAAGCCGGTGGCGGGCGAGCACGGCAAGATCCTATTCGGCCTGCGCGGTTGCCAGTTGGTGGGCGAAACCGACAAGCAGGTCGACAAGGATTCGCTGAAGCTCAAGCTGGCGCGGCCCGACCACAAGAGCTTCCGCTGCACCATTGGCGTGCTCGACACCAAGACGCGCAAGCTGTCGGGCTTCATCGCCTCGACGGTGCCGAACCGTGCGGCGGTCTACACCTGTTGGCAACGCTCCCGTGATGGCGATGATCTTGCCGGCAACATGATGCCGACCGGCTGCTATGGCTACATCGTCGGCCCGCACATTGGCTCTAGCACGACACCTGGTTGTTTCCTGCTGCGCGAGACAATGGACATTAAGCGTCAGGTGGCGGTGTGGCGCTCGACCGATGACGTGACGTTCACGGTCCAGGACGAGTTCGACGTTTGCCGGCCGGGCAACAACATCCACCCCGCCTTCAAGGCGAGCACGGCCGAATTCTCATCGATGGGCTGTCAGACGATTCGCGGCAGCGGCATCGGCGGCCATTCCGGCGAATGGGCCCTGTTCCGCGTCGCCGCCGGTATGCCAAAAGATGGCAACGGCAAGTATGGCACGCCCTACAGCTACATTCTGACCACTGGGCTCGAGACCAAGGCCGCCGCCGACATGCGGGTCAAGAATGAGCTGGCCGACGACGAGAAATTCCGCAGCAAGCTCGTCCGCCTGCGCCAGGGCTCGCAGGGCGACGAGGTCAAGGCATTGCAGGTGGCGCTGGATCTAAGCACGACCGGCGTGTTTGGGGCCGACGAGGCGCAGAAACTCGCCGAATGGCAGCGCGACACGCTCGGCTACAACGACGGCATTTACACCATGGAGTACGATGCCCATCTCAACGTCAATATCCTCGGTGGACTGCCGCCGCCGCCTGCTCCGCCGCCACCGGTGGTCGTGGCAGGTGCACAACCCGATCCGGTCGGCCGACCCGACCCGGTGGCGCGCCCGGCTTCCGATCTGGGTGGTGGCGGGCAGACTGCGGCTGGATGGGGGCTCGAGTCGGTTGGTGGCGCACGCAGCATGTCCCGCCCGCGAACGCCGGCCCGCGTCGGCGCGCTGGAGAGCCCAAGCGGGCGCAAGCACGTCCAGGATTTGTTGGGCGAGGACGATGCCCAACTGGTGCGCCGCCTCGGTCTGATCACGGAGCAGGTGCGCACCGACCCGCGCCGCGCCGGCCAGCTCGAACTGGTGGTGCAGCGCGCGCCGGTCCAGGAAGGCATTTTCGATGCCATGGCCGAGGTCGGCGAGCGTGTTTATGGCCGCATCGAGCCGGAACTCTACCGCATCATCTGCGGCACGAGTTCAACCGATGTCAGGGATCGCAGCGACATTCAGAAGGCATTGACCTCGCTGCCGGGCAACTCGGGCGGCAGAAGCACCGAAGTCGTTGCCGCTGTCGCCAGCGTGCTGATCAGCTCGGGCGTGGCCTTCTACGGCATCGCCCTCGTGGTGGCGACGATCTTTGTGCGCCGTTTCGCCCAGACGACACTGGAGGAGACTTGCCGTGTCTGGGGCGCACGCCGGCGCATGTCGTCGCGCGGCGAATCGGAGGTCGCATGACCGTGCAATGGACGTGGGGAGGCCTGCGGGCATGAGCGAAGCGTCGGAGATTTGGGCACAGCGCGTGGGTCGCGGCTGGCGGCAGGCGCAAGATCAGCGCTCGCTTGAGAGCATCGGCGGCGGGTCCAGCGCGGCCTTGCCGGAAGCCGCGCTGCGCCGGCGCGCGCGTTCGGATTCGGAATTCGCGACGGCGCTGGAAACCATCGAACGTGTCGAGCGGGGCCAGCAACTCGAGCACCAGCACTTGGCCGCACTGGAGGCCATCATCGAGCCGGAGACCCGGCCGGTGCTCGATATCGTCAATGACAGCTACACCGAGGTGCCGTGGAATTGGGAGGTGCTGGGCGAGGCCGACGTGCGTGCCACCATCGAGCGCGTTATCCCCTCGATCGGCCGCGTCGAGTTGCCGAACCATCCAAGTACCCCGTATGGCGGCACGGCCTTCTTCGTCGGCGACGGCCTGATGATGACCAATCGGCATGTCGCCGAACTGTTCACCAACGGCCTGGGTGTCGACGGGTTGACCTTCAAGCCGGGGCGGGCCTCCGAGGTCGATCTGAAGCAGGAAGTGGTCAAGTCCGCATCCCGCATCGTCAAGGTCGAGGAGGTGTGCATGATCCATCCCTACTGGGATTGCGCCATCCTGCGTGTCTCCGGCGAGGATGCCGCACGTCCGCCACTCAAGCTGATCGAGCGGGAGCCAAACGATCTCAAGGGCAAGGCCGTGATCATTGTCGGCTATCCGGCGATGGATGCGCGCGGCGACGTCGCCCTGCAGCAGCGCATTTTCCGGGTGTTCCAGAAGAAGCGGCTGCAGCCGGGCAATATCCTTGGCTACGGCGACATCGACAGCTACGGCGAGAACGTGCAGGCGCTGACCCACGACATCTCCACTCTGGGTGGCAATTCGGGTTCCGCGGTCATCGATATGTATACCGGCGATGTCGTCGGGTTGCATTTTGCCGGCATGCAGCGCTTTGCCAATTATGCGGTGCCGGCTTGGCAATTGGCGCTCGACGCGCGCGTTGTCGACGCCGGCGTGAATTTCGCCGCACAGCCGCAACCCGCGGTGACGGCGCCGTGGGAGCACAAGTGGCAGGAAGCTGATCCGGCGGCGCAGCGCATGGCGGCCCGGGGTGGCATGCGCTGAAGCAGACATGGCGGACTGAGCGGATAGGGAAGGGAGGTTGGAGTGGCGCAAAGCGAAGCTGGCAGCACGCATACGTATGACGCGTTCGTGTCCTATAGCCATGCCGCCGACAATGAGCTGGCGCCGGTGCTGCAGAAGTATATGCAGAGCTTCGCCCGGCCATGGTTCAGGCTGCGGTCGATGCGCGTGTTCCGCGACGACACCACGCTCGTGCTGACGCCGCATCTGTGGCCCGATATTCGTAATGCCATGGATGCAGCACGATATTTCGTCCTGCTGGCCTCGCCGCAAGCGGCGCAATCGCGCTGGGTGCAGCAGGAGGTGTCGCATTGGATCACGACGCGCGGCGCCGATACGCTGCTGATCTTGCTGACCGACGGCAAGATCGAATGGAACGACGCCGCAAACGACTTCGATTGGACACTGAGTACGGCGCTGCCACCGGTGCTGAAAGGCGCATACGCCGCTGAACCGAAGTGGGAGGATGTGTCGAGCCTGACCAATCCCGGCGATCTGACGATGCAGAATCCGATCCTGGGCAAGACGATCGCCTCGCTGTATTCGGCCATCACCGGCAAGCCGCTCGACGAAGTGATCGGCGAGGATGTGCGCCAGTTCAGGCGGACACGGATGATCGTCGGGGCGACGTGCTCCACATTCCTTGCCGGTGTGATAGGATTTGGCTGGTACGCGCTGGAGACCAGGAAGGTGCGCGAGCTCGAAAAGCTTGAAGACGAGCAGCAGCGCGAGGAAAGAATAACGGCGCGCTCGCGCTATGTGGCCGAGCAGGCGCGACAGATCCTGGAGCGGGGTGACGCGGGCGCGGCTCTCAATGTCGTGCTCGAGGATACAGAGCACAATCCCGAGGTTGATGGCCCCCGGCCATCCGTGCCCGAAACGCATATGACATTGTTCTCCGGACTGCACGGCAATCTGGAGCGCGATATTCTGCCAGCGCAGGCCGAGGCGCATATCGTTGCGTTCGCGCCCAATGGCACGATCCTGGTGGCGGCGCAGCGCACGGTCCTGTTGTTCGATCCGGGCTCACGCGTGCCCAAGCTGCGCCTGCTGCACGGCGCCAAGGTGACGGCTGCCGCGTTCAGCCGCGACGGGCAGCGGGTTTTGACGGCCGCGAATGATCGCAAGGCCCGGATCTGGGATATGTCCGGCAAGGAGGTCAAGGTCTTCGAGCATGGCGATGAGGTGGTGACCGCCGTCTTCGATCCGACTGAGACCATGGTTGCCACCACGTCGAAGGATGACACGGCCGCGATCTGGGACGTGGCAACCGGCCAGCGCAAGATGGCCTTGGCGCACGAGTCCGACGTGATGGATATCGCCTGGGCCGAGAAGGGCCAGCGTCTGCTCACCGTGACCGTCAAGGGTATGGTGCGGGCCTGGGATCTGCCGACCGGCGTCGAACTGTTCAAGGCGCAAGCTGGATCGGATGTGAAGCTGAAGAGCATCAGCCTCAACCACGATGGCACGCGCGCCGTCACGGCGGGCGGCGGCGTTGGTGCGGCGGTGCTGTGGAACACCAAGGATGGCAGCGTCGTCAAAGTCCTCTCGCACGGCCGGTCGCGATGGGCCTCCAACGTGACGTCAGCGGTGTTCAGCCCCAAGGATAACCTGATCGTCACCACTGGCAGCGACCAGCGGGCGGCCGTCTGGGAGACCGAGCGCGGCGATCTGCTCTATACTCTGCTCGATCACTCCCAAGGCGTGTCGGGTTCGGCCTTCAGTCCCGACGGGTCGCGCCTCGTCACCTTCTCGGAGGACCGGACGGCGCGCGTCTATGCGGCGTGCGATGGCCGGGCGCTCGCGGTGTTGCGCGGGCATACGGAGGATATCGTCTCCGCCAGTTTCAGTCCCGATGGCTGCAGTGTGCTGACCGGCAGCGGCGATGCCACGGCACGGCGCTGGGATCTGGTGCAGCGTCCGGGGCAGACCGTGCTGGCCGAGCAGCAATGCGTGCCGGGGCTTGGCCGGTCCACTTCGGAGCCATGCCGGGCGCAGTCGGAGTTCGCCAGCTTGCGGCGGGATCTGCTGGGGGCCGCGATCAGCGAAGACGGCAAGTGGGTGGCAACCGCCGCGGTCGATGGCATCGCCCGTGTCTATGACGCTGCCACTGGCGCGCGTATTGCGGCACTGCCGGCTCAGCCACAAGCGATCCGCACGGTGGCCTTCGACGCCTCCGGCAAGGTGTTGCTGGCCGGCCAGGGCGGTATTCGAACCGGCCAGCCGGGGACGCTGCGGGTCTGGGATTGGCGGGAGGGCCGTGAGCTGATCGCCAATGGCATTGCGCACACGGGCGCGGTCAACGCGGCGAGTTTCAGCCCGGATGGTGCGCGCATACTGACGGCTTCCCGCGATGGCGCCGCACAGATCTTCGACGCCAAAAGCGGCGCGGCGTTGTTGCGAGTCGATACGCCGGCCGAATGCAACTGGGGCCCCTGCGGACTGACTTCCGCCAGCTGGAGCCCCGATGGTCGTCGCATTGCGACGGCATCCGCCAGCAACAAGGCATGCGTCTGGGACGTTGAGGGCCGCAGCGGCGCGGTGTCGATGCCTGCGCTTTGCGTCGCTCATAAGGGCATCGTCTACACGGTCAAGTGGAACACCCAGGGCACGCATATCCTGACGGCATCGGGCGATCAGACGGCGGTGGTGTGGAATGCCCGTTCCGGTGAGGCCGAGCGCCGCTTCCAAGGCGACGACTTCGACTTCCGCACGGCCGAATTCTTCGCCGGCGATACGCAAATCATGACCGCCAACAATGATTACGCAGTGCGCTTCTGGTTCGCTGGCTCAGGCCGCGAGGCCGCACGGCTGACGCATCGCCAGGCCTTCATCACGGCGGCGATGATGGACAAGTCCAGCCATGCCCTGTTGACGGCCTCGCGCGATGGCATCGCGCGGATCTGGACGCTGCCGGCCAGCGAAGAGGAGGCGATCAAAATGGCACGTGCCAGTCTCAAGCGCTGCCTGTCGCCCCAGCAGCGCAGTGAATTCAACCTGACCCACAAGCAACTGCCGAGCTGGTGCGCCGGCAAGCTGTGGGGCAGTGCATCCGAGCATCCACAACCCGTGTCCACGCAGTCCACGGCTTCGACAGGCCAATAGGTATCAGGTTCTTGCAAGAGGAAACACCAGCATGACGAGCGAGGTCAGCACTCTGGTCGACGCAATCGCCAAGGCCGCGCAGCTCGCCGACTTCCAGGAGATGCGCCGGCATTGGCAGTCGTTGTACGACATGCTGCGTGCCGGCCATCCGATCGAGGATGGCGAAGCCTTCAGGCTGGTGGCGGCACTGGACGAAGCCGGCGTATTCGATCACTTGGCCGGAGAGGCCGGCGTCGACATCCGCAAGGCCATCGACGACATCGTCAAAGCCGCCGGAGGCGGTGACGACGACAGCGTGGTCGTCGGCGTCAATGCGCTCAAGCAGCATTTGGATGCCTCCTCGACGCCGCTGCGGCGCGATGATGCCGATCGCCTGCTGCTGGCGCTGCGCAATGCGCGCGCCTTGGATTCGCTGGTCGAAATCGCCGAGCGGCTGATCGCCCGCGGCCAGGATCACACCAAGCTGCGGCGGTTCTATGCACAGGCGCTGCTCGACAAAGGCCAGATCACGGCAGGTGTCGAGCTGCTGACGGCCCTTGCCAATTCCAAAGCTGTGCCAGAAGCAGAACAGCGCGAGGCGGTGGGACTGCTCGGCCGTGCCCACAAGCAGCTCTATGTCAACACGGCCGCGGCCCGCTCGCCGACGCGCGGCGAGCACTTGCGGCAATCCGTCGAATTCTACCGCCGCGCCACAAAGAACCTCAGCCTGGCTGACGCCGCCTGGCCCGCCGTCAACCTGATCGCCATGGCCAAGCGCGGCCAGCGTGATGGGCTGGCCGTGTCGGGCCAGGAGGAAGCCGACCGCATGGTGGGCCGGTTGCTCACGGAACTGGGGCCCAAGGCCGAGCGCGGTGAGGAGCCGTGGGATCTGGCCACCATGGGCGAGGCGCATTTGGCCGCCGGCGACCTGCGCAAGGCGGCCCAATGGTTCGGCCGTTATGCCGCCCATCCCAAGATCACCGCCTTCCAGCTCGGCGGCACCATCCGGCAGCTGGAGGAAGTCTGGGGCCTCACGGCCGATGCCAGCGAGGCCGGCCAGATGTTGATGGCGATGAAGACCAAAGTGCTCTCCAAGCGCGGTGGTCAGATCACCATGACGCCGCAAGAGCGGACGGACATACTGACCCAGCCGGCGCTGTCGGCATCGCCGGTGGCGCAGAGCATTCTGGGTCAGGATGGTCCGGTGCGCTATGAGTGGCTGGCGCTCGGCATGCAGCGTCCCTCGGCTATCGCCCGCATCTGCCGCAACAAAGGATTGGCCGAGGGTACCGGGTTCCTGGTCGATCCCAATCAATTGTCGAGCCGGCTTGCGGCACAATATCCCAACGAGCTGCTGTTGCTGACCAATATCCATGTGGTCAGTCAGGGCGCACATCCCATGGCCATGACGCCGGGCGAGGCGCAAATCTACTTCGACAACGATGCGGGCAGGAAAGATAAGCCGCATCGGGCCAGTCATGTCTGGGAGAGCCCGCAAAACGAACTCGACGCCGCGCTGCTGTCGCTCGACCCGCCCATCAGGCCGAAGGAGATCAAGGCCTGTCCGCTGGCTGAGGATCGCGTCTTCGACTCGCTCAAATCAACCAGCAACCAGGAGAGCGCCAGCGAGCGCGCCCCGGCCTCCAACGTCTACATCATGGGCCACCCGTTGGGGCAGCAGCTCTGCTTCTCCCTGACCGATACCGAAGTGCTGGACAAGGGCGCGCCGCAGGGCGCTCGCCACGAGTACCTGCATTATCGCACGCCGACCCAGCGCGGCCATTCCGGCAGCCCGGTCTTCGATGACAGCGATTGGCGTGTAGTGGCGCTGCACCATGCCGGCAGCGAGAACACGATGATCCGCAAGCTGTCCGATCCGGCCAAGCGGCACAAGGCCAACGAGGGCATTTCCATCAAGGCGATCCGGCGCGAGGTGGAGACCGCCTTCAAGAACCGCAAGCGGTGAGGCCGGCGCCAAGCCGCCGGCCGGGAATGGGACGACGACACTCACGGGTTTTGATGGAAGGCCCTGTGCGGCGGCCAGCGACGGCAGCACCGTCCAGGTCATGGCCAGGCTCAGTCGGCGTATGGTTCCACCCGCATTGTTTTCCTCGGACGGCGATGCTGGCGCGCGTCGTCGCGCGGTGGTCAGCCCGGTGGCAGCAACAGCGCCAGGTCTGGCGACCGCGTCATTGTGGAGCCGTTCGAAAAGCTCGCAGAATCAGGGCGCGCGCGATAAACTACCGCGACGTTGCAAGCGGGCGTGCCAACCAAGGGTTCTAGGGCCTGTGGCGCGGCACTAGAGCGCTTTCCACTTCAATTGAATCAGGGGAATGCGCTCTCGTCCTTTTTGTCGTATTTTCTACGCCAAACCGGTGCCCACTTTGGCGGAAAATGCTCTATCCAGATTGGAAACAGCGTGAGCGCAGCCATCACACTGCATAAGGGCGATCTACCTGCGGGCCTGAGGTTCGAGGGCTCTGTTGCGATCGACACCGAGACCCTCGGCCTGAAGCCCAACCGCGACAGGCTCTGCCTCGTGCAGCTTTGCGGCGGGGATGGCTCGGCACATCTGGTGCAAATGGACGGGCGCGACTATGCCGCGCCACGACTAAAGGCCCTGCTGGCCGACCCTGCGGTGCTCAAGATTTTCCACTTTGCGCGCTTCGACATCGCCGTGCTGCACGCCTACCTGGGGGTGATGACCGAGCCGGTGTATTGCACGAAGATCGTCTCCAAGCTGGTGCGCACCTATACCGACCGGCACGGCTTGAAGGACCTCGTCGGCGAAATCATTGGGTTGGATATGTCGAAGCAGCAGCAGAGCTCGGATTGGGGGGCGGCCGATCTGTCACCGGAGCAGCGCACCTATGCCGCGTCCGATGTGCTGCATCTGCATGCCATCAAGGCTCGGCTCGACGCCATGCTCGACCGGTCGGGACGGCGCGACCTGGCTGAGGCCAGCTTCCGCTATCTGCCGGTGCGGGCACGACTTGATCTTCTCGGCTTCGAGGATCAGGATATTCTCGCACATTAGTTAATTGCGGCGTGTGGCTTGGAATCAGGGGCCCCAGACCGCGAACTAGACCGCAAATAGCTGTCGAATCCGGGGCGGCGCGCTTGGTCCAGGTCCCAATCTCACCCTAATTGCACGCGAAGTTCCGATTCCCTCAGTGATTTCTCCCAACTATCGGCGGCGCCCGTCCATGGCCTCATCGACCGCACTCGTGAGCCTCAGGGGCCGCGCCCGCTCGGCGCGGCTGGATCTGGGTGCGAGAGTGGATCGCGCCAGCGCTTTCCGCCGCGCGCGCGTGCATTCCGGGCTGGTGCGGCTGCTGCGCACGCTGTTGCCGGTGGTCGCCATCGGTCTATGTGGCTATTACGCCCTGTCGTTGAAGCTCTCCATGGGTATTGGCGGCCTGAAGCTGCCCACCGCGCCGACATTCTCCTCCGAGAACATGACCATGGAGAACCCGCGCTACGAAGGCTACAACAAGGACGGCGGGCGCTATCTTGTGACGGCGAAAACCGCGCAGCAGGATCTCAGATCGCGAGACGCGCCGATTCAACTGACCGGGATTGACGGCAAGCTGCTGCAGCTTGACCAGACGGCGACCGACCTGAAGGCCAAGCTCGGCACATTCGACAGCCGCAGCCATCAGCTCGAGCTGTTCAATGGCATCGAGGTCGTCTCCCAGAACGGGATGAAGGCAACGCTCACTCGGGCCACGGTCCTGACCAAGGAGAGCAAGATCGTCTCGCGCGAGCCAGTCGTCGTGGAGATGCCGACCGGCAGCATTCGCGCGCGGCAGATGCAGATCGACCAGAAGGCGCGGCAAGTGACCTTCACCGACGGCGTCGCAGCCCGTGTGATACCCGAGCGCAAGCCTGCGGCCCTCGCCGCTGCGACCGCACTGCGTGGATTTGGCAGCACGGATGCGCCGGTCGACATCACATCGGAGCGGCTGGATATCGATGATGCATCGAAGCTGGCGACCTTCCGCGGCGCCGTGCGGGCGGTGCAGGGCGAGGCCGTGCTTGTCAGCGAAGAACTGGAGATTTCCTATGAGGGATCGGCCAGCGCACCGGCCGCCAGCGGCACGACGCAGCCGGCCGCTGGGCCCACGGCCAACTCGCGCCTCAAGCGAATTGCCTCACGCAAGCCCGTGGTGCTGACCCAGGGCAGCGATCGGATAACCGGAGACAGCGCGGAATTCGACGCCATCCTCGATACCGCGCGGCTGAGCGGCCATGTGGTCATGACGTCGGGCCCGGACCGGCAGGCCCGCAGCGATCGGGCCGATATCGATCAGCGCGCCGACGTTGTGGTGCTGTCCGGCAATGTCTTCGTCGTGCAGGGCAAAAACGAGTTGAAGGGCCGCCGCCTGTGGATGGACCGCAAGGCGGGCCACGCGCAATTGCTCTCGCCCGCCGAAGCCGGCATGGCCGCCGGGCGCATCGCGACGCGGCTCATCCAGTCGGACGGTGGCGACAAAGCCGGCAAGCGTCCCGCAGCCCAAGCGGCTGCGCCGGCGGGCGGACTGGGCATTGCCGCGATCAAGACGGACCCCAATGCGCCGATCGACGTCGAGGCGGTCTCGCTCGATATCAACGACACGGCGAAGACAGCCGTCTATCGCGGCGATGTGCGCGTGGCGCAGGGCGATTTCAAGATGGCGACGCCGGAGTTGACCGCATTCTATGTTGGCCAGATGGGACTGGCTGTGGCGCCCGGCCAGGCCCGCGAGAGCCAGGCGAAATCGCCAGCGCAGCCGCAGGCCCAGCTGACCAGGATCGAGGCGCGCCGGGGTGTGGCCATCACCTCCAAGGAGGGTGAAACAGCGACCGGCGATTGGGCCGATTTCGATACGAAGGCCAACACGGTCACGCTGGGTGGCGATGTCAAGCTGGCGCAGGGCGTGCAGGTCTTCCGTGGCAGCAAGCTGGTGTTTGATATGAACACCGGCGAGAGTCGGTTGTTGATGGAGCCAGGCGCTGTGGCCAGGGCATGGGCCGCCGACACGCAAGCTCCCAACACACCTGAAGCGTCGGCCCGCCCACGTGGCGTTTTCTATCCGCAGCAATTCAAGGGTATTGGGCAAAAAAACAAGGAGGCGGCGTCCGCCGTCGCCCCCGAACCTCAACCTGCCGATGCCGCCCCGCGCAAGCGACGGCCGCCCGATGCAGGTCAGGGTGATGGCGTCAATTTTTTCGGCACGACGGGTGGCAATTGACAGTCGCGTGCCGGGCGGGTTGGTGTGTGCCTGACGTTCGTGCGGCGCTTCGCACCGAGGTAAACGCGCTTGGTTAGAATCTTACCCATTTGGTCGAAGCTCACCGCAAAGCCCAATGGGAAAGAGCGCGAACGTGGCCGTGCTGTCGCGCACGGGACATCGCCCATGGCCGACGACGTCGACGAGCCGATGGCGGGCGAGGGCTGGCTGACCGCCCACAATGTGCAGAAGACCTACAAGAAGCGCATGGTGGTCAAAGGCGTGAGCCTCGCTGTTGGGCGCGGGGAATCAGTTGGGCTGCTCGGTCCTAACGGCGCCGGCAAAACCACCGTCTTCTACATGATCACCGGGCTCGTGCCCGCGGACAAGGGACGCATCACCATCGACGGCCGCGACGTGACGCGGCTGCCCATGTATCGACGGGCGCGGCTGGGCATTGGCTATCTGCCGCAGGAGGCCTCGATCTTTCGCGGCCTGACCGTCGAGCAGAACATCATGGCGGTGCTGGAGCTGGTGGAGCCCAACCGGCGGCGGCGGCGTGAGCAGCTCGACAGCCTGCTGGAGGAGTTCCGCATCGCCGACCGGCGCAAGCTGCCATCCATGGCGCTATCGGGCGGCGAGCGCCGGCGGTGCGAAATAGCCCGTGCGCTGGCCTCCCGACCCTCGTTCATGTTGCTGGACGAACCTTTTGCGGGCGTCGATCCCCTGGCCGTTGGCGATATCCAGGAGCTGGTGCGCCACCTGACCGAGCGGGGCATTGGTGTGCTGATCACCGACCACAACGTGCGCGAGACGTTGAGCCTGGTCGAGCGGGCATATGTGATTTATGAGGGTCAAGTCCTGACACAAGGTAAGCCTCAGGAAATCATAGACAACGATGACGTACGTCGGGTCTATTTGGGCGACATGTTCGTTAATCGGCGTTGATTATATATGCTGAGCGGCAAACAGCAGGTGACGCCAAGGCTGCGTTGAATATGGCACTTTCGCACAAGCTCGAGCTTCGGCAAGGCCAGCAACTGGCGATGACGCCCCAGTTGCAGCAGGCCATCCGGTTATTGCAGCTCTCCAACATGGAGCTCAGCTCATTTGTCGACGCTGAGCTGGAGCGCAACCCCCTTTTGGAGCGGGATGAGACGGAAGGCCTAGAGCCGGGCCGCACGATCGACAGCGTTGCCGACCAGTCGACTCCCGGCGCCAACGACGGCAGCGGCGATGCGGCGCTCGACTTCTCGCGTGAGCAGGGTACCGCCGAATCCGCGGCGGATGCCGACTATGACAATGTTTTTCCAGACGCCGCCGCCTCCGGACATGTGTCGGACCCGGGCGGTCAATCGAGTTGGGCGTCGACGCCGATCCGATCGGGTTCCTTCGACGGTGAGATCGCCGACATCGAGGACTTTGCCACCAGCGAGCGTTCGCTGCGGGACCACCTTGCGGAGCAGCTGCAACTTTCGATCGAGGACCCCATCGAGAGGTTGATCGGCCAGTATTTGATCGATCTCGTCGACGAGGCCGGTTATCTGCATGCCGACCTGGACCAGGTCGCGGAAAAGCTCGGCGCCGCCCCCTCCCTCTTGCAGCGCGTGCTGGCCCGACTGCAAACCTTTGAACCGCCGGGGATCATGGCGCGGTCGCTGGGCGAATGCCTGGCGCTGCAACTCAAGGACCAGAACCGGTACGATCCGGTGATTGCCGCGCTGCTTGCCAATCTCGACCTGCTGGCGCAGCACAAATTGCCCGAGTTGCGGCGCGCGGTCGGGGTCGACATGAACGACCTCGCCGACATGATTTCGGAGATCAAGCGGCTGAACCCCAAGCCCGGCTTGAAATTTGGTTCCGTGCAGCTGCAGGCCGTGGTCCCCGACGTGCTGGTGCGCTCGGCCGCCGACGGCGGCTGGCGGCTCGAGCTCAACGCCGACACATTGCCGCGCGTTCTGGTCAATCGCAGCTATTTCGCCATGGTATCGACGAAGGCCACCGATGCAGGCAAGGATCGCAACTACCTGATGGAATGTCTGCAGACCGCCAATTGGCTGGTGAAGAGCCTGGACCAGCGTGCGCGCACGATTCTCAGGGTCGCCGAGGAGATCGTGCGCCAGCAGGATGCGTTCTTCACGCATGGCGTCCAGCATCTCAGGCCGCTGAATCTCAAGACCGTGGCCGACGCCATTTCCATGCATGAATCCACGGTCAGCCGCGTCACGTCGAACAAATATATGGCGACCCCGCGCGGCATCTTCGAACTCAAGTATTTCTTCACGTCGGCGATTGCTTCGGCGGTCGACGGAGAAACATATTCTTCCGAGGCCGTGCGCCACCGTATAAAGCTGCTGATCGATGCGGAGACGGAACGCAGCGTGCTGTCGGACGACAAGCTCGTCGACCTGCTGAAGGGCGAGGGCATCGACATTGCGCGGCGGACGGTGGCCAAGTATCGCGAGGCCATGCGCATCCCCTCGTCAGTGCAGCGCCGCCGCGAGAAGAGACTCGACGCCAGGGTCAACAGCGCCTGAGCAAGGGAGGTCTGGTTTTGGCCCCTCGTCAGGCGGTATACTGCAGGAACGGCTTAATGTTTCGGCTCGAAGTTTGCCTATCCGAGGTTTGTTCGTTGACGGGTGGGCTTTGGTTGCTGCAACGTGCCAAGATGGATGCGTGCCTCCAGGGATGGACTGGAGCGATAATGCACTATGAAGACGAGGACCTCGCTCAACTCCCGGTAATACAATGACCATCAAAGTGACTGGCAAGAACGTGGACGTCGGCGAAGCGTATTCGACATTTGTCGCCGAGCGCGTCACAGATGCCCTGGATAAATACGTGGGGTCCGACTTCAACGGCCATGTGCGGCTGGAGAAGGAGCGCGGTCGCTTTCGCACCAGCTGCTCGATCCAGCTCAAATCAGGATTGATGCTGGAGGCGCAAGGTGGGGGGGCCGACGCCTACTCCAGCGCCGACTCTGCCGTGGAGAAGTTGGAAAAGCGCGTTCGTCGCCACAAGCGGCGGTTGAAATCGCACCACCATGGCGGGAAAATGCGGCAGGTGGTGTTCGAATCGGTGGGGCGTGATTATATCGTCGAGTTGGACGACGAAGCGGGTGAGCCGGCGCCAGGCACCGATCATCCTGTCGTGGTGGCGGAGACTGAGTTCAGATTAGCTGAATTTTCCGTCAGCGAGGCTGTCATGCAACTCGACTTGACCGATGGTAAGTTTCTGGTTTTTCGCAATGCGGCATCCGGCACCACAAACATCGTCTATCGGCGCGAGGATGGCAATATTGGTTGGATTGATCCTGGATCGAACGGGGCCGGCGTGGATCGCGGCCGGGAGACGAGCAGGACTTAGTTCGTGAGTTCGGCGGTGACACGCGCCAGCCCGCCGGCACGAGCGTTCGGTCGGCGGGTGCAAGGCGTCGAGGCCGCAGTCGAGGCTGCAATGGGACAAGGCCACCATGCAACTTGGTGATCTCGTGGCGCGCAAGGCCGTCGTGGCTTCGCTGCAAGCCAGCAACAAGAAGCAGGTTCTGCAGGATCTGGCAGGCAAGGCCGGGTTGCTCACGGGCCTGGACCCGCGCGAGATCTATGATGCCATGCAGCAGCGCGAGCGTCTGGGCTCGACAGGCTTTGGCAGCGGCGCGGCGATTCCGCATGTCAAACTGCGCAGCCTCGAACGCACGGTCTGTCTGTTTGCAAGGCTGCAGACCCCCATCGACTTCGACGCGCTGGACGGCGAGCCTGTCGACCTGATCTTCCTGTTGTTGTCGCCCGAGCACGCCAGCGGCGATCATCTGAAGACTCTGGCCCGCATCTCCCGTCTCGTGCGCGAGCCGGCGATCATCGAGCGCCTGCGCAGCGCGCGCGATGCCGGCGCCATTCATGCCGTTCTCACCGCCGATACGGCCATCCACGCCGCATGATGGCGTCAAACCGCGGGGCAATGCGTCGGCCCAAGCACGAGCAGGGCGCCGAGCGCCGTGCCGCCGACGATGATGCGCCACCAGGCGAACAGCGCAAAGCCATGCCGGCTGACGTAGTCGAGCAGCACGCGCACCACCACGACGCCAGCCGCGAAGGCGACGACAAAGCCCAGCGCAATGCTCGCCAGGTCGCTCGCGGACAGCGCCGAATAGGTCTTGGCGAGCTTGTAGACGAAGGCGCCCGCCATCGTCGGCATGGCCAGAAAGAAAGAGAATTCGGCTGCGGTTCGCTTGTCGGTGCCCATCAGCATGGCGCCGACGATGGTGGCGCCTGATCGCGACACGCCCGGGATCATGGCCAGGCACTGGCACAATCCGATCTTGAGCGCCAGCAGCGGCGGGATCTCCGTCACGTCGCTGTAGCGTGGCTGCAGTTGCATGCGATCGACATAGAGCAGAATGACGCCACCGATGATCAGCGACAGGCAAACGATCACCGGGGCCTGCAGCAGCCGGTCGATGACTGAGTTGAGACCGGCTCCGATCACGGCCGCCGGCAGGAAGGCGAGCAGCACGCCGAGCACGAACCGGCGCGTGCCCGCGTCACTCGGCAACGCCAGCGCAATGCGCCACAGGCGGCCGAAGTAAACGCTGAGGATTGCCAGGATGGCGCCGAGCTGGATCAGGATCTCGAAGGCCTTGCCGGGCGAACAGAACCCGAGGAAATTACCGGCCAGCAGCAAGTGACCGGTGGAGGAGACGGGAATGAACTCGGTCAGCCCCTCGATCAGGCCGAGCAGGACGACTTGCCAATTGGACATCGCAATAGGCTCCATGCGGACACATCAGACAAGCGAGGCTGGCTTTGTAGCAACATTGCCGCCGTCGGCCATGGCAACGCGGCCACAGGAGCCGAATACCTTGCGCCGCGCGCCTCGAATCGGTCCTTCATTGCGTTGTAGTACGTCGTCTCGATGCATGACCTGGAAGATGCCCCGACCGTGACCGCACAAAGGCCGCCGATCAATCGCACGCTGACGCAGTATCGGCTGTGCCCGCATTCGCGCGGCGTGCGGTTGGTGCTGGCTGAGTTCGGACTCGAGGTGACGATGAGCGAGGAGCAGCCGTGGGAGTGGCGGCCGGCATTCTTGGCCCTCAACCCGGCGGGCGAACTGCCGGTGCTCGCCATCCAGGGTGGTCCCATTCTGTGCGGTGCTTATGCCATCTCCGAATACCTGGCCGAGACGCTGTTGCCCGATCCCGACGGCGCGCCGCGTGTTGCCCTGTTTCCCGGTGACGGCGAAGGCCGCGCCGAGGTGCGCCGCCTCGTCGACTGGTTCGGGCACAAGCTCGATCGCGAGGTGACGCGCGAGGTGCTGTACGAGAAGGTTTACGCGCGCCAGCAGGCGCCGGATCACGCGCCGGAGGGGGCGACGTTGCGCGCCATTCAAGCCAACCTGCGCTATCACTTGGGTTACATCGCCTATCTCGCCGATCACCGGCGCTGGCTTGCCGGCGACGACATGTCGTTCGCCGATATGGTCGCGGCGGCCCACCTGTCCGTGCTCGACTATCTCGGGGAAGTGGCCTGGGAGGAGCATCCCAAGGTCAAGGCCTGGTATGCTCGCGTCAAATCGCGGCCGTCGTTTCGCGGCCTGCTGGCCGACCGTGTCCCCGGCCTGCCGCCGCCACCGCACTACACGGATCTGGATTTTTGAGGCTGGTTTCGTTCGACGTCCTAAGCAGAGTTCGCAAAAGTGTACCTCGCGGTCTTGCGATAAAACTCTGCTAAAGCAAAGTCCTAAGCAGACGATTCGTTGGTCTTCCAACGAAAGTCTGATTAGGGGAGTGACACGGCAGATGACGAGCACTGATGCAAATATGCGGGCGAACAGGGTGCGGCTGGCCGTGGTGCTGGCGCCGGCCGTACTCATCATCCTGGTCGCGCTGCTGTTCCAGCCCTTGCGCCAGCCTCTGGCCTATCATGGGTTTCACGATACCCGTGCGCTGCTGGGCATACCGAATTTCTGGAATGTCGTTTCAAACCTGCCCTTCGCCGTTGTCGGCGCCTTGGCCCTGGTTTGGCTGGGCGGCGACACAGCGAGCCTGCCGCCGCATCTGCGGCGCTGTTACCAGGCGCTGTTCCTGGGCGTATTCCTGACCGGGTTCGGATCGTCATTCTACCATTGGGCGCCGGACAACGCGTCGCTGGTCTGGGACCGCCTGCCCATGGCCATCGGGTTCATGGGCCTGTTCGCCGGCATGCTGGGCGAGCGCCTGCCGCTGGCGCCCGCGACCTGCCTGACGCTGCTGGTCGTTTTCCTGGTATTTGGCGCTGGCAGCGTCGTCTACTGGGGCTTGGTCGACGATTTACGCTTCTACGCGGTGGCGCAATTCTACCCGCTGCTGGTCATCCCATTCATTTTATGGCTGACCCCGGCGGCCTACACGCGCGGTGGCGACTGGCTGATCGCGCTGGCGTTCTACCTTGGCGCCAAGGTGCTCGAGGAATGCGACGGCGTGATCTTCGCGCTGGGCAACGTCCTCAGCGGTCATTCCCTGAAGCATGTCTCGGCCGCGCTGGGCGCCTATTGGCTTTATCGCATGCTGCAATTGCGCCGGGCTGTAGGCTGATCGGGGTCAGACACTCGTTGACTTGCCCGCCTCCGGCGGGACGGGTCAGACCCCGATGGCCGGGCAGTCGCATGAGATCGGTTGCCGCCCACCCGCCGCTGCCGCTATAACGCAGCGCACAATAACCCAACTTGAACCTTGACCGCGAGACACCCGATGGCCATTGAGCGCACGTTTTCGATCATCAAGCCGGACGCCACGCAACGCAATCTGACCGGCGCCATCAACGCCGTCATCGAGAAGGCGGGACTTCGCATTGTCGCCCAAAAGCGCGTGCGCTGGACGTTGGCTGAGGCGCGGAAATTCTACGAGGAGCACAAGGCGCGCCCGTTCTACGGCGAGCTGACGGCGTTCATGACCTCCGGTCCGATCGTCGTGCAGGTGCTGGAGGGCGAAAACGCCATTGCCAAGTATCGCGACGTGATGGGCGCCACCGATCCGGCCAAGGCGGCCGAAGGCACCATCCGCAAGATGTTTGCCCGGTCCATGGGTGAGAACTCGACGCACGGCTCCGATAGTCCGGCCGCCGCCGAACGCGAGATCGCCCTCAACTTCGGACGCGACGAGATCGTCGGGTAGCGGTCGGAGCGGATGGGGTCAGCCCCTTGGGAGCACGGAGACCACAATGATCGCCCCCGCCCATGTGCAGATGATGGCGCGCTACAATCGCTGGCAGAACAATAATCTGTATACGACCGCCGACACCCTTTCCGAGGCGCAGCGGCGCGAAAACCGCGGCGCCCACTTCGGCTCGATCCACAAGACGCTGACGCATCTGCTGTGGGCTGATCAGCAGTGGATGGGGCGCTTCGCCGGCAAGGCGCCGCCGTGGTTTGATTATGGCGCTCAGCCCTGGCCGAAGATCCCGCGCGAGTCGGTCAATCTCGAGATCGGCTGGGACGAGCTGAAGCGCCAGCGCGTGGCGTTCGACGAGACCATCATCGGTTGGGCGGCAAGCGTCGATCCCGCCTGGCTCGGGCAGGAGTTCATCTGGAAGCATTCATCGGGCCGCGAATTGCGGCATGCCTATTGGGTTCTGGTCACACACATGTTCAATCACCAGACCCACCACCGCGGCCAGGTGCACAGCCTGCTCACCGGCTTCGGCGCCACGCCCGGCGATACCGACATTCCGTGGTTACCGGCAGAATAGGCGCCGGGGAGTGCCGCTCACGGCTCGTTGGGGTTCGTGAACGCGGCGCGCGCCCAGCTCGGGAAGCCCTTGTAGTTGCCGGCTGGGTCCTGGCTGTTGGCGCGGATGTCGTCGTAGGTCTCGATCGCGCGGACCTGCTGTTTCTCGACTTTCGACTGTGCTGGCGGCGCCGCCTTGGCACGCGCCTTGCTTTTGACGCCGATGGGCTCGGCCGATGCAGCGATCACGCCCATCACGGTCAGCGCGCCGATGACACCCACCAATAATCGCTGCATGGCATTCCTCCGCGGTACGCGCATGACGACCCGGATCCGAAGCGGCGCGCGGTGCCTGCCCTCCCGTCGGACATCTCGAACGCGGTGCGGCCAGGGGGTACGCAGTGGTGTCCGGCATCAAGTCAGACACCAAGGCGCCACGACCCCAGGGCCACCTCAGCGGCGGCCTTGGCCGCTTTCAGGCCCGAACGCGGCCCGCGCCCAGCACGGAAAGCCCTTGTAGTTGCCGGCCGGATCGACACCGTTGGCGCGGACGCAGTCGTGGGATTCGATCTGCCGCGAGGCGACGTGCGTGGTCGCCATCTTGGCCTTTGGCGCCTTCTTCGATCCTGCGGTCTCCCGCGCTTCCGCCGGCAGCGCCGTCGCCAGTGCCAGCATGACCAGCACGCTCAAGGGCCCGGTTCGCCACTGCATGGGTCCACTCCTGCCTCGTTGTTCCAACTGGCAGCCAATATGGTCATTTCCCTGGACAAAGCGAAGACCTGCCGCGCACCCTGGCGCGCACGACTTCGTGAAGGATCGGGCATAGCCAAAAAGTAAGCGCGCCGAACCTCCTCCAGGGGTCCGGCGCGGATAGAGTTCGACAGGGGGGAGAGGTCAGCGGCGGCGGCTGAAGGCGGCGCGGGCCCAGTCCGGCAGGTCGTACTGGTGTGTCGGGTCGGCGGCGTGGGCGCGGACGGCGTCGTGGGATTCAACCTGACGCTGCGAGGTACGGCCACTTGGGGCGGGGATATAGACCATGTAGTAGCCCTCTTGCAGGCCCGATCCCGGCAGTTTGAGCCGTACCTCCTCGGCGGAGGCGGCGGCGGCGGCTGTGACAGTGGCGATGGCGGCGGTGATGAGCAGGAGCGACTTCATGGCGGGTCTCCGGGGGCGTGTTGGCGTTGAGTGTCAGCCCACATTATGAGACCTGCACCGGCAACGCTGTTCCGCGCGTGACATCGCGGTGTATTCCACGTTATGGGCGTGTGCCCATGTGCCGGCTTGGTTAATACTGGGCCCCCAGAGCGCGGCTTTATCGTCGCCTGGAACTGGGCTACCGTTCGCCGTGTCAGTGGCGACTGGAGGATGGAATGAACGCCCACCTGCCTGTCGGATATTCGGTCTGCCCGCACGACTGCCCGTCGACCTGTGCGCTCGAAGTCGAGTTGCTGGACGGTGGTCGCATCGGCCGCGTGCACGGCGCCAAGGCCAACAGCTATACCGCCGGCGTCATCTGCGCCAAGGTCGCCAGCTACGCCGAGCGCGTGCACCACAAGGACCGGCTGCTGCATCCTCTGCGCCGCAAGGGCCCCAAGGGTTCCGGCCAGTTCGAGCGCATCTCCTGGGATGACGCGCTCGATCTCACGGCGGAGAAGTTCCTGGAGGCGGAACGTCGTTATGGTCCGGAGGCCGTGTGGCCGTACTTCTATGCCGGCACCATGGGCCTGTTGCAGCGCGACGGCATCAATCGCTTGCGCCATGCCAAGCGGTATTCCGACATGTATGCAACGTTCTGCACGACGCTGTCGTGGACGGGCTTCATTGCCGGCACCGGCAAGCTCGCCGGCGCCGATCCGCGCGAGATGGCGAAGTCGGACCTGGTGGTGATCTGGGGCACCAACCCGGTCAACACCCAGGTCAACGTCATGACGCACGCCATCCGCGCCCGCAAGGAGCGCGGGGCGAAGATCGTCGCCATCGACATCTACCAGAACGGCACCATGCAGCAGGCCGACGTGGCGCTGTGCCTGCGGCCGGGCAGCGATGGCGCGCTGGCCTGCGCGGTGATGCACATCCTGTTCCGCGACGGCCATGCCAATTGGCCGTACCTCGAGCGCTATACCGATTGCCCGCGCGCGTTCGAGGCGCATCTCAGCGACAAGACGCCAGAATGGGCCAGCGCCATCACCGGGCTGACGGTCGCCGAGATAGAGGACTTCGCCAAGTTGGTCGGCACCACGCCGCGCACCTTCTTCCGCCTCGGCTACGGCTTCTCGCGCCAGCGCAATGGCGCGGTGAACATGCATGCGGCGCTGTGCATTCCGGCGGTGACGGGTGCCTGGCTCAACGAAGGCGGCGGCGCGATCCACACCAACGGCGCCATTTTTCATTGGGACAAGACGTTGATCGAGGGGCTCGATGTGCGCGATGAGAGCGTGCGCGTGCTGGATCAATCGCGCATTGGCGACGTTCTGACCGGCAATCGCCATGATCTCGGCAAGGGGCCGCCGGTGACCGCGCTGCTGGTGCAGTCGACCAATCCGGTGCAGGTCGCGCCCGAGCAGCGCAAGGTCAAGGCCGGCTTCGCGCGCGAGGATCTGTTCACCTGCGTGCACGAGCACTTCATGACGGCGACCGCGCGCATGGCCGACATCGTGCTGCCGGCCACCCAGTTCGTCGAGCACGACGACATCTACCAGGGCGGCGGCCACCAGCACATCCTGCTCGGGCCCAGTTTGATTCCAGCGCCAGGCGAGTGCCGCTCCAACCACGATCTGATCTCAGCGCTGGCCAAGCGCGTTGGCGCTGAGCATCGCGGCTTCGACATGACCGCGCGCGAGATCATCGACGCGACTCTAAAGTCCTCCGGCTGGGGCAACCTCGACGAGTTGGAGGCGGCGAAGTGGCTCGATTGCCAGCCTGAGTTCCGCACGGCGCACTACCTCGACGGTTTTGCCCACACGGATGGCAAGTTCCACTTCAAGGTCGACTGGCCGAACGTGCCGGCGCCGCGCAAGCACGATTTCGGCGCCTCGCACCTGCCGCCGAGCCTGCCCGACCACTGGGACGTCAACGAGAAGGCGGATGACAAGCATCCCTTCAAGCTCGCCACCTCACCCTCGCGCGGCTACCTCAACTCGACGTTCAACGAGCTGCCGTCGAGCCTGAAGCGGGAAGGCGCGCCGAGGGCCAAGATCCATCCCGACGACATGGGCGGGCTCGGCCTTGCCAACGGCGAGCGCATCCGCATGGGCAACGAGCGCGGCGAAATCGTGCTGCTGGCGGAGGCCTTCGCGGGCGTTCTGCGCGGCGTCGTCATCGTCGAGAGCATCCCGCCCAACGACGCCTTCGAAGGCGGCGAAGGCATCAATACTTTGACCAGCGCGCATCAGTCCGCGCCGTTCGGCGGCACGGCCTATCACGACAATCATGTGTGGATCAGGAAGGGGTGAGCGGGCGGGGCGGGCGGGGTCAGACCCTCGGGATGGGGTCAGACCCTTGGGTCTGACCCCTTGTCGAAACGCGGCCTATCCAATTGCCCCTACTTGCTTACCGCCGTCAGAAAATGTAGGGAGCGTCATATCCGAGGGGTCACAAGGGTCTGACTCCGACCAATGCATCGGCTACAGACAATGCCACGCCTCCATCGCGTAGATTTTCCTGGCGCATGGCATCATGTGATGAACCGGGCGGCGGCGCGTGCCACTCTTTTCCGTGGGGACGATGACCGGCGAATATTCCTGCGATGGCTGGCGGAGGCGCTTCCGGCTTTTCAAGTCGAGGCCCATGCCTACTGTCTGATGACCAATCACTACCATCTGCTTGTGCGCAGCATGGAGGGTCGGCTATCCGAAGCGATGCGCATACTATCAAGCCGCTTCACGTTCGAAATCAACACGCGCTATGGCCTCGACGGCGCCATCTTTCGAGGGCGCTATCGCTCGATCGCGATTTCGAGCGACGCCTACTTGGTGCAGACGCTTCGCTATATTCACCTGAACCCAGTCGAGGCGAAGCTGGCTCCAAACCCCGAAGCCTGGCCGTGGTCGAGCGCATCGTGTTACGTCTCGGCAATTGCTGGGGCGCCCTGGCTAAAGACCGCGACCTTGCTCGAGTTGTTCGGGCAAAGTCAGACCGTATCTACATATCGCGCGTTCCTCACCGCCGGAATTGATGACAGCACGCGCGAGCGATGCTGGAATGCAGGCTTCGAGAAATGAGCCGAACAGGGTCAGACCCTTACCGGGTGGGGTCAGACCCAAGGGTCTGACCCCATATGAGGCACGACATCCGTCGACTGCACCGTCACCGATTCGCGCGACCAAGAAAATGCCGGAGGAGACGGCGAGTCTCCACCAGGGGTCAGACCCAAGGGTCTGACCCCAACCCAATGACCCCAACCCAAAGGAGGAACCCCATGGATTTCACGCTGTCGAAGGATCAAATCCATTGGCGCGACATCGCCCGCAAATTCGTCAATGATGTCATCAAGCCCGACGTGCTGCGGCGCGATCGGCTGCCGACCGCGGCCGAGCGCATTCCGTGGGATTGGATCAAGCAGGCCGACGCGCTGGGCCTCAGGACGCTGGCCATGCCGAAGGCTATCGGCGGCGGCGGCGCCGATATTCTGACGCTGGCGATCGTCGGCGAGGAACTCGGCGTCGGCGATCTGGGTTTCGCCGTGATCATGGACCAGTGCTGGAAGTTCAATCACATATTCAGCGAGGCGATGAATGAAGCGCAGCGCCAGCGCTTCATCCCGATGTTCATGGACGATGCGACCTGCGTCACCGCGCTCGGCTTCACCGAGCCCGGCGTCGGCTCCGATCACCAGGGCTACTACGACGTGCCCGAGATCGATTTTCGCACCACGGCGGTCAAGGACGGCGACGCCTACATCCTGAACGGCACCAAGCGCTACGTCTCCAACGGCTGCATGGCGAAAATTTATTTCGTCGCAGCCCGCCTCGATCCCAAGAAGAAGCTGTCGGAGACCGGTGCACTGTTTGTGGTGACGCCCGATATGCCTGGGTTCAAGACCGGTTTCTTCCACGAGAAGAGCAGTCAGCGGCTGGCCACCAACGGCACGTTCCACTTCGAGAACTGCCGCGTGCCTGTCGCCAACCTGCTGGTCGGCGAGGGCATGCTGGCGGATCTGCGCTCCAAATACATGCCGGGCAGCAAGGCCGAGGCGTCGGCCACCGTACTTGGCGTTGGGCGTGCCGCCTATGAGTACGCGCTGGGCTACGCCAAGAGCCGCATCCAGGGCGGCAAGCCGATCGTCGAGCACCAGGCCGTCGCCCTGATGCTCGGGCAGATGGCGATGAAGCTCGACGCCTCGCGCCAGCAGATCTGGCGGGCGGCGTGGCTCGCCGACCGCAAGGACCCGGAGGCGCGCGTCGCCGGCCTGTTCGCCAAGGTCAATGCGTCCGAGGTGGCATTCGAGGCCTGCAAGCTCGCCGGCGAAATTCTCGGCGGCGCCTCGATCATGTACGAGCACCCGGTCGAGAAATATCTGCGCGACGCGGCGAGCTTCATGCACTCGGACGGCACCAACCAGCTCTGCCTGCTGCGCGCCACCCGCGCCATCGCCACCGGCACGGCGGGCGCGGTGTACGGTTTCTGATCAAGCTGTTGGCGATGCGGGGGCAGATCCGACGGACTGCCCCCTTGTTGCGGTCTTACCGCGGCGTAGCCTCGACGGCGACGTCCGCCTCTGGCTCGAGCAACGCGGTTTTATCGATGCTGGCCGTCGTCGCGGGCCGTGACGGCCGTGGCGGCATGGACATGGATTTGGTCGCCGGGTTGCGCGCGGCTGCCGCGATTTCACCGATGGCGGGCGCCGGCTGGAACCGGTAGTGACCCGTGATGCGATCGACGAACAGCGCGTCCTCGAGCTGTGGACCCCAGCCGCGGTTATGCACGATCATCGGCCGGCCGGATGGCGCCAGTACATCACTGACGATGGCGATGTGCGACTGCGTGCGCCGGTTCTGCGGTCGATGATAGGTGACGATGTCGCCGGGTTGGTAATCCTCCGGAAACGATGTGATGGGCAGTGTCTCGCCACGTCTGGCGAAGAACCGGCGCAGCGTCTCGGTGCGGCGATGATCGATGTTGGTGTCGCCAGAGCCGATGCCAGCGCGGCGGACGAGTTCCTGCAGATCGATGCCGATGGCGCGATACGCCCGGACGATGACATCCGTACACACCCCGAACAGCGGCGGCACATCGCCCATGGGATAGGCAATGGCGCGGTACCGGCCGTTGTAGATGACGAATTCATCGGTCTGCGCACGTGCGGCGGCGGCGAGCCTGTCGCCCACGGTCTCGCCCGGCTGCGGCGTATGGGCGCTGTAGCTATGCAACCCAAAGCCGGGCTTGGCTTGGCAAGCGCGGGTCACGCCAATGTTGGCGGGCAAGGACAGGTGCGGGGGCGCCTGGGGCAGGAGCGCCTGGGGCGATAACAGGGTCTCCTCAGGCTGGGTCGCGGCGTCGGGCAGCATTCCCGGCGCAGCAGTCGCCGGCGGCTCGGCTGGCAACGTCTGGGACGGCTGCAACAGGCGTGTTTCTGGGAGTTCCAAGGCCTGCGCTACTGGTGGATCAGCAGGCAGCAGAGGGATGTCGTCGATTGCCGCTGCAACGGCGGCCGGGCGATGCAGCAGCTCCGGGGCAAGCGGCAGCGTGGTCTCAGCGGCCGGCCATGGTGCCAAGTCGACCATCTGCGTGCGTGCGAGTTCCGGCTTTGCCAGTCGCGTGGGATGGGTCCAGGTGTGGCCCATGGCGAGAGCGAACGCCAGCATGAGCGCCGGCATCAGCAGCAGCGCCAGGGTCTCGCGCTGATCGGAGAGGCCACCGAGAGAGCCGGTGGAGGGAGAAGCGATGCGGCCGGCGCGAGCCCGGTGAACGAAGGCGCGGGCGGCGGGCCCCAGCGCGTCCAAGCCGCGCGTGTGCACTCCACGACCCAGCCAGCGCCGAGCCGTGGTCTTGTGCGCCTTGGTGCTTGGTCGACGTGCCAGGAAAGTCAGCGCGGCCGCGCCAAGCTCGGGCTTGGCGGCGCGGTAGACATCCGACCGCTGCCGGTTGACCTTCGGTTTTTTGGGCTTTTTCACCCCAGTCCCCGCTCGACGGCAATAATTGATCAGACGTTAACGGAAATCTATTCCGCAAATATCTATGCCCGCAAGGAAATACCAATTTGGTGACGAAACAATTTATGCGTCCGGCGCAAACGGACTACACGCCGATCAGACGGCGGATTTCCGCGACCGAGACCCCGGCTGAACGCAGGCTCGCCAGCGACGTATCGCGGGCGCTTTTCGATAACTTGCGCCCGGTCGGGTCCTCGATCAAATAGTGGTGGTGATACAGCGGCTGGGGCAGATCCAGCAGTATCTGCAACAGTCGGTGCAGGTCGGTCGCCGCCAGCAGGTCCATGCCGCGGGTGACATGGGTCACGCCCTGGCGCGCGTCATCGACCACCACTGCCAGATGATAGCTGGCCGGAGTGTCCTTACGCACGATGACGGCATCGCCCCAGCGCTCGGGGCGCGCGGCGAGGATGGTTGTCTCGCCGCTTGCATCGAGCGCGGTGAACGTCACGGGTGCGCCATCGAGCTTGCGGCTGGCCAATACCAAGGCGCGCGCCATGGCGATGCGCAGCGCGAAGGGCTCACCGCGCGCCTTGCGGGCGGCAATCACGTCCGCAGACAGATGTTCATGCAATCCCGGATAGAGTGGCGCGCCGTCCGGATCGAGTGCCCCCGGAATGGCGGCTGTTTCAATTTCGGCGCGGGTGGCAAAACAGGGGTAGAGTAGCCCCAGGGCATCGAGTTGGCGCGCGGCTTGTCCATAGACGTCGAAATGCTCCGATTGGCGCAGCACCGGCTCCTCCCAGTCGAGGCCAAGCCAGGCCAGATCCTCGAATATGCCGCGGACAAAGTCCTGCCGGCTGCGGGCGACATCAATGTCTTCAATGCGCAGCAGGAAACGGCCGGCAGCCCGCCGTGCCATCTCGCAGCCAGTGAGGGCCGACAGCGCATGGCCCAAATGCAGCGCGCCATTGGGGCTCGGGGCAAAGCGGAAGACGGGGCGCATGGAGCGGGTCTCTGGACGGGCGTTGCCGGAACGGGTCATTATGGCGGCAACAGTATGGGCACATCGGTTCCGATGGAAGCAGGCAGGTGGGTGGCCATGGCCGAGAGACGGGCAGCGCAGCATTCCGGGTTGATCGAGACCGAGGCGGACATCCGCGCCGGGATCATAGCCCTGCGGCGCAAATGTCCGGCCATGCGACTGGCGCACGATCTGGCGGGTGATCCGCCGTTGCGCCGCCGCACCGCCGGCTTCGAAGGGCTGGCGCGGATCATCGTCGGCCAGCAGCTGTCGGTGGCCAGCGCCGACGCGATCTGGGGGCGGACTTTTGCCCTCGCCCAACCGTTCCGGTCCGAGGCGCTGCTGGCGCTCGACGACGACGCCTTACGTGCCGCCGGACTGTCGCGCCCTAAGATCCGCACGCTGCGGGCGGCCGCCGAGGCGGTGGCGGCGGGCCGTCTCGACTTTGCTAGGCTGGCGGTGGCGCCGGCGGGCGAGATGCGCGAGGCCCTCGTGTCGGTCAGCGGCATCGGCCCGTGGACGGCGGATATTTTCGACCTGTTCTGTGTTGGCCGCCGCGATGCCTTTGCGCCCGGCGATCTCGCCCTGCAGGTCGCCGCGCAGATGGCCATGGGCCTGGAGGCGCGCCCGAAGACGGAGGAGTTCGGCGCGATTGGCCTGCGCTGGCGGCCGTGGCGTGGCGTGGCGGCGCGCCTGCTATGGTCCTATTACCGTGTGGCAAAGCAGGCGCGGTCCGGCGTTCCGGTGTGAGCCTGTTGCAGCGGATTGGGCGCCGCTTCACGTGCATCCAGCGCGGGCGCCGCCATCGCTGGCTTGCCGCTGGCCCTCCCGCCGGGCACAGTTGCGCCCACCTCGAATTCGCGGATGGACCTGCAATGACCGACGACGACCGGCTTCCCACGCCCGCGACAGGGCCGTCTGCGATCACGCGGCAGGGCTGCATGGCCGGCGCGCTTGCCATCGCGCCGCTGTCGATCTCCTTCATCCCGTTCGGTCTGGCGTTCGGCGTGGCGGCCATCGAGCGCGGCATGGATCCGCTCAGCGCCACGCTGATGAGCGCGCTGGTGTTCGGCGGGGCCTCGCAGTTCGCGGCACTCGATCTGTGGACGCATCCGCTGCCGGTGGCGCTGATCACGCTCACCGTGTTCGTGGTCAACTCCCGCCACTTGCTCTATGGCGCGGTGCTCTACCCGCGCCTGGCGGGCATGGGACGGCCGGCGCGCTATTCGCTGCTCGGCATGATGACCGACTCAGCCTTCGCCTATGCCGTGCAGGTGGGCGCCGAGAAGCCGGATGGGGGGCGCGATGAAAACGGCATGCTGTTTGGCGCCGCGGTGTTCGTCTACCTGATCTGGATCGCTTCGACGTGGACTGGCGCGACCTTGGGCACGTTGCTGGGCGACACCAAGGTCTATGCGCTGGACGTGGTGATGGTCAGCTATTTCGCCGCCACGCTGGCCGGCCTCTGGCAGGGCCGCGAAGACCTCGCACCCTGGCTTGCCGCGGCGTTGGGGACACTGGCAGGTCTGTGGCTGTTGCCGACGGGGTGGTACGTGCTGGCCGGCGCCTTGGCCGGTGGCGTGACGGGGCTCATCACCGATGACGCATGACTGGACGGTCTGGGCGGCCATCGCCGGCATGAGCGTCGCCACCTATCTGACGCGCGCGGGCGGCTATTGGCTGATGAGCCTCGTGCGTGTCACCAAGCGCGTCGAGCGCGTGCTGCGCCATCTGGCAAGCTCGGTTTTCGTCGCCATCGTTTTGGGTGGCGCGATGAAGGGCGACCCGGCGGCCTCCCTGGCCATCGTCGCCAGCATGCTCGCCATGGTGCTGACCCGCTCCGCGCCGCTCGCCGTCGCCGCCGGCGTCGCGACCGCGGCGTTGTGGCGGCTGGCGGGTGGGCGGTGAGGCGCTACTCGGCAACCCGCTGCAGGCCGTAGCGCTTCTCGATATAGGCTTCGACCACCTGCTTGAAATCGTCGGCGATGTTGGGCCCACGCAGCGTCATCGCCTTCTTGCCGTCGATGAACACGGGGGCGGCCGGCTGCTCGCCGATGCCGGGCAGCGAGATGCCGATGTCGGCGTGCTTGCTCTCGCCGGGCCCGTTGACGATGCAGCCCATGACGGCGAGGTTGAGGCCCTCGACGCCGGGATAGCGCGCCTTCCATTCCGGCATGCGCGCGCGCACCATCTCCTGCACGTCGCGGGCCAGCTCCTGGAACACGGTCGAGGTGGTGCGTCCGCAGCCGGGGCAGGCCGCCACGATCGGCATGAATGTGCGCAACCCCATGGTCTGCAGCAATTCCTGCGCGGCGCGCACCTCCAGCGTGCGGTCGCCGCCGGGCTCGGGCGTCAGCGAGAAGCGGATGGTGTCGCCGATGCCGGCTTGCAGCACGATGCCCATCGCCGCCGAGGAGGCGACGATACCCTTGGAGCCCATGCCGGCCTCGGTGAGGCCCAGATGCAAGGCGTAGCGGCAGCGCTCCGCCAGCATCGTGTACACCGCGATCAAGTCCTGCACGGCGGAAACCTTGGCCGAGATGATGATGCGGTCGGCGCCGAGTCCGAGCTCCTCGGCGCGCTGGGCGCTGAGCAGGCCGGACTGGACGATCGCCTCGTGCATGATGGCGCGCGCGGCTTTCGGCTGGGAGGACTTGGCGTTCTCGTCCATCAAGTGGGTCAGCAGCTCCTGGTCGAGCGAGCCCCAGTTGACGCCGATGCGCACCGGCTTGCTGTATTTCAGCGCCAGATCGATGATCGCCGAGAACTGCCGGTCCTTCTTGGCCTTGAAGCCAACGTTGCCCGGATTGATGCGATACTTGTCGAGGGTTTCCGCGCAGGCCGGGTTTTCGGCGAGCAGGGTGTGGCCGTTGTAGTGGAAGTCGCCAACGATTGGCACCTTGAGGCCCATCTTGGCAAGCTTGTCGCCGATATGCGGCACCGCCTTGGCCGCCTCGTCGCGGTCGACCGTGATGCGCACCAGCTCCGAGCCCGCCCTGGCCAGCGCCGCCACCTGCCGCGCCGTGCTGTCGATGTCGGCCGTGTCGGTGTTGGTCATCGACTGCACGACGATCGGATTTCCCCCACCGATCATGACGCCACCGACTGCGACGGGGATCGCGGCGCGGCGCGTGGACAGGAGGGTGGTCATGCTGGGGCTCCGTTCAGGCCACGGCCAGGTAGGTTGGGTCGAGACCGCGCCGGGACGGCGTGGCTCGTGACCCACCATGTCTTGCGCGGGGGGTGTTGGGTTACGCGCGGAAAATCCGTCTGCATTCTATCTCCAATGCATGGGCCGCGCTAA
>CAZCGE010000084.1:0-35470 GCA_964498125.1 uncultured Devosia sp. | reverse complement strand
TAGGTCTTCTGCGTTGCGGTGCCTGCCTTGTGCTTCATGGGGTGCCCTCCTGGCCGAATCACTGGAGCGGTCAGGTGAGCACCCTGGAGTTACTACGGAGTGCCCTTGATGCGACCAGCCGCCATCACCCCATGTCACCCGATCAAAAACTATGAGAGCCGGCTCGAAAGGGTTGCCAGCAGGGATTTGGCATTTTGCAAAGGAGAAGCGGACAAGGCGGGAGTGAAGTGCACGACAATCCATGCCACGGACGCCGATCCCGATACGGCGATCGTAGGCACGGCGAAGTCCAAGGGCTGTGACCTGATCGTGATGGCCTCGCATGGCCGCGGACCGATCGGGCGCCTGCTGCTCGGCAGCGTTGCCCTCAAAGTCCTCACCCACGCTCCGGTTCCGGTGCAGATCGTGCGCTGAAATCCGCGGTCGGTGTCGGGTTCGTCAAGTGATCTGGAATAAGCCGTGTCACATCGCCACTTTCAGCGAGCTGGCCCGCGCCTTGCCTGACGCGTTGGATGGCTGTGGTCGACTCAAGGCTTGCGTACGTCGGCGGTGAAGACATAGCCGACACCGCGCACGGTCTTGATCAGCCGCGGCGTGTCGGGTTCCGGCTCGATCTTCTTGCGCAATCGAACGATGAGGCTGTCGATCGAGCGGTCGAAGGGCGACCAGTCGTGGCCCTTCAGCAGATCCATGATGTTGTCGCGGGAGAGCACGCGGCTCGGACGCCTGAGAAACATCTCCAGCATGTTGAATTCCGCGGTCGTCAGCATACGCAGTTCGCCGGCAACCGAGCGCAGCTCGCGCCGGCCAACGTCGAGTATCCAGTCGCCGAATTGGAACCGCTCACCCGCCGATCCCGGCGCCGCGGCCGGCGCCGCCTGGGACCCGCCGGCCTCGTAGCGGCGCAGCACGGCGCGCACCCGCGCCAGCACCTCGCGCACGTGGAATGGCTTGGTGATGTAGTCGTCGGCGCCGAGCTCCAGCCCGACGATCCGGTCGATCGGATCACCCTTGCCGGTGATCATGATGATCGGCACGTTGTGGGAGCCGCGAACCTGTCGCGCGACATCGAAGCCATTTTCGCCGCCGAGGTTGAGATCGAGCGTGATGAGATCGGCTGGCCCTTCGGCGAGGCGGGCGGCAAGCTCGCCGCCGTCCCTGGCCTCCGACACCCGGTAGCCCTCAAGCTCGAAGCACTCGCGCAGCAGCGTGCGCACGGCTTCTTCATCGTCGACGACGAGGATGTGGCCGGCTGAATCCGCAGTGGGCATGACGTTTCCAGGTTTCCTCGTGGCTTTCGCGGGTGCCGTACCCGCTCTGTTACATAATCGCACAATCTGACACAGACACGCCATCTTGACGGTACGGCTTCCCTATTAGTTCCCCCTATTCGACTTTGCAGTCCAGTCAGACCAATGGGGATACTCAATGCTCGCCTCCGCCTTCGCCCACGATGCCCAGACCGCGCGTTCCACTTCCGGCAACGCATCGCGCCTGCCGATCACCATGGACTTGCTCTCGCAACGGTTGGTGGCAGGCCCTATCCGCACTTTCGAAGCCAAGGAGCATATCTTCCGCGAAGGCGACGCCGTCTCGCACGTCTACAAGGTCGAGGTTGGCCATGTCTGCATATCCAAGATGATGTCCGACGGTCGCCGTCAGGTCATCGACTTCGCCTATCCCGGCGATCTGATCGGCCTGGGCGCCATGGGCGAGCATGGCTCGAACGCTCAAGCGACGACAAGAACACGCGTGCGCTGCCTGCCGCTGGCCGTCTTGCATCAGGTGATGCGGGACGATGCACGGCTCGGCCTGAAATTGTACGAGGCCATGTCGCACGAGCTGCTGGCGGCCCGCGAAATGCTGTTCTCCGTCAGCCAGCGGACGGCCACGGAGCGTGTCGCGGGATTTCTGCTCGCTCTGTCGCGGCGCCATGAGCGCAACGGTGGCGATCCTCTCGAGTTCGTGCTGCCGATGACCAGAAATGATATCGCCGATTTCCTCGGCCTCACCATCGAGACCGTCAGCCGGACGTTCACCCGGTTCCGCGTCGAGGGTCTGATTGATCTGGCGCAATGCGTGCTGGTGACGATCGTGGATCCTCAGGCGCTGGCGGAGATGGCGGAAGGACGGTGTCATTGAGGTGTCGGATTTCCGCCGGTGTGCCCATGTCCTCCCCCACTCCGGACAGGGCACCTCGTCACCAGTGAGCGTCTGTGCGCACGACCCCACCGCTCTCGAGCGGGCATCTCCTCCCCTGGATGGGTTGTTGGTACAGGCGCTTGCTGGTGAATTGAACAGGAAAGCGAATATGGCTCTGGGGGCTGAACAGTGTCGGCTCACCATCGCCGTCTTTGACGAGCCAGAGCGCTTATGGCGCACGATCCAGACGCTGCTTGGCGCTGGCTTGCCTGTCGAGCAGTTTTGCCTGGCTGCTCTCGCCACGACGATGGCGTGCGTGGCTGATGCGAGCCCGATCTCCGAGGCCGATTGTTCATTGCTTACAACGCTCACGCAAAAAGTCGAGGCGTGGCCCGGTGGGCAGAATGGTCATTCCATCGTCGCGACCTCCGGTTCGCTCTTCAAGACCTTGTCGCACGCACAAAGCGCCGGTGACGGCGCCAGGACTCACGCCCGAATTTCCGCACTGCACTGGTCAGAGCTGGTTGAGCAAATCCGAAACGGCGCCATTGTTCTGATCGTCAGCGCATCGAGTCCAGCACAGCAACGGCTCAGCACACGGACACTGCTCAACGAAAGCTCACGCAGTGTGCAAACTTATGAGTTCGCCATATCGGGCAGCGCTGAACCGTCGAGCAACAGATGACACATGTGATCACCGCCGCGGTACTGTATTTTGGTATCGTCTTTGGCGCCGGATTCACCCTGGGTCCAGTCCGTGTCTTGTAGCTGGAGCCGGCGCTTGGGGAGACGCTTGCGGTCCTCTTCGAAGCGCCGTTGCTGCTGATTGTCATTGTGTGGGCGGCGCGATGGGTACCAAGACGCCTGGACTTGCCCCGCGACATCATCTCCCTCGTCGCGATGGGTGTCGGCGCGCTCCTTCTTCAGCAGCTGGCGGATTTCGCCGTGGGCATCGGCCTGCGGGGCATCGGGCCTCTCGATCAGCTGCGTCGTTTTGCAACTCCGGCAGGAGCAATCTACGGAATGAGCGTGCTGGCATTCGCGGCCATGCCTTTGATAGTGAACCGCAAAGCCTGATCGACCTCCGCGATGGAGCCATCCGACTAATTCGACCCAGACCGCGCTGGAGGAAGACATCTACGAGCATGCGACCGCGACCTGATCCACTGATCTTGTGGCACGGCCTTCCGCGTCAAACATGTACGCTTTCGCAGAGAGAGCATCGGCAATTAGAGGTGACGGTCATGCGCGCAAGCACGCAAAGCAATTGGCTCGAAGTGGTCAGGGTCTATCTGTTTGGTTCGGCTGTATTCCATTTTGCGTGGGAGGTCGTGCAGCTTCCCCTCTACACCATCTGGCGGACGGGGAGTTGGGGCGAGATCGGGTTTGCCGTGATCCATTGCACGGGCGGGGATCTGATGATCGCGAGCCTCACGCTGTTGGTGGCTCTTGTCGTGTTTGGCAGCCACTCATGGCCAGACGATACCATGATTTCAGTCGTCGTCACCACATTGGTGCTAGGAGTCGGTTATACTGTTTACAGCGAATGGCTGAATACGGCCGTGCGCAAGAGCTGGTCCTACACCGACATGATGCCGCTCGTTCCGGGACTTGGGACAGGCTTGTCCCCACTGCTGCAATGGGTGATCGTCCCCTCACTCGCCTTCGCTCTGGCTGTGCGCGTTGGCATTCGACCGGTGTGACTCTTGGGTCCACTGGCAGGCCTGCTCAATTTGGAGCGAACTCGGCAACCAACGGCGCGTGATAGGATCCGGTGGAATGCTGCACCTTGGCATAACCCACCAGCTCGTCCTCGAGCATTTCGTTGTGAGCCTCGATGTTGCGGAATTGCGCCATCAGGGAACGACTGACGAGAATGTGGTCGAGCATTTGCGGGCGGCTGTGATGCAGCACGCTGAAACGCCGGTCCTTGGCGATCGACCGGTCGAGCACGGCCATGGAGCGATGTGCGAGCAGGCCGTTGCCCGTGTCCTCCTCTGCGCCGATCACGATCTTGAGCGGAGTCTCGTGGTCTTCGGCGTTGAAGTCGCCGCAAATTGCGATTCGAGCATGCCGATCTTTATCGAGCAACTCGTCGATCGCAAGCCTCAACTCCAGCGCCTGTCCCGTGCGTTTCATAGCCGACAGGAAAAAACCTTCAGCCCAGCCCCGAACACTTTTCCAGACGAACGCGGATTCTTTCTGTCCCGGAATTGGCGTCGCGAGCGGTGCGCGCAGGTGGACGTTGAACACGAACAGGCGAGCCCCGTCGCCGGCTGCGATTTCCGCCATCAGGATCGAGCGGTCAAATGCAGTGGGTGGTGCGACATCGCCTGGTGGCTCAGCTGTCAATGGGCGCCAGTTGACGGGCGGGAGCAGATGATGGCGGATCTCGCGATGCGCCAGGATTGGATGGCGCGACAGGATGACCAGATTGTGCACGTCGGCGACGCCATTGGCATCGGGCCCGCTGGTTGCAATGCGCGCGAAGGAGTCGTAAGGCGTCCCCTTCAATAGTTCATCGAGCGCAAGCAATGACCGCAGGCGTTCGCCCGATCTGCGCTGGCCATTGACCTCCTGCAGACAGATCACATCGGCATGCAGCCGCTCGAATTGCGGTCGCAGTATTTCTGCTCTCGCTTCGAGAAAAACGCCGGACCGGGAAACCGGTTCCAGGTTTTCCAGATTGAATGTGGCAATGCGCATGATCAGTCACGACCTTGGGCTCGTCGTCTTCGAAACAATATAACGCCTTCGCCGGGAGAACGCCTTGACATGAAGCAAGGCGAAAACCGCCCAGATTCATTAATTTTGACGTGCTTACGATTTGTACCCTCAGGAGGGCGCTATGACCTGCAATATGAGTGGAGGGGAACTCAACGCCTGGAGTATCAATGGAGGGGATCAGGATATGACGATGGCCTTGCGCCCTTCCAGTGGCATCGACCCGGCCTCGACCCAGGCGGAGGTCATTGATTTCCTTGGCGACCGGTTCGCCCATGGTCCCGCTGTGGCGAACGTCAGCCGCATCGAGACGCATGGCGCATTGGTATTCCTGGCCGGACAGGACGTCTATAAGATCAAGCGTGCCGTGCGCTTTGCGTACATGGATTTCTCGACGTTGGGGTTGCGGCGGCGGGCTTGCGAGCGAGAGTTCGAGGTAAACGCGCCGCACGCACCGGGGCTTTACTTCGGCGCGGTCGCAATCACGCGTGAGGCGAACGGGAGACTGTCGATTGGCGGGGATGGTGAGCCGGTCGAGTGGGCCGTCCACATGCGCCGTTTCGCGGACGATCACCTCTTGAGCAATGTGGCCGTGTCGACCGGGATCGACGCGCCGTTGGCCCGCCAGATGGCCGACTCGGTCATTGCATATCACCACCTGGCGGCGATCAGCAGCATCGCTTCGCCGCACGCTCAGCTCACGGCGATCATCGACGAGGTGATTGAAGGACTCGGCGCAAACGCTTGCAACGCGCCGGCCGACATGCTCGCCGCACTCGAAAACGGGTGCCGGCGGCACCTCGATCTCTGCCGGCACGTTCTGGAGCGGCGAGCGGCAGCGGGCCTCGTGCGCCGCTGCCACGGCGACCTGCATCTGGGCAACATCGTGCTTTGGCACGGGCTGCCGACATTGTTCGATGCGATCGAGTTCGACGAGGCCCTCGCCACGATCGATACGCTGTACGATCTGGCGTTCCTGTTGATGGATCTGGACCAGGGTGGCCATCGTCACGCGGCAAATGTCGTGCTCAACCGCTATCTGTGGCGTGCGCAGAGGATGTTGGATCTCGAGGGGCTTGCCGCGCTGCCCTTGTTCCTGGCGCTGCGCGCGGCGATCCGTGCCATGGTGCTGTGGCAGCGCGCCGCCCAGGTGGCTGACCCGTCGATCGGTGTGGCAGGCGAAAGGGCCCGGGACTACCTGGTTGCAGCCATAGGTTATCTGTCGCCACCCAAGCCCTCACTCGTCGCGGTCGGTGGAATGTCGGGCACCGGCAAGTCGACTCTGGCCGCGGCACTCGCGCCCATCATCGGACCGTCGCCCGGCGCCGTGCATTTTCGCAGCGATCTCGAGCGCAAAGCCATCCACGGCGCGGCGGAGACCGAGCGACTGCCCGCCCACTGCTATGCATTGGAAGCCAATGCGCGCGTTTATGAGCAGGTGAACGCGAAGGCCCGCGCCGCCTTGGCGGCCGGGCATGCCGTCGTGGCTGATGCCGCCTTTCTGAGGGCGGAGGAAAAGCAGGCGATCGAGGCGATGGCGCGCGCGCTGTCGGTCCCGTTCCATGGCGTGTGGTTGTCGGCCTCGGATAAATCGCTGCTCGAGCGCGTTGCTGCAAGAACCGGCGATGCCTCGGATGCAACGGTCGATGTCGTTCGCATGCAGCTGGCGGATCAGCCTGAGGGTGGGACGTGGGCGAAAATCGATGCTGGCGGTTCTCCTGGCGACGTCTATGCGACGGTGGCGCATCACCTGGGTTGCTCCGACCTGGCTCATTCGGATTGACCGCACTCAACGCCATGCCGACCAGCGCGTCTGGCCTGTCGACGAACGCGCGTTGCTGCGACAGGCACTTCACGTAAGCGTTGCTGGCTGGGTCCTGAGGCTCCATGGCGAGACCGCGCCAACGACCGCCCGGCCGACCAGCATCGAGGCGAGGCTCATGACGGCCACCAACGTCCACAGCCGGGTGTCGGGTTCCGCGAGGTGGAGCACCGCGGCCATGGCCGGAACATGACAAGCGGCTACCAAAAGGACGAGGCAGATCGCAATCGCCGCCCAGACATAAGGGTTGCGTGTCACCTCGTTGCGCACGAGGCCGGCGTTGGTACCTGCCATGTTGAAAACATGCCAAAGCTGCGCGAGCGCGAGGGTGAGGAATGAAGCTGTGATCGCAGAACTCTGATCGAGCTTCAACCAGCTTGTTGTCAGGTGCATCGCGGCCAGTGTCGCCGCCGTCATGACGGCGCCGAACAGCGCGATCTCGATCCACTGGCTCCGCCCGATCAATGGCTCGCTCGGATTTCGAGGCGGTCGCCGCAGGACATCTTCATCTCCTTCGCTCATGGCCAACGCAAAGGCCGGGAAGACGTCGGTGACCAGATTGAGGTAGAGGATCTGCAAGGGGTAGAGCGGCAGCGGCATGCCGCTCGAAACCGCGACTCCGACGACCATGACTTCACCCAGGTTGCACGCCAGGAGGTACATCACAAACCGGCGGATGTTGGCGAAGATGACACGGCCCTCGCGTATCGCGGTGACGATGGTTGCAAAGGAGTCGTCACGCAGGATCATGGCGGCGGCCTGCCGTGCGACCTCGGTGCCGCGCAACCCCATGGCGACGCCGATGTCGGCCTTCTTGAGGGCAGGTGCGTCGTTGACGCCATCGCCGGTCATCGCCACGACCTCGCCGGCGGACTGGTAGACCGCAACGAGCTCCAGCTTCTGGGCCGGGCTGACGCGAGCGAACACGTCCGCTTCGAGGATGCGACGCACGTCCATGCCGCCTTCGCCGCCGAGCGTTCGACCCTCGATGACGCGTGGCGCGTCTCTGGTGATGCCGATCTCGCTGCCAATGCTGGCCGCGGTCACGGCATGATCCCCAGTCACCATGACAACGCGAATCCCGGCCTGCCGACAACTGGCGATGGCCGCTGGAACCTCGCGGCGCGGCGGATCGTGGAGGCCGATAAGGCCAAGAAATGTCAAATCACAGTATGGCTCGTCTTCAGCGCCGGAGGAGGAACGTTCGGCAAACGCCAGCACCCGCAAGCCAGACCGCCCCATGTCCTCCGTGCGCTGGCGCCATTCTGCCCGCAGCTCCTCTGTCATCAGGTATGGGCCGTCAGGGCCGGCGATGCGAATGGCCAGTGGCAGCACAGCTTCGGGTGCGCCCTTGACGGCAACGAGGGTTCCTTCAGGAGCAGCATGAACGGTCGCCATCAGCCTCGTATCGCTGTCAAAAGACCTTCGCGCGATCTCGGGCTTGGCAATGAGCAGCGCTGGGCGCTCGATGCCGGCCGTGCGCGCCACGCGAAGGAGCGCAGTCTCCAGCGGATCTCCACTCGCCGGCTGATCGGGCCCGTCGATCACGGCGTCGTTGCAAAGTGTTGCAACTTCCAGAAGCCGCACGGCGATCGGATCGGCTTGGGGCGTGCCGCCTGTCTCGATGGTCAGGTCCTGGGACGGTGTTGTGATCCGGCGGACCGTCATGCGGTTTTCGGTCAGCGTGCCGGTCTTGTCGGTGAGGATGACGGTCGTGGCGCCGAGGGTCTCGACCGCGGACAGCCGCTCGATTAGCGCATTGCTTTCGGACATGCGCCACATGCCGCGGGCCAGCACCAGGGTTGCCACGATCGGTAGCCCCTCGGGGATTGCTGCAACAGCAAGTGCGATGGCCGCCTCGATCATCAGAAAGGCGCTCTGACCCTTGGCGATCCCGGCGACAGCCACGAACACGGCGATGACAATCGTCAGGGCGACCAGTTGCGTGGACAGTCGCGCGAGATTGCGCGTCAATGGCGAAGGCTCGGGTGCGGCGTTGGCGGCCAGTTCGGCAACGCGGCCGAGCTCGGTGGCCATGCCGGTTGCCGTGACGACGCCGATGGCGGAGCCCCTGGTCAATGCGGTCCCCTTGAACAGCATGCAGCGACGGTCGGCGACGGGAGTATTGCGCGCGACAGGATCAACCGACTTCTCGACCGGAACCGACTCGCCCGTCAGCGCGGATTCGTCCACCGACAGATTGGCTGCGGCGGTCAACCGGGCATCGGCCGTCGCGACATCGCCCGCCTCCAGCAACAGAATGTCACCGGGGACGAGGTCTTCCGCACGCATCATTAGTGTTTTACCTGCGCGCCGTACGCGCTGCATCTGCGAGCCGATCGCGCGCAGGGCCTCCATCGAGCGCTCGGCCTTCAGTTCTGTGACGAAGCCAATCGCCGTGTTGATGACGAGCACCACCAGGATCGCGGCCGCCTCGGTCCAGTCACCGAACGACGCCGATAGCAGGGCCGCCACGGCCAGAAGTGCAACGACGGAGCTTGTCACCTGGTGCAGGAGGATCGACAGCGTCGTTGCGGGCGGATGCGTCTGCAGCACGTTGCTGCCGCAGACCGCACGACGCGCGCGCACTGCGGCATCGTCGAGACCGCGCTCCGGCAAGACGTCGAGGGCCGCCAGCACCTCGGCGGAGGCGCGCGCATGGGGCGCCATGACGGCTGATTGCGCCAACATCGTTGTGGTGGAAGCACAGCTTGTGCCGCGCGCATCGTCGACAGCGATCAGCGGCCGGTCGGATTGGCTTGAAAGGGTCATGGCTTCGACTTCTGGGATAATCGCACACGACCAGCGTTGAGCAGGATCAAGGAGGGTCGCCGCTACTTCCATTGACTTATATCAACGCTCCGGCCACCCACCCCGCGCACATTCTCCAAAACCAGTTTCCGTTGGAGAGCCTGTGATAACACCATCCACATCCTTGGCAACGAGAGATCCCGGCGACCGCGTGAGGTCCGGTGGACCTTTGGTCGCTTGCAGCTGGAGCGCGAGATGATTTGTCTCGTTGATTGCATCGCAATGTGTGGCCTGAACGAGGAAGAGGTACTCGCGATTGCCGAGCATGAGCACCTGCCGGAAATCGCCGCGGCGGCGCTCGCCCAGTACCTGCTCAATCACGCGCATGGGGCTGAGACAATCAGATATATGATTATTGACGATGTTCGAGCCGCACAGGCGCGCGGTGACCGGGCGCACGTGCAGATGCTACTGCATGTTCTGCATCATTTCCTGAAAGGACATCCCGAGGCGCGCCCCGACGGTTCGAGAAAGACCGTGGCATGAGGGCCAAGACTCCATGACGATCCGCAATCTCGAAGCGATGCTGGCCCCGAAATCGATCGCGCTCATTGGGGCGACGACTCGTGAGTCCTCTGTCGGCGGCACGATCGCGCGGAATCTGACGGCGGCGGCATTTCAGGGTCCCGTCACTTTCGTCAACCCGAACCACACCAGCATTCTGGAGCGGCGCTGCTATCCAAGCGTGAGCGCGCTTCCTGATGTTCCCGACCTGGCTGTGATCTCGACGCCGCCGGCCAGCGTGCCTGGGCTGGTCGGAGAGCTTGCCGAGAAGGGCTGTCGCGCGGTTCTGGTTATCACGGCAGGGCTCGACGTACAATTAAAGCAGCAGATGCTCGATGCGGCCCGGCCCAAACTGGTTCGAATCCTCGGGCCCAACAGCATCGGTCTGATGCTGCCGCCGCTCGGCCTCAATGCCAGCTTTGCTCACCGTGCCGGGCTACCCGGCGATCTCGCCTTTCTGTCGCAATCCGGCGCGCTGGTCACGGCAGTGGTCGACTGGGCTTGCGCGCGCGGAATCGGATTTTCACACGTCGTATCGCTGGGTGACATGGCCGACGTCGATTTCGGCGACCTGCTCGACTATCTTGCCGGCGATATCAAGAGCCGCGCCATTCTCATCTACATGGAAGCCGTGACGCACGCGCCCAAGTTCTTGTCTGCCGCCCGGCGCGCCGCGCGCGCCAAGCCAGTCATCATCATCAAGTCAGGACGCCATGCGACGGCGGCGCGTGCAGCAGCGTCCCATACAGGTCGGCTTGCCGGCCAGGACGCAGCCTATGAGTCCGCATTTCGTCGCGCCGGATTGCTGCGAGTGACCGCGCTTGCCGAGCTGTTCGAGGCGGCTGAGATGCTAGCGCGGGTTCCACGCTTGATGGGTGAGCGTCTGGTGATTCTCACCAACGGCGGCGGTGCCGGGGTGCTCGCCGCCGATCATCTCGGCGATGTTGGAGGCAAGCTGGCAGAGCTCGGAGCCAAGACCCGGGTGGCACTTGACCGACTGCTGCCGCCCACGTGGTCATGGGCAAATCCAGTCGACGTCATCGGTGATGCGAGCCCGGAGCGCTACGCCGCGGCGCTCGACGCCGTGCTCGCCGACGACATGAACGATGCCGTGCTTGCCATCCATTGCCCTACGGCTCTGGCCTCGAGCACGGAGATTGCCCGCCACGTCGTGTCCACCTATCGGAATTCCAAATCGGCAAAGCCGCTCGTGACCAACTGGTTGGGCGACGGTGCGGCGGGCGAGGTCAGGCAGCTGTTCGCACGCGAAAAGATTCCATCGTTCGAAACGCCGGGTGCTGCTGTCCGCGGCTTCGCGCAGCTCGTCCGCCATGCCCGCGCGCAGGACGAACTCATGCGCACGCCATCGGCGATGCCTGCTGGTCCTGCGCCGGATGCTAGCCGCGTTGGAGATGTAATCAGGACAGCCCTTGCAGCGGGCCGCTCCATTCTGTCGGAGGTCGAGAGCAAGGCCCTGCTCGAAGCTTACGGAATTCCCGTCGCGGCTTCGGTGGTCGCCGAAACCCCTGCGGCGGCGGCTCAGTCGGCAGTGCGTCTTTTGGCGCTGCACGACAGCGTCGTGCTCAAGATCCTGTCGGACGACATCAGCCACAAGTCGGACGTCGGCGGCGTCTATCTCGACCTGAGAAGTACTGCGGCCGTTCAGGACGCCGCGCAGGCGATGCTGACCCGCATCACGGCGGCGCGACCACAAGCACGCATCTCCGGCTTCACGCTGTCGCCGATGATCCGGCGTCCCCACGCGCACGAGCTGATCGCCGGCATGTCGGTCGATGACACATTTGGCCCGCTCATGATGTTTGGCGCCGGTGGCACTGCGGTGGAAGTGATCGCGGACACGTCCCTGGCGCTGCCGCCGCTCGATCTCGTGCTTGCCCGCGACATGGTCGGGCGCACGCGTATCAGCCGCCTGTTGGCCGGGTACCGTGACAGGAAGCCGGCCAATATCACGGCGATCGCCGAAGTTCTGGTGCGTCTCGGCGCACTGGTCTGCAACCACACCCAAATCCGCGAGATCGACATCAATCCATTCCTTGCCGACGAGGAGGGCGTCATCGCACTCGATGCGCGCTTCAAGGTTGCCGATGAGAAGCGCGACCCGCGAGTTCCACTCGTTGTCGAGCCGTATCCCGCACACTGGGAGAAGCAGGTTGATCTTCCAGGAGTCGACAAATTGCTGCTGCGCCCGATCAGACCCGAGGACGAGACGCTCTATGAGGCGTTCCTGGTGCGCGTCACGCCTGAGGATCTGCGGTTGCGCCTGTTTGTGCCCACGAAACACCTATCGCACAGGTTCCTCGCCCGTTTGACACAGATCGACTATGCACGCGAGATCGCCTTTGTGGCCCTGGCGCAAGCGACCGGCGAATTGCTCGGCGTATCCCGCTTTGTTGCCGATCCCGACTACGAGCGTGCCGAATTTGCCGTGCTGGTGCGCTCCGATCTCAAGGGCCGAGGCCTGGGTTGGCTACTGATGCGCCAGCTGATCGACTATGCACTGGCAACCGGGCTGAACGAGCTGTTTGGCTCGGTGCTGGCCGAGAATGCGACCATGTTGCGGATGTGCCGCGAGCTGGGATTCACCGTCGGCCTGGAGCCAGGTGATTCTTCCGTCCGCCGCGTTGTGCTTCAGCTGGGTCGGGCGGTTTCCTCCTGAAGCACGACAGTGCACAGCCATGAAGGCATCGGCTCCGCAGGCTCAAAATGAGCGCCCTGCAGACGCAGACAGACGAGCCGGAAAGCCCCTTGCCGGCCATGGCGCTTGATCGACATCAATGGTCGCCCCGCCGCGACGCGTCATTGTGCCCTCGAGCGTGCCATCACGACCGCATCATACGGGGCTGTCTCATGAATGACTTATCGGCTGTCAGGCCAGGCGACCAATCTCGTGCGCTCTGGCGTTCCACCATCGCCTTCACCGTCTGCTTCGCGGTCTGGACGATCTTTTCGATCATCGGCATCCAGATCAAGAACGACCTCGGGCTCAACGAGACGCAATTCGGCCTGTTGGTAGGTACGCCGATCCTGACCGGCTCGCTGATCCGCTTGATGCTCGGCATCTGGACCGACCAGTATGGCGGCCGCATCGTCTATGTGGCGGTCATGTTGTCGGCGGCGGTCGCTACGTGGCTGCTGACATTCGCGTATAGCTACCCGACGTTTCTGCTGGCTGCCCTTGGCGTCGGCATCGCCGGCGGCTCGTTCGCCGTCGGCATCACCTACGTGTCGAAGTGGTATCCGACCGAGAAACAGGGAACTGCACTCGGCATTTTCGGCGCCGGCAACGTCGGCGCAGCGGTCACCAAATTCCTGGCGCCGTTCATCATGGTCGCCTACGGCTGGAAAGCCGTTGCCAACATCTGGGCGCTGTCGCTAGTGGCCATGGCGATCGCGTTCTGGCTGTTGACGCGGGATGACCCGCAGCTCGAGGCGCGGCGCAAGGCGGGGCTCAAGCCGGAACCGCTGTCAGCCATGCTCGAGCCGCTGCGGAACATCCAGGTCTGGCGCTTCTCGCTCTACTATTTCTTCGTGTTTGGCGCGTTCGTCGCGCTGGCATTGTGGTTGCCGCGCTATCTGATCGGCGTCTACGGGCTAGACATCGCCACTGCTGGCATGATCGGCGCGTTCTACTCGGTACCTGCAAGCCTGTTCCGCATCTACGGCGGCGTGCTGTCGGATCAGTACGGCGCACGCCGCGTGATGTACTGGACGTTCGGGGTGTCGGCCGCGGTCTGCTTCGTCCTGAGCTACCCGCCGACCGAATACATCGTCAGAGGCATCGGGGGGCCGATCAGGTTCCAGTTGGAGACAGGCTTAGTCGGGTTCACCGTGCTCGTTTTCGTCCTCGGCTTCTTCATGAGTCTCGGCAAGGCCGCCGTCTACAAGCACATCCCCGTCTATTATCCCGGTCGCGTCGGTCCGGTCGGCGGTGTCGTCGGCCTTGTCGGAGGGCTCGGCGGCTTCGTGCTGCCGATCATGTTCGGTATCGCCAATGACCTCACCGGGGTGTGGACCAGCTGTTTCATGCTGCTGTTCGCCGTTGCCACGGTGTCGCTCGTGTGGATGCACGTCGCAATCCGCGCCATGGAACGCGATGCGGTCGGGGCGGCGCTGCGGCAGCTGCCGGAATTGCCGGAGATGCAGGAGATCCACGGCCCCAAACAGATCGGGGCCCTTTCCGGCGCAGTGCTGACCGACTGGCGGCCAGAGGACAAAGAGTTCTGGGAGGCAACCGGCAAGGCCGTGGCGCGTCGCAATCTGATGATCTCGATTCCGGCGCTACTATTATCGTTCGCGGTGTGGATGATGTGGTCGGTGGTCGTCGCCAAGCTTCCGGCGATCGGCTTCAAGTACACGACGGATCAGCTGTTCTGGCTCGCCGCCCTGCCGGCACTCTCCGGCGCGACGCTGCGCATCTTCTATTCGTTCGTGGTGCCGATCTTCGGCGGGCGGCTGTGGACGACGGTTGCGACCTGGTCGTTGATCTTTCCTGCGCTCGGCATCGGCGCGGCGGTGCAGGACCCCAACACGCCGTATTGGATCTTCCTGATGCTGGCGCTGCTGTGCGGCGTCGGCGGCGGCAACTTCGCCTCCTCGATGTCCAATATCTCGTTCTTCTTCCCCAAGGCCGAAAAAGGCAACGCACTGGCGCTGAATGCCGGCTTCGGCAACCTCGGCGTCTCCGCCGTCCAGTTTGTCGTACCGATTGTCATAACGATGGGCGTGTTCGGCTGGCTCGGCGGCGAGCCGCAGAGCGTGACCGAGACTGGCCGGACCACGAAGCTGTGGCTGCAGAACGCGGGCTACATCTGGGTGCCGTTCATCGTGGCGAGCGCATTCGCCGCTTGGTTCGGCATGAACGACATCGCCTCGGCCAGGGCCTCGTTTGCCGAGCAGTCCGTGATCTTCAAGCGCCGGCACAACTGGATCATGTGCTGGCTCTACATCGGCACGTTCGGCTCGTTCATCGGCTACTCGGCGGGCTTCCCACTGCTGATGAAAACGCAGTTCCCCGAGATCGACGCACTCAAGTTCGTGTTCCTCGGGCCGCTGGTTGGATCGGTGGCGCGGATGTCGAGCGGCTGGATCGCGGACAAATGGGGTGGTGGGCGCGTCACGTTCTGGGTGTTCATCGTCATGATGATCGGTGTGGCCGGTGTGCTCTATTTCCTCGAGGCCGGATCGTTTGTCGGCTTCTTCGCGATGTTCATGCTGTTGTTCCTGGCGACCGGCGTCGGCAACGCTTCGACCTTCCAGATGATCCCAGTGATCATGCGACAGGAGGTGCTGCGCCTCGAGCCGCAGCTGAAGGGTGCCGAGAGCATTCGTCAGGCCGAGAAGGAATCGGCTGCGATCATCGGCTTCTCGTCCGCGATCGGGGCTTACGGCGGCTTCTTCATCCCGAAAGCCTACGGCACGTCGATCGCGCTGACCGGTAGCGTCGAGGCGGCGCTCTACGTGTTCCTCGCCTTCTACGTGAGCTGCCTCGCACTGACCTGGCATTACTACACCAAACCCGGAAGCCTCCTGTTCGACGTCGAGCGGGGCAGCGGAGGCCGACCGTCCAAGCCTGCCTCACAACCTGCCGCATGAGTCGCCGGAGACCTTGAGATGAGCCACTTCTTCGATCGACTGACGTTCTTCAAGCGCTCCACGGAGCCGTTCGCGAACGGTCACGGCATCACGACCGACGAGGATCGTCGCTGGGAGGACGGCTATCGCAAACGCTGGCAGCACGACAAGATCGTGCGCTCGACGCACGGCGCCAACTGCACCGGCTCGTGCTCCTGGAAGATCTACGTCAAGGGCGGGATCGTCACGTGGGAAACGCAGCAGACCGACTATCCCCGCACGCGTCCCGATCTGCCGAACCACGAGCCGCGCGGCTGCTCGCGGGGCGCGTCCTACAGCTGGTATCTCTACTCGGGCAATCGCGTGAAATACCCGCTCGTGCGCTCGCGGCTCGTGAAGCTCTGGCGTGAGGCGCGCGCCACATTGATGCCGGTCGCGGCCTGGGCCTCGATCGTCGAGAATCTTGACAAGCGCGCGTCCTACACGAGGAAGCGCGGCCACGGCGGCTTCGTGCGCGCGAGTTGGGACGAGGTCACAGAGATCATCGCCGCCGCAAACGCCTACACGGCCAAGACCTACGGCCCCGACCGTGTGTTCGGCTTCTCGCCGATCCCGGCCATGTCGATGGTCTCATACGCCGCCGGCTCGCGTTATTTGTCGCTGCTGGGCGGCGTGTGCATGTCATTCTACGACTGGTACTGCGACCTGCCGCCGGCTTCCCCGCAGACGTGGGGCGAGCAGACCGACGTGCCCGAAAGTGCCGACTGGTATAATTCGGGCTTCCTGATTCTCTGGGGCTCGAACGTGCCGCAGACGCGCACGCCCGACGCGCACTTCTACACCGAGGTCCGCTACAAGGGCGCCAAGAGCGTCGTCATCTGCCCGGACTATTCAGAGGCGTCGAAATTCGCCGATCTATGGCTCTCCGTGAAGCAGGGCACCGACGCGGCGCTTGGCCTAGCCATGGGCCACGTGATCCTGAAGGAGTTCCACGTCGACCGCCAGGTTCCCTACTTCGAGGACTACGTCCGCAAGTTTACCGACATGCCGATGCTGGTGCGGCTGGTAAAGCAGGGCGAGCATCTTGTGCCCGACCGTCTGCTGCGTGCCTCCGATTTCGAGGGGTCTCTGACCGAGACCAACAATCCCGACTGGAAGACGGTCGCCTTCGACGAGACCTCGGGCAACGTTGTCGCCCCCAACGGCTCGGTCGGATTCCGTTGGGGCGAGACCGGCAAGTGGAACCTCGAGGAGAGAGCCGGCAACGCCGCCGCAACGAAGCTCAGGCTCTCGCTCGCCCCGCTCAAGGACGACGTCGAGGCCGTCGCTTTTCCCTATTTCGGCAACATCGAGCATGACCACTTCGCCGGCACCAAGCACCCGAGCGTGCTGCCGCGCAATGTTCCGGTGAAGCGCCTCGCATTGAAAGACGGCGAGACCCTTGTCGCCTCGGTCTACGACCTCTTCCTCGCCAACTACGGCATCGACCGCGGCTTCGGCGGCGGCCACGTCGCGCGCTGCTACGACGACATGGCGCCGTACACGCCGGCCTGGGCCGAGGCGATCACCGGTGTGCCGCGCGGCCAGATCATCCAGGTCGCCCGCGAGTTCGCCCGCAACGCGGAGAAGACCAATGGCCGCTCGATGATCATCATCGGCGCCGCCATGAACCATTGGTACCACGCCGACATGAACTACCGGTCCGCGATCAACATGCTCGTCATGTGCGGGTGCGTGGGACAGTCCGGGGGGGGCTGGTCCCACTACGTCGGCCAGGAGAAGCTGAGGCCGCAGTCGGGCTGGCTTCCTCTTGCCTTCGCCCTCGACTGGAGCCGTCCGCCGCGCCAGCAGAACTCGACGTCGTGCTTCTATGCGCACACCGACCAGTGGCGCTACGAGACGCTCGATGTCAAAGAAATCGTGTCGCCGACGGCGCCAGCTGGACCATGGGACGGAGCGCTGATCGATTACAACGTGCGCGCCGAGCGCATGGGCTGGCTGCCGTCGGCGCCGCAGCTCAAGCAAAACCCGCTCACGATAGCCGCCAAGGCTGCCCAGGCCCAGCTCGAGCCGAAAGACTACGTGGCAGCGGCCCTCAAATCGGGCAGCTTGCAGCTCTCCTGCGAGGATCCCGACGATCCCGCCAACTGGCCGCGCAACCTGTTCGTGTGGCGCTCGAATCTGCTCGGTTCATCGGGCAAGGGGCATGAGTATTTCCTCAAGCATCTGCTCGGCACGAGCCATGGCGTGCTCGGGCACGACCTCGGCCCGCTCGGCAAGAAGCGCGTCAAGGAGGTCGCATGGCGAGACCAGGCGCCCGAGGGTAAGCTCGATCTGCTCGTCACGCTCGACTTCCGCATGTCGACGACCTGCATGTACTCCGACATCGTGCTCCCGACCGCGACCTGGTACGAGAAGAACGATCTCAACACCTCCGACATGCACCCGTTCATCCATCCGCTGACGGGCGCGGTGGACCCGTTGTGGGAGGCACGCAGCGACTGGGAGATCTACAAGGGGATCGCCAAGAAGTTCTCGGAGATCGCGCCCGAGGTGCTTGGCGTCGAGAAGGATGTCGTGCTGACCCCCATCCTGCACGACACGCCGGGCGAAATCGCGCAGGCCATTGACGTCAAGGACTGGAAACGCGGCGAGTGCGAGCCAATCCCTGGCAAGACGATGCCGACCGTAACCGTCGTCGAGCGCGACTACCCCAATCTCTACAAGCGTTTCACGTCGCTCGGTCCGCTGATGGAGAAGCTCGGCAACGGCGGCAAGGGCATTGCGTGGAACACGGCCCACGAAGTCGAGTTCCTGAAGAAGCTCAACGGTGTGGTCGAGGAGGAGGGCCCCACGAAGGGACTCGCCCGCATCGAGAGCGACATCGACGCGACCGAGGTGATCCTCTCGCTGGCGCCGGAGACCAACGGCGAGGTGGCCGTCAAAGCGTGGCAGGCGTTGTCCAAGGCGACGGGCCGTGAGCACGCTCATCTCGCGCTCCCCAAGGCGGACGAGAAGATCCGCTTTCGTGATGTCGTGGCCCAGCCGAGGAAGATCATCTCGTCACCGATCTGGTCCGGCCTCGAGAGCGAGAAGGTCTGCTACACCGCGGGCTATACGAACGTGCATGAATTGATCCCATGGCGCACGCTTTCGGGCCGCCAGCAGCTTTACCAGGATCATCTGTGGATGCGCGCGTTCGGCGAGGCGCTGGTCTCCTACCGGCCGCCGATCGATACGCGCACCGTCAAGCCAGTAATCGATACCAAGCCAAATGGCGAGAAGCAGATCGTTCTCAATTTCATCACGCCGCACCAGAAGTGGGGCATCCACTCGACCTACACCGACAACTTGCTGATGCTCACGCTCTCGCGCGGCGGACCGATCGTGTGGCTCTCGGAGAAGGACGCGGCAAAGGCCGGCATCGTCGATAATGACTGGGTGGAGGCCTACAACTCGAACGGTGCCCTCGTCGCCCGCGCCGTCGTCTCGCAGCGCATCAAGGAGGGCACGCTGTTCATGTATCACGCGCAGGAGAAGATCGTGAACGTGCCGGGCTCGGAGATGACCGGCCAGCGCGGCGGCATCCACAACTCGGTGACGCGCACCATCATCAAGCCGACGCACATGATCGGTGGCTATGCGCAGCAGAGCTACGGCTTCAACTACTACGGCACCATCGGCACCAATCGGGACGAGTTCGTGATCGTACGCAAGTTGGGCAAGGTAGATTGGCTGGAGCGGCCGGCGCCGATTGATGGAGGTCAACGCTCCTCGTCACCTGTCAGCGATGTTGCCGAATAGCAGAGGGAGACTCGCATGAAAATCCGCGCCCAGATAGGCATGGTGCTGAACCTCGACAAGTGCATCGGCTGCCACACTTGCTCAGTCACCTGCAAGAACGTGTGGACCAACCGCGAGGGCATGGAATACGCGTGGTTCAACAACGTCGAGACCAAGCCCGGCATCGGCTATCCGAAGGACTGGGAGAACCAGAGAAAGTGGAAAGGCGGCTGGGCGCGCAAGCGCAACGGTAAGATCGAACCGCGCATCGGCTCCAAGTGGCGCATCCTCGCCAACATCTTTGCCAATCCCGACCTTCCGGAGATCGACGACTATTACGAGCCCTTCACGTTCGACTACGAACATCTGCAAAAGGCGCCCGAGCTCGAGGCGTTCCCGACCGCGCGACCGCGTTCGCTGATCACCGGAGAGCGCATCGAGAAGATCGAGTGGGGGCCGAACTGGGAGGAGATCCTGGGCGGCGAGTTCTCCAAACGCTCGGCCGACGTGAATTTCGAGGGCGTCCAGAAAGAGATTTACGGCCAGTTCGAGAACACGTTCATGATGTACCTGCCGCGGCTGTGCGAGCATTGCCTCAATCCGGCATGCGTCGCGGCTTGCCCCTCCGGCGCCATCTACAAGCGTGAGGAGGACGGCATCGTCCTCATCGACCAGGACAAGTGCCGCGGCTGGCGCATGTGTGTGTCGGGATGCCCATACAAAAAAATCTACTACAACTGGCAGAGCGGCAAATCGGAGAAGTGCACTTTCTGCTATCCGCGCATCGAGGCCGGCCAGCCGACGGTGTGCTCTGAGACCTGCGTCGGCCGCATCCGCTATCTCGGCGTCGTGCTCTATGATGCCGACCGCATCGAAGAGGCCGCCAGCGCTAAGGACGAACAGGCGCTCTACGAGGCACAGCTTTCCATCTTCCTCGATCCCAATGATCCCGAGATCATCGCCCAGGCGCGCGCCGACGGCATCGCCGAGGACTGGCTGATCGCAGCCCGAGCCTCACCGGTCTGGAAGATGGCGATGGAGTGGCGTGTCGCCTTCCCGCTGCATCCCGAATACCGCACCCTGCCGATGGTGTGGTACGTGCCGCCGCTGTCGCCGATCCAGTCCGCCGCCGATGCCGGCAAAATGGGATCGGATGGCGCGATGCCGGACGTGCGCAGTTTGCGCATCCCACTCAAGTACCTCGCCAACCTGCTGACTGCCGGCAACGAGGAGCCGGTCGCCCTCGCGCTCGAGCGCATGCTTGCGATGCGCGCCTATATGCGCGCCAAGACAATCGACGGCGTCATTGACGAGGGCATCGCCAGCCGGGTCGGCCTGACCGGTCGGCAGATTGAGGCCATGTACCACGTGATGGCGATCGCCAACTACGAGGATCGCTTCGTGATCCCGACCGCGCACCGCGAGGTGAGCGAGGATGCCTACGAGCTGCGTGGCAGTTGTGGATTCTCGTTCGGCAACGGCTGCTCGGACGGCCGTACCGGGACGGGACTGTTTGGCGGCAACAAGAAGACCCGCACGCCTACGGAGTTCCTATCATGAGACAGACGTTCAAGGTGCTGTCCACGCTGCTCACCTACCCGACCACTGAGCTGCAGGCAGCCATGCCCGACCTCAGGCTGGCACTGGATCGCGAAGCGGCTCTGCCGCGAAAGCAACGCGCTCGCCTCGAGCGGATCATGGACGAGATCGCGGCGGGCGATATCTATGACCTGCAAGAGCGCTACGTGCTGCTGTTCGATCGCACGCGCACGCTGTCGCTGCATCTGTTCGAGCATGTTCACGGCGAGAGCCGCGATCGCGGCCAGGCGATGGTCGACCTGGCGGCGCTCTACACGCGGCACGGTGTGGAGATCAGGGCCAGCGAGCTGCCCGACTACCTGCCGCTGTTCCTCGAGTTCCTGTCGCTGGTCCCCGCGCAGCAGGCAAGCGACCTGATTGGGGAGACGGCGCATGTGCTGCAGGCCATCCGCATGCGCCTGAAGAAGCGGAAGTCGCCCTACTCTTCGGTGTTCTCCGCGGCCATGGCGCTGGCAGACCTCAAACCATCGCAATCGATCGCGGCTGCGATCGACGCCGAGCCCGCTGATGATCCCAATGACCTCGATGCGCTCGACAAAGCCTGGATGGACGAGGAAGTCAGGTTCGGGCCGTCCGCATTGGCCTGCGGCAAGGACGATCTGGCATCAAAGCTTCGAGCCGGCAATCGGCCGGCACCCGATATGCCGCGGCTCGAGCCGAAACGCCCGATCATCACGCACACGCCTGCGACCCGCAGTTGAGGAGGCGGCGCCATGTCGACAACGCTCAATCACATCGCCTTCGGTTGGTATCCCTACATCTGTCTCACAATATTCCTGCTCGGCAGTCTGGTCCGCTTCGATCGCGAGCAATACACGTGGCGCAGCGGCTCCTCGCAGCTGCTGCGGCGGCGCCAGCTGACATGGGGCTCCAACCTGTTCCACGTCGGCATCCTGATCATCTTCTTCGGCCACCTGGTCGGTCTGTTGACGCCGATCCAGGTATTCGATCTCGTCGGCATTTCCCACGGCGCCAAGCAGCTCTTGGCCATCGTCATCGGTGGTGCCGCAGGCCTGATCTGTCTGGTGGGCATCCTTTTGCTGGCCCACCGCCGGCTGTTCGATCTGCGTATTCGTAGGACGTCCTCGTTCGGCGATATCGCGATCCTGCTGCTCCTCCTCGCACAGCTATTGCTGGGGCTGGCAACAATCCCCCTGTCCCTCGGCCATCTCGATGGACATGAGATGGTGAAGTTCATGAGCTGGGCGCAGGGCATCCTCACGTTGCAGCCCGGAGCGTCCGCGTACATCGTGGACACCCATTGGCTCTTCAAGGCGCACCTGACGCTGGGCATGACGATCTTCCTCGTGTTCCCCTTCACGCGCCTCGTGCACGTCTGGAGCGCACCTGTCTGGTATTTCGGCCGCCGCGGTTATCAGATTGTTCGTCGTGCCGGAGGCGCGCTTTCGGTACGACGCGCCGGCTCCGATCCTGCAAGGCCCGTCGTACGAGCATCCACCGCCCGCACCCGCGCTGGTGCGCCACTCGGCGTCAAGCAGCGAGCGGAGTAAGCGTGATGACCTGCAACGCCCATGGCGCCCTGGCCAATCTACCGCGGCCCAGTGTATCGGTAAACGGCGTAATCATTTCCAATGACGAGATCGCGCACGAGACACAAAACCATCCCGCAAGGACGCCCATCGCGGCCTGGACGCTTGCGGCACGTGCGCTTGTCGTACGCGAGTTGCTGTTGGCGCGTGCACGGGAACTGGGGGTCAAGTCCGCGCCGGTGTGCGATGCGGCCGGCCGGCGCGAGCCCGATGAAGAGGCGCTCATCCGCGCTGTCGTCGAGCATGATGTGCGACTGCCCGAGGCGGACGAGGCCACATGCCGCCGCTTCTACGAGAAGAATCTCACACGGTTCCGCTCGCCCGATATCCTCGAAGCGGCTCACATCCTGATCGCCGCACGACACGACGATGAAGCCAAGGTCGAGGTGGCTCAGTCGCGTGCCGCCGCCCTGCTCGCTGCAATAGCGGCCGGTGAAGTGGAACTCGCTGATGCAGCGCGTCAGCACTCCGATTGCCCGTCAGGCGCCAGTGGTGGCGTGCTGGGTCAGATCACAGCGGGTGATGCGACACCCGAATTCGAGGCCGCGTTGCAGCAACTGCAGCCAGGCGAGATGAGCGCGGCACCCGTCAGCTCACGCTACGGTTTCCACATCATCCGGCTCGATCGCCGCATCGCGGGCGGTGTGCTGCCATTCGAAGCCGTCCGTAGTCAGGTGGCCGATCACCTGACGGATCGGGTCCAGCGTCATGCACTGGCGCAGTACGTCCGCATTCTGCTCACGAGCGCTGATGTCCGCGGCATTGAAATGTCGAAGGCCACGGGGGCACTTGTGCAGTAGTCGTTACGAGTTGGCTCTCTCCGTGAGGGGCTCTGTACGCGTGACGCACGGAGCGCTTCGGATGCCGTCGTTCGCTCTGACTATCGCTCCTGCACATTTGACCGAGATCACAGACGGTCTCTCTCGAATACCGAATAGTGCATGCATCCCGATCCAGCGGCGTGCTGATGGGGCTGTCGAAGGAGATTTTGTTCCATGATGCAATGTTGCAACCGGTCGATCGTCATTGGCGCCGTCGTTGCGGCAGGCTTTCTGGCTTGCGCTGGGGCGAATGCGCAACCCGGCCAGAGGGCGTCCGACGCACAGGGATCTGGCTGGAAGCCCGACATGATGATGGGTCCCGGGATGATGAGGCAGGGCGGGCTTGGGTTCATGTGCAATCCACGTGCCGCCGGCATGGCGGAGTGGCGCCTGGAGCGGATGGAAACGACAGTTCGACCGACTGAACCCCAACGCGCCGCCCTGAACACTCTCAAGACGGCATCCACCAAAGCCGCGGAAACCATCGCCGCGGCCTGCTCGACCAATGTGCCAGCAACGTCTGCGGAGCGAATGGCGCTCATGGAGAAGCGTCTGGAAGCCATGCTGCAGGCCGTCAAGACCGTGCGGCCGGCGTTCGATGCCTTCTACAATCTGCTGGATAACGAACAGAAGGCGCGTCTGGATGCGGGTGGGCCCCGCCGCTGGAGCTGGCACGGCTGGCGCTGGCGCTGGGATGAGGGGTGAACGGGATAAACATATCCTGTAGTCCCAAACCATAAACCCAAAGCGCATCTTTTTCCTCATTGGCTTTGTGCCAATTGTCGTGAAATCGAGATAAGGCGTAGCCATGGACGCTCCAGTCGACAGGACCACGACGACCCGTCCCTCCACCGCTCCAGCCGACTGGGGGACACTGCGCGTAAAGTCCTGGCTTGCCGCCGCGATCCGCAAACCGATGGGCAAAGTCGCCATATCAGTCATGACCATTGTGGCTGCGAGCAGTATTGGGATCGCCATCTATTCCAATCGCCCGGTCGCCGTCCGGGTCGCGTCGCTTGAGAGCAACGTGCCCGTGCGCGTGTTCGGTCTCGGCACCGTCGAAGCCCGGGTCATCTCGAAGGTCGGGTTCGAGGTCGGGGCGACACTGGTCGAGCTCAACGCCGATCACGGTGATCTGGTCAAGAGCGGCGATGTCTTGGCCCGCCTGCATGCCGCCGAGCAGGAGGCCAAGGTCGCAAGGGCCAAGGCGACAGTCTTGAACGCCGAGGCAGCGGGCCGCAAGGCCCAGGCCAACGTCGAGAAGACGCGCGCGGTGCTCGCCCAAAAGCAGGAATCCAATCGCCGCAAGCAGGCGCTCGTGGGGCGGAACATCGTTTCCGAGCAGACCGCCGAGGAGGCGCAGCGCGACGAGGATGTGGCCAGGGCCGATCTATCGGTGGCGCTGAGCGAGGTCGAGGTCGCCAAGGCGCAGCTCGCCGATGCGCGGGCGCTCTTGGACTACGAGAAGATCATCCTTGAGCACCACACGCTGACCGCGCCATTCGATGCGGTCGTCGTGGAACGGAGCAAAGAGTCCGGCACGGTCATCAAGGCGGGTGACCCGATCTTCACGCTGGTTGCTCCCGATTCGATCTGGGCGCTGGCCTACATCGATGAATCCCGAGCTGGCGCGATCAGTGAAGGACAGCGGGTCGAGGTTCGATTGCGATCATTGCCGCAGCAGGTGTTCGACGCACGGGTGGTGCGCATCGGCATCGAGGGCGATCGCGTCAGCGAGGAGCGACGCGTTTATGTCAAGTGCGTGCAGTGTCCGCCGCGTTTCCATCTGGGCGAGCAGGTTGAAGTGTTGATCACCGTTGCCACCCTCGACAGCGCGCTTTCACACGCGACGATCTCGTGGCGATTGCCAAGAAGAAGTTCGGCAAGTCGATGCATCCGACGTCGATGGGACGGCTCTTACGAAAGCTGGACCTGTCGCGGCAGAAGGCGCGACCCACACATCCGATGAAAGACCCGGCCGCAGCAGCGGTCTTCAAAAAAAGCCCGGCGAATCCTGGAAAAAATTCAGCATACGCACAAAAATAAGCGCCTGCGCCTCTATTTCCAAGACGAGGCGCGCATCGGCCAGAAGGGCCGCGTCTGCCACATCTGGTGGAAGCGCGGCGAGCGACCGCCGGGGCTGCAAGATCAGCGCTATATCAACACCTACATCTACGCCGCCGTCGAGCCCGGCACCGACAACGCTTTCGCGTTGATCCTGCCAGACGCGAACAGCGCGGGGATGCAGGCGTTTCTCGACGCATTCGCCCAGACGATCGGGAAAAACGAGCACGTCGCGCTCGTGCTCGACGGTGCGGGCTGGCACAGCGGCAAGACGCTGCGTGTGCCGACGAACATCACGCTGGTGCCGCTGCCGCCCTACTCGCCCGAGCTCAATCCGGTCGAGCGCGTCTGGCTCTATTTGAAAGAGCGTTTCCTGTCGATGCGGCTGCTCAACGACTACAAGGCGATCGTCGCCGCCGCGTCGAAAGCCTGGAAACGCCTGTGCCGGCAGACTGGACGGCTGACCTCGCTCACGTCATACCCGTGGATCATGAGGATACGACAGGTCAAACATTAGGCTCGACGGTATCACAGCGAAGATTGGCAGGTATGGTTGCCCAAGCAGCGCGCCTACCTCGCCTCCGGGCGCCAGGGCGAGGCGCCGGCCGTACCGAAGGCAGAGTAACTTTTCGTCAGAAACGTGCCGTCAGAAGCGGAGCAGCGGCCGCTATGTATCAGTTAGCGGAACAAGTCTCAGAGTGTGAACAAGGCTGCTCAATTTCCGCAAGTGGCCCGAGGCTTCCAGTCGTTCACGGATTAATGCCCGACGTGATCGAAGGCCTTACGGACGTTTCCCTTTCCGTTCTCCTCGACGGTCGGTATCTGGATGCCTGACTTTTTTGACCTCGTGGAACACTGCCAGCCCCTTGCGGCGATCACGAGGCCGATCTGTTGATCGGATGAAATTCCGTCCCTCAAAGCGATGGTGGTGTCAACGGCGGCACGTCCGCGCGCTGCAGTGCACCATCGCGGGAGTGATTTTCTTGCCTACTGGAACACCTTGCTCCAGTCCTCGCGCACGGACTTGAAGTCGCTCTGCGCCTCCGGGCCAGTCCATTGCTTCATGCCCACCAGCTTGGTCTTCTCCAGGTCCAGGAGAAGTGGCGCGATCTTGGGTGGCGACTTGTAGCCCTTCATGAAGCTGTAGAGGCCCTCGTGCTCGACCATCAGGTCGGTGCCTTCCTTGCTGAGCAGGAACTCCATGAAGAGCTGGCCGGCGGCGGGATGCGGGGCGGCCTTCAGCACGGCGGCCTGGTTGCCGAGCATCACCTGGCCTTCCTTGTACGAGCTGATCTTCAGCGCCTTGGCGAGTTCGGCCTTCTTATCGATGTTCTGGGCGACGCGACCCGAGGTGTTGAACATGTCGAGCGGGCGCTCGCAGGAGATCACCATCTGCATCTTGGCCTCGGTGCGGAACTCGATCACCGGGTCCATGGCCTTCAGACCCTTCCAGATCTTGGCGAAATCGACAGCGCCGGCCTCGTGCATGGCGGCGACCGTGTTGGAGTAGCTGACGGACTTGCTCAGATCTGAGACGACGATCTTGCCCTTCAGCGCGGGGTTGAGCAGGTCGTCGTAGGAGTTGATCTTGATGTCGGCCATGCCGGGGCAGGAGGCGTTCCAGACCGGCTGGAATGTGTAAGCGAACGGCACGACGATATGGGGATAGCTCGCGTACTGACCGGCCGCCTTGGTGACCTCCTCGTGCTGCTTCCAGTTCTCGCTGTCGAGGGCGAGGAAGGCGCCACGCTTGTTCAACTCCTCGAAGAAGAACGGCAGCACCAGGATGAACACGTCCGAGGTGATCTTGTTGGCCAGGATCTCCTGGCGCATCTGCGCGGCGACCTGTCCCGTGCCCTTGCGCACGTTATTGAACTTGAAGTTGGGGCCGAGGTCGTAGCGTTTGATGAAGGCCTTCGACAGCGCCAGCGCCGTCTCGTCGATGATCACCGGGTTGAGGACTGTCACCTCGCCTTCCGCCTTGGCCGCCGCCATCAGCCGCTTCTCGGTGGCATTGAGTGGTTGCGCCACCGCGGGCTCTGTCAGGACGAGCGGCACGGCAGCCAGGCCGCAGAGCCAACGATGGATATGACGGGTCGCGGATGTCATGACGACGCCTCTCTTAGGGTGCTCGGTTTCCTCGACTTTTTGTATGACGGCACTGATTTTCCGCGCCGTTCGCCATGGCGCGCCGGCGACCGCAGCCGCCTACGCGCTGCGACATCATGACATGTGTGACGTAGGACTGCTAGCTAGGGCCTGTCGTCAGTTAATGTGAGTCGCGGCGGCCACACCGCGCAAGAAATCAAGTCCCGCCTTCCTTGCCGTCGTCAGTCGCGGGATTCCCAAATCACTTTTTCTCTGACTCATGGGCTGTCGGCAACATGGAGGCCGACGGATGCATCGCCATGCTCTACGCGACGATCAGTGGATCAAGATCAAGGACTTCCTGCCGGGCCGCGAGGGTCATGTCGGTGGCACGGCCGCGAACAATCGACTGTTCGTTGACGCCGTGATCTTTCGCTATCGTACAGGCGTGTCGTGGCGGGACTTGCCTGATCGCTTCGGTAATGGCGTCGCTGTCCACCGGCGATATCGCAGATGGTGCGAAAGTGGCGTGTTTGCAAAGGTCTTCGAGGCATTGTCGATCGATCCCGATGCAGAGTACATGTCGCTCGACTCGACCAGCGTGCGTGCGCATCAGCACAGCGCCGGTGCCCAAAAAAAGACGGCGAAGACCAAGCCATCGGCCGATCACGCGGCGGGCTAACGACCAAGATCCACGCCATCGTGGATGCGCTCGGCAACCCCGTGGCGCTCTCACTCACGCCTGGCCAAACACACGACATCGCGCAGGCGGTCCCGCTGCTCGACCAGGTCGAGCCCGATGCATTGCTTGCCGACAAAGGCTACGACTCCGACGCGCTGGTCGCCACACTCGATGAGCGCGGCATCACGCCTGTCATTCCCTCCAAGGCCAACCGCAAGCAGCCTCGCAAGACCGATTTCGCCCTCTATCGCGAGCGCAATCTCGTCGAGTGGTTCTTCTGCAGGATCGAGCAATACCGCGCGATCTCAACGCGCTACGACAAACTCGCGAACACGTTCCTTGCCGCGGTGACGCTGGTGTGCATTTTGATGTGGCTCAACTGACGACAGGCCCTAGCGGAGCTGGACCATAAGTTGCCGGGCGCCGCTCGAAGCTGGTCTACCCTTTGTGCGATGCAACAGTCCTGGCTGTGCCCACGTTGAGTGAGTGTGCACGGAAGAACACACTACGACTGATAGTCCGTGACTGACTTCGGCAGCTTGTCCCGTCTCGACGTTGGCTGCATCCTGCCACGACGGTCGGTCTCTGGTCTATCGCGTCGTCGTTCGCACTGCGTTCTGTTGACCGTCGGCTCCCGGGTGTACAAAATGAGTGGCGGCCATGACGGCCGAACGGCGGTCGTGACCCATCTCTACCGTCGGCGGCTCGGGCAAAGCCTTGACAGCCTATGTCCGTTGTCGTCCGATGCTGAAGAAGAGAACGAAGTAGGATCTCTTTCGTGTTAGCGTCGCATCTGCGGTCTGCGAAGCATCTGCCGCCGCCTTTACGGAGCTGCGTGATGTTGTTCCAAGTTGTTCTCTCCCTGCTGGCGATGGTGTTGTCCGCAATCTCGGCAACTAATGCTCGCGCAGAGAAAAATGGTGATGTCCAAATCGTCTCGCAGCTTGGTCATTCAGAAACTCCCTATTCGATAGCCATAGCCCACGACGGCAGGATTGCTATTTCCGCCGGCGGCGACAAGACACTCAAGATCTGGGATTTGATAACGGGACGAGAGATCCGCACTATCAAAGCCCACGCGGGAGTCATCAATTCTATTGCCATTGCACCAGGCGGCACGATGGCGCTGTCGGGTAGCAAAGACCAGACTTTGAAACTCTGGGACCTCGCCACCGGCCGCAACATCCGCACGTTCAGGGGACATACAGAGACAATTACGTCGGTTGCCATTTCGCCTGATGGCAAGAAGGCACTGTCTGGCGGCGAGGACAAAACATTGAGGTTGTGGGATCTGGCCACCGGTCGCGAAGTTCGTACGTTCAAAGGCCATTCGAAGGTCGTATCGTCGGTTGCAATAACGCCCGATGGCAAATCTGTATTATCCAGCAGCGAGGGCGGAGTATTGATACTCTGGGACTTGTTCACGGGCCGAGAGATTCGCCGCTTCAGTGGACATTCGGTGCCAATTTTCTCAATCTCCGTTTCCCCCGATGGTAGGACCGCATTGTCGGGCGGAGGAACCTTGCAAGGAAAAGGCGAGATCAAGCTTTGGGATCTGAGGTCGGGCCGCGAGATTCGCAGTTTAAACAGTCGATTTGGTTCGGTATCGTCTGTCGCCATTTCGCCTGACGGTGCGGCTGCCTTGACGAGCAACAAAAGACTGCAGCTCTGGGATTTAACCAGCGGTCGAGAGATTCGTGTGTTCAGCCATAACGGTTCGAGCGCGGTCAAGACTGCCGCCTTCTCACCCGATGGTAGATCCGCGCTCGCCAGCAGCTATGATAAGGCGCTAAGACTATGGGATCTTGCGACGGGTTTGGAAAAGAAAATTCTTAAGGGAGGCAATACGAGAGGAACAAGATCGATCGCCGTTTCACCCGATGGGATGACTGCATTATCAGGCGGCGAGCTCGACAAGCTAGAACTGTGGGACCTCACGTCGGGCCGACTGATAAGAGCATTCAAGACCGATTCATATCACGTTCTATCGGTCGCAATTTCCCCCGATGGCAAAACTGCGTTGTCCGGCGGCTCCTACGGTAAGCTACAACACTGGGATTTGGCCACCGGCAAGGAGATACGGGCGATCCGGACCCAGCGCGAAGATATCGGCTCGGTCGCCTTTTCACCTGATGGCAAGAGAGCTTTAACAGGTGGTTTCGGGAGGTCGAGACTTTGGGATTTAGAATCGGGCCTTGAGCTCCGTACGTTCAAAGGGCATTCGACCAGCATTCAGTCGGTTGCAATTTCTCCCGACGGCAAGACCGCGTTGACTTCAGACGGCGATTTTTTTCAGAAGAAATCGCATTTGAAGCTGTGGGACCTAGAGTCGGGTCGCGAAATCAGTTCTTTGAAAGGGCACACGTTCGCGATCAGCTCGGTCGCTTTTTTGCCCGACGGTAAGTCCGCTCTATCGAGTGGCTATGACGGGACGCTGAGGCTTTGGAACTTGACGACGGGCCGCCAGGCCCGAGTATTCAAAGAGCATCCAGGCCTGTTATATTCCGTTGCCGTTTCGCCGGATGGCAAGATGGCGATTTCTGGTGGCGACGACAATGCGTTGAGGTTGTGGGACTTGGCAACGGGTCGAGTCGTCAGAACAATCTATGGCCATGCGGAGACTATCATGGCAGTTGCTTTCTCGCCGAATGGCAAGACCGCACTATCAGGTGGCGACGATGGAACAATGCGGATTTTGGATATTGAACGAGGCGAGGAAATGATTTCCATGCTGTCATCAACGGATGGTGAGCAAATTGCAATTACGCCGAAAGGGTTTTTTATCGCCTCGCGCCGAGATTCGAACATGATTGCGCTTGCGCGAGGGTTTGAGACGACGACCATCGGTCAAGTTCACCAGTCGCTGTACAATCCCGACCTGGTTCGGGAAGCGCTTGCACACGATCCCACCCACGAAGTCAAGCGCGCTGCAGATGTAATCAGCTTAGAACGGGTGCTCGATAGCGGCCCTACGCCGGACATCGAGATTACCTCTCATGTGAATGGCAGCAGGTCCGACAGCGACCTTGTTAGGGTTGCCGCACGAATCAAGGATCGCGGTAAAGGCATTGGTCGCATCGAGTGGCGCGTAAACAACATTACAACAGGAGTTTCGAGCGCTCCAGCAAACCTAGAGTCGTCCTACTCCGTGGAGCGAGAACTGGCTCTCGACCCCGGGGAGAATGTGATAGAAGTTGTGGCTTACGAGGCGCGCAATCTCCTCGCATCGCTTCCGGCTCAGACAACGATTACCTTCACTGGCCCGGCCGACACAGTGAAGCCGAAGCTGCACGTTCTCGCCATCGGTATCAACAACTATGTCGACATGGGCTCGATCGCCCCTGGCGAAAGCAAACCATCCTATTTTCCGAAGCTTGGTCTGGCGGTGGGCGATGCCAAAGCGCTTGCCGCCGAGCTGAAAATAGCAGGCGCGGCGCTATACAGCGAAGTGCGCGTACGCACAGCTCTCGATGAAGAAGCGTCCGCCGCTAATCTGGATGTCATCGTGACAGAATTCGGGGCCGCCATTCACCCGCGTGACACGTTTGTCCTGTTTGCAGCAGCTCATGGCTATTCGAACGAAGGGCGCTTCTATCTCATCCCGCAGGATTATCAGGGTGGGTTGAACGCCGATGCGCTGAAGGCGCGCGCAGTCGGACAGTTCGCGCTGCAAGACTGGATCGTAAACCGCATCAAAGCGAGGAAGGCGCTCATCCTGCTGGATACGTGCGAGTCAGGGGCGCTCACAAGTGGCTATTTGCGTAGCCGCGTAGATGGGCCGGCTTCAGAAGCGGGGGTCGGGCGGTTGCATGAGGCCACCGGCCGCCCCGTCGTGACCGCGGCCGCACAGGGCCAAAGTGCGCTTGAGTTTCACGACATCAAGCACGGTATCTTCACGGCAGCGCTCATCGATGGCCTACGCAATGCGCATGCTGATCAAGACGGCGTCATTATGCTGTCCTCGCTTGTTGCCCATGTCCAGCAGCTCGTCCCCAAACTTCTTGATCCGAAAGTGCGCGAGACGATGCTCAAGCGCGGTTCGGCTGGCGAGGAACAAACAGTGCGCTTCGGCAGCCGCGGTGAGGATTTCGCCGTCGCCCGACGCATGCGGTAGGCATCACGTCATTTGGCCAACCGGATGTCACCATTGACTGTCCGCGTGTACCTCTGACTGTCAGCTTACCGAGCAAGGACGGACGGAGTTCAAGCCTTTGTGTCCATGAAGTCGATGGCAGATCTTGGCCCGCTGCCGACAGTCTGCCTGCCCTTGCTGCTCGACGCGATCAGAGGAGCAGCGGACCTGCCGTGGCGGAATGTCGCACATCGTCAGCAGCTGGCGGTGGACCGACCGTGGTCGGTGAGGCATTATGCCGGTGGGTCGTGACCCATACCTGCCCTGAGCAGTTGCAGCATGCGCGGGACGCCGTCGAACGCCCTGCAGAGGTTGCTGCCGTCGCTCGACCCGCCGACCGGGCCCGGCTCGAGAGGCTCTGCAATGTCGGCTTACCGTCCGTCCTCAACCGAAGCGAACAAGAAGGGAGCGGGCCAGGAGCGACCGCGGCAAGGACGCCATCGCCGCGACAGCCCATTACCCAGAACCGGATGGTCGCGAGCAAGAAGGGTGAAGGCGACCGGCATCACCCTCACGCGCGCGTAGGCCTTGGTCTTCGCCAGCTTACGCAGCACCGCAGGCGTGCGGTTATCGCGCATCTTCAGATCACTCATCCCCCGCCTCTGTCTCCGCGACCTCGGTCCAATGACGGAATTGCAGACGCGGACCGAAGGGAACCTCTGGGCGGCAACACGAGTTGATCATTACGATGGGCGGTATCGGCGACGAGTGACGAGTAGCCCCGATCCCTGGACTGGGGTAGAATTGCATCGTCTGACTCCGACGTGGCGAAAGCAATCATGACCGAGATCTCGCACGCCATCTCCGGCGACGTGCCCATCATCGATGTAGGCCCGTTGCTCGCCGGCAAGGCCGGCGCCGTCGAAGGCGTTGGCCGACAAATCCACAAAGCCTGCACCGAAATCGGCTTCTTCTACATCGTTGGTCATGGGGTCGACGACGGTCTGCTCGCCCGTTCGTTCGATGCAGCGCGTGCGCTGTTCACCCTGCCAGACGCGGTCAAGCGCAGTGTGTTGATGAACGAGCACCAGAACGGCTTCCAGCCGGCCAAGCTCGCGGTCAATACACAGGGTCTCGACGGGCCGTCGAAACCGCAGGCCAACGAGGCGTTCAAATACACGCACGAATTGCCGCCGGGTCATCCCGACTATCGCGGCAAGAAGCGGTTTGTCGGGCACAATCAGTGGCCACGGGAGATACCGGCAGCAGCCAAAGCGGCGATGCTAGAATTCCTGGCGACGTTCGACGCGCTCGGCAAGAAACTGCTGGCGCCGGTCGCGCTGGCGTTCGGGGAGAAGCCGGATTATTTCGACCGCGCATTCGCCACGACGAGCTCGATTGTGCGCATGGCCTGGTATCCGGTGATCGAAGTTGAGCAGGGCCAGCTCGGCATTTCCGGACACACAGACTCCTCGTTCCTAACCATGATCCCGCCAGCAACCGCGCCCGGCCAACAGATCCTGACGCGCGACAACGAATGGGTCGACCAGCCGGTCGTGGCGGGCGGCATCCTGGTCAACACCGGCATCGCGCTGCGCCGCTGGAGCAACGACCGGCTAATCGCCACTCCGCACCGCGTGCTCGCCTCACGCAGCGGCGATCGCTATTCCAACATCTTCTTCTTCTATCCGGCCGTCGATGCGGTGATGGCCTGCTCCTGCGCGCCGGGCACCCAGCCCAAGCATCCGCCGATCACCTTCGGCGAGCACCATGCGCAGTATGCCGCCGCGCATTTCGCCTATTCCGAGCGCACGGCGTAACTATTGCTTGCCATTCTTTTCGTCCCCAACTCGAGAAGCGTGAGAGTTTTCTGATCAAGGACGAGCTGGCGGCGCTGAAGGCGAGCAAGGTGCTGCGCGATTTCCAGAAGCGCGAGCGCGTACGTAAGGGTGGCCGCGCGTTGAGGGCGGCATTTCGCCCAAATGCCGCGACTGCAATGGCGCCAACGCTCGGCATGTTGCTTCGTGGCGGATGCCCGCTGTGGATCAGCTGGAGTGAGTGGGACGAGCCCTACAGATTGACGGCACGACCTCCGAAACCTTCCGTCGGACGCTGGGGTAGAGTCGAGGAAAGGCGCGGTGGCGGCAGGTGTGGGGAGTTGCTGTTGACCGGCGGCTTTCGCCAGATGCCGGTGCCTCAGTCCACGCCATGGCTCCGTTTCCTTTCCCCGCTCATCGAACGCCGCATGCGGATTTCCCGCACGACGCTCTCCGACTGGCTTCACGTTCGGCCCACGGCGTGCACATGTGATCGAGGCAAGCGTTCGAGACGGATCAGACCCAGCTCTCCATAGACGACATCGCAGGAGAACCGGTTCGTTCCGCGCCCTTGGACCTTGTGCCGTCGCGTGAGGAAGTCGCGCGCCCGCTGATAGACGTGCCAATCGACATGCTTGTACGCGCCGGCAGTCGCCCCATAGGAGAAGTAGTGCGACCAGCCGAGCAGCATGCTGTTCAGCTCGTCACGTACCTCTTCCCAGGGCGCCACGTTGGCGGGCACCAGCCGGTCGCCGACCTTGGTCTTGAAGCGCTGCATACTCTTCTTGGACGGGCTCGCGCCCAGGTACCACTTCCCGTTCTTTTTGAACCAATGCGGTCCGAACGAGTAGCCGAGGAAGTCGAAGCGCTCCTTGCGGGCGTCTTTCAGCGAAGTCTTCGCCTCGTTGAGAGTGAGCCCGAGCTTCGTCATCGCATCGCGCATCCACGTCAGCGCCTCGGCGGCACGGCCGCGACTGAGGATGACGAGATCATCGGCATAGGCGACGACTTGGGCACGGAACGCTTCAGCCGCGCCGCTCTGCCGGAAGTGCTTCAGGAACCGGTTCATGTAGATGTTGGCGAGCAGCGGGCTGACGACAGCGCCTTGCGGTGTGCCGAGCTTGTTACCCTTGCCGCCCGACATGCGCCGGGTTCCATCCGCATCACGCTCTTCAACAGGAGCCCTGAGCCACGACTTGATGAGCCGCAGGACATGACGATCGACCACGCGCCGGGCCACCGACTTGAGGAGGTCCGAGTGCGGGATCGTGTCGAAGGAAGGGGCGACACACTACCCATCGCCGCGATAACCCGGGCGAAGTTACCGTCACGCGCCGACGCCACGCCTTCGAGGGGCAGACGCTCAGCCTCATCCGCGCCATCAAGCGGCGCAGCGGCA
>CAZCGE010000083.1:0-8123 GCA_964498125.1 uncultured Devosia sp. | reverse complement strand
GCCACGCCAAAGGTCCAGGGCGCGGCTTGATCGGCCATGACCATGCGGTTGACCAGCGCGCCGAGTTCGGGCGCGTGGATCGTGACGATATCACCGAGCTTGTGCGTGAAGCCCATGCCAGGGGCATCGCGATCCTCGATCGGCGCGAACATGGTGCCGAGATAGAGGATGGCGCCATCGGGGTACTGGTGCGTCTTGCCGATCATCTCAGCCACCAGATCGGCCGGATCGCGGGCAATCTCGGACATGGACGAGTGCCCTTCGAGCTTGAAGCCTTCCGCTCCCACGACCTCGAGCTCGATGTCCATCCTGCGCACGCTGTCGAGCGAAAAGCCGCCATCGAACAAGCGGATGAAGGGCCCGAGCGTGGCGGAAGCGTTGTTGTCCTTGGCTTTCGACAGCAGCAGCGCCGAGCGGCCCTCGAAGTCGCGCAGATTGACGTCGTTGCCGAGCGTCGCCCCGACGATCCGGCCCTTGGCGGAGACCAACAGCGCCACCTCAGGCTCCGGATTGTTCCACGTGGATCGCGGATGCAGGCCGGCCTCCATGCCATGGCCGACGGCCGACATCGGCTGCGCCTTGGTGAAGATCTCGGCGTCCTCGCCGATCCCGACCTCCAGATACTGCGACCAGGCGCCGGCGGCGATCAGCGTCTTCTTCAGTTCCAGGGCTTGCGGAGAACCAGGTTTCAATCGCTTCAGATCGCCGCCGAGCTGGGTTTCGACGCTGCCGCGGATTGCCTCGGCCTTGGCGGGCGAGCCCTTGGCCTGCTCCTCGATGACGCGCTCCAACAGCGAACGGGCAAACGTCACACCGGCGGCTTTGACGGCCTGCAGGTCGACCGGCGCCAGCAGCCAGGGTTGCTGGCGGTCGCGCGAGCCTTCCGGCGTGTTGGCGAGAATCGCATCGAGACTGCCGATGCGTTCGCCCGCGGCCGCTTTGACCAGTCCGGCCGGATCGGCGGCTTCGGCCAGATCGCGCATGGTCGGGGCCGCTTTCGAGATGTCGAAGACCCCGTCGGCGCGGATGGCCACCACCGACGGGCCGGCAACGTCGGGGCGCCAGACGCGGCCCGCCAATGCGCCTGTCACGCCGTCCTTGGGCAGCGTCGCCGCCGCTGTCATTCGTGCGCGCATGAGGTTCTCTCCCGCCGTTGGCTTTGCCCCCATCCTATGCGGATCAACGCCCGCCAACCAAAGTCTTTCAATCGCGGCACACTCATCGGGTTCATCCCCGCGCTAATTTGCGCCCGGCGGGCCTGCTTGCTACTGGACATGCGAGTCGCCGATACTTCCAGCCTCGCGCAAGGATTTGGCCGCCGAGCATGGCACCGACCAGGACTTTCCTCAGCATCGTGTCGGTCCTGCTGCTGGCCGCCGTGGCGCTGCGCATTGCCGAACCGACACCGGTCGCCCGGCTCAGCGCGGCGGTGTTCGACAGCTACCTGCGTCTGTCGCCGCGCGTCCTCGATCCGGCGCTGCCCGTGCGCATCGTCGCCATCGACGAAGCCTCGCTGGAAAAATTCGGGCAATGGCCGTGGCCGCGCACGCATCTTGCAGACCTCATCGGGGTGCTGTGGCGCGCCGGCGCCAAGGTGATCGCCCTCGATATCGTCATGCCGGAGCCAGATCGGCTGTCTCCGGATGTGATTGCGCGCGCGCTGGCCGGCGCGGTGGGCAGCGAGGCATCACGTGCCCTGGTCGCACAGCTGACATCGGGTGATGGCCAACTGGGCGCGGCGATCACAAATGCTCAGGTTGCCATTGGATTCATGGCCGATGACAGTACCGGTCGCCTGCCAGAGGCATCCCGCGCCCGATTTACGCTGGCTGGTGATGATCCCAAGCCGTTCGTGCGGGGCTTTCGCGGCGCGGTATCGAGCCTGCCTCTGATCACCGCGGGCGCGCGTGGTTATGGCGCGGTCAATTGGTGGCCCGAGCACGATCAGATCCTCCGCCGCGTGCCGCTGCTGGTGTCGGCGGCCGGAGCGCTGCATCCCTCGCTGGCACTCGAAGCGCTGCGGCTGGCAAACGGCGAAACGACCGTGCAGGTCAAGTCCTCGGGGAGCAGCGGGCAAACTGCGTTCGGGCAACGGACAGGCGTGGAATACATTCGCATCGGGCGAACCGTGCTGCCAACGACGGCGCGCGGTGAGTTCTGGCTGCGGTTCTCGCCACCTGATGACCGCCGTTACCTATCGGCACAGCGTGTTCTTGCATCCGACTTCGATGCGCGCGAGGTCGCCGGGCGTCTTATTCTGATCGGCGGCACGGCCGTCGGTCTCAAGGATTTTCACGCCACGCCTTTGGCCGAGGCGGTGCCCGGCGTCGAAGTGCACGCCCAGGCGCTGGAACAGATGCTGGCCGGCGCGCATCTCGTCCGGCCAGCCTATGCCTTGGGCGCGGAAATCGTCTTGCTGCTGGTCGTCGGCGCGCTGGTGGCGTGGCTGATCTGGCGGTTCGGCCCACTACAGGCCGCTGCCGCGGCGGCCGGTGCGAGCGCCGCCGTGATTGTGCTGTCATGGCTGGCCTACCTCAAATTGGGGCTGCTGTTCGATCCCATTTATCCGACCCTGGCCATTACCGCGCTCTACGTAGCCGGCTCGCTGGAGACCTTTGTGCGCACGGAAGTCGCGCGCGTGCGTATGCAGGTCGCGTTCGGCCACTACGTGTCGCCGGCGGTGATCGATGAACTCGCGCGCCATCCCGAGAAACTGAAGCTTGGCGGCGAGATGCGCGAGCTGACGCTGCTGTTCGCCGACATCCGCCAGTTCTCCCGCATCGCCGAGACACTGGACGCCCAGGCGCTGATTGCCTTCGCCAACCGCTTCTTCGGGCCGATGTCCGACATCATCCTGCGGCATCGCGGCACGATCGACAAGTTCATGGGCGCCGCGGTGATGGCTTTCTGGAACGCGCCGCTCGCCGATCCACTGCATGCACCGAACGCCTGCCGGGCAGCCCTGGCCATGGTCGACGAATTGGCGCGCCTGAACGAGACCTGGGCGGCGCAAGCCGCGGCGCGCAATGAACCGCATACGGACATCAAGATCGGCGTCGGGCTCAACACCGGCGCTTGCTGCGTCGGCAATATCGGCTCGCACCAGCGGTTCGACTATTCCATCCTCGGCGATGCCGTCAACGTCGCCGCGCGGCTCGAAGCGGCGACCAAGACCTATGGTGTTGCCATCGTCTGCGGTGAGCGCACGGTCCAGGCCGCGCCGGGCTTCGCGTTCCTGGAAATCGATCGAACCGAACTCAGGGGCCGCGCGCAGGCCGAGTGCATTTATGCATTGCTTGGCGATGAGGGCATGGCGGCGAGTGCCGCATTCGCAACAGTCGCGACGGCCCACCAGCAGGTGCTCGACCGCTTGCGCGGCGACGAGCGCACGGCCGCCGAAGCCGCCATCGTGGCCTGCGAGCAGCTGGCATTGCCCGGCTACGCGCCACTCGCCGCCTTTTACCGCAGCCATCTCGCGGCGCGCCGCTTGGGTGACCGCCAGTGAGGTGATCAGAATTTGCGATTGGTGCTCGGCGGCTTAGTGGGCGGCCGGTGATGATCCCCGCCGGATCGTCTGCCTCCGCCGATGGCGCGACCGACACCGAAGCCAATGGCAAGCCCGACCGCAAGATTGGCCGCATCATCCGATTCCTGCGCCTTGGTCTGCCTGGAGCGCGGCGGAGGATCGTCATCGGGATCACGCGGTTTCTTAGTCTTGACCGGGGTCTCTTTCTTTGGCGGGGCAGGCAGGCGGCCGAGCACGATGGCGTCGCGCGTCAAGGTCGGGTTGGGATCGATGCCGGGCGCGTTGGCCACGAACGGGAAGGCCTCGTCGAACGGCACGGCCTGGCGCCCCGGCAGCGACGGCCAACTGCTGGGCTGGGCAATGTCGCCTTGCGCCGAGACGCGGAGAATCTGGCCGGGCCGATCGAGATTGCGGCAGGTGCCCTGGTCGTTGCAGGCGCGAATACTGCCTTCCATCAGCAAGATCCAGATGCTGCTGTCGCTGGCAATGAAAACGTCGAAGATCGTGCCACGCACCGTGATGGCCGCGGCCGGGGTACGGATGCGATAGGAATTCTTGGTTGCGACGCCCGTAATGAAGCGAAACGTTCCCTTCACCAGATTGAGAACGATATCACCCTTGGTCTTTTCTCCGTCATAGACGAATTTATCGAGCAGGATGCGGGAGCCGGGCCCAAGCGCCAGCTTCGTCTTATCTTCGAGAACGAGTTCGCCGATCGAAGCCTCGCCGACCTCGACCAACTCGTTCTGATGCACGCCATCGCCCTTCTGCAACTCGCGGCGGTCCTGCTCGAATTCAGCACGCACCTGATTGACGACCTCGACGGCGGTGCCGATCCGCGGTGTCGGTGCGGCTTCGGCGGCGCCGGCCGAAATCATGGCGCCCAGAATCATGGGGCCGAGACAAATCGTCAATCCCAGGTTGCGCATGCTGCAGACCTTTTTCAACATGACGAATTACGCCTCACGGCGGCAACGGCCTGGACTGCCAGGTCAAGCAACAATCAGTGTTGCATGGGTGGCTGCGCGCCGCTGTTCCGCAGGGAACAGGAGTATGTATTGACAGGCGTTAATGATTGATATCCGGCGGCCGGCCAACGGCGTGATTGGTATCCAACGTCTAAATGCGCGGCGGCATGCTGCAACTCCTGACCGGTCGCCCGCCTTGGACGGCGCATGTTTGACCGCGCGCAACCGCGGTCTCGAGCCTTTCAAATCTCTCCCTCTGATGCTTAGATCATTCCGCCTGCGGGGCGTCAGACCTCGCCGGCCGATCACATAACATGGGGAGCGCAACGCAACATGAACAGTCTCGATGGCAAGGTGGCGCTGATATCAGGCAGCGCGCGCGGTATTGGTGCCGAGACCGCCCGATTGATGAGCCAGGCCGGCGCTCGCGTGGTCGTCGCCGATCTGCTCGCTGATCTCGGGCGTGAAACCGTGGCCGGCATCGTCAAGGCCGGCGGCGAGGCCGTCTTTGTCGAACTCGACGTCACCAGCGAGGCGGCATGGACCGCCGCGGTGGGCGTGGCCACCGGCAAGTTTGGCAAACTGGATATTCTCGTCAACAATGCCGGCGTGTTCCTCGGCCGCGACTTCGAGGAGGTCAGCCTGGCCGAGTGGCACAAACTGGTGGCGGTCAACCTCACCGGCGTTTTCCTTGGCACCAAATTGGCGGCACCGGCCCTGCGCGCCGCCGGCCGCGATAGCCCGCACGGTAGTGCCATCGTCAATCTCGCCTCCATCGCCGGGCTGGTCGGCTCGCACTTGGACGCGCTCTACTCCATGACCAAGGGCGGCGTGACGCTGTTCACCAAGTCAACGGCGCTGGCCTTCGGGCGCAAGGGCGACCGCATCCGCGTCAATTCCGTGCACCCCGGCGTCATCGAGACCGACATGGGCGAGCAGACCTTCGTGCGCCGCATGGCCATCACGGGCTCGAACGACATCGACGCCGCGCGCGAGGCCTCACGCCTGCTGCACCCGATCGGCCGTCTCGGCGCCCCTGACGACATCGCCCGCGCGATCGTGTTCCTGGCCTCCGACGATGCAAAATTCATGACCGGATCGGCGCTGGTGGTGGACGGCGGGGTGACGGCCCAATGAGGGCCGCCGCTGTACCTGAATGCCTTGTTCCGCCTGTCTGGAAATGGTTTGCGGGGCCTGCGCGCCCGTGCAAACCATTGGCGACGTATTCCACTGACGACCAAGCGGAAGGATGACCCCCATGAGCGGGCAAGCAGACACCGGCGCACTGCGCTTCGGCAGCAGCCAGCATGTGCCGCGCAGCGAGGACCTGCCCCTGCTCATCGGGCAGGGCCGCTTCACCGATGATGTGACGGTGCCGGGTCAGACCTATGCCGCCTTCGTGCGCGCGCAGGTGGCGCATGGTCATCTGCGTGGCGTCGATATCGGTGCGGCCACCAGCATGCCTGGCGTGGTTGGCATCGTCACGGGTCAGGACCTGGCCGCCGCCGGCATCGGCGCCATCCCGCCGCTGTTCGCCTTCCCAGGCAGGGACGGCAAGCCGATGTTCTCGGCAAATATGCCGATCTTGGCCGGCGATCGCGTGCGCTACGTCGGCGAGCCGATCGCCATCGTCGTGGCCGAGACGCAGCACCAGGCGAACGACGCCGCCGAGGCCGTGGTGGCCGATATCGGCGTGCTGCCGGCGGCCTCGGATGTCACGCGCGCGCTGGCCCCGGGTGCTGCCGCGGTGTGGTCCGAAGTGCCGGGCAACATCGCGCTGGATTGGGGTGATCCGACCACACCGGCCACCGATGCGGCTTTCGCCGTGGCGGCCCACGTGGAAAAGATCCGCCTGGTCGATACCCGCCTCGCCGTGGTGGCGATGGAGCCGCGCGCGGCGCTGGCCACCTATGACGCGGCATCCGGGCGCTATGGCCTGCTGGCGCCGACGCAAGGCGTGGCCATCATCCGGCGCGTGCTGTCGGAATTCGTATTCAAGGTTCCCGCGCAACAGATCCGCGTGCAGACGCACGATGTCGGTGGTGGCTTCGGCATGAAAGCACAGACCTACGTCGAATACGCCGCAATCTTGTTCGCCGCGCGTAAGTTCGGGCACCCCGTGCGCTGGTGCGGCACGCGCCTCGAAAGCTTCCTCGGCGATACGGCGGGGCGCGACGGCATCCTGGAGGGCGAGCTGGCGCTCGATGCCCATGGCAAATTCCTGGCGCTGCGCATGCGCAGCACGGTCGGCATCGGCGCCTACACCACCTCGTTCGCCTCGATCTTCACCACCACCAACACCAAGAACTGCCTGTCCAGCGTCTACGTGTTCCCCGCCATCGACATGAACGCCAGGATCGTGCTGACCAACGCCGCCCCGCTCGGACCCTACAGGGGCGCAGGCCGCCCCGAGGCGATCTATGTCGTCGAGCGGCTGATCGACAACGCCGCCCGCGCCTTGCGGCTCGACCGCGTCGAGCTCAGGCGCCGCAACATGATTCCGGCCTCGGCCATGCCCTATAAGACGCCGAACGGCCCGATCTATGACAGCGGCGAGTTCGCCACGGTTCTCGACAAGGCGCTGGCGGCGGCCGATTGGAGTGGGTTTCCAGCGCGGCGCGCCAAATCCGAGACCGCCGGCAGGCTGCGCGGCATCGGTATCGGCTGCTTCCTGGAAGTGGCGGGCGGCATCCTCGACGAAACCGTCGACTTGCGCTTCGAGGCCGACGGCAAAGTGGCGCTGCGCACCGGCGTGCAAGCGATGGGGCAAGGGCACTTGTCCACCTTCGTGCCTTTGGTCGCTGGCCGTCTCGGAGTCGACCCGAGCATGGTCAAGCTGATCCAGGGCGACAGCGACGAGGTGCCGGTCGGCACGCCGAGTGTCGCCTCGCGCTCGATCATGATGGCGGGCAGCGCCACGGCACTGGCCTGCGACCAGGCGATCGAGAAGGGCAAGCTCGGCGCCGCGCACCTGCTCGAGGCGGGCGTCGGCGATATCCAGTTCAAGGATGGCCGATTCAGCGTCGTCGGCACCGATCGCGGCATGACGATCCTCGATGTCGCCGGGCGCATGCGCACGGTCGCGATGCCCGAGGCGCTGCAGGGCGGGCTCGACGCGGTGGCCAAGTTCACCTCGCCGCAGATGAGCTTCCCCAATGGTTGCCACATCTGCGAGGTGGAGATCGACCCGGACACCGGATTCGTCAAGGTCGTCGGCTACGTCGCGGTCGACGACGTCGGCAACATTCTGAACGAGACCATCGTGGTCGGCCAGATCCACGGCGGCGTGGCGCAGGGTCTCGGCCAGGTACTCGGTGAGCAGATGATCTATGGCGACGACGGCCAGCTCCTCACCGCCACGTTCATGGACTACGTCATGCCGCGCTCCGACGACATGCCGGCGATGACCGTGCTGCACCATGGCGTGCCCTGCACCAATAATCCGCTCGGCGCCAAGGGCGCCGGCGAATCCGGCGTCGCGGGCTCGCTGCCGTCGGGCGTCAGCGCCGTGCTGGATGCGTTGTCCGTGCGCGGTATCACCCACCTCGACCTGCCGATGACACCGGAGCGGGTCTGGCAGGCGCTGCAGGGCGCGGTCAAGTCGGCGGCGTGACGGCGACGATAGGAGG
>CAZCGE010000082.1:0-53554 GCA_964498125.1 uncultured Devosia sp. | reverse complement strand
AAAAAGAGGCGCGCCCGCCGCTGAGCCCTCCGCTGGTCCGCTACGCGTCCCAGCTCCGGTCTCAGCGACGGGCCGTGTGCGGACGGCCGGGGTCAAAATTGCACGCCGATAAGGGGTCAAAGTTCCGCGCCGATTGACAGGATCAGGAATTCGGTGGCCAGTGCGGCGATGCCCTGTCGCTGGCGCAGCTTCGCCATGAACGCCGGCACGTCCGACCATGGCAGTGCCGTGTGGTGGCCGCGCGACAGCTTCTGGCGCTTGGAAAGCAAGTTTTCGAGATGGCCGCGCCATGCCGCCGGGTTCTCGCCTGTCCGGTGCCCGGCAGCCTTGGCGGCATTCAAAACTCGCTCGATACGTCCTCGAAGGCGCCCCGCAGTCTCCGGCACCGTCTGCCAGATCGGTTTCAGAACGGCGAGCACGTGTTCGACGGTGATCTCGTTGACCGGCAGTGCGCGCAGCGGCTTGGCGTACTCCTCCAGCGTCATGCGCCATTGGGCCCGGTGCTTGTCGTTGCGCCACTGACCTTCCATCGCGGCAACGTACTGGTCCGCCATTTCGCCGAATGTCGGAACGCGGGCAGCGACCGGCACGGGGCGGTTGCGCTCATCGAGCGGGTCGAGACCGGCCTTGATCAGTCGGCGGGCATCCTCGGCAAGAGTACGGGCAGCGGCGAGTGAAATCCGGTCGCGCTGATCGGTGCCGAAAGGACCCAGCCCCATCTCACGCGAGCGGCCGACCGGTTTGCCGTTTCGGACCGTCCGGTGAACGGGGCTGCGATAGATGAACACCCACGATTTGGAGCCGGCCGCCGTGATGTCGAGATAGAGCCCTCCGCCGTCCGCGTGGCGACCCGGTGCGGCCAGCGCCTCGGCTTTCCTCACCGTCAGCTTGTTGAGTGATCGCACCATGCCCTTGCTCCATCATCCCCAGCACTGTCCCCAGCACTAATAGCGGATTTTGGTGGCCAAGTAAGGACGATTGTGGACGAGTAAACAGGCAAGTCACTGATATTATGTCCATACAGCAGAAGTCTGCGGACTATCGTGGACGCCAGTTGTGCGGACCCCCTCTCCGCCAAGTTCCGTGATTGCTCGTTGTGCAGGCCGTTGAAAATATCAGCCCCCCCCGGCCTTCACGCCTTCGCCCGCACGTAGCTTCCTGGTGCGTCCTCGATGACGCCGAGGTTGGCGCCGGGCGTGCCCGCCTCGACCTTGTCGCCGGAGCGCTCGGCCAGCCACTGGGTCCAGTGTGGCCACCAGGAGCCGGGATGCTCGCTGGCGGTTTCGACGAATTTCTCGAAGGTGGCGCAGCGCTTGGGCGTGGTCCAATACTGGTACTTGGCCTTGGGGCCTGGCGGATTGATGACGCCGGCGATGTGGCCGGATCCCGACATCACATACTCGACCGGGCCGCCAAACATCCGTGCACCGATGAACACGGACTGGGCCGGCGCGATATGATCCTCGCGCGCGGCCAGCTCATAGATCGGCAGCTTGACGCGCTTCAGTTCGAGGCGCGTGCCCGCCAGCGTCAGCTCGCCCTTGGCCAGCCGGTTCTCGTGGTAGAACTCGCGCAGATAGAAGCTGTGATTGGCGGCCGGCATCCGCGTCGAATCCTGATTCCAGAACAGCAGGTCGAACGGGAACGGCTTCTTGCCGAGCATGTAATTGTTGATGATATAGGGCCAGATCAGGTCGCGCGGCCGCAGCATGTTGAAGACGGTGGCCATGCGGCTGCCGTCGAGATAGCCGCGCTCGGCCATCATCTCCTCGAGACTCTTGAGCTGCTGCTCATCGATGAACAGCTTGAGGTCGCCGGCCTTGGAGAAGTCGACCTGGGCCGCCAGGAACGTCGCCGACTTGAAGGGCTCCTGCCCGCGCGCGGCCAGATGCGCCAGCGTGCACGCCAGCAATGTGCCGCCGACGCAATAGCCCAGAACATTTGACTGGCGCTGACCGGTTTCACGGCGCACGGCATCGGCGGCGGCCAGAATGCCTTCGATCATGTAGTCTTCGAATGTCTTGTGCGCCAGCGTCGCGTCGGGATTGACCCAGGAGACGACAAAAGTCGTGAAACCCTGGTCGACTAGGTATTTGATGAAGCTCTTCGCCGGCGCTAGGTCGAGGATATAGAACTTGTTGATCCATGGCGGCACGATGAGGACCGGCACCTCGTGCACCTGGTCCGTCGTTGGCGTGTACTGAATGAGCTGCAATAGATCGTTCTGGTAGACGATCTTGCCCGGCGTCATCGCCAGATTGCGCCCGACCTCGAACGCGGTCTCGTCGGTCTGCGTCATCTTGAAGAGGTCGCCAGAGCGCTCCATGTCGCGCACGAGATTGGTCATGCCCTGCACCAGGTTCTTGGCGTTGCTGGCGAACGTCTCGCGCATCACTTCAGGGTTGGTGAAGGGGAAATTGGTGGGCGAGAGCGCGCTGGAGATCTGCCGCAGGTGAAAATCGGCCTTGTTCTTGGTGCGCTCGTCGAGACCCTCGGTCTTCTGCAGAATGTCTTCGGCCCAGTGCGTGGTGAGCAGATAGGCCTGCTTCCAGAAATCAAAATAGGGGTTGGCTGACCATTCCGGGTCCTTGAAGCGATTGTCGCCGGTTTCGGGCGCGGCAATGGGTTTGACGTCCTCGCCCATCAGCCGCCGCAGCGTGCCGTTCCAGAGGTCCATGTAGCCGTGCATCAGCGCGCCCTGCGCCTCCGCCAATCGGGCCGGGTCGGTCATCCATTGGGCTGCGATGTCGCCCATGACCTTGGAGGCTTCGCCCATCTCGGATGCCGCCGAGAAGGGGCCGGACTTGGAGTCCGCGCGCTCGAGCATTCCCGACAGGACCTTGGCGCCCTCCTCGTAGGCCCGCAGCATGTTGCGAGCCAGCTCCTCCGGATTGTCGATCTGATAGCCGGGGAACGTGAAGGGCGTGTCGGGATTGGATTTTTGCATGGATGGGAGCTCGATGGGTCGGTAACCGGTTTTTTTGCGTAGCGGCGATATTGCAATGCACAATGTGCAGATTCGCCGAGCTTCTACCATAGCAGATGGCCATTGCAACGCACGCGTTCGATCGGGCCGGCCAGGGGAAGGCTGATTGGCCTGGTCATAGGCCTCACATCCAAAATGCCATGGGTTCAGAGCGATGCGCGCGGCGGCTCGCGGCCAGGCAACCTTTCGTGGCGCTGGACGCATCCCGCCGAGGAAGCGTAAACACCAGATCCACCGGCGCGATTCCTCTCGAGGACGTGGCGGCCGGTGCCGCGTATCATTGCGCCTGCAACCCCAAGGAAAGAGAACGGCCGTGAAGGACGATTTCCACCGCATCAGGCGCCTGCCGCCCTATGTCTTCGCCGAAGTCAACCGGTTGAAGGCGGCAGCACGCGCTCGCGGCGCGGACATCATCGACCTCGGTATGGGCAATCCCGATCTGCCGGCGCCGCGCCACGTCGTCGAGAAGCTGATCGAGACGGCCGGCAAGCCGCGCACGGACCGCTACTCGGCCTCCAAGGGCATTCCAGGCCTGCTCAAGGCGCAGGCGGGCTATTACGCGCGCCGCTTCGGCGTCAAGCTGAAGGCAGAGACGCAGGTGGTCGCCACGCTGGGCTCCAAGGAGGGCTTCGCCAACATGGCGCAAGCCATTACCGCGCCGGGTGATGTCGTGCTGGTGCCAAACCCGAGCTATCCCATTCACGCCTTCGGCTTCCTGATGGCCGGCGGCGTCATTCGCTCGGTGCCGGCCGAGCCGACGCCGGACTACTTCGTCGCGCTCGAGCGGGCGATCATCCACTCGATCCCAAAGCCGATCGCCGTCGTCGTCTGCTATCCGGCCAATCCGACGGCCTATGTCGCCGACCTCGACTTCTATCGCGACCTCGTGCAGTTCGCCAAAAAACACGATCTGATCGTGCTGTCGGACCTGGCCTACGCCGAGGTTTATTTCGATCCGGCCGAGCGCCCGCCCTCGCTGTTGCAGGTGCCTGGCGCCATGGATGTCGCCGTCGAGTTCACGTCGCTGTCCAAGACCTATTCGATGGCCGGCTGGCGCATGGGCTTCGCCGTCGGCAACGATCGCTTGCTGTCGGCCTTGGCGCGCGTCAAAAGCTACCTCGACTACGGCGCCTTCACGCCGATTCAGGTCGCGGCCACGGCGGCCCTCAACGGCCCCGACGACTGCATCGAGGAGATGCGCGAGACGTATAAGCGCCGCCGCGACGTCCTCGTCGACAGCTTCGGCAAGGCGGGCTGGAAATTCGACCCGCCGAAGGCCTCGATGTTTGCCTGGGTGCGGATCCCCGAGCCCTATTCGGCGCTCGGCTCACTCGAGTTCTCCAAGCTGCTGGTCGAGAAGGCCGAGGTGGCGGTGGCGCCTGGCATGGGGTTTGGTGAGCACGGCGAGGACTTCGTGCGCATTGCCTTGGTCGAGAACGAGCACCGCATCCGCCAGGCGGCGCGCAACATCAAGAAGTTCCTGTCGCAGCCGCTCGACACCCTGCACAATGTTATTCCGATAGCGCCGAAGGCGGAGCCGATCGCCAAGAATGCCGGTCGATAGGGCTGCAAATCCATGACAGCACCATTGAAGCTTGGCATTGCTGGGTTGGGCACCGTCGGCGTCGGGCTGCTGGCGCTGTTGGAGACACACGGCGGACGGCTGGCCGACACCACCGGCCGCGCCATCGAGATCACCGGCATTTCAGCGCGCACGCGATCGAAAGAGCGCGGCGTCGATATCGGCGCGCTGCGCTGGTTCGATGACCCCGTCGAGCTGGCGACCGATCCGCAGACCGACGTCTTCGTCGAATTGATCGGCGGCGACGAGGGCATCGCCCGGGCCGCGGTCGAGGCCGCGCTCGGCGCCCGCAAGCATGTGGTCACCGCCAACAAGGCATTGCTGGCCAAGCACGGCTTCGAGCTGGCAGCGCTGGCGGAGAAGAACGGCGTCGCGCTCAATTTCGAGGCAGCGGTGGCTGGCGGCATCCCGGTTATCAAGGCGCTGCGCGAGGCCCTGGCGGCCAATTCCATTCGCCGCGTCTACGGCATCCTCAACGGCACCTGCAATTACATCCTGACCAAGATGGAGGATGAGAAGCGCGCGTTCGGCGACGTGCTGGCCGAGGCGCAGGCGAAAGGCTATGCCGAAACCGATCCGACCTTCGACATTGGCGGCTTCGACGCCGCCCACAAGCTAACGCTGCTGACCAGCCTCGCCTTCGGTACCAAGGTGGCGTTCGACCAGGTGCACGTCGAGGGCATCCAGTCGATCACCGCCGCCGATATCGAGGCAGCCCATGAGCTGGGCTACACCATCAAGCTGCTGGGCGTGGCTGTGATGACCGACAGCGGTATCGAAACGCGCGTGCATCCAACGCTTGTGCCGGAGGATTCCGCGCTGGGCCAGGTCGCCGGCGTCACCAATTGTGTCGCCATCGACGCCGATTTCGCCGGCAATCTGCTGCTGATCGGCCCCGGCGCCGGCGCGAAAGCCACGGCCTCGGCGGTCGCCAGCGACATCCTCGATATCGCCCGCGGGCTGGTGCTGCCGCCCTTCGTCACGCCAGCGTCGAAACTCAAGACCTTCAAGCGGGCCAGGCTCGGCCAGCATAAGGGCAGCTATTACGTGCGCCTGTCGGTGCTGGACCAGCCGGGCGCCATGGCGGCCATCACCAAACGCATGGCCGATCAAAAAGTCTCGCTGGAGAGCATCGTGCAGCGGCGGCCGCGCGTTCCCCACGGCGCCGAGGTTCTGCCGCAGCCGGAGGGCCCCGCCACAGTCGTCATCATCACCCACGAGACGACCGAGGAAGCGATCCGCAAGGTGCTCGACCAGATCGAGCAGGACGGTAAGGTTTCCGAGCGGCCACAGATGATCCGGATCGAGGAATTGTAGCAAGTTGCGCGCATAGGTGTCTGACCTCTGGTCAGACACCTTGGCGAGGACAGTGCATCGGTGTCTGACAGGATGTCAGACACCTGATAGGCAGCAGCGGAGAGCCAAGCGATGAGTATCAGCCGGACGGGCCTTGATCGCGTGCTGGTGTTGGAAATAGCCCGCGTGACGGAGGCCGCCGCCATTGCCGCTGCGCGCTGGCGCGGTCGCGGCGACAAAGAGAAGGCGGACAAAGCCGCCGTCGACGCCATGCGCCGCGAGTTGGGCCGGCTCAACATCTGCGGCCGGGTGGTGATCGGCGAGGGCGAGATGGACGAGGCGCCGATGTTGTTCATCGGCGAGGAACTCGGCACCCGCGACGGCCCAGACGTCGATATCGCCGTCGACCCGCTGGAGGGCACGACACTGTGCGCGGAGGCAGAGCCCAATGCGCTCGCCGTGATCGCCATCGCCGAGCGCGGCGGGCTGCTGAACGCGCCCGACATGTACATGAACAAGATCGCCATCGGTCCGGGCTACCCGGTGGGCGTGGTCGACCTCGATGCGTCGCCCGCCGACAACGTCAGAGCCCTGGCCAAGGCCAAGGGCGTCGACGTGCGCGAGATCACGGTGTGCATGCTCGGCCGGCCGCGACACCAGAAAATCATCGAAGCGGTTCGCGCGACCGGGGCGAGCCTGCGCCTGATCCGCGACGGCGATATCGCCGGCGTCATCTGGACCACGGACTCGGCCGAGACTGGAATCGACATGTACCTGGGCTCGGGTGGCGCGCCGGAAGGTGTGCTGGCGGCGGCGGCGCTGCGCTGCATCGGCGGCCAGATGCAGGGCCGCCTGATGCCGTCCAACGACGAGGAGAGGCAGCGCGCCGCGTCGATGGGAATCACCGACATCAACCGCAAGTACATGATGGCCGACATGGCGTCCGCCGACGTGATTTTCTCGGCCACCGGCATCACCGGCGGCTCACTGCTGGAAGGCGTGCATTTCCGTGGTGACTTCGCCGAGACCGAGACCGTGGTGATGCGCTCCAAGACTGGTACCGTGCGCCGCATCAAGACCACGTTCCGCGACATCGGCACCAAGATCGCGCCGGTGTGATGCGACTTCGGTGTCCGACATGATGTCAGACGAACACCAGCTGCGCTGACCCTCGATGACGAAAGCAGTCGTCCGCCGATGCCATTGCAGCCCCTGCCTTCCATGATGCAACGTTATAACGTAACACAAAAAAAGCAGGTGAATGTACGTGGGTGGACCTGGGAAGTTTGCCCGGCACCGAGGTCTTGGCGCGTTTCTTTCGTTTCAGACACCGCTCCCGCCATCACCCGCTGCCAAGCTCGGCGATCAGGATGATGTTGGCCGGCTTGAAGCCGCCATTCTCGCTGCCGCCTTGGATCAGCGCCTTGTTGGGCGTCAAGGGATGGCGGGTCGGTGCGGGCAGCGATGAATCGGCCTTGCGCGCGATTTCCGCCAGATCGTCGATGCTGACGGCCGACTCCGGGCTCAGCAGCAGCACAGGGCGCAGCAGCAGCTTTGGATCGATGCCGAACTCCTTGGCGACCTCGGCGGCGGCCTCGAACTCGGTGACGCCTCTGCTCGTGGTCCAGCTTTCAGCCGTGTAGCCCTCTGCCAATAGGGCGTTGACCAGCGCTTCCGACTTCTGATGCCGCTCCGGCGTCGCGTCGTCCTTGAGATAGTGGATGATCTTGACGTCGCGCCGCGACCTGATCACGGCGGCGCGCTTCATGTAGTCGTCGCGCGCCGCGCGCCACTGCCCCCCAAAGCCCGCGAATTGCCGCGCCAGCTCCGATTGCGGATCGGCCTGCCGGATCTCGGCCGCCAGCTTCTCGATGATGGCAAATCCCGCCTGCAGCAACTCCACATTGTTGCCCATGATCAGCATGTCGGACTTCGCCTTCAGCGCCTGCACGTGGAAATGCTGGCGGGAGACGTCGGCGCCGAGCTTGAAGCGGTCCGCCTCCGTTCGCAACTCACGGGCGAGCTTCTCCACGTTCTGGATCGTCGCCTCGGTCTCCTTGACGAAGCGGCGCACCTGATCGGCTTCCACCTTCAATCGCGCCAGCTCGTGCTGGGCGGCAAAGCTCATGCTGGTGACCTGCTCGCTGTGGAACTTCAGCGCCTCGACCCGCTCCTTGGCCTGCTGGCCGGCATCTTGCAGGATCTTGATCTGGCTCTCGACGGGCTGCTTGGCGATCTTCTCGATCTGACCTTCGACCAGCAGGCGAATGCCGACGAAGCTTCCCGACAGGATCAGCAAGCTCAACACCGTTGCGAGCAGCCCGACGCGCACCTTGGCCCATTCCAGGACCTCGTCCCGGATCTCGGTGAGCATCTTGAACTTGTAGAGCGCCAGGTGCTCCTCGGTATCGAATGGCCCTGGCCTGGTCTGCGTCTCTGCCTTCGGCTGATCGGGGGCTGGGTGTGTCATGTCAACTCGCAGACCTGGAAGCACTGGAACGACGGGCCGGCGCCGGATCGGGAGAACCGTTCACGGGCCGTGAGCGCAAGCATGACGCCGAAACGCGGCGTGGGCGGGGCAACGTAACACGGCTCGGCTGCGACTGCGCGCTCACCTTGCCACAACGTAGATCGGCGCCACTCCGGAGAGAGGCGCCGCTGTACGTCGCATGCATGTTTGACGCGCGAGCGCCTGCAGCAGTTCGGCCTTCAGCAGTTTGGGTTGTGCTTCGGGCAGCCCGCCTGAACCGCAGCAGGGTTCACGGCAACGCCCACGCTCGACAACGCCAAAGTTACAGCAAGAGCCAGCATCAGCTTTTTCATCGTCCGCCCCTTTCAGGGTCAACTGCAATCCTGCCCCATAGATAGCTCCAGGGCCGGAATTGTCAAGGAATCCACCGCCAATTGGCGATAAGATACCGGCAAAAGTACGGCAATGACGCCTCACTGCGGCATCGGCACGCTGGCTGCTGCGAACGCTGCCTTCTGATTCTCGGCAACGGCGTCCAGCGTAAAACCCTCGATCGTCTCGTTGAACAAACGATACCAGTTTTGCCGCGCATCCAGATGCAAGAATACGCCGCCGAGGCCGATCGCCGCCCGATCCATGAACACGAACTCGCGCGGCACCTTCACCGGACCCTTCTCTTTCAGCACCTTGTGCACTGAAAAGGCCTCGCGGCGCCCATACTGGGCCGGCGTCGTGCCCTCGGCGATGGTGCGCTCGCGGTCATCCAGCATGGGGCCGTAGATGAAGCGCGCCCAGATGTTCATGGCGTCGATCAGCTCGCGCGTCAGGCCCTGGAAGCCCCATGTCTCGTAGGCATGCACCACCAGCGCCTGGTCGCCCTTGAGCAGCCCGTTGTAGAGGTCGATCACCCCCTGCACGAACGGCACGGGAAACGTGCGGATGCAGCCGTAGTCGAGCAGATTGATGCCGCAGGGCTTACCCTGGGTCTCGAAGATCGTGTAGTTGCCCAGATGCGGATCGCCGTGGATGACGCCGTAGTGGCTGAACGGCAACCACCAGGCGCGAAACATGGCGCGCGCGATGGTATTGCGGTCCTCGAGCGGCGCCCCCTTGTAGTGGATGAGCGGTCGCCCCTCGAGCCAGGTCATGGTCAGCAGGCGCTTGGTGGAAAGCTCCGGGATGATGGCCGGGACGCGGATGTTCCCAGGGGTCAGACCCCGCGGGTCTGACCCCTGGTTCGCGCTCTCCACAGCACCATAGATCGTCTCGCCGGTCCGCACGGGGTCAGACCCGCGGGGTCTGACCCCGGAGCCGCCGAATATCCCGCCATACAACCGCGTGTGCTTGGCTTCCAGTTCGTAATCCAGCTCCTCCCGCAGCCGTGCGGAGATCTCCTGCAGGATCTCGCTGGTATCGACGGCCGGGTCCATGCGCGCGTGGATGGCGAACACGATCTTGAGCTGGTTGAGATCGGCCTCGACGGCAGACTGCATGTCGGGGTATTGCAGCTTGACGGCCAGCGGCGCCCCGTCATGGGCGACGGCGCGGTGCACCTGGCCGAGCGAGGCCGAAGCCGCCGCCGCAATTTCGAAGCTCTTGAAGCGCCCCGGCCAGTCCGGGCCAAGCTCGGCCGACATCCGCCGCCGGACAAAGCCCGGCCCCATCGGTGGCGCCTGGCTTTGGAGCTGTGACAGCTCGGCGGCATATTCAGCTGGCAGGGCTTCCGGGATCGTCGACAGCAGTTGGGCGACCTTCATGATCGGGCCCTTGAGCCCGCCCAAGGCGGCCGCCAGCTCGGCTGCATTGCGACCACGGTCGAACTCCATGCCGAACAGCCGGCTGCCGGCCACTTTGGCAGCCACCGCGCCGACCTGGCTGCCGACACGGACATAGCGGGCTGCCCGCGCCGTGAACCGGTTGTCCTCGTTGCTCATGCGCCTCTGCTTCCGCCGATCGGCGAACGCCGCAAAATACGCTATATCGGGCGTGGCGCCGTAGGGTGGGTTTGCGCGGCCCATGCCAGAGGAAATAGGGCACGGCGATCGATCCGCGCGCGACCACTTGGGAGTCCCCTTGCGGGATAACCCACCATGTGGTGGCACAGCGGTGGGTTACGGCCCTGCGCAAGGGCTGCGGGCCTAACCCACCCTACGCACCTCAACGCCGCTTCTCGATCTCGGTGTAATCGCGCTGCGGCGCGCCGATGTAGAGCTGGCGCGGACGGCCGATGCGCTGCTCGGGATCCTCGATCATCTCTTTCCACTGCGCGATCCAGCCGACGGTACGGGCAAGGGCGAACAGAACCGTGAACATCGACGGCGGGAAGCCCATCGCTCGCAGCGTGATGCCCGAGTAGAAGTCGATGTTGGGATAAAGCTTCTTCTCGATGAAGTAGTCGTCCTGCAGCGCGATGCGCTCCAGCTCCAAGGCAACCTTGAGCAGCGGCTCGTTCTTGTCGCCGACCGCCTCCAGCACCTCGTGGCAGGTCTTCTGCATCACCTTGGCGCGCGGATCGTAGTTCTTGTAGACGCGGTGGCCAAAGCCCATCAGGCGGAAACCGGAATTCTTGTCCTTGGCCTTCTTGAGATACCCTGCGACCCGGTCGACCGAGCCGATCTCCTTCAGCATGTTGAGAGCCGCCTCGTTGGCGCCACCATGCGCGGGGCCCCACAGACAGGCGATGCCGGCGGCGATGCAGGCGAACGGATTGGCGCCAGAGGAGCCGGCCAGGCGCACCGTCGAGGTCGACGCGTTCTGCTCGTGGTCGGCATGTAGGATGAAGATACGGTCGAGCGCGCGGGCCAGCACCGGATTGACGACGTAAGGCTCGCAGGGCACCGCAAAGCACATTTGCAGGAAGTTGGCGGTATAGTCGAGGTCGTTGCGGGGATAGATGAACGGCTGACCGATCGAATACTTGAAGGCCATCGCCGCCATGGTCGGCATCTTGGCGATCATGCGGTGACTGGCGATCATGCGCTGCGTTTGATCGGTGATGTCGGTGGAGTCATGATAGAAGGCCGACAACGCGCCAACCGTGCCGGTCATGATCGCCATCGGGTGCGCGTCGCGGCGGAAACCGGTGTAGAAGCGGCTCATCTGCTCGTGCACCATCGTATGCCGCGTGATGGTGTTGTTGAACGTCTCGTACTGCGACTTGTTCGGCAGCTCGCCATGCAGCAGCAGGTAGCAGATCTCCATGAAATTCGAGCCTTCGGCCAGCTGCTCGATCGGATAGCCGCGATAGAGCAGGATGCCCTCGTCGCCATCGATGTAGGTAATGCGCGAGGAGCAGTTTGCCGTGGAGGTGAAGCCCGGGTCGTAGGTGAAACAACCCGTGTTGGCGTAAAGCTTGCCGACGTCGATCACATCGGGACCGATCGTTCCCGATCGGACAGGCATCTGCGCGGACTTGCCATTCATTGAGAGCATTGCAGCCTTCTCGGCTGCGGCCTTGCCAGATGGGCTGTCATGCGCGTTCATGGATCGAGTATCCTTCTGGGGCGGCCAAGTGCGACCAACTCACGTCGGCCAGTGGAGACATGCACCGGCACTTGTTGCGATGCACGCTAGCCTATAGGAACGTCATGATTGCCTAGTACACTATTAATCGAGCGGCAAGTAGCCGTTGGGCGTTCAGCCTGACGCAAGACTGGCGGGCGCGGCAGGGCGCCCGAGGCGGTTTTCGGGAGCATACAGAATGCGTAAGGTTCGGCATAGCCGTACAGCTGGTTGCAAGTTGCGGATCCGCCATCGGCGATCCGCAACAGCGGCGGGCCAGCGGCGCAGCAGGTTGGCGCGGGGGCGGTAATGGTGTGGCTGCGTGCAACTGTCGGCGCCGGCAGCCTCGCGGGGCTGATAGCCCTGCTGTTTGTACCCGCATTTGCACCCTGGGTGCTGCGCTTCGAGCATGCCACCGCCGACTGGCGGACGGCCTACCTGTCGGATCGACCGGCCACCCAGCACAGCGGCGTCGCCATGGTCATCATCAACGATGCTACGTTGAAGGACTACTCGAGTTCTCCCGTCGATCGTGGCTTGTTGGCGCGGATCATCTCGGCCGTCGATGTCAGCGGCGCCCGCGCCATCGGCCTCGATATCCTGTTTTTCAAGAAAACCGATGACAACAAGGATCAGGCCCTCGTCGATGCCCTGAAGACGGCAAAGGCCGAGGTTGTGCTCGGCGCCGTCGACGAACGTGGGGACCTGCAGCCGTTTCAGCGCGAGTTCCAGACGGCCTTCCTGGCCCAAGCCGGCCGCAAGGCGGGCTATCTCAACCTGCGCCACGAGCGCGACGATGTGGTGCGCTATGCCGCCCTGCCGCATTTCGGCAGCACCTATCCCAAGAGCTTCGCACGCCTTCTGGCTGAAGCCGCCGGCTCGGAGCTGGCCGATGCCGGCCACGCGATTGCCTGGCTGTTGCCGCCGTCCGACGGCTCCACGAATTTCTTGACCATCCCCGCGCAGGACCTGTTGGTAGCCGGAGCGACAGCGGGCAATCGCCTGAAAGATCGAATCGTCATCATCGGCGGCGACTTCCCGTTGCGCGACCGCCATCGCACCCCACTCTCGCTGTTGACGGGCGATGGCATGGGCGGCTTGACCATCCATGCCCATATGCTGGCGGCGATGCTGGAGCCGCGCCGTGCGATCTCCGAGCTTGGTTCACTTGCGGTTCATAGCCTCTTGATCATACTGGGCCTGGTTGGCTTCGCGCTCGGTTGGCTGTTGTGGGAGAGCCGGGTTGTGCATCTCATCGGTTGGAGCTTTGCCACGAGCGCGTTGGTAGCTATTGATGCCATATTGTTCGTGCATGGTCGCCTGCTGCTGCCGTTCACACTGGCGCTGCTGGCTTGGTTTTTGGGCGTGACGGCCGGGCGCTCCCTGCACGTGCTCGGCGGACGATTATTCAAGAGGAGTGGGGAAGCATGACCGGTCAACTCAGGTCTTGGTTCGTTGGTCTTGGCCTTGCGGCCGCGGCAGTGGTTGCGCCGGGACTGGCGCAGGCCCAATCCGAGCGGCTGCCGGGCGGCATCGAGCGCAGCCCGACGCCGCAAGACAGCATGGAGCGGGCGCCATCGGCGACGACCCGTGGCGCGACACGCCCTGCTACGGCGATGCCGCCGCCACTGGCAGCTCCAGCACCGGCGCCGGCCGCCATCATGCCGCCGCCAGCCGCCACACCCGCGCAGCCCGCGGCGCCTCCGGCGCCAGGCAAGGACGGCAAGTCATCGGACGCGGACAAAGCCAAGGTCAAGAGGAAGGCCGCCGATGCCGGCAAGGACAAGGCCGCCGTTGGCAAGGATGGCAAGCCGCTCAACGTTGGCTCGCCGGCCGGGGGAACGACAACGCGCTCCATGAACGCGCCGCCGGCTGGCGCCGCGCCGGCCTATCGCGGCGAGGAAACCCCGGCAAAGCCACCGCGAGGCGCCAGCGAGCGTCGCCCCGGCGGCATCGAGCGCGCGCCGAGCAAGGAGTAGCTCGCGCCGCGGTTCACCCCGCATATTCCGCAATCCGCGCCAGCGCCTCCTCGCGGCCGAGCGCGGCCAGGACGTCGAACACTGGCGGCGACACCGTGGAGCCGGTCAGCGCGGCGCGCAGCGGCTGCGCCACCTTGCCGAGCTTGAGGCCGTTCGTCTCGACGTAGGCCTTGACGGCGGCCTCGAGCGTTGCTGGCTGCCACTGTGCGTCGTCGATCGACGACAAGACCGCCAGCACGGCGGCGTTGCAGGCGCGGCCGTCGGCGTCGAGCGCGGCCATGGCTTTGTCGTCCAGCGCCAGCGGGCGCTCGGCGATTAGAAACCGCGCGCCGTCGATCAGCTCTTGCAGGGTCTTGGCGCGCTGCTTGAGCCCCGGCATGGCGCGCGCCAGCCGATCCCAGCCGTGGTTGCGGTCGAATTTGCCGTGCAGCGCCATGCCGCCAGGGATGTCCGGCAGCATGTCCTCGATCCGCCGGATCAGCTCGTCGGTGCTCGCGCCGCGGATGTAGTGGGCGTTGACGTCGGCGAGCTTCTTGAAATCGAAGCGCGCCGGGCTTTTGCCGATGCCGTCGATGTCGAACCAGGCCACCATTTGCTCGGTCGAGAAGATCTCGTCGTCGCCGTGGCTCCACCCCAGCCGCGCCAGATAATTGCGCAGCCCAGCAGGCAGATAGCCCAAGGCGCGGTATTCCTCCGTGCCCTGCGCGCCATGCCGCTTCGACAGCTTGGCGCCGTCCGGCCCGTGGATCAGCGGCACGTGCGCGAAAACGGGGATCTCCCAGCCCAGGCCCTGGTAGATCAGCGTCTGCCGGCTGGCATTGTTGAGATGATCGTCGCCGCGGATGACGTGCGTGACGCCCATGTCGTGATCGTCGACGACGACGGCGAAATTATAGGTCGGCGTGCCATCGCTTCTGAGAACGATGAGGTCGTCGAGCTGGCTGTTGCGGACCACGACGCGGCCCTGCACCTTGTCGTCGATCACCGTTTCGCCGTCGCGGGGCGCCTTCAGGCGCAGCACAGGCTCGACGCCGGCAGGCGCCTCTTTCGGATCGCGATCACGCCACGGGCTTTGGATCGTTTGCTGGCCCTTCGGCGGCCGGTTCTCCGTCTTCGCCAGGACACGCTCGGTCGCGATGGCCGCATGCATGGCCTCCAGCTCGGCCGGCGTCAGCCAGCAGCGGTAGGCGTGGCCCTTGGCGAGCAGCTGTTGCGCCACAGCCCGGTGCCGGTCGGCGCGCGCGAACTGGAATAGCGGCTCGCCATCCCAGTCCAACTCGAGCCATTTCAGCGAGCCCAGGATCGCGTCGACGTGCTCGGGTTTCGAGCGCTCGCGGTCGGTGTCCTCGATGCGCAGCAGGAACGTGCCGCCGGTGTGGCGGGCATAGAGCCAGTTGAACAGCGCCGTCCGCGCGCCGCCAATGTGCAGCGTGCCGGTGGGCGAGGGGGCGAAGCGCGTGACGACGGGTGTGGGCATGGGGTGACGCATCTGGTGGTCGGTGAAGTGCTGGTGGGCCCTCTAAGCAGAGTTTCGGCGATTGGCCAAGATATTGCCGCGCCAGCGCGTGCATCCACCGCCAGCGAGCACGCCGAGATGTCCCGATCAGTTCGGGGTGTGGGGAAGCGGTGGAAATGCCACCATCCCCCCACGCGCCTTCCCAAACGGAATTCCATCTACGCCGGAAACATCCGTTTGGGGCGCAGCGCATCCTACCCCCGGCCCAGCGTCATCTTCGCCAATGCCACGCCCGCGGGCGGGGTGCTCGACTCCGGCACGAAGAAGTCGGGCGCCAGGGCAACGCTCGGGTCGATGCGGTAGGCCTCGAAGTCCGTGACGCCGCCGACCTCGTGCAGGAACGTGTCATCGATCAGGAACTGCCCGGTCAGGCTGCGCGCCGGTTGCGAGAACAGCAGATGCGCCGCGTCGGCGAGGATGTCCGGCGTGCGGCTCATGGCGATCAGCCGGTCGCCGCCGAGGATGTTGCGGATGGCGGCGGTGGCGATGGTGGTGCGTGGCCACAGGGCGTTGACGGCGATGCCGTCTTTTTTCAACTCCTCCGCCAGCCCGAGCACGCACAGGCTCATGCCGTACTTGGCGATGGAATAGGCGACATGCGGGCCGAACCACTTGGGGTTCATGTCCAAGGGCGGCGACAGCATGACTATGTGCGGATTGGCTGCCTTGCGCAGATGCGGGATGCACAGCTTCGAGACCAGGAATGTGCCGCGCGTGTTGATGCCGTGCATCAGGTCGAAGCGCTTCATGTCGGTGGCTTCGGCACCGGTGAGCGAGATGGCCGAGGCGTTATTGACGCAGATGTCGATGCCGCCGAACTCGGTCACGGTACGGGCCACGGCGGCCACGACCTGCTCCTCGACGCGGATGTCGCAGACCAGCGGCAGCGCCCGGCCGCCGGCTTTTTCGATCGCCGCCGCGGCGGTATGAATGGTGCCCTCGAGCCTGGGGTGCGGATCGCTGGTCTTGGCGGCGATGGCGACGTTGGCGCCGTCGCGCGCGGCTCTGAGCGCGATGGCCAAGCCGATGCCGCGACTTGCCCCGGTGATGAACAGCGTCTTGCCTTTGAGTGAACTCATGTCGGATTCCTATTTGTGATCTTCCTACGCGGAGATAATCGTCGCGGCATAACCGCTTCATTATACTGCCAAAGATTGCCCTGTGTCGCGGCCTGTCGCGGCCATCACGTCTTGGCCGATTGGCCGTAGCTCTTGAAGCGTTGCAGCACCTCGGCCATCTCGGCGTCGGGCAGGATGTGCGCCCGGCCGAGCATCAGCACCTTGCAATACTGCTCGGCCAGGATCTCGATCGTGTCGGCGAGGTCCAGCGCGGCTGCAAGAGTGGCGCCGATGGCGATGGCGCCATGATTGGCCATCAGGCAGGCCTGGCGGTGCCGCAGGCCATCGGCGACATGACGTGCCAGCGCCTCGGTGCCAAAGGTGGCGTAAGGCACCAGCGGGATGTCACTGCCGCCAGCTGCCGCCACCATGTAGTGGAATGCCGGGATCGGCCGGTGCGCGCACGCCAGCACAGTGGCGTTGGGCGAATGGGTGTGCACGATGGCGCCCATGTCGGGCCGCGCCCGATAGGCCGCAAGGTGAAACCGCCACTCGCTGGAGGGCGTGCGTTGGCCCTTCGCCACGCTGCCGTCGGCGCCGACGACCACCACGTCCGCGGGCGTCATTTCACCGTAGATCAGGCCGGACGGCGTGATCATCATGCCGTCGCGCCATCGCCGCGAAACGTTGCCCGACCGGCCAGGCGACAGGCCACGCAGGCTCATCTTCAGTGCGGTATCGACCAGCTCGTGGCGCGCATCGGTTTCCAGGTGCGCGCCGGCGCGACCGGATACCTTTCTGCTTTTCTGGGGTCGTGCGGGCATGCCGAGCCTGTGTCGTTGGGGTTGCAGCGCCAGTCTATTCGCGCGCGATGGATTGAGCCAACCGCTACCGCTGGACGGGTCTCGACGGAAGTGTCGCCACGCGCCGCTTGACGCCGGCCGCCGCCTTTGACCACAAGACAGCGAGACCACGCAAAGGATCCCGCATGCGCACCTATCGTATCGCTGCGATACCTGGAGACGGTATCGGCACGGAAGTCATTGCCGCCGGCATCAAGGTGCTCGAAGTTCTCGCCGGGCGCGCCGGCTTCGCGGTCGCCTTCGACCATTTCGACTGGGGCTCGGACTACTACCGCCGCCACGGCATCATGATGCCGGACAACGGCCGCGACCTGATCAAGGGCCACGACGCCATCTATTTCGGCGCGGTCGGCGCACCCGGCGTGCCCGATCACATCACCTTGTGGGGCTTGCGGCTCGCCATCTGCCAGCCATTCGACCAGTACGCCAATGTGCGCCCGACGCGCGTGCTGCCTGGCATCACCAGCCCGTTGCGCCATGTCAGTGGGCCAGAGCTCGATTGGGTGATCGTGCGCGAGAACTCGGAGGGCGAATATGCCGGCATCGGTGGCCGGGTGCATCGCGGGCTGCCCGAGGAGGTGGGAACGGACGTCGCCATGTTCACACGCACCGGCGTCGCCCGCATCATCCGCTTCGCCTTCGAGCTGGCCCGTACCAGGCCGCGCAAGCTGCTGACCATCGTCACCAAGTCCAATGCCCAGCGCCACGGCATGGTGATGTGGGACGACATCGCCGCCGAGGTGGCGGCAGGCTACCCGGATGTGACGTGGGACAAGATGCTGGTCGACGCCATGGCCATGCGCATGGTGATGAAGCCTGAATCCATCGACACGGTGGTGGCGACCAACTTGCACGCCGACATCCTCTCCGACCTGGCGGCCGCCCTGGCCGGCTCGATCGGCATCGCACCCACCGCCAACCTCAATCCCGAGCGCAAATTTCCCTCGATGTTCGAGCCGATCCACGGCTCGGCCTTCGACATCGCCGGCAAGGGCATCGCCAATCCGATCGGCACGTTCTGGTCAGCCGTCATGATGCTCGAGCACCTGGGTGAGCCGGCCGCGGGCCAGCGCCTGATGCGCGCCATCGAGCGTGTCACCGCCGACCCGCGGCTGCACACGCCCGATCTTGGCGGCACCGCGACCACCGAGGCCGTGACGAATGCCGTGTGCGAGGCGCTGATCGGCGATAACGCCTGAGCAAGGGGTCAGACCGGCGCCGCCGGAGGCGGGCAACGAAGTAGGGTCTGACCCCGCCACTGGCGGCTGCCGGTGCGATGTGCTACCCCCGCGCCAATGATTGCGCACCGCAACATGCGGCGCCAAGCCCGGATGATCCATGCAACTTCGCAATATCGCCATTATCGCCCACGTCGATCACGGCAAGACCACGCTGGTCGACAAGCTGCTACAGCAGTCGGGCGCATTCCGTGAGAACCAGCGCGTGGTCGAGCGCGCCATGGACTCCAACGACCTCGAGCGCGAGCGTGGCATCACCATTCTCGCCAAGTGCACGAGCGTGGTGTGGAAGGACATCCGCATTAACATCGTCGATACACCAGGCCACGCTGATTTCGGCGGTGAGGTCGAGCGCATCCTCAACATGGTCGACGGCGTGGTCGTCCTCGTCGATGCCTCCGAAGGCCCGCTGCCGCAGACCAAATTCGTGGTTTCCAAGGCCCTCAAGCGAGGCCTCCGGCCGATCGTCGCCATCAACAAGATCGACCGGCCGGACGAGCGCCATCTCGACGTGCTGAACGAGATCTTCGATCTGTTCGCCAATCTCGATGCCAGCGACGAGCAGCTGGATTTCCCCGTGCTCTACGGCTCGGGCCGCGACGGCTGGATGGCGCTCGATCCCGCCGGCCCCAAGGATAACCTGGCGCCGATGTTCGACCTCGTGGTGGCGCACGTGCCGCCGCCGACCATCGATACCGGCCCGTTCCGCATGCTGGCGACGACCTTGGAGGCCGACCCCTACCTCGGCCGCATCCTGACCGGCCGCATCACGTCGGGCAGCGTCAAGGCCAACCAGATGCTGAAGGCGCTGCACCACGACGGCCGGGTGGTCGAGCAGTTCCGGGCGCAAAAGGTGCTGGCGTTCCGCGGCCTGGAACGCACCATGGTCGAGTTCGCGGAAGCCGGCGAGATTGTCGCCCTGGCTGGCATGAGCGTTGCGACGGTCGCCGACACGCTATGCGATCTTTCCGTCGAAACCCCGCTGGTCGCTCAGCCGGTCGATCCGCCGACCCTGTCCATGACCTTCCGCATCAATGACGGCCCGTTCGCGGGGCAGGAAGGCGACAAGGTGCAGAGCCGCGTCATTCGCGAGCGGCTGTTGAAGGAGGCGGAGCGCAACATTGCCATCCACATCTCGGAGTCGGACGACAAGGAAGCCTTCACAGTCTCTGGCCGCGGCGAGTTGCAGCTCGCCATCCTGATCGAGAACATGCGCCGGGAAGGCTTCGAGCTCACCGTTTCGCGCCCCAAGGTGGTCTACAAGACCGACGAGGCCACGCGCCAGCGCCTGGAGCCGATCGAGGAGGTGATCGTCGACGTCGACGACGCCCACACTGGCGTTGTCGTCTCCAAGCTGTCTGAACGGCGCGGCGAGATGATCGAGATGCGCCCCTCCGGCGGCGGGCGCACGCGCATGGTGTTTTACGCGCCGACGCGAGGACTGCTCGGCTATCAGTCGGAGCTGCTGTCGGATACTCGTGGCACGGCCGTGATGAACCGCATCTTCCACACGTATGCGCCCTACAAGGGCGAGATCACCGGGCGCCGCACCGGCGTGCTGATTTCCAACGCCGTCGGCGAGGCCACCGCCTACGCGCTGTTCTATCTGCAGGATCGCGGGCCGTTCATGATCGGGCCGCAGACACGGGTCTACGAAGGCATGATCGTTGGCGAGCACACCCGCGACAATGATTTGATCGTCAACGTCACACAGGGCAAGAAGCTGTCGAACGTGCGCGCCGCCGGCAAGGACGAGGCGCTGACGCTGACACCGCCGATGCGGCTGACCCTGGAGAAGGCGATGAGCTACATCGCCGACGACGAGCTGGTCGAGATCACACCGGACTCGATCCGCCTGCGCAAGCGCTGGCTCGACCCCAACGAGCGCAAGAAGCAGGAGCGCAAGCGCGAGTCGGATCGCGAGGCCAGCGTCGCGTGACATGGCGATGCCCTATCGCAGCGTAGCATCGAATTCACAAAGACTTGAATGATTCCGCGGCGGCGCGCCTTGTGCCGATTGCAGGTACCCAATACCCTTTGCGCAACCACCAAGGCTGCGCGCGCCATGACGACGGGTGCACTGGCCTTGACGGGCAGGTGGCACGCAACCCACCGTTTCGATCTCAGGAGAGGAAACGCCTCATGGCCAAGCTGAACGTCAACGGAAAAACTCTCGACGTCAAAGTCGACGGCGACACGCCGCTGCTGTGGGTGATCCGCGAGCAGGTCGGCCTCACCGGCACGAAATACGGCTGCGGTGTTGGCCAGTGCGGCGCCTGCTCGGTGCACATCAACGGCGAGCTGCAACGCTCCTGCGGCATTCCGGTCAAGGATGTGAAGGCATCCGACAGGATCGTCACCATCGAGGGCCTGTCAAAGGATGGCTCGCATCCCGTGCAGAAGGCCTGGCTGGAGCTGGAAGTCGCGCAGTGCGGCTACTGCCAGACCGGACAGATCATGGCGGCGACTGCCCTTCTGAAGAAGAAGCCAAAGCCCACCGACAAAGACATCGACGAGGCCATGACCAACATCTGTCGCTGTGGCACTTATCAGCGCATCCGCTCCGCCATCAACCTGGTGGCCAACGGTGGCGTCAATTCCGCTTCCGCCACTGGCAAGAAAGCTTGAGGGCAACCGTCATGACAAAGACTATCGCAAAAACCGCACTCTCGCGCCGGGCTTTCGTCATCGGATCGGCTGCGGCCGGTGGTGGCCTTGCCATCGCCATTCCAGCCGTCGACTCCTTGGCGCAGAAGGTGCTCGGCACGGCCGGCGACGAGGTCGGCGCCTGGGTGATCATCAAGCCCAATGACGACGTCATCGTCCGGATCGCCCGCTCGGAGATGGGCCAGGGCACGCTGACGGGCCTTGCCCAATTGGTCGCCGAAGAGCTCGACTGCGACTGGGACGACGTCAAGTGGGAATATCCAACTCCGGGCCAGAACCTCGCCCGCAAGCGCGTGTGGGGCGACATGTCGACCGGCGGCAGCCGCGGCATCCGTGGCTCGCACGACTATGTCCGCCAGGGAGGTGCGGCCGCCAAGCAGATGTTGATCCAGGCTGCCGCCGACGCCTGGAAGGTGCCGGTGTCCGAGTGCACGGCCTCCGAGGGCGTCATCACGCACGGGCCCAGCAAGCGCACCACCACCTACGGCAAGGTGGCCGCCGCCGCCGCCAAGCTGCCGGTGCCCGACCTCAAGGCCATGAAGCTCAAAGACCCGAAGGACTGGAAGATCGCCGGCAAATCGGTGAAGCGCCTCGACACGGCCGACAAGCTGACCGGCAAGCAGGTCTACGGCATCGATCTCAAGTTGCCGGGCATGCTCACCGCCTCGATCAAGGACACGCCGATCCACGGCGGCAAGATCAAGACCTTCGATGCGGGCGATGCCAGGAAGATGGCCGGTGTGCGCCATGTGCTGCAGGTGGGCAATGGCGCGGTCGCCGTGGTCGCCGACACGTGGTGGCAAGCCAGCCAGGCGCTGCAAAAGGTGAAGGTCACCTACGAGGACACGCCCAATGCCAAGCTGTCCAGCGCCGGCATCGCCGAGGTGCTGAAGGCAGGGCTCGATGCCAAGGAGAACATCGCCATCGGCAACAAAGCCGGCGATGCGGCCGGCGCCATCGCCGGTGCCGCCAAGAAGCTGGAGGCGGTGTACACCGCGCCCTATCTGCACCACGTCACCATGGAGCCGATGAACTGCACGGCGAAGTGGACGGCGGACAAGTGCGAGGTCTGGGTGCCGACGCAGAACGGCGATGCGGCGCTGGCCGCGTGCGCCGAAGCTGCAGGCCTGACGCCCGCGCAGTGCGACGTCTACAAAGTGCACCTTGGCGGCGGTTTCGGCCGGCGTGGCAAGCAGGACTATGTCACCAAGGCCGTGCAATTGGCCAAGCAGCTGCCCGGCACACCGATCAAGCTACTGTGGTCGCGCGAGGAAGACATGGCCCAGGGCTGGTTCCGGCCCGTTACGGCCTGCAAGCTGCAAGCCGGCCTCGACGACAAGGGCAACCTCGTCGGCTTCACGATGCGCATCGCCCAGCCGTCGATCCTCAACACCGTGCGCCCCGGCGCCATGGAGAACGGCGTCGACTTCGTGACGTTCCAGGGGCTTTGGCCGATCGACGGCCCACGCGGGCGCGAGGGAGGGTTCGGTTACGCGATACCCAACTTTACGATCGACTACGCCATGCGCAACTTCCACGTCCGCTCGGGTTTCTGGCGTGGCGTCAATAACAATCAGAATGCGGTCTATGTCGAGTGCTTCATGGACGAGGTGGCGAAGGCCGCGGGCAAGGACCCCGTGGAGTTCCGCCGCGCGCTGCTGCAAAAGTCGCCGAAGCATCTGGCCGTCTTGAACGCGGTGGCGTCGAAGATCGGCTGGGGCAGTACGCCGCCGGCCGGCGTCTATCGTGGCATCGCCCAGCAGATGGGCTTTGGCAGCTACGTTGCCGGCGCCGCCGAGGTCTCGGTCAACGAGCGCGGCAAGGTCAAGGTGCATCGCCTGGTGATCGGCACCGACAGTGGCCACGTGGTCAACCCTGACCAGGTCGACGCGCAGATCGTCGGCTCCGTCGCCTACGGACTATCGGCGACCATGTTCGAGAGCATCACCATCAAGGATGGCGCGGTGGTCGAGCAGAATCTCGACACCTACGAGATCCTGCGCATGGCCGACTTCCCCAAGGTCGAGACGGTGATCATGCCTTCGGGCGGCTTCTGGGGCGGCGTCGGCGAGCCGACCATCATGGTGGCGGCGCCGGCCGTTCTCAACGCCATCCATGCCGCGACCGGCAAGCCGGCGCGCATGCTGCCGCTGAAGAATGTCAACGTGCGGGCGTAATCCCGTGGGTTTGGCGCCGCGACCTGGCCGATGGGTCCACACCGCCGCAACGCTCGCACTGATCGCTGCGGCGGCGGTACCACAGGCCCGGGGGCAGGTCGTCACGTTCCACGTCGCCGGTGATGCCATCCCGGAAGCATTGGACAGCCGCATCGGCGACGCGCGGCGCGGGCGCCAGATCGTGCTCGATCGCAGCATCGGCAACTGCCTTATTTGCCATGTAGTGCCTGAGCCCGCCGAGCACTTCATGGGTGAACTGGGCCCGGATCTTTCCGGCGTCGGGGCTCGCCTGACAGCCGGTCAGTTGCGCTTGCGGCTGGTCGACCAGTCCAGGCTCAATCCGGCAACCATCATGCCTCCCTATCATCGCGTGGAGGGGTTGTGGCGGGTGGGGATGACGTGGCGCGGCAAGCCTGTGCTGGGCCCTCAGGAGATCGAGGATGTCGTCGCATATCTGGCGACATTCAAGGCCGCGCGGTGAGTTTTCATGGAGGCGCCGGGATGACGATCGGATGCGATCCAGCGTGCAAGGGCCCAACGCGCCGCCAGCTGATGGCGGGCGCGATAGCGATCGTTGTCGTTCCGCGCAGCGCGCAGGCTGCCGACGACGTCCAGGCTGCCATCCAGCGCATTACCGGCGGCGTGGCCGTGCGCGAAGGCCGCGTCACCCTCGATCTGCCGCCACTGGCCGAGAACGGCAATTCGGTGACGATGCATGTCACCGTCGACAGCCCGATGACCGCAAACGATCACGTCAAGGAGATCCATATCATCGCCGAGAAGAACCCGATTGCCGACGTCGTGAAATTCCACCTCGGGCCCAGGGCCGGCCGCGCCCGGGTATCATCCAGCATCCGGCTGGCGACGACGCAGATCGTCACGGCCATCGCCACCTCGAGCGATGGCACATTCTGGTCCGGCACCGCCGAAGTCATCGTCACTCTGGCCGCCTGCACGGAAGCAGGCTGAGGGGGCATCATGGCCACGACGCGCATCGTCATGCCGGCCTTAGCCAAGAAGGGCGCCATCGTCGAGTTCAAGACGCTGATCCGCCACGAGATGGAGACCGGCCATCGCCGCGACAACATGGGCAAGCCGGTCCCGCGCGACATCATCAACGCTTTCCGCGTCACCTACAGCGGTGAAGAGATCTTCAGAGTGCAGCTTTTCCCCGGGGTCGCCGCCAATCCCTATTTTGCCTTTTCCACCGTGGCGACGGTGACGGGCGAGATCGCCTTCACCTGGACCGATGATCAGGGCGAGACGACGGTGGAAAAACGGCTGCTGAAAGTGACGTGATGGGCGTACTCACGCGGATGACAGCCGCAATGGCAGAACTTGCCCTACTGGCAGCCGCGGGCCTGTTGTCCTCCTTGGCCATTGCCCAGACTGCGGATCGCCCCGCTTCGCCCCAGCCCGGACGCGCGTTTCAGTCGGCGGAGACACAAAAGCTCGAGGCCGATGAGGCGCAGAATCCCGCCACCCTGTGGATCGAGGAAGGCGCCAAGCTGTGGGCGCAACCCCAGGGCACAGCGGTCAAGTCGTGCGCCAGCTGTCATGGCGCGGCGGCAACGGCGCTGCAAGGTGTCGCCGCACGTTACCCGCGGTTCGATGCCGGCGCCGGCACGCTCCTCAACCTCGAAGGCCGCATCAACAGATGCCGCTCCACGCAGCAATCGGCGGCGCCGCTGGCCTATGAATCGAACCACATGCTGGCCCTCACCACGCTGGTCGCCCACCAGTCGAAAGGTGTGCCGCGCAAGGTCGAGATCGATGGTCCGGCCGCACCCTACTACGCCGCCGGCAAGGCGTTCTGGCAAACTCGGCAGGGCCAGCTCAATCTCGCCTGCACGCAGTGCCATGACGACAATGCCGGCAAGATGCTGCGCGGTGATCGCATCAGCCAGGGCCACAGCGACGGCTGGCCGGCCTACCGGCTCGAATGGCAGACGCTCGGCTCGCTGCACCGGCGACTGCGCGCCTGCAGCCTCGGCGTGCGTGCCGACGTGCTGGACTTTGGCGCCCCGGAGTATCTGGCGCTGGAACTCTATCTCGCCTGGCGCGGCGAAGGCCTGCCGCTCAGCGCGCCAGGGGTCAGGCGATGATGCAAACTCGCCCCGCGCAACGAAGGTCTAAATAATCTCGTCCTCGTCCATCACCGGCTCGGCGGCGGTGTCGCGGGGCGTGTCGCGATCGGAGCGGGCGCTGCCGATCTCCTCCGACCAGGCGATATGAAACAGTGCATCGCCCATGTTGACGATCGGCAGCGTCGTGCGGCCGATGATGATGCCACGCCGTGGCGAACGCACCTCGACCGAGCTGTCGTCATAGGGGTTCGAGACGTGGCCGATGACGTCACCCGGGCTCACGGCTTCGCCGATGCGCTTTGCCGTTCGCAGCATGCCACCCTCGGGCGCGCGGACCCACTTCGAAGCGTTGGCCAGCAGCGGCGATCGTTTTGCAAACCCCGTCGCCGGCCGCTCGACGTTGTCTGGCAATTCGAGCATGCCGACCTCGAGCATGACGCGGGCAATGCCATCGACCCCGGCGGTGATGGCGAACTCGTCGAAGCGCAAGCCTTCCCCGCCTTCATAGACGAGCACGTCGACACCCGCCTCCCGCGCCGTGCGCCGCAGCGAACCGGCACGTTCCGGGCTGTCCAGCACGACTTCGGCGCCGAACGCCTCGCCGAGTTGGCGCAGCCGCGGGTTGCTCGAGAACTGACAGCGGATCTGAGGCAGGTTGACCCGGTGAATGGCGGCGGTGTGCAGATCGATGCCGAGTTGCGAGCGGTTGACGACCTCCTTGACGAACAGATGCGCCAGCCGTCCCGCCAGCGAGCCCTGCGCCGACCCGGGAAACGAGCGGTTGAGATCGCGGCGATCCGGCAAATAGCGCGAGCGGCCGATGAAGCCGAAGGCGTTGACAACTGGTATGCACAGCAGCGTGCCGCTGATGTTTCCCGGCTGAACGGCGCGCAGCATGCGGCGGATGATTTCAACGCCGTTCAGCTCGTCGCCATGGATGGCCGCGGAGACAAACATCGTCGGTCCAGATTGGCTGCCGTGCAGCACGTGGATCGGCAGCGTCACCGGCGTGTGGTTGGACAGGCGCGCAACCGGCAGATCGACGAGCCGCCGCTCGCCGGGCTCGACCGTCACGCCGCCGATTTTGAATGCCGTCCGCATGGTTGCTGCCCACATGCTGGTTGTGCGCCGCAGAAATGCAGCAAAGCGGCCGGGCATGCAAGGTGAACACGTCGGGATTGGTTGACCGGGGTCAGCGCGTCGCCAAGCTATTGCGGCAACAGGAGTGCGCCGATCGTCTCACAAATTGGAGCGGGCGATGAGATTCGAACTCACGACCCTCACGTTGGCAACGTGATGCTCTACCACTGAGCTACGCCCGCATCCTGCAGTGAGACAGCGCGCCGTGGTGGGCGCGGCAGAGACATATGCATCAAACCCGGCGGCTTGGCAAGCATCGCGCCAGCCCTGCCAGGGCCGTGATTCAGGCTTCGAGCAGACTGTCGACTTCTCGCACCAGATCCTTCAGGTGGAATGGCTTGGACAGCACACGCGCATCGCCCGGCATCGCGGCGTCGGTATTGAGCGTGACCGCGGCAAAACCGGTAATAAACATGATCTTGAGCTCGGGATCGAATTCGCTGGCCTTACGCGCCAGTTCGATACCATCCATGCGCGGCATGACGATATCGGTCAGCAACAGCGTGAACGGTTCCTCCTGCAGGCGCGCCAGGGCGTCCTCGCCATTGCCGAAGGACACCACGTCATAGCCGGCCTTCTCGAGCGCGCGCTCGAGAAAACCGCGCATCGACTCATCGTCTTCCGCAAGGAGAATGCGGCGCACGGGCAGGCTGGAGAGCTCGGCGGTCATGTCTCATCACATCGCTGGAGTCGATAAGGATCATTGTGGCGCATCGTCGGTCTCGCAGGTGAATCTGACGCCAGTTTGGTAAACGCCCCGTGAATGATCCGCCGATCAGATAAGCTGTGGGCAAGATTTTTCAGGTGCGCGGGTCGCATCAGGTGGACTTTGTCACAGCCGCTTGGCAGAGTAAAACAACTGTAAAGAACAGCCTGAACGCGGCCCGCCGAGCAAGATCACCAAATCGATGGCATACGACGAGCGATGCGCAATCGCCGCGGAGCTGACACCTCCCTTTCGCCTGCTCGCTCCGCGCGAGCAGCTGGCGCCGTTCGTCTTCTGCTCGCCCCATTCCGGCAGTGTCTACCCACGGGCGTTCCTGCAGTCGTCCAGGCTCGATCCATTGACGCTGCGCAAGTCCGAGGATTGCTTCGTCGACGATCTTTTCGCGCCCGTGGCCGATCTCGGTGCGCCGCTGCTCGCAGCCCGCTTTCCGCGTGCTTACCTGGACGTCAACCGCGAGCCCTATGAGCTCGACCCAGAGCTGTTCGCCGATGCCCTTCCAAGCCACGCCAATACCCAGTCGGTTCGCGTGGTCGGCGGGCTGGGAACCATTGCCAGGATCGTAGCGGACGGCGAGGAAATCTACACCGATCGCCTCGAGGTCGCCCAGGCAATGGCGCGCATTGAGTGCCTATATAAGCCGTTTCACGCCGCGCTCGCCGATCTGATCGACGGTACGCGCAAGCGCTTCGGCTACGTGGTGCTGATCGATTGTCACTCGATGCCGTCCACCTCGAGCGGTCAAGCCGGCAGCAATCGGCCCGATTTCGTGCTAGGCGATCGGTTCGGCGCCTCCTGCGACAGCCGCCTCACACGGTCCGCGCGCGAGGTTCTGGTGGGTCTGGGGCACGAAGTCCAACTCAACCGACCCTATGCGGGCGGCTTCATCACCGAGCATTATGGGCGGCCGTCGCATGGCATTCATGCGCTGCAGATCGAGATCAACCGGGCGCTTTATCTGGATGAGGCGACTTTGCAGCCAACGGCCGGCTTCAATGCGTTGCGCAAGGACCTGATGCATCTGGCCACAACGCTGTTCGCAAAACTGCCGCAGATCCTGGAACGCCGCGCCGCAGCGGAATGAACGGCCGGGCGCGCGGGCCGCCCCCTAAAACGAAAAGAGGCCGTTCGCAGGTGCGAACGGCCCAAGTCTAGGGAGGAAACGCCCAAGGAGGGCAGTGACAGACACGCAAAGCGCGTCGATCACGTTATTTATTTATGCTGCAATGCAAAATAATACAAGCCCACCTGCCACGTTTTTCCGCAGTGCAGTCATGCGTCCTGCCATCGAGCGGGGCCGACAATCGCCATCCTCTGATGCAGGTGAAGCCCTACCAAAAGCCGATGCCGTCGGTCAGACTGATTTCGATACGCATTTGAAATGCAGGGAAAATATTGCGATGTGGCGGTTTGCCTGCAAGCCCGGGCCCGGCGTCTGATGGCATCCCGCGTGAAGGCTTTCGTCGCCTCGGCCAGGGTGCACGGACGCCGTGGTGCGACAATTTGGTGCAGTGCAAAAACAGCGGCGGTACCCGGACAAGTCTGTTGTTTTTCAGGCAGGCGGCGCGCTCTGCCCATTGTCCAGGCAGTCGGCATCGCCGCTCTGTGCGCACCGTGGCCGACATGTCGGAGGCAGACCCGGCACAAAAAATGGCCGCCCGCGGCTGCGAACGGCCCAAGTCCAGGGAGAAAACGCCCAAAGTGGGCAGTGGGCCCATTTGGCGATCAGCTAAACTGACCCACGACCTATATATGCGCTGATTCGCTGGTTGCCGCAACATAGCCATGTATTAAACATGAACGTGGCTCTGGCCGGTCCACGGCGTGGCATGCCGCCATCGCCACCGCAGCGTGCCGCCATAGCCGCCACGGCAGGAGCCATGGCATGTAGAGCGTGCAGCATCGGTCCAACCCCGCGAAAAAGGAAATTTTGTGCTGCCTCGTCCCCCGACCTATGCCAGCCTGATCGATTTCGCCCATGGGCTGGCGGATCGCGCCGGTCAGGCCATCCTGCCGTATTTTCGCAAGGCCATGGCCGTCGAGAACAAAGCTGCCGCGGGCAGCTTCGACCCGGTGACGGCGGCCGATCGCGCCGCGGAACGCGTGATGAAGCGGCTGCTCCAGGCGAAGTGGCCCGATCACGGCTTCGTCGGCGAAGAATACGGCAAGCGCGATGGTTCCAGCCGATACCGCTGGGTGATCGATCCGATCGACGGCACCAAGGGTTTCATCCTGGGGCTGCCGACCTGGGGCACTTTGATCGGCCTGATCGATGGCGAGGCGCCACTGCTCGGCGTCATGTCCCAGCCCTTCACGCGCGAGCGGTTCTGGTCGGCCGAGAAGGCCTCCTATCTGCGCGTCGGCGATGGGAGACCCCAACGCATCCGCACCAGGGCCTGCGCCGACCTGGCCACGGCGATGCTGTCGACCACACACCCGGACCTGTTTGCCACGGGCGCCGAGGCCGCGGCGTTTCAAAGGCTGAAGCGGGCCACCCGCATGACCCGCTATGGCGGCGACTGCTACGCCTATTGCCTGCTGGCCGCTGGCCATATCGATGTCGTGGTCGAAGCCGGGCTCAAGCCGCATGACATCGTCGCGCTGATTCCGATCATCGAGCGCGCCGGCGGTTGTGTAACCACCTGGACTGGTGGTTCGGCAACCGGCGGCGGTCGCATCTTGGCCAGCGGCGATCCGCGCCTGCACGACAAGGCCATGCGCGTGTTGGCGAATTCGGCCTGAAATCTGATCTGCGCGATTAGGCTCGGCGCGCAATTTGGCTTGGATCGCCAACGTCGGGCCACGTGGCTGTTGGCAGCCTGCCCTTGCCCGTCTGCCCACCCAATGCGACAACTCGCTCAAACAACCCGAGGAAACCCCGCCCATGCGTGCTGTCGCGCTCGAGGAGCACTATACCGTACCCGACCTGGTCAAGCGCATCGATCCCGAGGCGATCAAGCGCCGCGGCTTTGGCCCGCGCACGCCGCCCAAGGGTGGTGGCCCGACCCCCGCCCAATTGCTGGCCGACTTCGGCGAATTGCGCTCCCGGCAGATGCAGGAGGCCGGCGTCACCTTCCAGGTGCTGTCGTTGAACGGCCCTGGCCCAGACCTGGTGCCAGGGGCGGAGGGGGCAGCACTGGCGCGCGCCTTCAACGATTATGCCGCCGAATTCATCCGCAAGCACCCCGACCGGTTTGCCGCTTTCGCGACGCTGCCCATGCAGGACCCTGATGCGGCCGCCAGCGAACTCAGACGCACGGTCAAGGACCTCGGCTTCGTCGGCGCCATGATCTTCGGCGCCACCGAGGGCAAGTTCCTCGACCATCCGATGTATGACGGCTTGCTGGCGGCGGCGGTTGACCTCGACGTGCCGATCTATGTGCATCCGCACCTGGCGCCCGCCGCCGTGCGCGAGGCCTACTACAGCGGCTTGCCCGGCGGTTCCAGCCGCGTGCTGGAGGCGGCCGGCTGGGGCTGGCACTCGGAAACGGCCATCCACATCCTGCGCATGGTGCTTGCCGGCGTGCTCGACAAGCACCCCAGGCTCAAGCTGATCATTGGCCACATGGGCGAGATGCTGCCGATGATGCTGGCGCGCATCGACGAAGTCTTCGAACGCGATGTCGAGCATCTGCAGCGGCCGATCAGCCGCGCCATCGTCGATCAAGTCTGGCTGACCACCAGCGGCCTGTTCAGCGAGCCGCCACTGTTGACGGCGCAGCTGACCTTCGGCATCGATCGCATCATGTACTCGGTCGATTACCCCTTTGCGGCGGGCCACCTCGGTCGCGAATTCCTCAGCCGCATCTCGCTCGCCCCGGCGGATATGGCCAAGCTCATGCACGGCAATGCCGATGCGCTGCTGAAGTTGAATGAATGACTAGTACCCGATCGCGGAATTGAGTGCCACATTTCGTGGCACGAAAATGCAGCGTGAATCGGGTACTTAACAAGAAGGCTAGTACCAGCCATTTTTGATGGCGGGTACTAGCGCCGGCTATGGCCCCGTGAACGGATCATAGCCCCAGGAAAACATCGGCCGGCCGCCGTCCGGGCCGATCTCGATCACTTCCTCGCACCAGGAGCGGTCGAATTGCCCGCCAGGGTAGAGCAGATGCACGGGGGCGACCATGCCCTCTTCCAACATCCAGTTGCCGCCGTGCGCCACGCCGCTGGCCGTCATCAGCTCCAACTCCATGTGCGACAGCCCCAGCCCATGGAAGAAGATCAGCGCGCGGTCGGGATCGGGAACCCCGGCCTTGCGGTAGGTTACCCTGGCCAGCGCCTGCAAGTCGGCGATGCGCGCGCCGGGCTTCATGGCTGAAACCAGCGTCTCGGCCACCGCGGTCGTCGCCTTGGCCCAGCGTTTGGCCTCGCCCTTGGGCTCGCCGTCGACCACCCAGGTCTTGCCGCCGTCCCAGCAGTAGAGATCGATGGTGCCGTGGCAGTCGAACATCACGTGCGTGCCGGCCTCGACCTCGCTGTCTTCAAAGCCGGTCGACAGCATGACGGTGGCGTCGGTTCCGCGCGGATGGCCCCAGACCATGGCGCCAGGATCGCGCACGAAGCCACCCAGCTCGGCAACGGATCGGGCATAGGCGATATTCAGATCGCGCCACGTCGCACCCTTCTGCCAAGCGGCCATGGTCTTGCGGATCGCCATCTCATTGAGGCGCGTCGAGCGCCGCAGCAGCTCCAGCTCGGCGGGTGTCTTGATGGCGCGCGCAAACATCATCGGGTCGTAGCCATCGGCGACGGTCATTCCTTCCAAGCCAATCCGCAGACCGAATCCACGATCGTCAAAGGCTACCTTGGCGGCATCGAGCTTCAACTCGCGAAGCGCACCCTCGAGCCCGCTCTTCATGTCGAAACTGAATTGGCGACGCGCGGCCTCGACCCACGGTTTGCCCCTGTCGGCCGGGGGAATGAACCGGTCGATATCATCCTTGGCCGGCGGCAGATCGAGCGGCATCATCACGGCGCGGAACGGCCGGATGTCCTCCACCCACGTCTCCTGCGTCAGGAACGTCGCCAGATAGTAGTCGGCGACGACGATGATCGGATGCGCCGGCGCGTGCCGCGACAGGATCACCGCGGCGACGCGCGGCTCGTCGGACTTGTGGGCGATACCGTTGAAGCCCGTCAGATAGAAGACATTCTGCGGCGTCGTGGCGACAATGCCGTCGAGCCCGCGGGCTTCGAGCGCTTGCCACAGCCGGTCGAGATTACAGAAGCGTTTCGGCAAAGGCTGGCGTTGCAAGGCCTCGGCAGCGGCGTGTTCATGAGCAACCGTCATGGCGTCCTCCAGATCATCAGGGGTACAGCTTTGCCGCCATCATCAATCCCATTTGCGGCCGGGCAGGTGGTTCATGACACTGACCGCCAAGCCGCCGTCAATGCCGAGCGCAGTCGATGTGATGTAGTCGGACTCGTCCGACAGCAAGAACAGGATGGGATGGGCGACATCGATCGGCTGGCCGACGCGCTTCAAGGGCGTGACCTCGCTGCGGCCGCGCTTGATCTGCGGGTCCTGGAGATAGGCGGTCAGCGGTGTTTCGATGTGACCGGGGCAGACGACGTTGACGCGCACGCCCATGGGCGCCCATTCCAGGCCCAGATGTTTCGACAGCATGATCACGGCCGCTTTCACCGTGCTGTAGGCGCCGGCCATGGCATAGGGCGCGATGCCGCCGATCGAGGAGAGATTGACGATGGAGCCTTTGCGGCCGTTGTCGATCAGCCAACGCCCGGCGGCTTGCGACATCAGGAATGTCCCCGTCAGACCGACGGTGACGACCTTGTTCCAGTCCTCCAGCGACAGGTCCTTGAGCGCCCCGGGGCCCATACGAATGGCACAGTTGACTACACCATTGAGGCCGCCGAGATCGCGCACGGCCGCCTCGACCGCGGCGCGGCACGATGCGGGATCGGTGACATCCACATTGAGAAACCGCGCATTTGGGACAAGCCGCGCCGCCAATTCCTTGCCCAGCACATCGTTGGTATCGGCGATCAGCACCTTGCCGCCCTCGGCGACATACATCTCCGCGGTCTTGGCGCCGATGCCGCGCGCGCCGCCGGTGACAATGCAGACCTTGCCCGTGAACCGTGCCATTGCAGCGTTCCTCTCAGCATTCGTGGTGCCCTTGCTGGGCGTCGGCTAGTGTAGCGCCCCGGTTGTGTCCGGGCGCGCGCAGCATATTACTCACGTGCTGGCCGGCACGAATACCCCCTTCGCGCGCCCCCTTTGCCTGCACCCCGCGCCAGTGATCGCGTTGAAAATGCCGCGCACCGGGTCTATGAAGCCTTATCCGAGGCTCGGTGACGACGTGAGGCGACCATGGCGCAGCTTGAAATTCACCAATTCCCCTGCCTGTCCGACAACTATGGCGTCCTCATCCGCGATCCGCAAACCAATGCGACAGCATCGATCGATGTGCCCGAGGCCGCCGCTGTTCGCGCCGCGCTAAAGGCCAAGGGCTGGACGCTGACACACGTCTTGACCACGCACCATCACAACGACCACACCGCCGGCAATCTCGAAATCAAGGCGGAGACCGGCTGCACCATCATCGGGCCGAAAGCCGAAGCCGCGCGCATCCCCGGTATCGACACCGCGGTCGGGCAGGGTGACCGCTTCAAGTTTGGCGGTTTCGATGTCGACGTGCTCGACACGCCGGGCCACACCGCCGGCCATATCAGTCTGTTCATTCCGGCGGCCGAAGTGGCCTTCGTCGGCGATACGCTGTTTGCCATGGGCTGCGGCCGGGTGATCGAGGGCAATGCCCAGATGATGTGGGATTCGCTGCAAAAGCTCGCCAAGCTGCCACCTGCCACACGCCTTTATTGCGGCCACGAATACACCGTCGCCAACGCCACGTTCGCACTCACCATCGAGCCAGAGAACGCAGCGCTGCAACGCCGGGCCAAGGAGATTGGCGAATTGCGCGCGCAGGGCAAGGCGACACTGCCGACCACTGTCGCCGCCGAGCTCGAGACCAATGTTTTCCTGCGGCCACAGGTCGGCGTCATTCGTCGGCGCCTGGGCATGGAAAGCGCCGCCGACTGGCAGGTGTTCGGCGAAATTCGCGAGCGCAAGAACCGCGGCTGAACCGGTGCCGGCGGCCATGGACGCAGGTTTGCAGCCGACCGCCGACGATGTGATCCGCGAGTTGGCGCCGGGCTTCGAATTCGCCGGATTCCGGTTGGCGCCGCCCGGTTGGGCGCCCGGCTGAACTCGGTCGGTGACGCCCATCCCGCAATGTGGCCGGGCCGCACCTGTGCCCGGTTATCCACATCGCATACACCATCCGATCGCGCCCTAGCGTGTTGTTCACGCTTAATTAACCCAATTGTTGCCCCGCCGTCACGGGCTGAGCTTGCACCAGCACAGCGACTCACCAACAGTACAACGATAAGACTTGGCGCGTTCCGGGGGCCTATCCATATGAAGCGAAAGCAGGGACCAATTCTGACCGCCGTCTTGGTCGATTACGACAATATTTACTTGGCACTGCGTCGCAAGAGCGAGGACGCGGCCAAGAAATTTGCCAAGGACGCCGGACTTTGGCTCAAGGACATCGAGTCCGGTGGCCTGATCTCGCCAACCAATAGCCTGTTCAGCAACGGCCCGCGCCGCATCGTGCTCAATCGCTGTTATGGCAATCCGGTTCCGCGCCGCAACACGCACGACAATTCGACGGACATGAACTCGTTTCCGTTCGTGCGCCACCATTTCTTGCGCGCGGGCTTCGAAGTGATCGATTGCCCACCCCTGACCGCGCAATTGAAGAACTCCTCCGACATTCGCATGGTGATGGATGTCCGCGACTTGCTGATGCACGACACCTATTTTGATGAGTTCATCATCATGTCGGGCGACGCCGACTTCACACCGGTACTGCACCGGTTGCGCGCCCACGCCCGGCGCACTGTGATCTACGCCAACGATCACACCGCGGTGCCCTACACCGCCATTTGCGATGGCGAGGTGCGTGAGAGCGAATTGATCGGGCTATTGACGGACGGTGGCCGGATCACCGCGGCGCCCGTTACCGCGGCGCCCGCAGTGGCCGTTGCAGCCGCCGCGCCGATGCTGCAAATCAAGGACATGCGCCAGGCCATCCTCAGCCAGGCCTTGGATGCGGTTCGCGCGTCCAGCCATCCAATTGCCGTCGACATCCTTGCCGAGCGCGTCGTGCATATGCTTGGCCATGACAATACAGTCGGCACGGGCTGGGCAGGCGCGGGAAGCTTACACCAGCTGCTGATCCAGTCGCAGCCGCCGGGCATCCGGGTCGGCGGCCAGGAACCCTACTTCGTATTCGACGTCAAACGCCAACTGGCCGAGCAGGTCCGCCGCCCCGAAGTCAAGGCGCCTCCCGCGGAAAGCCCTGCACCGCAGGCTCCTGCCGCAAAACCGGCGGCCCCGGCGGCGGCGGCAGCGCCTGCAGTCGCGGCACGGATGGCAATAGCGGCTGCGGCTGCGGCGCCCGCCGCCAAACCGGCGATGCGCCCAGCACCATCCGTTGCTGCCATGGCCCCGCCTGCCGCCGCGGCGCCGCAGCGCGCGGCTCGCGCCGCTCTGCCGCCGCTGGCGGCTCCGCCTATTCCGCAGGAGGCCATTGCCGCGCGTCAGCAACGGCCCGCACCCACCGCGCAACCGCCGCCGCATGCGGAATCGCCGGCAGCCTACCAGCAGCCTGTACAAGCCCCAATACGGCAACACGTGCAGCAACACGTGCAGCTGCAGGTGCGGGCACCAAACCAAGTGCGCGCCCCTCAGCAGACTGCCAAGCCCGCGCCCGCGGCTGCGCCGCCCCCCTCCGCGGCAGCGCGTGAGACGGAGGTGACATCGGCCATGGTGCTGCAGCAGTCGCTTGCCCGCATTCTTGAGGCCAGCCAGGCGCCGCCCCTGTTGCCGCCCAACTATCGAGTGCTGTTCGATATCATCGCCAGAGAGATTGTCAAAAAAGGCCTTGCCGGGTCACAGACATTGACCAACATCATGCAGCGCGCTCAGGAGTTGGACGTCGATGTGCGTTTTGATGAAGTCCGGTTTGTGCTCGATGTGATCAGCGAAACCGATCCCTGGCTTGACGAGATGGCGGCCTCGGCCTCGCTGTACGCCGGACGCTTCAGAAATTTCGTCGTCGCCCGCTGCCGCAGCCAGGGACTGAACCTGTCGGTCGAGGAATTGGACCTGATCGAGGCCTGGTTTGTTGCAGGCGCCCAGCAGCAGGCCACTCACGGCAACATGCAAGGGGCTGCGCGACAGCCGGTACAGGCTCCGGTTCAGGCTGGCGGTCTTCCGGCAAGGGCATTGCCCGCTGGCATTCCGCCGCCCGATGCCTATCGCACCCAGGATATGCCGGCGGCGCCTTCCTATGCCGAGTCGGGCTACGCCGAGCCGGGCGCACCGCAGCAGCCCGGACTGGCAGGTGGGGCGGATGAGGAATTCCCCCGCATCGTGCGCACCAGATTGCGCGGCTGAGAGCCGCCGCCGCGACAGCGCGCGGGCTTGCAGCATGCAAAATAACCTCGGATCGCACATGATCCGAGGTTATTTTTAATGCCGGTGATCTCAGCGATCAATCGAGGATACGGCCGACCAGCCAGCAGGTCACGTCCACCGTCGCGCCTGGGGTGATCGGTCCGCGCACGAGATCTGGGTCCGCGACGATATCAACGCGCGCGCTGCAGCTTTCGACAAACAACCAGGAGAAAGCCTGCCCGGTTGCTTCATTGCGCAAGCGGGCGTGCTCGATGACCCGGCCACGGATGCAGGCTGTCGAGGACAGCGCCATCGCCGCATCCCTCTCGCCATTGGCGGTCGCGGCAGCCGCCAATCCGGCCGGTAGAAACGCTTGTGCCGTCACGCCGGCACGACCCGCATTGGCCGCAATGAAATCGGCCTCGGACGCATAGTGAGCCAGTGCACTCGCGAACCCGGTGAGGCGCGCCGTGGTCTTTTGCGGCAGTCGCGACGCCGGCCAGACGGCGGCATCGACGACATCGAAAATGATTGGAAACTGGCCGCCGTCGCCGCCATCGGCGAGCACGCACGCACTCAAGCTGCATTCAAATGCAGTGTCGTCGGGCGGCTGCAGCCGCCGCAATTGCGACAGGGGCACCTCGCTGCGGCCTTCAAAAAACGGCGTCAACCCTGCAATTTCCCGCTCTTGCGACGAGCCCTCCGGTGCAGCCAGATGAAACCACAGTTCCGCGCCGCTCCTCGAGCGCCAGATGGCGTAGTCTCCGAAGGGGCAGGCCAGCCGCTCGGGTGCCTCGCCGGCCAGCCGTTCGACGGTTTTGCGAAAATCCGCGGCATTCGCAAAGGTGAAGCCAATGCTCTGCAAGGTCATGGATCGGGTCGATCCCTGGTCGCATCTGATGACCGACGACGGCTTTGTCTACTACCACCTTGGCAAGACGTTTGCGGCACATGCCTCAGTCAACCATTCAACTTCCGTCGCATAGCCATTTTGAAGTGTCATCGCACAGCTACTTTGCCATTGCAAAACGTCTAAAACTGTCTAACTCGACGAGCCGTCTACGCACGCAACCATTTGTTTTGGCGTTGGTTTTCATGACACGCGGCGGTGCAAACGTCTAATTCCATCACTTCAAACGTCTAGTCTTTGCAACGCTAGACGTTTTGGCTGGTGCCTCATCAAGGAGGCTCCAAACCGCCCCCCTTGTAGGCTTATCCGGCACGACTATGCCATCTCGACGCATCTCCGATAGAAGATTTTTTACCTTATCACGCTTCTGTTTGTCCGTCTGTTCGGCGGGTAGCATTGGAATGATAAGTGCCTCAAGTTGATCGCGTGATGTGCCGCCGAACTTCTTGATGTGAGCAACAACAAAATGCCTCAACTGTTCATTGCTCACCCCTTTTTTGCGAGTGTAGCTCGCCTGCGTTTCCGTGGCAGCCGCTACCGACGCTGAAACGTGGAAATTTGGCTTTCGTCCCTCGATCAGTTCGTCTCTTCTCAATCTGGCAATAGCCGCATCAGTGATGGGCAGCTTTTTCTGCACTCGATCTAGCAGTATCACCGTATCAATATCAAGGTCCTGCCGATCAAGTAGGAGCTGAGTATACCTCTCATCAATGGGCCGCCCCAATACTTCCAAAACTACCGCTGTCGCCGTCGTGCTGCTGTAATCTGGGAGCGGCAGGAATCGTTTACGCTGAGACTTTGTCATGCGCGAAATGCCGAAACCCATCGTGTCGATCATCTTAATTTCGACCATAGCGTCTGCGAGCCAGCGGTTCCTATAGGTGCGCGGCGTGATAGTGCCTCTGAAGTAGTCTTCCGCCTTGCCTTCAATGAAAGATCCCGCGTTCTCAAACGTCAATCTATCGGGCTTTTCCGTTACAAGTATTCGTTCCGGGCGGTCGTAGTCCTGATGCGCTAAGCAGTTGTGCAATGCCTCGAGTATTGTGGGAGTATCATATTTTTGTATCTCAATAGCCAGCAGTTGGTTGTTCGGAAACAGCCGCTGCGGCACATTTCTGATGCGCTTAAGCACATCGGTAGTTGTCCTGATGAACGGCGGCCCGAAATGTTCGTAGCTTTGGTCTTCGCCTAGCAACTTCCAAGTGATCTGCGCAGGATGCGGACTCAAGAAATGGACGGACTCTGGCTTTCCAAGCAGCAAAATTGCCGCGCGAGTTATCTTCCCATGGGTGGTGATCTTTGCTTTATCCAAGAACATGCCAATGTCCCAGCCGTCCACTTCATCTTTCCACGACTGACTGGCGTTCTTTTCTTTGAATTTATCGCGTGCGGTAGATATTGCATCGTCATCCAGATCGGAGATTGACGCGCCATCCACAATTCGTGCAGTCCAATCCGCGGCGGCAATTGGCTCCGCCAATATCACCAGCAGCCGTTCCTCTCGCAAACCGGCAAGCGACTCACCGACCCGCTGCCACGCCCTGCCGTGGGCGTATACGGCAAGGCGTGGACGGTGCTTTGGAATGTGGAACACCCACACTTCTTTGCCTGTATCTGACGCAATGAAGGACGATACCCGGAACCCCTCGGAGTTGATGTTTGCGCAGAACAGAACGAGCCGAGATTTGATGCTTTCAGTCGTGAAGTTGTACTTATTTTGGATGCCGACGATTTTAAGTGTTGCGTCTTCGACGCCAATGACCAAGTGGCCGCCGTTCATGTTTGCAATTGCCGAAACGTAGCTAGCGATATCATTTCCTGCACTGCCGGTTGCAGCGTGCTTTAGGTTCTTAAACTCTTTCCACTCGCACGCCTCATCCTCTTTCGGGTACGTCGCAAGCAGGAAATTCCTTAGCGCAAGCTCATCCACGGGGGCCTCGGTGAATCATAGGGAGCGCTGATCATCGCGCGAACCAACGTCCAACTCAAGCCGACCTACGCCAAGTATATAATTCCCGATTCAGGCGCTCAAGTCTGATCGAGACCCAAAGCGATCCTGAAGCGCCGGCCGATTGCCGCGCCATCCTTCTCCGGCAGTTGCCAGGGATCGTCGGTCAGCGCAATCTTGGCCACCACCAGCACTGGCCCAGGGCGCACGAATAGGAATTCAGCCAGGCTAGCGATCTCGCCGTCGTCGCGCACGGTCATTGTGTCGGCGATGCCGAAACCGCGCGCCACGGCCGCGATGTCGGTTTTATTGGCCGTCAGGCCGGTCTGCCGGCCGGTCTCGCCAAAACTCTCGTTGTCGAGCACCAGGATCGACAGATTGCGCGGCGCCTGGTCCGCCACCACGGCCAGCGTGCCGATGCCCATCATGATCTCGCCATCGCCGGTGATGCAGGTGACGCGACGCTTCGGCTGGGCCAGCGCGATGCCGAGCGCGGTCGGCACGGCCAGGCCCATGCCGCCCCAGGAGTAGAGATACTCGGGACTGTCACCAGCCGCGAAGGTGTCCCACGTCGGACTGCCCAGTCCGGGCACGATCAACGCCCCATTGCGCTTCGCCAGCAGGTTGGCGACGAAGGACCGGCGTGAAATCTTGTTGGACCGCTGCGAGGCGGGCGTTGCTGTCGTACTCATTTCTGGCCAAACCCCTTGGCGCCGATGATGCGCTGGCTGACGAGGACGGCGGCCGACAGCCGCCCATGGAACGCGAGATCGGCGGCCGCTGCGAAGGTTTCGCCAACCTCGCTGGCATGCTCGACGGGGAAACAGCGCACGCCGACGGCTTCCAGCGCCGGCCGGGTGCCATGACCCATCTGCAGCTGCCAGGGATTGAATTCGCCCCAGATGCCGCGCATCGTCACCAACATCAGGCAGGGCGTGCGAAACGCCGTCGGCAGGCCAAGCGCATTGATGCAATTGCCGACACCAGAGGATTGCATGGCGAGCATCGCGCGTTCGCCGCCGAGCCAGCTGCCGGTGGTGATGCCGACGCCTTCCTCCTCGGTTGTCAGCGTCACCAGCCGCATGTCACGTTCGGCCTTGACCAGGTTGATCAGCTTGATCAACCCGCCGTCGGGAATGGTGCAGACTGTCTTGATGTCGCGCGCCTTGATCTCGCGGAACACATCGTCGGACCAGGGATGGGGTGTGGACGTCACGGGGCGGCCTTTTGGTGTGATGGCGGTTGCCTTGTTAGTCGCCGGTTACGAAGCCCGATGTGCGCGCCGGCGTCAACTGGCAGTTGGTGCGGTCGGCCTCGAGGGGGGCCAGTGCCTTATCCCAACCGCCGGCGATACAGCGCGATCAGCCGCTCCCAATGCCGCTCGGCGGCCGGCTTGTCGTAGATCTTGCGCTGCGGGAAGGCGAAGCCGTGATGCACGCCGGGATAGATTTCGAGCTCGCCGGGGCAACCGGCCCGCTCGAACAGGCCGCGCAGTTCCTCGACCATGGGCAGCGGCGCCAGCTCATCGATCTCGGCGCAGGCGATGTGCACCTCGCCCCTGATCTTGCCCAGCGACAGATGCGGGCTCTCCACCGCGTCGCTGACCAGCCATGTGCCATAGAACGAGGCTGCGGCAGCGATTCGGTCGGGATAGCGCGCCGCGGCGGCCAGGGCATAAGGCCCGCTCATGCAGTAGCCGTGCGCACCGACCGATCCATGCTTCACGCCGGGCAGGGCATCGACAAAGGTGAGCATCGCCGCGACATCATCCATCACCGGCGGAATGGTCATCTTGGTTCTGACCGCACGCATGCGCTGTTGCTCGGCACTGCCCTTCTCCAGCACGTCGGGCCCGTAGAGCGTATCCCGGCCGGCGCGGTAATAGAGATTGGGCAGCAGCACGACGTAGCCGATCGTCGCCAGCCGCCGCGCCATGTCACGCAACTCCTCGCGGATACCCGGTGCGTCCATCAGCAACAGCACAGCGGGGTGCGCGCCACGTTCCGGCTGGCAAATGAACGTCTCCATCGCACCATCCTTGGTGGCGATATCCAGCGTCTGCTCGATCATGGGTGGGCTCTCCTCATGCCGGCAGACTACGCGAACCGGGCCGTGTCCGTCACGAGGCTTACACGCGACATCACGTCCGCAGGGCGCGCCATACTTTCTCCGGCGTCATCGGCATGTCGATGTGCGCGGCTGCGCCGGCTGGCAGCGCATCGATCACCGCATTGACCAATGCACTCGGCGCCGCGGTCGTCCCGGATTCGCCGACGCCCTTCACTCCGATTGGATTCGTCGTGCAGGCAACGCCGTGATGCAGCACGCTCATGTGCGGCATGTCCACGGCGCGCGGCATGGCGTAGTCCATGAACGAGCCGGTCAACACTTGGCCGCTCTCCGGATCGTAGACCATCTGCTCCAGCAGCGCCTGGCCGAGGCCCTGCGCCACGCCGCCATGCACCTGCGCCTCGAGGATCATGGTATCGAGGATATTGCCGCAATCGCCGACAGCAGTGTAGCGGACAACCTGCGTCTCGCCGGTCTCGGGATCAATCTCCACCTCCGCGACGTGACAGCCGTTGGGATAGGACGGGCCGGTGCGGACCTCGCCCTTGGTGTCGAGCGTCTCCTTGATCGCGCCCTGCCCGACCAGCTCAGGCGACCGTGCCGCGACGTCGAACAGCGAAATCTTCCGACCGCTGCCCGCAATCGCGAATTCTCCACGCGCGTAGCTGACCTCGGCCGGATTTGCTTGCAGCAGAACAGCCGCAGCAGCCTTGCCCTTGGCGATGACCTGATCCGCGGTCACCGCCAGCGCGCTGCCCACCAGCATGGCCGAGCGCGAGGCCACCGCACCCATACCAGGCGTATCGCGGTCGGAATCCCCGCATTGAATCTCGACCGCGGACGCGGGCAGGCCGAGCCGGTCCGCGACCAGCCTGGCGAACACCGTCAAGTGGCCTTGGCCTTGCGGCGATGCGCCGATGCTGGCGTGGATGATGCCACCACCGGGGAATTTGATGGCGGCGGCTTCCTGTAGGATTGCACCCGAAATTTCCAGAAAACAGCCGATGCCGATGCCACGCAGCTTGCCGCGCGCCTGCGAGTCCACCCTGCGCGCGGCGAAACCCGTGTAGTCGGCCGCCGCCACGGCCTTCTCGAAGGCGCCGGGGAAATCGCCGCTGTCGAAGATGCCGCCGACAAACGTCGTGTACGGCATCTGCGACGGTTTGATCAGGTTGCGGCGACGAATCTCGGCGGGATCGATCCGCATCTCTCGCGCCGCCTTGTCGATCAGTCGTTCGACGAGATAATTGATCTCCGGGCGTCCAGCACCCCGATAAGGCCCGACCGGCACCTCGTTCGTGAAGATGCCCTTCGATCGCATGGCGATGTTGGGGATGTCGTAGACGATCGGCAGGCATCCGGACAGGTGAATGGTGTTGCAGTACAACGCCACGCCCGTCAGGAAAGCCCCCAGATTGGCCAGCACGTCGATGCGCATCGCCAGGATGCGGCCGGTCTTGTCGAGCGCCAGCTCCGCGTCAAAGATCATGTCGCGCGCCTGGTTGTCGCTGATGAACGCCTCGGAGCGGGTCGAGGACCAGTGCACTGGCCGGCCGACGGCTTTGGCTGCCATCAACAACGCGACATATTCGGGATAGCCCGAGGCCTTCATGCCGAAACCGCCGCCGACATCATCGGTCAGCACACGCAACTTACTGGCCTCCAGTTTCATCGCCATGCTGGTCTGCAGCGCGATGCCGGCGACCCCCTGGGTGCCGGTGCGCAGCGTATATTTGTCCTTTGCCGGATCGTAGCTGGCGGTCGCCACCCGTGGCTCGAGCGAGGCGGCGGCAATGCGCTGGTTGATGAGCTTGATCCGGGTGATGTGCGCGGCCACGGCAAAGGCCGCATCGACAGCCTTGCGCTTGCTGCCATCCGGGTCGTTCGGCGCCGTCCAGTCGAGGGCCAGATTGTCCGGCGCATTCGGCCACACCCGCGGCGAACCAGTCGCGGCCTTCTGCGTGTCGATCGCAGGTTCCAGCGGCGCGTAGTTGACCGCCACCACCTCTGCCGCATCCTGAGCCTGCGCTTCAGTTGCCGCGATGACCAGCGCGACCGGCTGCCCGACGTGCATCGCGCGCTTGTCCGCCAGCACCGGCCGGTACGGGACGACCGGCTTGGCGCCCTCCCAGCCGTGGATCGGCATGGCGCTCGTCACGGAATTGAGGCCAGCGCTTGGCAAATCCTTGGCGGTGACGATGGCGGCCACGCCCGGCATGCGGCTGGCTGCCCCTGTATCGATGCCGTCAATCCTGGCGTGAGCATGCGGCGACCGCACGAATACAGCGGCCAGCGTGCCCTGCGGCTGCACATCGTCGCCAAATTTGCCTTGGCCGCGCAGCAAAGCATTGTCCTCGACCCTGCCTGCCCAATGGTCCATCACCCCATCCATCGCATCTGCCTCCCCGACCACGTCCCCTGAGGTTGCCTCTTTAACCCACCCTTCCCGGCATAAATAGCGGCTTATGCGACCGACAGGTGAAGGATGACACAGATCCCCTGCGTCCCCCCATGGTCGCGGAATTCGCCGACGTTGGGGCATACCCTTGCCCGGCTTTGCCACCCATGGCGTCCAGGCGGCAGGAGCGTGATATGGTCGGTCGACCTCAATAGACTGGTCATCACAAACAGCTGAGGCGACGTCATCAGCGATGGGAGGGTTTCATGTCCAAGGTTGAGCGTGCATGCACCGTGGCGAATTACTGGCTGCTGGCCATGGCTCTAGCGGTCGCACTGGTCGCGGCGGCCGGCGAACGTGCGATTGCACAAGCGTGGCCGACCAAGACCGTGATGGTGGTCGTGCCATTTGGACCCGGCAATGCTCTCGAGACGATCGGGCGCCCGGTGCTCGAGCAATTATCGCAGCGGCTCGGCCAGCCATTCATTGTCGAGAACCGCGCCGGCGCGGGCAGCGTCACCGGCACTGCAAACGTGGCTCGTGCCGAGCCGGATGGCCACACGCTGCTGTTCCAATCCTCGACGCTCTCGATCAACCACTCCGTGCAGCCGCGCCGGCCTTATGACACGTTTGCCGATTTTATCGCAGTCGTCCCGCTCGGCGCGCAGCCCGCTCTTCTCGTCGCGGCCCCCGGCAAGGGCTTCAAGACTGCCGCCGAGCTCATCGCCGCGGCCAAGGCCAAGCCCGGCACCATGAACTTCGCTTCCGCCGGTCCAGGCAGCTCCTCGCATATTGCCGCCGAGCGGTTCCTGCGCTCCGCCGGCATCGACGCCAAGCATGTGCCGTTCCGCAACCCATCCGATGGGGTGACCGAAACATTGACCGGGCGCATCGATTTCTACTTCCCGCCGATCAGTGTCGGGCTTCCCCTGGTGCGCGATGGCCAGCTCGTGCCGCTCGTCGTCAGCTCCAGTTTGCGCGCCGAGGCCTTGCCCAACGTGCCGACGTCGACGGAGTTGGGCCTCAAGGACTCCGCGTTCCATTTCTGGGTCGGGTTCTTCGCGCCGGCCAAGACTCCTCCCGCGATCGTCGCGCGCTTGAATGCCGAGACCCGCAGTATACTGCAGACGCCAGCCATGCAGGAGCGGCTCAAATCGTTCGGGTACCAGGCCATGAACATGACGCCCGAGCAGTTTGCGGCATTCTTCCGTGAAGATGTCGAAGACCTTGCCGTGCTGATCAAGGCCGCGGGCATTACGGTGAACTAGTACCCGCCATCAAAAATGGCTGGTACTAGCCATCTTGCTGAAGTACCCGATTCACGCTGCATTTTCGTGCCACGAAATGTGGCACTCAATTCCGCGATCGGGTACTAGCGGGATGTGGACAGCCGGCGAGAAATGCGATGCGGCCGTGTTGGCTCGCCCGGCTGCATTCGACAAGGTTCACACTGCCGCGGCAATGAAGCAATCGACAGGACACCACTGCGAGGGGGCATGATCTACGACCACATCATTGTTGGCGGTGGCTCGGCCGGATCGGTGCTGGCCAACAGGCTGTCGGCAAAGAGCGCCACGCAGGTGCTCCTGCTCGAGGCCGGCCAGGATACGCCGCACGGCCGGATTCCTCCCGAGGTTCTCGACAGCTACCCTGGCACGGCCTACTTCGACCCGCGCTACCATTGGACCAAGCTCAAGGTCCGCACCGAGGTCGTCTCGCACAACAATCCCGACGACAGCCCGCCACCGCTGCGCAAATACGAGCAGGCGCGCATTCTGGGTGGAGGGTCATCCATCAACGGCCAGCTCGCCAACCGCGGATCGCCGGCCGATTTCGAGGCGTGGGTGTCGCGCGGCGCGCGCGGTTGGGGTTGGAAGGACGTGCTGCCGTACTACAAGAAGATCGAGCGCGACATGGACTTCGATGGGGTGTTGCACGGCAAGGATGGGCGCATCCCGGTGCGGCGCATCTTCCCCGACCTGTGGAATGAGCACGCCAAGGCCGCTGGCGAAGCCTTCAAAGCGGCGGGCTTCGACTACCTGCCGGACCAGAACGGCGAGTGGCAGGACGGCTACCATCCGATCACGATCTCGAATGCCTACGAGCGGCGCGTTTCAGCGGCGATCGGCTATCTCGACCCGGCAACCCGCCAACGGAGCAATCTGACGATCGCGACCGACACGCAGGTGAGCGAGCTGCTGTTCGAAGACAGGCGCTGCGTCGGCGTGGTCGCGCATGTCAAGGGTGCGCGCACCGAGTTCCGCGCGCGCGAGGTCATCCTCTCCTGTGGCGCCATCCACTCGCCGGCCCATCTCCTGCGCGCCGGCATTGGACCTGCCGGGCAGCTGAAGGACGTGGGGATAGACGTGCGCTCGGCGCTTGCCGGTGTCGGCCAAGGTCTCATGGACCATCCCTCGATCTCGGTTTCGGCCTTTGTCAAGCCGCACGCGCGCGTCAACGAACTCACTCGCCGGCACATCCAGGTCGGCCTGCGCTACTCCTCCAAGATGGCGGGCATGCATGCCGGCGACATGTTTGCGGTCGCCGTCTCGAAGTCCGCCTGGCATGCCGTCGGCGAGCGCATCGCCTCGTTTCTGATCGCCGTCTATCACACCTGTTCGGAGCGCGGGCAGGTCAAGCTCACGTCGTCCGATTGGCGCGATGAGCCGCTGGTCGAATTCAATCTCCTGTCCGACCGGCGCGATCTAGAACGGCTCATGCAGGCATTCCGCATGATGGGCGCACTCTATGCGACGCCGGCGATGCAGGCGGTGTGCTCCGATCCGTTCCCCGCAAGCTACTCCGATCGCGTCCGCAAGGTCGGCGTCGTCAACACCAAGAACAAGGTGTTGACTACCGGCATCGGCATGCTGCTCGACGGCCCGGCTCAGCTGCGAAGCTATCTGATCCGCAATATCATCACCGAAGGCTTCGCATTCGAAGATCTGATGACCGACGACAAGGCATTGGAGGCGTTCGTGCGCAAGGCCGCAATCGGGGTCTGGCATGCCTCCTGTAGCTGCCGCATGGGCGCCGACGACGACCCCATGGCCGTTACGGATACCCAAGGCCGCGTGCGCGGTGTGGAGGGCCTGCGCGTGGTCGACGCCTCGCTCTTCCCGCTGGTGCCCTGCGCCAACACCAACTTCCCCACACTGATGACGGCGGAAAAGATTGCGGATGCCATCGTCCGGCAGAATGGCTAGGCTCCAAGCCCGTCATTTGGCGGGTTTATTTGCGTGTCTCCGCCACCGCCAGCCTGATATGCAGCTCCCTGAGCTGCTTCTGGCCGACCTCGCTCGGCGCGTTCATGAGCAGGTCGCTGGCCTGCTGGTTCATGGGGAACAGGGCAACCTCGCGCACCGTCTTGACGCCGGCGAGCAGCATGACCATGCGCTCGATGCCGGCGGCCATGCCGCCGTGCGGCGGGGCGCCATACTGGAAGGCGCGGAACAGGCCGCCGAAGCGCGCCTCGACATCCTCGCGGCCGAGCCCGGTGATGCCGAAGGCTTTGACCATGGTCTCGGGCAGGTGGTTGCGGATCGAGCCGGAGGCGATCTCGTAGCCGTTGCAGACCAGGTCGTACTGGTTGGCTTTCAGTGCAAGGATGGCGTCGCGGCCTTCCTTCTCGGCGGCTTCGAGCGCCTCGCGCCCGCCCTTCGGCATCGAGAACGGATTGTGCGAGAAGTCGACCTTCTTCTCCTCCTCGTTCCACTCGTACATCGGAAAATCGACGATCCAGGCGAAGGCGAAACGGTTTTCGTCAATGAGCTTGAGTTCACGTCCGATCTCATCGCGGGCGAGGCCGGAGAACTTGTAGAATTTCGCCGGATCGCCAGCGACGAAGAACACGGCGTCGCCGGCCCTTAGTCCAAGTCGCTTCCTAATTGCTTCGGACCGCTCCAATCCAATATTCTTTGAGATTGGTCCCGCACCCTCGACGGTTTCCGAGCTATTCAAAAGTTTTTGCTCGAGTCGATCAAGAGCATCGTCGGCTTCTTGGAGCCTAACCCGCAATTCTTCACGCGGCTGTGGCAGCTTGACAGTGTAGCCGTACTCGTTGTGGAGGTTGTTCCGTTGATTCAAAAGCTCCATGTACTCTTGTGACGTGGTGCGCCACATAATGTAGCCGAGGCCCGGCTGGCCCTCCTTCACCGCCCAGCCGTTCATGCGGTCGCAGAACGCGCGAGAGCCACCGGTCGGCGCGGGGATGGCCCACACGCGTGCGCGCGGGTCCTTGTCGAGGATGCCGGCGAACACCTTGAAGCCCGAGCCGCGGAAGTGCTCGGAGACGTCCGACATCTCGATCGGGTTGCGCAGGTCGGGCTTGTCGGAGCCGTACCTGGCGATCGCCGTCTCGTGGGGAATGCGCGGGAACTGCTGCGTCACCGTCTTGCCATCCGAGAATTCCATGAACAGATCACGGATGACCGGCTCCATGGTGGCGAACACGTCGTCCTGCGTGACGAAGCTCATCTCCAGGTCGAGCTGATAGAATTCTCCCGGCAACCGGTCCGCGCGCGGGTCCTCGTCGCGAAAGCACGGCGCGATCTGGAAGTAGCGGTCGAAGCCCGACACCATCAGCAGCTGCTTGTACTGCTGCGGCGCCTGCGGCAGGGCGTAGAATTTTCCGGGATGAATGCGCGACGGCACCAGGAAGTCGCGCGCCCCCTCGGGCGAGGAGGCGGTCAAAATCGGCGTCGGGAACTCGTTGAAGCCGATCTCGTGCATGCGGGTGCGGATCGAGCGCGTGATCGCCAGCCGCTGCATGATGATCTTGTGCAGCGTCTCGCGGCGCAGGTCGAGGAAGCGGTAGGTGAGGCGCATGTCCTCCGGGTAGTCGGGCTCGCCGAACACCGGGACCGGCAGCTCCTTGGCCTGGGACAGCACCTCGATCTCGGTCGCACCGACCTCGATCTCGCCGGTGGCCAGCTCCTTGTTGTCCGTCAATTTGCCATCAATAAGCGGCCGTTTCCGCACCACGCCGTCGACGCGGATCACCCATTCCGAGCGCACCTTCTCGGCCGCCTTGAACGCCGGACTGTCCGGATCGGCGACCACCTGCGTCAGGCCATAGTGATCGCGCAGGTCAATGAACAAGAGCCCGCCATGGTCGCGCACACGGTGCACCCAGCCGGACAGGCGAACGGTCTTGCCGATATCGGCGGCACGCAGCGCCCCACAGGTGTGCGAGCGATAGCGGTGGAGAGGAGCTGTTGCCAATGTTGGGCCCGTCGTTCCTGCAGTCTCGGTCATAGCTCTGCCTGCTCTCGTCTGATGCGCGCTTGGGTTTTCGAGTTGCTGACCGTAGCTTGTGCCGCCTGGGCCCTGCGGCGTCAAACGCTCTGTTTGAGTTCGCAATCGGCGACCTCGAGTCAGCGGAGGCGCCTATTCGCCGGTCCTGCGAACAGCAGCAGGTTTCCCTGATGACGAAGCTGTGACTATTGGTCGTGTGGTCCATGGTGCCCGTGACGAGCGCGCCATGTTCTGATTTCTTGTATCCCCGCGCCTTCGTCAGACAGCACCTTGACTTTCTATGAGTATATACTCATAATAGGCAAGAGATGGCCCGATTGCCACGCCCGACCAAACCGCTGCGCTGGGTGGCATCCAGCCGCAAGGACTATGGCGCGTTTCCCGACGACATTCAGGACAGCTTCGGCTTCCAGCTGTTCCTGGCACAGACCGGGCAACATCCGCCCTCCGCCAAGCCGCTCAAGGGCTTCGGCAGTGGCGTGGTCGAGCTGGTCGACGACCACGACGGCGATACCTACCGCGCCGTCTACACCGTGCGCCTGGCCTCGGCCATCTATGTCCTGCATGCCTTCAAGAAGAAGTCGAAGCGGGGCATCAAGACGCCGCAAAGCGACCTGGAGCTGATCCGCCGCCGCCTCGGGGACGCGGAAGCCGACAATGCCAATCGGGTGAAGGAGGAGAAACGATGATGAGCCGTACCCGAGCCGACATCCACGAGACCCGCGGCAATATCTTTGCCGATCTCGGCCGCCCCGATGCCGACATCCATTTCCTCAAGGCCCAGATCGTCGCCGAGCTCTACCGGTTATTCCAAGAGCGAAAACTTACTCAGGCCAAGGCCGGCGAGTTGATGGGCATCACCCAACCGGAGGTCTCACGACTCTTTCGCGGCCACTTCCGGGAATACTCCGTAGAGCGATTGATGACCTTCCTCACCGCCTTCGGCCGCGATGTGGAAATCGTCTCGCGTCCCCGCGCCTCCACCAGCCGGCGCGGGCATGTCTCGTTCAAGCCGGCCGAGGCATGAGCCGTGAGGTCTTGCGTTTGCCAACATGCAGTCGCGTAGGTTGGGTTGAGGCGTTCTTCACGCCGAAGCCCAACATGCCTCGCCGAAGCTGTTGGGCTTCGGTCGGCTATAGCCTCCCTCAACCCAACCTACACCCTCACCCCTTCCAATTATTCGCCGCGCGCCAATCGTTGATGCGCTCCCAGGCCTTGGGTGTGAAGTCGGCGCCGGGGCCGTCGCCGCCGATGATGGCCATCAGGATGTGCTCCTTGTCGCCTTCGCCCTTGGTGACGTTCTCGAAGCGGCGTGGCACACCCGGCGGGAAGGAGACGCAGTCGAGCGGGCCGATGTCGACGGACAGCAGGTCCTTGCCTTCGTTCCACGAGCAGCGCCACGTCCCCGACATCGGGATGAAGGTCTCGTTGGTGTCGTGGTTGTGCATCAGCGGTCCGCAGCCGGGCTTGGCGCGTACGTAGCCGATGTTGAAGCCTTCGCTGACCTCGATCGCCGCGGAGCGCGCCGCATTGGCGCCGACCGGGGAGTTTTTCTGCTCGCTTTCGCCTTGCGGTGGGCGGAAGCCGATGACATTAGCCAGGCCGCGCTTGCACTCCGGCAACGGACTGTCAGGCAGGCCGTCGTAGTTGACCGACAAGTCCTTGAATAGGGCGATGCGGGGCTTCATTTCTTCCATCGACCAGTTGCGCAGGGGGGGCATTTCGGGCATGGTGGTCTCCTTCGTTTGGGGAGTAGGGAGTTGGGAATGGGGAGTAGGGAAGTGAAGTAAAGGGATGAATCCCTACTCCCAACTCCCTATTCCCCACTCCCTCACTTTATCGCTTGCGGATTGATCGGCGAGCCGGTGCCGCCGGTGATGATCAGTGGCGGGCCGCAGAAGAAGAACTCATAGACCTTGTCCCTGGCGCAGTCATCGGCCAGCTCCTTGAGGTAGAAGATCTCCCCCATGCACAGCCCCATGGCCGGGATCACCACCCAGTGCCAGGGCTGGTTCGCCTCTTTCGTCTCGTTGGGCCTGACCTCGACGCCCCAGGTGTCGGAGCAGATCGCCGCGATTTTTTTCTCCTGGCACCAGTAGCAGTTCTCGAACTTGACGCCCGGCGCGTCGCCGCCGGCATAGCCGCCCCACACCTTGGTCTCGAGACACCGCTCCATCTGCCCGGTGCGGATGATGACGAAATCGGCCTCCCTGATCTCGACCTTCTGCGCCTTGGCGCAGGCGTCGAGCTCGTCGTTGGAGATGCCGGTGCCATCCTCGAGGTATTTCACACCCTTGAAACGGGCGATGTCGAGCAGCACGCCGCGCCCCGTCATCTTGTCTCTGCTGTGCTCGATGCCGAGCACGCCGAGGCCCTTGCTGTCGATCAGCTTGGCATCGTGGCCGTTGTAGGCCTTGTCCTCGTAGAAGATGTGGCCGAGCGCGTCCCAGTGCGTGGCGCCCTGCACGCACAGGTTCAGCGTGTCGTCGGCATAGCGCAGCTTGTTCCAGTCCTGGCGGCCGGTGACCGCGTCGGTGCCGGTGGCCAGCATCTGGTGGATCGGATTGAAGCGGCCGCCGAACAGGCCGGTCTGCGGCCCCTCGCGGTCGAGCGGAATGCCGAGCGCGAAGGGCTTGCCCCTCTTGATCAGCTTTGCGGCTTCGATGATATGCTGCGGCTGCACATAATTGAGCGTACCGCTATGGTCGTCCTTGCCCCACTTGCCCCAGTTGGATAGCGCCTTCGAGGCCTCGTCGACGGCCGCCCTGGAAACCTTGATGCTCTTGCTGCTCGGCATGCGTGTCATCGCTCCCTGGTCTGGTTCGTAGGGGTTGGGTTGAGGTGCACTATTGCGCCGAAGCCCAATGCGCAAAGCACAGGCCGTTGGGCTTCGCGCCAAGGGCGCTCAACCCAACCTACTTCGTCCCGTCTCCGGCTCCGAGCATCACCAGCTCCACCTCGCCGGCGCCGTCCTTGCGGCGGTGGGCGGCGGCAGCCTGGTACTCCGAGGACTCGAAACAGGCGACGCCCGCCTCCAGCGACGGGAACTCGACGATGACGAAGCGCTCGAATTTCTTCGGGCCCTCCAGAATTCGGAACTCGGCGCCGCGCGACAAGATCTTGCCGCCGTGCTTGGCGATGACCGCGGGGACCAGGTCCGTGTACTTCTTGTAGGCGACGGCATCGTTGATCTTGGACCGTGCGACCCAGTAGGCAGGCATGCTTTCACTCCTCGAGAGCGCTATTTCACCACCACGGCCTTACCGAGGTCGACCAGATAGGTGGCCGATTCCGGGATGACGTAAATGATGGCTATGACGACCAGCAGCGAGATCATATAGGGCACTGTCCCGGAGAACAGCTCGGTGGTCGAGATATTCTCCTCGGGCAGCGCCGCCTTTACCGTGAACACCAGCATGCCGAACGGCGGCGTCATGAAGCCGACCTCGATGGCGATGATGCCCATGATGGCGAACGCGATCGGGTCGAAGCCGACGGCGAGCGCCACCGGGTGGAACACCGGCACCGTCAGCAGGATGATCGAGATCGAGTCGATCAGACAGCCGAGGATCAGCCAGACCACCACCATCAGCGCGAAGATCTGCCACGGCTCGAGACCGGTGCCGATGAACATTGCCTTGGCGGCGCCGGTGATGCCGGTCATCGACAGCACGCGGCTGTAGATCTGGGCGGAGACCAGCAGCAGCAGCAGCGGGGCGAGCGTGCGGCCGACGGACAGGATGACCTGGAAGATCTCCTTTAATCGCAAGCCCTTGGCCACGGCCATGATCAGCGACAGCATGCAGCCGACGCCGGCGCCTTCGGTGGGCGTGAACACGCCGAGCCAGATGCCGGCCAGCGTGCCGAGCACGAGCGCGACCACCATCAACGTGCTGACGGTCTTGCCCGACATATCCTCGGGCTCGCTCGACGACGGCGGTGGCGCGGTCTCGACGGCTGCCGCACCGACCGCGCGGGGCACCCGCCGCGCCTCGCCGACGCGATGCGGCTGGAAGTGGGCGACGAACAGGATGTAGGTGCAGAAGGCGGCGACGACCATGAAACCCGGGATGATGCCGGCGACGAACAGCGAGCCGATGCTGACCTCGGTGATGACGCCCCAGACGATCATCAGCACCGACGGCGGGATCAGCATGCCGAGGCAGGCCGAGCCGCAGATGCAGCTGAGACCGAA
>CAZCGE010000081.1:0-45826 GCA_964498125.1 uncultured Devosia sp. | reverse complement strand
CAAAGGTGCCGCACGCACCGTCACGGCGCTGATGAAGCTCGTCGGTAAGCTCATCAAGACATTTGCACCAGACGAGTGCGCCAACTATTTTCGGCACGCCGGATACGGGTAGCGACCCAGATCAAGTGGAAAGTGCTCTAGTTTCAGCGCGTCGCCGACACCGAGTGTCGAGTACGTGTAGAGTTAATGTAGAGTATCCATGAAACTCTTGTTTTTTCAACGACTTCGTGTGCTGCCGACAATGCGGATCGGGAGCAGTTGGACGGCGGTCGCGGATCAGAGTACGTTTAGCACATGCAGGAAAAGGCACACACCATCAGCCCCGAGATTGTTCGACTCATCGAGCGGACGGTTCACGAGTACATGGTCCCCTTCGGATTCCATACCGCTCGCGTCAGAGGGGGAGAGGACCACGACGGCGACCCAGTCATCTTCGTGGATGTCGAGTATGATCTCAGCGACAATCCGATCGACCCTGCCGTGACGGGGGCCTTGACGACGATCTTGCGCGACAAGCTGTGGGAGCAAGGCGAGACGCGTTTCCCTCATATCCAACACAAGTTCGACGAGCACCAGCAGGTCAAGCCGCGCCGGAGAGCCAAAACTTGATCGTCACGGCGCGGAAGCTGGCAAACGCTTCTCGACAAAGGCCGCGCCAAGCCGATCTCAGGCGCGCCATCAGCACGGCCTACTACGCCCTCTTCCATGCAGTGGCGAAGGATGCAGCCGACATGCTGGTCGGCGTTGGACCTGCCCGTGCCGACAAAGCGTGGGTTCACACCTACCGCGCCTTGGACCACGGCTTTGCCAAGAACGCTTGCAAGGAGGCGAAGAATATCGGATTTCCACCCGGGATCGCCACGTGCGCCAACGAGTTCGTCGCCTTGCAGGAGGTTCGACACAAAGCGGATTACGACCCGGAAGCACGATTCACGCGGGCCGGGGCGTTGGATTGGGTGGCGCGAGCAGAGGCGGCGATTGCGGGGCTGCATGCCTCTCCTAGAGCTGACAGGCGAGCCTTTGCGGTCCAGTTGCTGCTGAAGAAGCGCCCGTGAGTCATCCCACTTCAACGCCCCCTTGTCCATCCGGTCCCAGGCGTCGAGGACGAGGCGGCGGGTGCGGTATTCGCCGTGCTGGGCGATCTCGTACCTCTTGAATTGCGCTCGGCCTGAAGAGGCCTCCCCCGGCGGCCGAGCCGCAGCAGGTGTCCGACATCTTGTCAGACATCGTGAGTGAGGTCGGCGTAACGGTGTCTGACCAGAGGTCAGACACCTTCGGTCAAGCCGGAAACCAGTTGCGCGGCGCCAGCGATTGCGTGATCGGCCCCGGTACCTGATCGTGCAGGCGGCCGACGATCTGGCCACCCTCGACCTTGGCCGGGCGGTCGTGCACCGGCAGCAGGAATTTCGAGGTGCTGAGCAGCTTCTTGATCGCCGCCTTCTCCTGCCGCTTGCTGGTGCCGTGATTGCCGGTGACGCGCGGCTCCATCCAGCCGATCTCGTGGAACGGCTCGATGATCTGATCGTGGATATCGTAGATCACGTCGCCGCACAGCGTGGCGATGCCCTCGGCGGTTTGTACGACGACGTTCATGGAGCCCTCGGTGTGGGCGCCCGCTGCCTCGCAAGTGACGCCGGGGCAGATCTCGATTGGGCCGGATATTTCTAAATCCAGGAACCGCAGCGCGTGCTTGGTGTGCAGCCGGTCGACCAGATGCTTGATGTCGGGCGCCGGATATTGCGGATGCATCAGGCCGGAGACGGAATATTCCAGCTCGCGGCGGTTCAGGATCACGGTCGTGTTCATCGGGAACAGATCGTCCTTGCCGGCGTGATCGATGTGCAGGTGGGTGTGCAGGACGTAGCGCACGTCGCCCATGCGCACGCCGTGCCGGTTGAGCTGGTTCTCGATCATGTTCTCGTGGAACTGCAGCCCGCGCATGCCGAGCGTTTCCATGATCTGGTTCGAGCGGTAGCCGGTGTCGACCAGCATCGGCCAGGGCCCGCCGAGGATGAGGAACCCGAAAACCGGCACGCGCCGGGTGCGGCCAAGGCCGCGGCCGAGCACGAGGAAGCTGCTTTCCAGCTCGATGTCGCCGTAGTCGAGGATCTTGATTTCGAGAGGCATCGTCGTCCTTCCTTATTACGCGGTACGTCGTATCGTCAGGCGGATCTTGCAGTGGCCAGCGATAGCACGTGATGGCAGAGGCGCTCCGTGGTGCTACCATCGGCGATGGCATCGACGAATGGCAGGATGGATTTCAGCGCCGCGGTTTCCGGCGTGAACCCCGGATCGGCGGCCAGCGGCGTCGCCCAGGACAGGTGCCACGCGCGGGCGGCCAGGTGCTGGACCGCGTTGGTCATGGCGGTGGGATCGCCGCGCTCGAGGCCGTCGGAGACGATCAGCACGACGGCGCCGCGCGCATAGCCGGCAAAGCGCGGCACGGCGAGAAAGGCCGCCAACGCATCGCCGATGCGCGTACCACCGTCCCAATCGGAGACGAGGCCGGAGGCGGTCGCCAGCGCCTGCTCGCGCTGCTTGAGCTTGAGCGCCCGTGTCACGCGCGTCAGCCGTGTGCCGATGGTGAACACTTCCGCGCGACCGGCGGCCTGCAGCAGGGCGTGGGCAAAACGCAGATGCGCGTCGGTGCGGGCCTTCATCGAGCCTGAAACATCGAGGATCAGCAGGATGCTGCGTTGGCGCAGCTTGCGGCGCAGCTGGGGCAGCCGGAAGATCTCGCCGTCGTTGCGAATGGCCTCCTTCATCGCGCGCCGCAGGTCGAGCCCGGTGCCGCGCTTGGCGGCGACGCGCCGGTAGCCGCGGCGGCGCGGCAGCTGCTCCGGCACGGCGCGCTGGAAGCGCCGCAGCGTGTCGGTCTCATCGCCCGGCGTGAAGCGGCGGATGGACAGACTTTCTGCCGCTGTCGCCGCCTGGCCCGCCTCGTTGATCTCGTCGGCGGCCGGTGGCTCGAAGCCACCGCCCTGATCCTCCCGCACCCGCATGTCGTCGGTATCGGGCTCCGCCAGCTCGCGCGCCATCTCGACCGCGCCGAGGAAGTGGGCATCGAACAGCGCATCGAACTCCTCGTGCCGTTCGGCGGGCGGCGCCAGCGTCGCATGCGCGGCGCGGCGGATATCGACGAGACTGCGCGGACCGAGCAGCGTGATGGCCGACAGGAATGTGGTCGTCTGCTCGGGCGCGACGGCAAAGCCATTGCCGCGCAGCAGCGTGGCGAACGCGACGAACGGCCGGACTGCTGCTGGCAACGCCGTGTCCCTCATGCCGCGGCCCCCATGATGATGGCGTCGAGCCGGGGCGCGATGTGGCTGAGGTCCTCCTCGTCCTTGATGGCAAGACCGATCGAGCGCCTGAAGGCTTCGGGCCATGCCGCGCCGGTCGCTGCCAGCAAGGTCGCGGCTTCCGCCCAGTCGACGGCTTCGGCGATGCCGGGCGGCTTGGTCAACGGCTCGCGGCGCAGCCGCCCGACGGCCGCCACCACGGCGCGCGCGGTCTCCTGGGCGACGCCGGTGGCGCGCATCATGATGATCTGCGCTTCGCGCTCCGGCGTCGGGTAGGCGATGAAGTGGTAGACGCAGCGCCGCCGCAGCGCTTCGTGCAGATCGCGCGTGCGGTTCGATGTGAGGATGACCACCGGCCGCTCGCGGGCCGACAGCGTGCCACGCTCGGGGATCGAGATCGTGAAATCGGACAGGAACTCCAGCAGCAGCGCCTCGAACTCGTGGTCCGAGCGGTCGATCTCGTCCAGCAGCAGCACGGCGCTGTCGGGCGCGCGCAGCGCCTGCAGCATCGGCCGCTCGATCAGGAACTCGTCGCGGTAGATGTCGATCGGCTGATCGCTGGCGCGGCGCATGGCCAGCATCTGGCGCGGATAGTTCCATTCGTAAAGGGCGGCGGCGGCGTCGATGCCTTCGTAGCACTGCAGGCGGATCAACTTTCGCCCGAGCACGCCCGACAGTGCCTTGGCCGCCTCGGTCTTGCCGACGCCGGGTGCGCCTTCGAGCAGCAGCGGTTTGCCCAGCGCCAGCGCCAGGTAGGCGGCGGTGGCGAGGCCATCGTCGGCCAGATAGAAGGCGCCGCGCAGCGCCTGGGCCAGCGCCTCGGGCCGATCGATGCCGGCGATTTTGGCCCGCACTGCCATGGCTCAGCGCCGCCCCCCCGGTTGGCCCTGCGGGCGCGCGCCGCCTTGCGCATGAAGCGCGCGCAGCACCTTCTCGGGCGTGATGGGCAGATCATCGATGCGCACGCCGACGGCGTTGAAGATGGCATTGGCGACCGCCGGCAGCACCGGATTGGCGCACATCTCGCCAGGGCCCTTGCCACCGAACGGACCATCCGCCGCCGGGCGCTCGAGCACGGCGATGTCGTGCAGGCAGATGTCGCCCGGGCCCGGCATCGCATACTCGTTGAAATCACGGGGACCGTGCGCGGTGCTGGGATAGTAGGGTTCTGTCGTCTCGTAGAGCGCGTGGCTCATGCCCATCCAGGCGCCGCCGACCAGCTGTTGCTCGACCATTTTCGGATTGATGGCGCGGCCAAGCTCGTAGGCGCTGGTCATTTTCAGCATCGTGACCTCGCCGGTCTCGTCATCGACTTCGAGGTCGGCGACCAGGCAGGCGTGGGCGTAGGTGGAGACCGGCGTCATCTCGCCGGTTTCGGCATCGACGCCGGACAGCGGAATGAGAAAAATACCCCGGCCGGCAATGGTCCTGCCCTGCTTGAACTGGGCGGCGATGGCGACGTCCCTGACCGACATGGCGCGCGACGGTGCGCCCTTGATGTGGATGTTGCCGCGCCCGTCGGTATCGAGGTCGCTGGCGTTGACTTCGAGTTCCTCGGCCGCGGCTTCCATCATGACGCCGCGCGCCTCCTTGGCCGCCACCATCACGGCATTGCCGACGCGATGCGTGCCACGCGAGGCGAAGCTGCCCATGTCGTGCGGGCCGGTGTCGGAATCGGCGGTGTCGACGTAGACGTCGGCGATCGGCACGCCGAGCGTCTCGGCGGCGATCTGGCGCGTCACCTGCTTCATGCCCTGGCCAAGATCGATGGCTGACAGCGTGACGGTGAACTTGCCGTCGGGACCCGAATGCACCAGCGCCTGGCTCGGATCACCACCGAGGTTCATGCCGATCGGATAGTTGATCGACGACATGCCGCGTCCACGATGCCTGGTCATGGCCTAGCGCCTCCTGCCGAGCACGCCGGGGGAGAAGCGTGTGGCGCCGTGCTTGGGAGCGTCAGGCTTCAGCGGCTCGGGCTTGGGTTGATCATTCGTAGCAGTAGTCGCAGCGGGTGGTGGCGGTAACTGCGGATCTGCGACGGTCCCGCTTCTACTCCCCTCCCCCTTGCGGGGAGGGGGCGGGGGTGGGGGTAGAAAATCTGGACCGCTCACCGTCTCCACCCCACCCCTAACCCCACCCCGTCGAAGGGGAGCAGAATCCTGCCGCGTTTGTGGTGAGAGCTGAACACCAACGGGCCGAGCCCCCGGCCGACCTGGACCGATGCGACCCATCTCGTCCGTGACCGTTGGCGGGATGACGGCGCGCGTGCCGCCGCCTCCCGTCAGCGAGGACATGCGCTTGAACTCATCGCTAATCGGCCAGCCCGCTTTCTCAGCTGCGACCTGCACGCACTCGATCAGCGCGCAGTTGTGCGCCTCGCGGCGATGCGCCTTCATGTCGCCATCGCGGTAGGCGTTCAGAATACGGAACTCCATCGGGTCCATGCCGACGGCGTGCGCCAGCTTGTCCATCTGCACCTCGAGCGCGAAGTCGAGGCCGGTGACGCCGAAGCCGCGCATGGCCGTCGACGGCGTGCGGTTGGTGTAGACGCAGAACACGTCGCCATGGACGTTGGGGATGGCGTAGGGCCCGGGAATGTGGGCGGCGCATTTGACGACGCCGTAGCTCGACAGGCGCGTGTAGGCGCCCGCGTCGAAGTAGCTCGTCACCTTGCGGGCGATGATGCGGCCATCGCGCATGACGCCGTCCTTGACGTAATGTCGTTCGGCGCCACGCGGCGAGCCAGCCAGCATCTCCTCCTCGCGGTTGAGCACGTAGCGCACGGGGCGGCCGGTCAGCATGGCGCCGAGGATCGACAGCGGCTCGGTCAGCGTATCGACCTTGCCGCCGAAGCCGCCGCCGACGGTGCCGCCGATGAAGTGCAGCCGGTTGGAGGGCAGATCCAGCAGCTTGGCCGCGGTGCCGAGCGAGAAGAACAGCGCCTGCGTGCAGGTGTGCACGACAAAGCGGTCGTTGTGCTCGGGCGCGGCGATCGAGCCGTTGGTCTCGGTCGGTGCGTGCTCGATCGGCGACATCTGGTAGCGCTCGTCGACCACATGATCGGCTTCAGCAAAGGCCCGCTCGACATCGCCGAAGCGCAGCTTCTGGTGATTGTACTTCTCGTGGTACTCGAAGGTGTTGGCGGGATAGGTCTCGTTGACAATGGGCGCGCCGGGTTTGATCGCCTCCTCGACGTCGAAGACGGCGGGCAGCGGATCGTAGTCGACGCGGATTTTCGCCAGCGCGGCGTAGGCAGCGGCCTCGCTCTCGGCGACCACCGCCACGATCGGCTCGCCCTTGTAGCGCACCTTGTCGACGGCCAGCACCGGCTCGTCGTCCTTGCCGAACTTAATCAGGCTCAGCAGCGTGTTCTTGTTGACCGGCACGTCGGCGCCGCGGATGACTTGGCTGACGCCGGCTGCGCGCTCCGCACCCGTCACATCAATGGCGCGGATGCGGGCGTGCGCGTGCGGGCTGCGCAGCACCTTGAGATGCAGCAGGCCGTCGAAAGCGTGGTCGTCGAAATAGCGCGTGCGGCCGGTGACGTGGCCGAGCATGTCCTGACGCTGGCGCGGCAGTCCGACCTCGTTGAGATTGTCGTCACGCTCGTCCTTGAACAGCTCTTTCCTAAATTCGAGCACGGTTCGGCTCCTCTCCGCCCGGTGCGCCGTGCTTGCCGGCGGCATCCAGGATGGCGTTGATGATCGGCTCGTAGCCGGTGCAGCGGCAGATGTTGCCGGAGATGGCTTCCACGACTTCGGCTCGGCTCGGCGCGGTATTGCGGTCGAGGAGTGCCTTGGCGGCCATCAGCATGCCGGAGGTGCAGAAGCCGCATTGGGCGGCGAAATGCTCCATGAAGGCTAACTGCAGCGGATGCAGGTTTGGCCCGTTGCTGAGGCCTAGTGCCGTCTCGATCGAGCGCCCGTTGCAGGTCTCGGCCAGTGTCAGGCAGGCGAGCTGTGGCTCGCCGTCGATCAGCACCGTGCAGACCCCGCAGGTGCCCTGACCACAGCCGAACTTGGGCGACGTGTCGCCGACGCCGCGGCGCAGGGCGTCGAGCAGGTTGCCGCCACCGTCGACGAACACCGCCTTGTCGGCGCCGTTGAGGCGGAATTCTACGGGAGTCTTGGCCATGGTGCTCCCTATCCCGTCTGGCCTAGCAGGCCTAGACCCAGCATTCGTGTCACCAGCCGCCACAAGGGTCCGTTCAGTTGCGGCACGCGAGACTGATGCTCTCGATGTGCCGGTGATCAGTGCCGCAGCAGCCACCGAGGACGTTGATATGCGGGTGGCTGCGAAGGATGTCGCGATACTGGCCGCCCAGCTCGATCGGATTGCCGGCGTCGAGGTCAGGTGCATCATTGAGTTCCTGGTGGCTCATCCGTGACGCATTGGCGCGCAAGCCTCGAATGCGCTCGACCCATGACGCGCCGGCCGAAAGTGTGCTCGCGAAATGTGTCGGGTGGGCGCAATTGATCATGTAGTAGGCGGGACCGACGGCAGTGGCGACGTCAACCTCCCTGATGGCATCCTCCAGAGATTGTCCAGTCGGCAGACGGCCATCGATCTCCAGCGTGAAGGAGATGGCGACCGGCAAACCGGCCTTGCCCGCCATCCTGGCCACACCGATGGCCTCGCTTGCATTAGTCATGGTGATCGCCGTCACCATATCGGCCTTGGCTGCGGCGAAGGTAGCGATCTGGTGCGCATGATAGGCCTCCGCCTCATCGGCTGACATGACGTGTCCGGGATCGTACCCGTCTCCACGGGGGCCGACGCAGCCGCTGACGACGATCGGCGTCGTCTTGCTCTCGTGCTTGCCTTTCAGATCGTGCATCAGCTCGATCGATTGGCGGTTGACAGCCGCGATGTCGTCGCGCGAATAGCCGAGCTTGTCGCCCCAGTCCGCACTGGCGCGCCACGTCGGGCTTTCAAGAATGAAGCCGAGGCCATCCGCCTTGGCGATGGCGATGTAACGCTCGTAGTAGCGCACGAGCGCGTCTCGACCTTTCGGATCACGCAACAGGTGGAAGGCCGCGAAATAGGGCAGCTCGAGACCCTCGTGAAAGATCAGTGTCGTCTCGATGCCGCCGTCAGTCAGAAACAGGAGATTGCCGAGTTGCGGCAAAGAGTTGCGAAATGTGGTCATGTTCAAGCTCCTTTCCGTTCAAGCAGGAGACGGCGCAGGTGGACCGGCAGCACCTCGCGCCGATACCAGCTGCTGGCCAGCGCGTCGGTTGGCGGGCTGGTACCTTCGGCGGCGACGGCGAGCGCGGGCGCGATGCCGGCCGCATCCAGACTACGGCCTTCCAGCGCGCGTTCGACCGCCTTGGCCCGGATGGGTGTCGGGGCCATGGCGCCGTAAGCGATGCGCGGGCTCGTCAGCCGCCCGCCCGACAGTGGCAGATGCGCGGCGATGCTCAGCACCGAGATGCCCTTCGGCTTGACGCGCGCCACCTTGCGGAAGCGAAACGCATCCGGGCTCGCCGGGCGCGTCAGCGATACCATGGTGACGAGGCCCGAAGGACCCCGATCGCGGGCGGCGAGAAATTGCTCCAACGGCACCTGCTGCGCCCCGCCATAGGCACCTTGCACTGTGACCATTGCTTGCAGCGCCAGCAGCGCCACCGTCAGATCGCCGTAGGGCGTGGGTGCGAACAGGTTGCCGCCGACCGTCGCCATGGTCCGGATGGCGGGCCCGCCGACCACACGGGCGACGGGGTGCAGGAAGGCCAGATCGCGGCTGGCGAGAATGTCGACCATGCGCACGCCGGCGCCGATCTCGACGCGCGCTGCCTCGGTGCGGATCTGGCGCGCACTGGCATCGGTGGAGCGCACCAGCGTGGCAATCGTCGTATCGCCCTCGTTGATCGCGCGCATGATCAGTGTGCCGCCCGAGATGAAACGCGCCGCCCGGTCGGAGGCCAGCGCGGCCGCCGCTTCGCTCATAAGCCCGAATGTCTTTACCTGCAGCGCCATTGCGCCTTACCCCGCCATTCTCATGCCGCCAGCCGCTCGTGTTGCCGGATGGCCTCGAAGCCTGCCTCGTAGATCTGCTCACCGACCATCTTGGCCATCGCCGCCGCCTCGCCGGTGCGCGTGGTAAAGCGGCATTCCCACTGCCAGAACGTGCGATTGCCGTCGGTGACCGGCAGCAGGCGGACATGCGCCACGTAGTTGAACAGCGGAATCGGCGTGTCGAGCAGACAATAGCTGAAGGTCATCTCGAGATCGGACAGGGTGAGCAGCTGCTCGCGCAGCTCCGCGCCGTCCCGCAGCTGGAAGCGGCGGATGCAGCCGACCAGATCCGATGGCAGGTGGCGCTCGATGGCGCTGGTCTTGACTGCCGGATGCCATTGGTCGTGACCATTAAAATCGCGCAGGATCGCCCAGACGCGGTCGACGGGTGCGTCGAGGATCGTGCTCTTGACCACGCGCACCATGTCCAATCAGCCTCCGAATTGCCGCTTCAGGGCGTCGAAGCCGCCCTGGAACACGGCCGTCCCGATGTTGGCGACCAGCTCGGCCTCTCGTTCGGGGGGACAGTCGAATTCGGCGGTCCATTCCATAAACGTGCGGGCGCCATCCGTGACCGGGGTCAGCCGCAAGGTCGCGACGTAGCTCTCGACACCCATCGGCGACTCCAAGATGGCGTAGGTGCAGAACATATCGTAGTCCGACAGCCCGAGCAGCTGCTCACGCAGGCGATCGCCGTTTCTCAGGCGGAAGTCGCGGATGCAGCCGACCTTGTCGGCCGGCTCGCCGTTCTCGATGCGGCTTTCGCCGACGGCGGGATGCCAGTTCGGCAAACCGTTGAAATCGCGCACGCGCGCCCAGACCTTGGCCGCCGGGGCATTGACGACGCTCGAGATGTAGACCTTCGCCATCTTGGCTCTCAACCCTGTCCCTTGTCACCAGATGTGTCCGCTGGCGGCTTGGTCGCCGCCCGGGTCGAGCCCGGTTCCTTTGCGCTGCCCGCGCCGGCGTCCTTGGCGACGCGCTGCAAATCGCTGGCCTCGCGCATCAGCCCGCCCAATCGGGAGATGCTGCCGCCCTCGATGCCGATCTCCTTCAAGACCTGGTCGATCATCGGCGCCTGCACGCGATAGCGCAACGCGGAGTCGATCACCTCGTCGGTCGGACTGCGGCCATCTCCTCGCCCACCGCCGCCGCCGCCGAGGCCATCGACCTGCAGCACGCGGATGCTTTCGATCTTCTCCAGCGGCTTGACGCTCTCGCGCACGATGCCCTCGATGCGGTCGAGCAGGCGGCGGCGGAAGAGGCCATAGCGGGCTTCGTCGGTGAGCACGTTCTCGGCTTCGTAAAGCAGTTTCTGTGCTTCGGCCTCGACGGCGGCGCGCACCTGCTCCGCCTGGGCGGCGATGCGTTTCTGATCCGCCTCCTTCTCCGCCATCATCACCTCGATCGACCGGCGGCGCCTGGCGGCCTCGCTGTCGCGGGCGGTGGTGACGCGCTCCTCGGCTTCCGCGGCCCTGGCGCGGAAGCCCTCAGCCTCGACCTTGGCGGCTGATTCCTCCAGGGATTTATTGAAGAGCGCGATGGCCTTGTCCATCATCGCGGTCTCGACATCGCGCTCGCGCGCCACCTCGAGCTTGCGCAGCTCGCGCTCGCGACCGACGCGCGCTTCGTCGAGACCGCGCTCGGAGGCGATACGCGCCCGCTCGATCTCCTCGCGGGCGGCGATCTCGGCCTCTTGCAGCGCTTGCATTCGGGCCACTTCGATCTGCTCCAGGGCGCGGCGACGGGCGAGGCGGGCGGTGTCGAGCGCCTGCTCGCGGCCAACCTCGGTCTTCTCGATTTCCTGCCGCGCCGTGATGCCGGCCTGCTGCACCAGCCGGTCGGCTTCGGTGCGTTCGACCTTCTTGCCGGCAAGCGCGATGACGCGCACTTCCTCGGCGATCTCGATCACCTTCTTCTGGTCGATCTGCAGCACCTCGCGGCTCTGCTGCGAGGCAATCCGCGCTTTTTCCAACTCGAGGTCGGTGGCAATGCGCGTCCGCTCGATGGCATCGCGCTTCTTGATTTCGGCCGTATCGATCGCCTCGGCCTGGGCGATGGCGAGGCTCTTGGTCTCCTGCTCGGAGGCGATGCGTGCGGCCAGGATCGACGTCTCCTGCGCGATGCGGGCGCCTTCGACGAACTCGCGCGCCTTGATCTCGGCGGTATCGACAGCCTGGCTGCGCTCGATTTCGAGCTGGCGCACCGCCTCATCGCGCGTGATGCGCTCGCTCGCGACCTTGCCATCCTGAGTGATGCGGGCACTTTCGATCGCCTGTTTCGCCGTGATTTCCGCTTCTTCCAACGCGCGGTCGCGCGCGATCTCGAGATTGCGCACGCTCTTCTCGGAGGCAATCCGTTCGGTGCTGACGGCAAGCTCCTGGGCAATGCGGGCCTTGCCGGTCGCCTCGCGCGCGGCAATGTCGGCCTGCTCGATGCTGCGCGTGCGATCGATCTCGCGGCGCTGGCCATCCTCGTCCTTGGCGATGCGGATCTCGGTCAGGATGCGCTCCTGGGCGATTTTTGCCCTCTCGACCTGCTCGCGCGCGCCGATCTCGGCCTCCTCGACGGTGCGTTGCCGCTCGATCTCGCGCTGGCGGATTTCCCGATCCGAGGCGATGCGGGTCTCGCTGATGGACTGCTCGTTGGCAATCTTGGATTTCTCGATTTCCTCGCGGGCGTTGATCTGCGCGCGCTCGGCCTGCGTGTCGCGCAACGCCCGCTCCTGCGCCAATTCCGCGCGCTGGATGGCGCGGCTGACCTCGACATCGCGCTCCTGATTGAGGCGCGCCGTCTCGCTCTCGCGCTCGATGTCGAGGGCTTGCTTCTCGGCCTCGAGGTTGCGCGTGCGAATGCGGATCATCGAGTCCTGCTCGATGTCGTTGCGCAGCTTGCGGCGATCCTCGATCTCGCCGATCAGCATCGTCAGGCCTTCGGCATCGAAACGGTTCGACGGGTTGAAGAACTGCAGATCGGTTTGATCGAGATCGGTCAGCGCCACGGTCTCCAGCTCGAGGCCATTCTGCGCCAGGGCCTCGGCCGCCGCGGCCTTGACGCGCTGCACATAGATGCCGCGCTGCTCATGCATCTCGATCATCGTCATCTCGGAGGCGACGGAACGCAGCGCCGAGATGAATTTTCCCGAGAGAAGGGCATGCAGACGTTCCGGCTCCATCGTGCGCCGCCCGAGTGTCGCGGCGGCCACCGAGACCGCCTCGCGTGTTGGCGCGACGCGCACGTAGAAGTCCGCCTCGATGTCCACCCGCATGCGGTCCTTGGTGATCAGCGCATCGTCCTTGGCGCGGGCCACGCTCATCTGCAGCACGTTCATGTTGACGGGCGTGATGTCGTGGATGATCGGCAGCACGAAGGCGCCGCCGTTGATCACGACACGTTCGCCCCGCAGACCCGTGCGGACGAATGACACCTCCTTGGACGATCGCCGGTACAGCCAATTCACCAGGTAGACGACGATCGCGATGGCGATGATCGCCACGATCAGCCACAGGATGATGGCGCCGATCAGTTGTGCCGTCATATACGCTTACTCCATTCGCGAGGCCCGCCGGCGGGCCCGCACGTCTTATGACTTAGCGGCCGATCATCTTGAACTTCCGCGTCTGCTCGGTCAGGGCCACCTCGGTCGGCAGCCGCTCCATTGATGACGCACCGTAGAAGCCGTGGCAGTTCTTTGTCGTCTTTATGATTAAGGCGGCGTCCTCCGGGCTCGAAATCGGCCCGCCGTGGGCCAGCACGATGACGTCGCGCCGGACCCTGAGTGCTGCCTCGGCCCAGGCATCGACCAGGGCGGGGCAGTCGGCGAGCTTCAATGCGGTCCCCGCGCCAATCGCGCCGCCAGTGGTCAGCCCCATGTGACAGACGATGAGATCCGCGCCGGCTCTGGCCATGGCGGCGGCCTCGTCGGCGTTGAAGACATAAGGGGTGGTCAGCATGTTCTTGGCGTGCGCGGTGGCGATCATGTCGACTTCCAGGCCATACGACATGCCTGTCTCCTCGAGATTGGCGCGGAACGTGCCGTCGATGATGCCGACCGTCGGGAAGTTCTGCACACCGGCAAAGCCCATGGCCTTCAGGGTGTCGAGAAACACGTCCATGATCCGGAACGGGTCGGTGCCGTTGACGCCGGCCAGCACCGGCGTGTGCTTGACCACCGGCAGCACCTCGGCGGCCATCTCGACGACGATCTGATTGGCATCGCCATACGCCAGCAGGCCGGCGAGCGAGCCGCGGCCGGCCATGCGATAGCGCCCGGAATTGTAAATGACGATCAGGTCGATGCCGCCAGCTTCCTGACATTTCGCCGACAGGCCGGTGCCGGCGCCGCCGCCGATGATCGGCTCGCCGCGGGTGACCATGGCCTTGAACTTGTCGACGAGGGCGGTGCGCTCGAATCGCGGCATGGCTCAGCGTCCTCCCTTTCGGCGCCGCAGGCGATTGGCGTTCAGTGCGCGGAATGTGTCCACGAGTGCGCTGGAAAACCGCGGGTCGTTGAGATTGAATGGCAGGCGGATCAGCTGCCGTGTCGGCGTCTGTCGAACCGTCTGCTCGAGCGCCGTGAACAGCGCCGCATCGGCGGCCGGATCGTGGAAGGGTTGGCCGGGTGCATCGAGCGACGAAAGTCCGCCCTCCGGCAGCAGGAAGCGGACCGGCGCTTCCATGCGATTGAGCCGCTCACCGATCCACCGTCCCATGCGGTCGTTCTCCGCCGCCGTGGTGCGCATCAGCGTGACCTGCGGATTGTGCGAATGGAGAGTGCGGCCCCGGTAGCGCTCGGGAACGGTGTCGGGTGCGCCGAAGTTGACCATGTCGAGGGCGCCGACCGAGCCGACGTAGGGCAGGCGGGTGCGGATGATGGCGCCGAAGCGATCCTCCGTCGCCGGGAATACGCCGCCCATCATCATGTCGCAGACTTCCGTAGTCGTCACATCGATGACGCCGGCCAGAGCGCCCGTGTCGACCAGTTTCTCCATGGACTGGCCGCCAATGCCGGTGGCGTGGAAAACCAGGCAATCGTAGTCGCCCGCGAGCTGCTGGGTGATCTGCTGGATGCAGGTGGTGGTCACGCCGAACATCGTCAATCCGATCGCCGGCAGCGCGTCCGGGGCGCCACGCCGCTGATCGGTGGCGCGCGCCTGGGCGAGCCGGGTCTTGACCATGCCGATCATCGCCTGCGCGCCGTTGGCCAGCACCTGCCGCGAGATCGAGTTCAGTCCCTGCACATCGGTCACCGAGTACAGCATCATGATGTCGGCGGGGCCGACATAGGCCCGCACGTTGCCGGAGGCGACCGACGATATGATCAGCTTCGGCACCCCGATCGGCAGCGACTGCATCGCCCGCGCCACCAATGATGAGCCGCCCGAGCCGCCCGCCGAGATGATGCCGGCGACGCCCGTCTGCCGCTTGATCCAGGCCTCGAACGCCTGCGCCATGGCGGTCACCGACTGGCCGCGATCGCCAGTGAAAAGACCGGCCGAGCCACGCGGATGGTGCAGCGCGATCTCGATCGGTGGCACGTCCGCGCCCGAGGGCTTGCCACTGGTGGACAGATCGACCAGGCGCGTGCGCAGGCCGCTCTCCTTCACAATGTCGCGGATGAACCGCAGTTCGTCGCCTTTTGTATCGAGCGTGCCGGCAACGATGACATAGGGCTCGCCGGCGGCCGTTGTCTGTGCAGCGGTGGCGCGCGGCCCCTGTTGACTGCCCCGCGTCGCCGCCACCGAGCTGGTGCGGGCCTGCGACTCGATCTGCGCGGCAGGGACCGGCTGCGACCAGCGCGTCGGCGTCTTGGGATTCGACATATAGATTCGCGTGGGACCGGATGCGGCGCGCCCTTCCGAACCCGCGGCGCCGGTTGCCGCGCCAGTGCCTACCTCAGGCGTATCCTCATGCCCATGGCGGCCGACGCCGAGCAGGCGCTCCTGCAGCTCGCGATCGGTGGCCAGCTGGCGCGATTCGATCAGCCGGTTGACGCGGCCGTTGACCATGATCGCCACGGTCTCGGCGACGGCTGTGGCGACGGCGATGTTCTGCTCGATGACGAGCACGGCGATGTCGCCATCCTCCGCCAGTCGCACCAGGATGTCCTCGACTTGCGCGACGATCACCGGGGCCAGGCCCTCGGTCGGCTCATCCATCACCAGCAGGCGCGGATTGAGCAGCAGCGCGCGGGAAATCGCCACCATCTGCTGCTCGCCGCCGGAGAGCTGCGACCCGGTGTTGGACTTGCGTTCGGCGAGGCGCGGGAAGGTGTCGTAGATGCGCGCGATGGTCCAAGCCCCGCGGCGCTGGATGGCGACGAGGCGGAGGTGCTCGTCGACGGTCAGCGAGCGCCACAGCCGTCGGCCCTGCGGCACATAGCCGATGCCGAGGCGGGCGATATCGGCCGGTGCACGGCCGACCAGCTCCTCGCCGGCAAAACGGATCGAGCCGCTCGAAGGCCGCACCAGTCCCATGATGGTATTGCACAGCGTGGACTTGCCCATGCCGTTGCGGCCGACCACCGACAATGCGCCGGACCTGAGTGTCAGATCGACGCCCTGCAAGGCGTGCGAGCGGCCATAATAGACGTTGAGACCCTTGATCTCCAGCATGGGCGCGCCGCTGGAGCGGGTGGCGAAGCGGTCAGTCATGGCCGCCCCCGAGGTAAAGCTCCTGCACCTCGGCGTCGGACTCGATCTCCTCCGGCCGGCCTTCCTTGAAGATGCGGCCATTGTGCAGCATCGTCACGCTCTCGACCACGCGCAGGGCGACGTCCATGTCGTGCTCGATGATGATGAAGCCGATGTGCTTGGGCAAGGACGTGAGAATTTCGATCAGCTCGGCGCGCTCGGGCGGCGACAGGCCAGCCGCGGGTTCGTCGAACAAGATGAAGCGCGGCGCACCGGCCAGCGCCAGGGCGATCTCCAGCTGACGCTGCTGGCCATGGCTCAGCTCGCCCACCAGCTGGTGCATGACGCCGGCCAGATGCACGGCCTCGATCAGGTTCTCGGCCGACTGCACCAGCGCGTCGCCGGCTCTCGGCCTGACGAGCGAGAAGCGGCCGCGCGAGACGCCGCGACAGGCGAGATAGACGTTGTCGATGACGGAGAGGCCGGAAAACAACGCCGAGATCTGATAAGTGCGCCTGATACCACGCCGGATGCGTTCGTGCGGCGGGAAGCTCGTCACATCCTCGCCGAAAAAACGGATCGTGCCGGAGGTCGGCGGGAAGTCGCCGGTAACGCAGTTGAACAGCGTCGTCTTGCCGGCGCCGTTCGAGCCGAGCACGGCGCGGCGCTCGCCGGGGCGCACGTTGAGTGTGATGTCGGTCAGCGCCGCCAGGGCGCCGAACATGCGCGTGACGCCACGCAACTCCAGCGCATTGGCCGTGCCCGCTGCATTGAGACGCTCGGCGACGGAGGGCATCATGGGCGCGCGCCCCCACCGGGTCTGAGATCGCGCTCGCGGCGGCTCAAGCGCGCGCGCAGGCGCTGCCACAGTCCAAGTATCCCGTCCGGCGAGAACAGAACGATGAGGAGAAATCCCAAGCCAATCAGCAGCTGGAAGCGCTTGCCGTCGAGGCCGACAGCCAGCAGAACGTCGACCGCGAACGTCCGCAGGATGACGAAGATGAACGCGCCGATGAACGGCCCGATCGGCCGCGCCAGCCCGCCGATGACGGCGATGATCAGGATGTCGATGACCGGTCCGACGCCAGCCGTTCCCGGCGAAATCTGTGCCTGATTCCAGACCAGCAGCACGCCGGCAATAGCCGCGATCAGGGAAGCGAATGCGTAGGCGGCGACGCGGTGCGCCGTGACATTGAAGCCGAGCGCGGCCATGCGCCGGGCGTTGTCGCGCGTGCCCTGCAGAGCCAGACCAAACGGCGAGCGCGAAACGTAGATGACAGCGGCGTAGGCCAAAGCCGCCCAGAGCAGGGAGAAGTAATAGAATGCAATGGGCTGACGCCAATCGAAGCCAAAGGCGATGGGCATCTTGACGGCGTTGAAGCCGGTGAAGCCGTTGAAAATCGTGTAGTTCTGATGCGTGAAATAGTAGAACGCGGAGGCGATCGCCAGCGTGATCATGATCGTGTAGATGCCCTCGGTGCGCGACGACAGCGCGCCGGTCAGCGTGCCGAACAGCACCGCGATCAGGATCGACAGCGGCACCACCGTCCACCACGGCCAATCGAGGCTGATCGTCGTAATGGCGCTTTCGCCAAGGATCGCGACCATGTAGCCGGCGCAGCCCGCGACCGTCATCTGGGCAAGACTGACCATGCCGCCATAGCCGGCGAGGAACATCAGGCTCAGCCCGATCATGCCGAGAATGAACGTCCAACCGAAGATCTCCACCAGCACGAAATTGCTGGCGAAGGCGGGCATGGCCAGCAGGACAATTGCGAGCAGCCAGGCGGCGGGGTGAACAGACTTGAGCCGTTGCTCGGCGGCGCCATGTGCGGCCGGAGAGGGGGGGCTGGTGGCGTGCGTGTCGACCATTGCCATGGCTCAGCGCCCACCCAGCAATCCCTGGGGCCGCACCGCCAGCACGGCCACCATGATGATGAAGGTGAGCACGACGGCGTAGGTCGGCATGTAGACGGAGCCGAACTGCTCGGCGAGCCCGATCAGCAGCGCTCCGAGCGCCGCCCCCGGGATCGAGCCCATGCCACCGACGATGACGACCACCAGGGAAGCCAGCAGGATCTTCACGTCCTCGCCCGGCTGCAGCGACTGAAACGTGGCGCCGACGACGCCGGCCGTGCCAGCCAGCCCCGCGCCCAGCGCGAAGACCACGGCGAACACGAGCTGGATGCGCACGCCGGTGGCCGACAGCATGTCGCGATCGTCGACACCGGCGCGGATCAGCATGCCGATACGGGTGCGATTGAGGGCAAACCACATCGCGATGCCGACGACGATCGACGCGGCAAAGATCACCAGCCGGACGCGCGGATAGGTCAGGAACACGAGCTCGCCGTCGCCGCGCACACCGGACACCAGCGGCATGGTCAATGGCCCCGCCAGCCATGCCGGCGTCTCCACCTGATAGAAGTCGCCGCCGAAGCCCCACAGCATCAGATCCGCGAGCACGATCGAGACGCCGATGGTCACCAGCGTCTGGCGCAGGTCCTGTCCCTCCATCCAGCGGAAGATGAGCACCTGCATCAGGACGCCGACCGCGGCGATGACGACAAAGGCCACCACCAGCCCGAGTAGCCACCAGCCGCTGGCGCTGGCCGCCGCGTAGCCGACATAGCCGCCGAGCAGATAGAGCGAGCCGTGCGCCAGATTGACGTTGCGCATAAGGCCGAAGATCAGCGTAAAGCCGCTCGCCACCAGGAAGTAGAGGCCCCCCAGCGTGATGCCGTTGAGTAGCGCGTTGAGGAACACGCGTTTGCGGTCGAAGATGGCCTCGAAACCGGGCGACCACGGCAGGAAGATCGCGAGCAGCAGAGCCAGGGCCGCGACCACGATGACCAGCGTCAAGCCGGGGCGCCTGGCGACAAAGTCGTTCACGGTCGCGCTCCAGGCCGCATGGGATGCGGGATCAACCGACGGGTTGCCAGAAACGCCGAGCCTGTTGAACGCGTGATCATCGATTGAACGTCCCCCACCCGTCGATGCATCACCTGTGCTCGAGGGCCATGGCCGCACGATCGTAGCAAGCCACCTGCCGGATGCAAGGCGTTGGCGGGTTGTCCGAGCCGGTTAAGCGAGGCTTGCCCGGTCTAACGCTCATTAATGTTAAGAGCCATGACCAATAAAATGGGCACGCCAGACAAGCAGGGGTGGGACCAATACGCGGTGACTTTGCCCGAAACGCTCGTTACAAACTGGGCGGGATTCCCCTCCCCTTGACGGGGAGGGGTTAGGGGTGGGGTGGAAAAAATGCCTCGCTATCATCGGCAATGTACCCATTTTCGACCCCCACCCCCGCCCCCTCCCCGCAAGGGGGAGGGGAGGTGCAATTGGCACCGCCGCGGCACTTATGTTAGCGCCTATGGGGTCTGACCCCAACTCAGTACTTCTTGCATTCCGGGTTGGTGCGGCTCGGCAGGCCGATCTTGGCGAACGCCGCCGGGTCCATGCCGAGCGTCTGGTTCACGTTCGGGATCACCTTGACCATTTTGTTGGTCAGATCGCCATTCGGCGCCTCGACCACCTCGGTGATGAAGATGTTGCCGATCGCCTGGCGGTTGGCGTCCAGCTTGATCTTGCCGTTCGGCGCGTCGAGCTCGGTGGCGGCGAGCGCGGCCCTGAGCTTCTTGTGGCCGTCGCTGAGATCGCCATTGATCTTGGTGAGGGCGGCGAACAGAGCGTTGGCGTCATTGTAGTAGTTGGTGGCGCTCAAGGACGGCGACGTGAAGCGCTTATCGGCCGGGTAGGAGTCCTGATAGAGCTTGACCCAGGCTTTCCACTTGGGGTCGTCCCAGGTGTCGGCCTGCGGGCCGCCGGTGGGTGTGCCGATCAAGGCGCGCTTGGCTGGGCCTTTCGAACTCAGCACGGTCTGATCGACCATGATCGAGCCGCCGATCATCTTGGCCTTGCCGCCGGCCTGCGTGTACTGATTGAGGAAGTTCACCGCGTCGCCGCCGCCGAGGCCCAGATAGATGGCATCGACGTTGTCGGGCAGCTTGGCGATGATCGAGGCGAAATCCTTGGTGCCCAGCGGCACCCAGTGGCGCTCGGTGATCTGCCCGCCCAGACCGCAGAACTCGAGCGCCAGGCCGAACAGCTGCGTGTAGGGGAAGGAATAGTCTTCCGCCAGCGTCACGATCTTGCGGTAATTCTTCTCGTTGTAGAGGTAGGTGCCGAGACCGACCATCCACTGCGCGCCGTGCGTGTTGAACCGGAAGAAATTCTCCGACGGCGTCACATAGGTCGTCTCCAGTGCCGCCGACGTGCCGTTGATGAACGTCACCTGTGGCTGCGTCTTGGAGTAGTCGCGGATGGCGATGCCTTCCGATCCCGACACCGGACCGATGACAATCTCGACCTTGTCCTGCTCGACCACCTTCTTGGCCGCGCGCAGCGCCGAATCCGGGCTGGCGTTGGTCGGCATGATGATGGTCTCGATCTCGCGCCCGACGACTTTGCCGCCGGCCTGCTTGATGGCGATCTGCAGACCGCGCACGCCGTCCTCGCCCAGCGTCGTCAATGCGCCTTCGAGCGTGACCAGCACGCCGATCTTGAGTTTTTCTTGAGCTTGAGCGGCTCCGCTCGCCATCAGGCCGCCGAGCGCGACGGCAGCTAGCATGCGCTTCAACATTCGGCACGTCCTCCCATGTGATTTCTTTTCAGCCACGGCTGCGTTTTCGCAGGCTGTGGCGGCATGATAGTCTGGTCTTGCAATGTAACGCAACGACGATGCGATGCCCGACGCTGGCAAGCTTGGGCCGGCGGATAGGCGTGCTGACTCATCGCCCAATCCGCCGGCATCGGCTCAGTGTAGAAGGTTCCGTCTCGCGCCCGGTAACAAGCTGCAGACCGACGCCCGCGCTGGGCTCAACCCCAAAGGGTCGTGCCCGGCGCGCCGCCAGTCGCGAGGCTGACGAACCGCGGCACCTGCCGCCGGCTATCCGCAGCGATCACAAAGTGCGATCGATCGCCGAGCAGAGGCTGGCCGCGCTCGACTTGTCGTGCTGGGGCGGGGCTTCCTCGACGTTGAGGATCTTCACCACGCCGTTGTCGACCGCCATGGAATAGCGCTTGGAGCGCACACCGAGGCCACGCGCCGTCAAATCGATCTCGAGGCCGAGCTTCTTGGCGAAGTCGGCGCTGCCATCGGCCAGCATGTCGATCTTACCGGCCGCGCCCGAGTCCTTGGCCCAGTTGGTCAGCACGAACACGTCGTTGACGGACGTGCAGGCCACCGTCGCGTAGCCCTTGCCTTTCAGCTCGGCGGCGCGCTCGACGAATCCCGGCATATGCTGCTTATGGCAGGTCGGCGTGTAGGCGCCGGGTACCGCGAACAACGCGACCTTCTTGCCGCCGAATACCTCTGCCGTCGTCATCTGCTTGGGGCCGTCGGGCCCCATCACCGTGAATGTCGCCTCCGGCAGATTGTCTCCGACCTTGATGGCCATGGCTTGTTTCCTCCTCGACGCTTGCGACTGCGGTTGATTGCGAGGTGTCCGACAGATGCCCGACACGTCCTGGTTTCGCGACTGCCCCGGACCATAACGGGTTAGGGGTCGGCCGACCAAGAGAAAACACGCGCGCCGTGCCGTGCCTGTCAATCGATGGCCCAGGGTATCTGGCTCTGCCCCGCGGCGCTCACCAGCGTCAACATGAGTTGCTTGCCGTGCAAATCTTTCGGGTCGACGCCGGTTCGCAGGTCGATTTCGAACGTGCGGCGCGCGCCCTGGCCAGCCCCTTTGGGCCGGGGTTGGGGCACATAAATCCCATCCGGGGCTTCGATGAAGGCGTCCGCACCCGCGCCGCCGCCGGCAAATTCCACCTCGAGCTCGAGGCGCGGCGCATCGCCGTCGAGATGGGCGGCGGTGCGAACGACCTTCGGGTCATTGGCGCGGCGGGCGGTTGCGCTACGGGGCACCTGGTCGAAGGCGGCCGACAGCTCGGCGGACACAGCCGTGGACATGGGAGCAGGCAGGACAAGCCGCAGCTGGCTCTCGACCGGAACGCAGATTTCCTTGCAAATGCCAAATTCGAGCTTGAGCGCGAGCTGCACCGGTTGATCCGGTTGCGCCGCCACGATCCGTGCCGGAAAAATCACCCGGCTCTTATAGCCCACCGCATCGCCGGCTGGGTCCTTCAGGCGATGGGGGGCAGGGAAAAGAACCGTTGCCGCCTGCAGATTGCTCGATTGGGCCCAGTCGAATTCCGGGGGGACGCCGCCGGAGTCGCCGGGATGGCGCCAATAGGTCTTCCAGCCATCTGCCATCTCGATGACGATGCCGACGTGAATTTTCCCGCCATCCTGGCCAGCAACGAGCCGCGCACGCGAGTTGTAGCTGTCAACCCATGGGGAAGCCACTTCGGCTAGCGCCGCGCTGGCGCACAGCAAGGGTGCAATGATCAGGACAAGCGTCGTCAATCCATTGCGCAGGTCGGGTGTTATCGGCACGAGGTGGCACGTCCTGTTCGAGTTCACAGTGGGCACCTATCCCATGCGCTGGGTGTGCGGCGCAAATCACCATTCGCTGATGCAGCATGGCAATGGATGGGCAAGACGCAGTGAATGCCGCGAATTGCATCTTCCAGGCGAGCCCGTGGAGCGCTAGTCTGACCGGATGAAGGTTGTTCGTAAATCCCGGCGCGCCCGCGGCAGTGGCTATCTCGATGGCCAACTGCTGATGGCCATGCCGACCATGACCGACAAGCGGTTCCAGCGTTCGGTCATCTATCTGTGCGCGCATTCCGCCGACGGCGCCATGGGATTGATCATCAACCAGCGCGCCAACAACATCAGCGTGCCGCACTTGTTGAAACAGATCGGCATTCTCAAGAAATCCGATGCCAAGGCCGTGCCGCCGCGCATGCAGGCCATGGCCGTGCACATCGGCGGGCCGGTGGAGACGGGACGCGGGTTTGTGCTGCACAGCGCCGACTACTACGCCGAGAATGCTACACTGCAGATCGACAAGAGCGTCAGCCTAACCGCCACCACCGACATCCTGAAGGCGATGACAGAAGGGCAAGGGCCGGAGCAGGCGCTCCTAGCACTGGGTTATGCCGGATGGTCACCGGGACAACTGGAGAGCGAGATGCAGGCCAATGGTTGGCTGCATTGCCCGGCTGACACTGATCTGGTGTTCAATCCTGACATCGCAACGAAGTACGATCGCGCCCTTTCCAAGCTCGGTATCGACCCTTCCCATCTCGTCAGCGAGGCGGGGCACGCGTGACGCTGCACACGGTTCCGCGAACGATTGCCGCCAAATGACGACGCCCCCCTCACGTCCTGACCCGCGCCGCAATGCCTGGCGCGACGATCTTGCCGCGGAAGCGCTGCGTGGCGTCGTGACTGCCCCGCGCCATGTGGCGGGCGCTGTCTTCCAGGTCGTCGCGACGGCGGCTGGCGTGCGGCGTTGGCCGCGTGCCGATGCCGCACTGGACACCGAAGCATTGTATGGCGAGTGCGTCACCGTCTACGACTTCGACAATGGCTGGGCCTGGGGTCAGCTCGCCCGCGATGGCTATGTCGGCTACATCCCACGCGGCGACCTCAGCGCCGACGTGACGCCGGTGACACACCGGATCAGCGCGCTCGGGACCCACGTTTATCCGCGCCCCGATATCAAGGCGCCGGCGAAACTGCGTCTCAGCCTCAATGCCGAGATCGCCGTGACAGCGACCGATGAGCGCTTCGCCGAGCTGGCGCGTGGGGGCTATATCGCGACGCAGCATATCGTCACGCGCGCCGCCCACGCCGCCGACTTCGTCGCCGTTGCCGAGAAGCTCCTGGGTAGTCCCTACCTGTGGGGTGGCCGCACGCCGCTCGGCATTGATTGCTCCGGGCTTGTGCAGTTGGCGCTGGAAGTGGCTGGCTGCATCGCACCGCGGGACAGCGACATGCAGGCTGCAGAACTCGGCGCACCTCTTGCGGTCGCCCCAACACTCGAAGGCTTGCAGCGCGGCGATCTCGTCTGCTGGCGCGGCCACATCGGCATCATGCGCGATTGCAGGACAGTGCTGCACGCCAATGCCTATCACATGGCCGTCGCCAGCGAGCCTTTGGCCAATGCGGTGGCGCGGATTTCCAGGGACGGTGAGCCGCCGATCGGGTTTCGTCGATTGAGCGGGCGCGCGGCGTGATAGTCGTCTTGCGTGCCCGACTCCGGTGCCGGCGTTGGGTGCTTGCGCCCAGTCCAGCCGAGGATCTTTAGCCGTGCCAACCGATCTCCAAAACGCGCCGCCGCCGCTCAATGCCGAGGAGAAAGCCCACGTACTTGGCTGGCAGCGTTTGATGTATCGCTACTATGCTTTTGCCCTCGTTGCGATGCTCGCCACCCTCGCCTTCGCCCAGCGCTACGGCGAAAGCACGGCCTCGCAGCTGGCCGTTCTGGCAACGGTTGTCGCCCTGGTGGTCGTGGCGAGCTTCGTGCAATTTCACGGCAAGTGTCCCCGCTGCCAGTCGCGGTTGTCGCGCCAGACCCGGCTCGTGATGCCGCCGGCTTGCCGCGTGTGCGGCGTGCCATTCCCCAAGCTGTAGGCGGTGCCCGCCGCAAAGTTCGCAATCCTCGCGCCATGTTGAATATGCTATGCCTGCGGCTATTGCAGCACGATGGCGCCGCGCCGCGCCAGTTGCTGGGTGCCGAACATGCAAAGCAGCCCTCATGCCGCCACCCGACCACATCGCAGCCGATCTCTCCTATTTCGAGGCAACGCTTCGCGCGCTGGAAAGCGATGCGGGGGGCATGGCATTGCGCGATGCCGCACACCGGTTGCGGGCGGCGATGCTCGAACTGGCGCCTGCCGGCATCCACCAGCGCCAGCCCTTGACCGGCATAGAGCGGGCCTATGCCGCCGAGGCGCCGAGCAGACTCCAGGAACGTGAGCCGAGCGCGCAGCAGAAGCTCGAAGCTTTGCAGCGCGCCTTGGCGGCGACGCAGGGTGTGGAGGATCTGCATCGCCTACGCCGTGCCTTCGCCAGGCGCAATCACCCGGACGTCCAAGGCCATGATGCCGACGCGGCATTGACCGAACTGATGCAGATGGCCAATGCAATGATCGATGCCGAACTCGAGTGCCGGCAAACGAGCCGCGTGTAAGGGTTGCAGACCGACCGCGGCTGCTCATACCCTCCAGCGAAAGGTTCGACCCGAAGGAGGTCTCACCTTTCGAAGAACGGCGCTCGCGCCGGGCCGCCTTGCGGCCTCGCCAAGCGGACAATGCCGAAGAGTTTATCTTTCCGCTTGGCGGTATCAGTCGGTCACGTCCGATTGGGTCGCCGCATCCGCGCGACGGGTCATGCGTTCCATCGTCGTCGCCTGCCATTGCACAAACCGCTGTTCGGCTATGGCTGCGCGCATCGCCGCCATCAGCTCCTGGTAAAAGGACGTATTGACCCAGGACAGCAGCATCGCGCCCAGCATTTCGCCCGATCGCACCAGATGGTGCAGATAGGCGCGCGAGTAATTGCGCGCGGCTGGGCACGGGCTATCGGCATCGAGCGGGCGCGGGTCCTCCGCATGGCGGGCATTGCGCAGGTTGACCTTGCCGTCCCACGTGAATGCCAGCCCGTGGCGGCCATTGCGCGTCGGCATCACGCAGTCGAACATGTCGACGCCGCGGGCGACAGCCTCGATCAGGTCGAGCGGCGTCCCAACGCCCATCAGGTAGCGCGGCTTGTCCCGTGGCAGGAATGGCAGAGTTGCTTGCAGCGTTGCCAGCATCGCCTCCTGTCCCTCGCCGACCGCCAGTCCACCGACGGCGTAACCGGAAAAATCCATGGCAACCAGGGCCTCCGCCGAGCGCCGCCTGATCTCGGCATCGGTGCCACCTTGCACGATGCCGAACAGCGCCTGCCCAGGGGTCGCCAGGCTTTCGAATGCGCGCTTTGAGCGTTCGGCCCAGCGCAGCGACAGCTGCATTGCCCGCTCGATTTCGGGCAGCGAAGCCGGCAGCGCGATACACTCGTCGAGTTGCATCTGGATATCGGCGCCGAGCAGGCACTGGATTTCGATCGAGCGCTCCGGCGACAGCATATGGCGAGCGCCGTCGATATGGCTCTGGAAGCGCACGCCGGCTTCGGACATCTCGCGGATCTTTGACAGGCTCATCACCTGGAAGCCACCGGAGTCGGTGAGGATCGGCCCCTTCCAGCCCATGAACCGGTGCAGCCCGCCCAGCCGCGCAACCCGTTCCGCACCTGGGCGCAGCATCAGGTGATAGGTATTACCCAGGATGATGTCGGCGCCGGCATCCTCGACCTGATCGAGATACAGCGCTTTCACGGTCGCCGCCGTGCCAACCGGCATGAACGCCGGCGTGCGGATGACGCCACGCGGCGTCACGATCTCGCCTGTGCGGGCAAGGCCGTCCTGGTGCAGGAGATGGAAAGAAAAGCGTGGCTGCATATCGCTTCGCGATGTGGGGGCTCCGCCCCCCAAGCCCCCGCCAAAGGGCGCGCCCTTTGGAATCCCCCACTTGGCGGGTCCAGGGGCTCGCCCCTGGTCGGGGAGAGTGAGGGGTGCGTCATGCCGGGCCAATACCATTGCCCCTCACATGCCAAGCATCAAGCGCGAAACAGCAACGAAGCGTCCCCATAGGAATAAAACCGATACCCGCTGGCGATGGCGTGTGCGTATGCCGCCCGCATCATAGCCAGTCCAGAGAACGCGCTCACCAGCATGAACAGCGTCGACCTGGGCAGGTGGAAGTTGGTCATCAGGATGTCGACCGCCTTGAAACGATAGCCCGGCGTGATGAAAATGGCGGTCTCGCCGGCGAAGGGCTGGATCGTGCCGTCCTCACTCGCCGCCGACTCCAGCAGCCGCAGCGATGTGGTGCCAACCGCGACGATGCGACCGCCGCGGGCGCGGACACCGTTCAAGGCCGCCGCCGTCTCCGGCGTCACCTCGCCCCATTCCGCGTGCATTTTGTGCGCGGCCGTATCCTCGACCTTGACCGGCAGGAATGTGCCGGCGCCGACGTGCAAGGTGACGACATGGCGCGTGACGTCGCGGGCATCGAGAGTCGCGAACAGCTCCGGCGTGAAATGCAGCCCGGCGGTGGGTGAGGCGACGGCGCCGTCGCGCGCCGCATAGATCGTCTGATAGCTCTCCCGGTCGTTGGCCTCCGGCGCGCGTTTGCCGGCGATATAAGGTGGCAGCGGCATTTGCCCCAGCTCGGCAATCGCCTGATCGAGATAGCCGCCGTGCAGATTGAAGGCGAGTGTGACCTCGCCGGCCTCGCCTTTGGCCGTGACGGTCGCATCCAACAGGCCGGCGAAGCAAACCCGGCCCTCCTCGCCGAAGCGAACCTGGTCGCCGACGGCAAGCCGTTTGGCCGGGCGCGCCAAGGCAGCCCAAGTGCTTTCGTCGAGCCGCTTCATCAGATTGAATGTCACGCGCGCGCTGTTGTCGCCGCGCAGGCGCCGGCCCGCGAGTGCGGCAGCAATGACGCGCGTGTCGTTGATGACCAGCGCGTCGCCGGGCCGCAGCAAATCGGGCAGGTCGCGGACGACGCGGTCGGAGAGGTCGGACTGAACCACCAGCAGCCGGGCGCTGTCGCGCGGGCTCGCGGGATGCAGCGCGATGAGCGTATCGGGCAGGTCGAAATCGAACTGGGCGGTCAGCATGGGAATCCGGTGCGATTTCTGCTATCTATAACCCATGAATGAGCAGCTTCGCCGCCCCAACCTGACGATGACGACGCAGGCCGCCGAGGGCTTGCCGCGCCGGCGCTGGACCGTGGCCGAGATCGAGGCGATGGTGGCGGGCGGCATCCTGCTCGAGGACGAGCGCTTCGAGCTGATCGGCGGGGAGGTGGTGCCGATGTCGCCCAAGGGAAACCAGCATGAGTTGGTCAAGAAGGCGCTGCAGCGCTTCTGGTTTCCGCGGCTGCCGGCTGAGATCGAGCTGATCACCGAGACCACGCTGCGCATCGACGCCGACCACTTTCTCGAGCCAGACTTCCTGTTCTGGCCGCGGTCGATTCCGCTGAAGGACGTGTCAGCAGGCAACGCGCTGCTGATCGTCGAGGTGTCGGATTCGAGCCTGGGCTACGACCTCGGCCGCAAAGCCGACCTGTATGCGAGCCTCGGCCTCGCCGAGCTGTGGGTCATCGATGCCGTCCGTCGTGTCACGCACGTGCACACCGGCCCGGCCAGCGCCGGCTACGCGCAGAAACGCGAGGTCGCACCGGACATCCCACTGGACCCGGGCTTCGCGCCCCGGCTTGCCGTACGGCTCGCTGACCTGGACCTGACGTGACAGCCGCCGCCTGCGGCGCACACCGCTAGACATCGCGATACAACTGAAAAAGCAGCTTGTGGGATATGCCGAACAGGAGCAGCATCGTTGCGCCTGCACGTCATCAGGCGGCATGCCAGCCCGCAACTCGAATGGAGATCATCCGTGGCCAAGGGACAGCAAAAATCCAACCGCGAAGTCAGGAAGCCGAAGAAGGCCGCTGCCGACAAGCAGAAGGCCGGCGCCAGCAGCGTCTCGGCGACATTCGCACAGCCTGCCGGCAAATTTGGCGGCAAGAAGAAGTAGCGGGCAGCGGGCCCCTCGCACAATAGTCCGCAATCATTCTGAGACCGTGCCGGCGAGGGGTCTGCCCCCATACGCGACCCTTTGTGCGACTGTCGAGCCTGGGGTGATGCTCGGGGTCAGACCCGTCATGGCGAAGCCCTGCTCCGCATGGACGGGTCAGACCCCATTTTCCGCCTACTTCACATCCGCGCCGACCTGCATCTTGGTCATCTTGTCGGGGTTGCTCGCGGGCTCGCCGCGCTTGATCTTGTCGACGTTGTCCATGCCCTCGGTCACTTTGCCCCAGACCGTGTATTGCTTGTCGAGGAAGCGGGCGTCGTCGAAGCAGATGAAGAACTGGCTGTTGGCGCTGTTGGGGTTGGACGAGCGCGCCATCGAGCAGACGCCGCGAACGTGCGGTTCGGCGCTGAACTCCGACGGCAGGTTGGGCATCTCCGAGCCGCCGGTGCCGGTGCCTTGCGGGCAACCTGTCTGCGCCATGAAGCCCTCGATCACGCGATGAAAGACGATGCCGTCGTAGAAGCCTTGGCGGGCCAGCGTCTTGATGCGCTCGACGTGCTTGGGCGCCAGGTCCGGCAGCATCCGGATGACGACGCGGCCCTTGGTCGTGTCGATAATGAGCGTGTTCTCGGCGTCTTTGGTTTTGGTCTTGGTGGCCATGGGTTTCTCTCGTGAGTGGTGAATCGTGAATCGTGAGTGGTGAGTCGTGAATGGTGGAGTGGGAGCATCGGCGCGCGAGTGGCGGATTATCTGAGAAGAGCGGTGTCGAGGTCGAGCCCGACCTTCACCACTCACCACTCACGCCTGCACCTCACTTCCCCAGATACACCTTCACCATCACATCAGGCTGCGCCGGTGGCTCGCCGTGGGCGATGCGGTCGACGTGCTCCATGCCTTCCGTGACCTGGCCCCAGACCGTGTACTTGCCATTCAGCATGCTGCAGCCGGCATCGGTGAAGCAGATGAAGAACTGGCTGTTGGCGGTGTTGGGATCGTTGGTGCGCGCCGCGCCGATCGTGCCGCGCTTGTAGGGCTCCGGCGTGAACTCGGCCGGCAGGTGGCCGTACTTGGAGCCGCCGGTGCCGGTGCCGGTCGGATCGCCGGTCTGCGCCATGAAGCCGGCGATGACGCGGTGGAACTTCTGCCCGTTGTAAAAGCCCTCCTTGGCCAGCGTCTTGACGCGCTCGACGTGCTTGGGCGCCAGGTCGGGCCTGAGCCGTATTGTGACGACGCCGCTTTTCAGCTCGATGACGAGCGTGTTGGCCGGGTCGGCCTTCGGCGCCTGGGCCTGGGCGGCGGCGGACAGCAGTCCTAGAGCAAGGACAAATGCGGACAGAATTCTGATCACGGGTCAGTACCTCATCGGTTGCGACGGCGCCAGACAGCGCGCCGTTATGGCGAATTGAGGACGGCAGGGCAAGATGTGGATTCGGTCGGAGCGACCCCGGACTGCGATCCGGGGGAGGTCCGACATTGCCGTGCAACGCATCTGCATCGCGTCGGACCTCGGCCGAAGGGCCTCGCTCCGACCTACGGCCCTACCACCTGAACCGCCCGCGCGCCGGCAGCGCCAATCCAGTCGGCAAGTCCTCCGCAAGTCGCAATCCCTCGTTCCACTTGGCCATGCGCTCCGAGCGCGTGAAGGAGCCGACCTTCAGCTGCTCGATGCCCCAGCCGACGGCCAGATGCACGATGGTGACGTCCTCGGTCTCGCCGGAGCGGGCCGAGACGATGGCGTTCCAGCCGGCCGCACGCGCCGCGTCCAGCGCCGCCTTGGTCTCGGTCAGCGTGCCGATCTGGTTGGGCTTGATCAGCGCTGTGTTACAGGCCGCCATGTAGTCCGCGGCTGCAATGCGGCGCGGATCGGTGCACAGGAAGTCGTCGCCGACGATTTCCACGCGCGCGCCTGCCGCCGCCGTGAAAGCGGCCATACCGGAGGGGTCATCCTCGGCGAGTGGGTCCTCGATGGCGACGATCGGGTATCGCTGCAGCCAGTCGAGCAGCAACGCGATCATGCCGTCGCTGTCGAGTGTGCGACCCTCGCGCGCCAGCCTGTATTGCCCCCCCTTGCCGAACTGGCTGGCGGCGATATCGAGCGAAATGGCAACATCTTTGCCTGGCGTGTAACCCGCCCTCTCGATGGCGCGGACAAGGAGGTCCAAGGCTTCCTCGTTGGAGTCGAACAGCGGCCAGAACCCACCTTCATCGGCAACGCCTGCAATGCGATCGGACGCCGCCAGCAATTGTCCGGCCGCGCGATAAACGTCCGCCGTCCAGCCGAGTGCGGTGGCATAGTCTGTGGCGCCGACTGCGATCACCATGAAATCCTGCACGTCGAGGCGGCCGTTGGCATGCGCGCCGCCACCCAGGATCTGGATTTCCGGCAGCGGCAGCGTGCCGGGCTGGTTGCCAGCCGCCAGGTGCCGCCAGAGCGGCATGCCGGCGGCAGCGCCGGCGGCATGGGCCACGGCCATGGAGGTGGCGATGATGGCATTGCCGCCAAGCCGGCGCTTGTTGTCCGTGCCATCGAGCTCGATCAGCCGCTGATCGATGGCCGCCTGGTCGCCCGCATCCGATCCGCGCAGTGCCGCATCGATCTCGCCGTTGACGGCGGCGATGGCGTTGGTCACATCCAGCCCGCCGAAGGCCGACCCGCCATCACGCAGGTCGACAGCTTCGCCGGAACCCGTCGATGCGCCGGCCGGCGCAATGGCGCGACCCAACGCGCCGCCGGCAATCCGCACGTCGACCTCCACCGTCGGCCGCCCGCGACTGTCCCAGACGCGGCGGCCGTGAATGCGTTCGATGCGTGCAGGCACGACGGATACTCCTCCATGGATCGGTGACTGTCAGAGCACGGCGCCCCGCCGGCACGCAAGCCGACCTCAACGCTCAAGGTGCACCAAGGCCGGGGCACCTACTACGCCATGCATCACAGTGAGGCCTTAGGACGCGTCGCGGCGACGCCAGTGCGACGTCTGGCCCGTTTCACTTGAACCTGACGCTGCATACCGGCCCTGTGTGGTTAGATTTGCCACATCATCGCCGCGGTTGGCGCATAGGGCTGAAATTGTCGCACGCTCGAATTGAGGATTGGATGCGCGGGCGTGCGCGATATAGTTGCCCACGGGTGAAGAAAGGGGGATGTCACATGGCGTGGAAGTATCTGGCATTCGCCTTCAGCGCCCTCATGGCGACGTCGACAGTGTCGGTGGCGCAGCAGGCTGTTGCGCCCACTCCGCAGGCCGTCAAGCCCGAGGCGCCTGTCGCCGCGGGCGGCGAGAAGGGGCTGTTCGCGGCTTGTAAGGCGGACGTGGCGACGTTGTGCAAGGATGCACCCTCTGGCCTCATCGGCCGAGTTCAGTGCCTCAAGTCCAACCAGGACAAGCTGTCACCTGCTTGCGTCAGCTCGATCAAGGCGATGTTGGGGTCCATACAGGCCAAGGTTGCCTCGACTGAGGCCATGCCACCTGCCCTCAAAGCGTGTGCGCAAGACGTCGCCGCCATTTGCCCCGACATCGCGGCGGAGGGAGGCCGGATCAAATGCCTGCGCGAGAACAAGCCCAAGCTTAGCTCCGGTTGCGCGGAATCGATCAAGGGTGTGCAAGCGCAGGTTCAGGGCACGCTGAAAGCCTGTGAGGCGGATCGCAAACGGCTTTGCGCGAGCACGGGGGCAAAAATCAGCGAACAAATAAAGTGCCTCAAGGAGAAATCTGCTGAGCTGGACGCAGAGTGCTGGCAGATTGTGATGGCACCCAAGTCCAACAAGGCGCGCACGGTTACCGGCCCCGACGTCGTCAATCCTGGCAGCCCTGCACCGCCGGTCTACAGATCGCTGGCGCCGCCGCCCGCTGCTGCTCCCTCGCCCGCCTCGCCCAAGAATTGACCCCATTCGCAATGACCGGCCGCACTGCAAGGCCAGTACGGCCTGCTACGCGATGCGCGGCATGCCTATACGGCTCGCTGTGACGGTTTAAGCGCCACACCGCACCTTATAGTTGCAGTTATGAACAATTTTAAGTTGTTAAAAACAATCTTAGATTGCACGATCCGCCAACGTTCCGAGCGATTCGGTTGGAGGTATTTGCATGATCGTGGTGTTGGACGACCGGCAATCGGTTGCAGATGCGTTCATTGCCATGCTGGAACGCGAGGGCGTGGCGGCAACAGGCCTTTGCGCCAGGGAACTCGGCGGCTGGATAACGGCAGTGGCCGGATCGGACCTTGCCGCCGTGGAGGCGTTTCTGGTCGGCGAGTGCTCCGGGCGCGCCGCCCTGTGCAAGCTGATCGCCAGTCATTCCCGGGCCGTCATCATAGCGGCTTGCGAGACGAAGTCGCTCGATGAGACGCTCGAGTTGTTCGCCGCGGGCGTCGACGACGTGGTGCGCAAGCCCGTTCATGCCCGGGAAATCCTGGCTCGCGTCAATGCCGCCGCGCGCCGCTCCAAGCCGGACGTCGAGCCGGCGCGCATCGGCGACATCCGTATCTTTTTCGACGGCCGCGATCCTGAGATCGGCGGCGAATCGGTGCTGCTGCCGCGCCGCGAACGCCGCATCCTGGAGTATCTGGCGAGCAACGTCGGCTGCCGCGTGACCAAGGCGCAGATCTTCAATGCTGTCTATGGTCTGTTCAATGAAGATATCGACGAGAACGTCATTGAAAGCCACATCAGCAAGCTGCGCAAGCGGCTGCGCGCATGGCTCGGTTATGACCCGATCGATTCCAGGCGTTTCCTCGGATACCGCCTGATCCATCAGGGCGAGGCTGAGTTGCCGGTGCTCAATGCGCCGTCATCAAGCTCCGCACAAGACGAATACGGCTACATGGCGTCCAGCCTTCAGCCCGTCCAGGATTAGACCGCCATGAGCCTTTACGGAATGATGCGTACCAGTGCGTCAGGCATGACCGCCCAGTCGAATATGCTGAGCACGGTGGCCGACAATATCGCCAATGCCAGCACCACGGGATACAAGCGCTCCTCGGAAGAGTTCTCCACGCTGGTGCTGGAATCGGGCATATCCGATTATGAATCGGGGGCGGTGGAATCGAACACGCGCCATTTCATATCCAAGCAAGGCAGCTTCAACTTCACGTCCTCGGCGACGGATCTGGCCATTCGCGGGCAGGGTTTTCTCATCGTTTCTGGAGCCGACGGCGCCATGAGCCTGACGCGCGCCGGCTCGTTCGTAAAGGACGGCGAGGGCTATCTGGTCAATGCCGCGGGCTACCAGCTGATGGCCTATCCGAGTGCGGCGGGAACCAATCCCGTCTCCAATGGACTGGCGGGCCTCGTCCCGGTCAATATCTCGACGCTTGGCATGCTGGCCGAGCCATCGACCACCGGCCGCCTGTTCGTCAATCTGCCGCCGGACAGTGCCGCCGTCGCGCCCGCCAACCTGCCGTCGGCGAATGCGGTGACGAGCCAGTTCACCAAAGTGACCTCGCTGGCGGCCTACGACAATATCGGCGCCAGTAAGACGCTCGACGTCTACGAGACCAAGACGGCGGCCAACACCTGGGAATTCGCCGTCTTCGATCGCGCGGCAGCCAGTCCGGGCGGTGGCTTCCCGTATGCCTCCGGACCATTGACGACCGCCACGCTGAGTTTCGATCCCACCAACGGCGCCCTGGCTGGGGCAAGTCCAACATCCATTGCCATTCCCGTACCCAATGGCGCCACCCTCACGCTCGATGTGTCGCAAAGCACGGAACTGGCCGCAGGCTATGTCGTGCGCGATGTGGCGGTGAATGGCAGCGGACCAAGTGAGGTCGACCGCATCGACATCAGCGAGGCGGGCGAGCTGTTCGCCATATACAAGAATGGCGCGCGCTCTGAATCCTATCGGATTCCCCTGGCCAACGTGCCGAGCCCCGACAATCTCGCCCCTGTCACCGGTAATCTGTTCGCGCTGACGGCGGACTCCGGCAGCATCATTGTCGGCCAGGCCGGCACGACGGGACTTGGTGAGCTGGTGTCGCATGCCCTGGAGAAATCGACCGTCGACATCGGCAGCGAGCTGACGACGATGATCGAGGCGCAGCATAGCTATACGGCCAATTCCAAAGTCTTTCAGACGGCCGCCGATCTCATGGAAGTCCTGATCAACTTGAAACGCTGAGTCGTCGCAAGGGCTGGCACCAGGACCATATCAATGTCGCTCTCCGGCATACTCGATACTGCGCGCTCGTCGCTCTCGGTCACGGCCGATCGCACGGCGATCGCCGCGCGCAACGTCGCCCATGCCAGCGATCCGTCGGCGACGCGCAAGATCGTCCAATTGGTGACCGAATCCGGTGGCGCACCGCGCGTCGCCTCGATCATAAGGTCCACGTCGCAAGACCTGCAATCGGCGGTGATCTCGGCGCAATCCGATGCGGCACGCCAGGACGTGCTGGTCGCCGCTCTCGATCGCCTGGACGTGGTGCTGGGCGATCCACAGAGCGCCTCCTCCCCGGCGGGTCAGATCGGTCGATTCAAAGCGGCGATGCAGTCCTATTCCGCGGCGCCTGCCGATATCTCGAGGGCGGGCACTGTGCTGTCATCGGCCCAGGATGTCGTTGCCGTCCTGCACAGCTCCGCGGCTCTCGTCGAGCAGGTTCGGCGCGAAGCCGACCAGGACATTCACGCCGCCGCCGGCCAGCTCAATACGATGCTGCGACGGGTCGAGGAGCTGAATACGAAAATCATCAACGGTACCCGGTCGGGCGCCGACGTGACCGATGAACTCGATGCGCGAGACCAGGTCGTGGCCGACATCGCCAGAGAGGTTGGGGTCACGGTCATCTCGCGCAGCGATAACGGCATTGCTCTTTTGACCGACAGCGGATTGACGCTGTTCGACGTTCGCGCTCGCGCCGTGTCGGTGCAGGACACGCCACTGCTCCCCGGCACGCCCGGTGGCGCGCTGCTCATCGATGGTATTGCAGCGACGGGTTCGACCTCCGTGATGGCCATCACAACGGGCCGGCTTGCGGGTCTGGTCGAGATTCGTGATGGCATGGCCCTGACGTATGGCGCCCAGCTCGATGAAATAGCCCGGGGCCTGATCCTGACCTTTGCCGAAAGCGACCAGGGGCCGACGCCGGCATGGCCGGATGCAGCCGGTCTTTTTTATGTGCCGGGCTTCAGCACCTTGCCAGTCAGCGGCGCCTGGCAAGCGGGATTGGCCAGTGAAATCGCCATCAATCCCAATGTCGATCCGGCGCGCGGTGGCGACTTGCTCAGTCTGCGGGATGGGGGCATCTCGGAGCCTGGAAATCCTGCCTACATCTACAACACGACGGGCGTCAGCGGGTTCACCGGCCGCATCGATGACCTGATCGACGCCCTGGATCGATCCATCGATTTCGATGCGCGCGGGCTCATCGCCCAGTCGGCGTCCGTTGCCGATTTCTCCTCGCAGTCGGTCGGCTGGCTCCAGGGCGAACGGCAGGCGACCAGCAGCGGCGCCGAATATGCGAGGGCGCTGTTGCAACGCTCGCAAGACGCGCTCGCCAAGGTCGCCGGCATCAGCATCGATGATGAGATGACACAGCTGCTCGAGCTCGAGCGCACTTATCAGGCCTCATCCAAGCTGATCGCTGCCGTGGATTCCATGTTCGATGCCCTGATGCAGGCGGTGAGGTAGCGCGCATGTCGAATTTCTTCGTCGCCTCCAGTTCGCTTTCCAGCCCGACGCTCGCGGCCGTGCGCCGGCTGCAGGCCGATCTCGGGCGTGTGCAGATGGAAATTGCGACCGGGCGCAATGCCGATGCGGGTTTGGCGCTTGGATCGGCGGCGACCGCGAGCGTTAGCCTGCGCCAGGCACAGTCCTGGCACGAGGCGATTCTGCAGACCAATGCCATGGCGGCCGCGCGCCTCGATGTCGGCCAGGCCGCACTCGATGGTGTGGCGCAAACGGCGCAGAATTTCCTCGGCGCGTTGCTGGGCGCCAGAGGTTCAGAGTCGGCTCGCGGCGGGATCGCCAGCCAGGCCAAGGCAGCGCTGGTCTCGCTGGCCGATCAGCTCAATGCCGAGATGGCCGGCACATACCTCTTTGCCGGCGCCAATGCCGCGGACAAACCCTTGACCAGCTATTTTTCCCAGCAAGGGATTGCAAGCCGCCAGAACATTGCAACGGCATTCGCCACCGCGTTCGGGATGTCGCAGTCCGACCCCGCCATCGGCTCGATCGGCGCATCTGCGATGTCGTCGTTCCTTGACGGTGCGTTGGCGGGTGAATTCTCCGAGGCGGCCTGGACCGCGACATGGTCGACGGCATCGAGCGAGAACAGCACGGCGCGTATTTCGACCGATGAATTCATCGACGTTTCCGCCAGCGCCAACGATCAAGTTTTTCGGCAGCTTGCGCAGGCCTACGCCATGGTTTCAGACCTGGGTGGCGACGCGCTGAACCCCGAAACGTTCGGAGTTGTCCTCGACAAGGCCGTTACCCTGGTTGGCGGCGCCCTGGCGGACTTGGCCACGGTGAGGTCCACTCTCGGTATCGTGCGGGAACGGATCGCCGCCGCCAGCGACCGGCTAACCCTGCGCAATACGGTCATCAGCAACCGTCTCGCCAATATGGAAGAAGTCGATCCCTACGTGTCGGCCACGGCCGCCAATACGATCATCACGCAGTTGCAAGCCTCCTATGCCATGACCGCCCGGATACAAGACCTCAGCATTCTGAATTACATCTGACCGCACGGCCCCCGAGATCCACAAGGACAGCGCGCATGTATCGATCGGCCTACACCGAAATTGTGGCGGATTCCCCCGGCGAGATGCGCGTCATGGAAGGGCTTGCCCTTGGCCGGTCGATCGAGCTGCTGGAGGCGGCGCAGCGGGCGGGTGCACAGTCGCGCGAGGCTATCGTCGCGCTGCATTATCTGCGTCAGCTTTGGTCGATCCTGATCGAGGATCTGGCTAATCCGGAAAATGGCCTGCCGCCCGCGCTGCGTGCACAGATCATATCGATCGGCCTGTCGATTGGGCGCGGCGCCGAGGACATCCACATGGGACGAGCCAGTGACTTCGCACCGCTGATCGATGTGACCCGCAGTCTGCGGGAGGGTCTGGCGTGAGCAAGGCTTTGCAGCTTGGTCTGCGCGCCGGCGAGCGCATTTACATCAATGGTGCCGTGCTTCGCGTCGATCGCAAGGTGCGCATCGAGCTGCTCAACGACGTTGCATTTCTCCTGGAGTCGCATGTCCTGCAGGCCGAGGAGGCGACGACGCCGGTTCGCCAGTTGTACTTCCTGATCCAAGGGCTGCTGATGGACCCAGCGTCGGCCGGGCACCTGCGTCCGGTGCTCAGGACCTGGATCGAGGCTGCCTGCGCGACACAGACCGACGCCAACATCATCGGCGAGATTCGCAGGGCCGGAGAATTGATCGCGCAAGATCTTGTATTCGAGGCCCTGAAGGCGGTGCGCGTGCTCATTGCCGCCGAAAACCAAACCAGTGTCGGCACGCATGCATTTGAATTCCAGCCGGCATCCACCACCGCGGAGGCGACACCATGACTGTGGCATCTATCACGACGGCAACGCCAGGCACCGTGCGCGGCACCGAGCCCGCGCCCAACAGCAGCGGAAAGCTCGATACCAATGCGTTCCTCAGGCTGCTGGTTGCCGAGTTGCAGAATCAGGATCCGACCAAACCCATGGACTCGACGCAGCTCGTTGCGCAGTTGTCGTCGTTTGCGCAAGTCGAGCAGGCGACGGCCACCAACGTCAAGCTGGCCGCGGTACTCGATGCGCTTGCGGTCGGCCAGGCCACCGGTCTGGTTGGACGTACGATCGTTGCCGCCGATGGCGCGACATCCGGCACCGTCGCCGCCGTGCGGATTGCCGCGGAAGGCCTCGTTGCGCAACTCGCTGGCGGCGGCGAGATCATCGTCGGCCAGGGCGTGACGGTGCGGTCGTGACACCAGGCGACGTTCTCGACCTGCTGCGGTTGGCCATTTGGACGGTGCTGATCGCATCGGCGCCGGCGGTCCTCGCCGCGATGTTCGTCGGCACCGCCATCGCCGTGCTGCAAGCCTTGACCCAGATTCAGGAAGTAACCCTGACATTCGTACCAAAGATCATTGCCGTTCTGCTGGCGCTGTCGATCACCAGCGTATTCATCGGCACCTCGATCCAGGACTTCACGCAGCAGGCCTACGCGCGGATCGTGCACACTGGCGGATAGGGACGCGCCCGCCTCCCGGGCACGAAAGGACATCATGGCAGTCGCCAAGGCGGTAAAGAGCCGCGCGCAGTCCTCAGGCATGTCGAACGACGTCGGCTTCGCGGTCGCCATCGTTCTCATGCTGACGGTTCTGTTCCTGCCATTGCCGCCCTTCTTCATCGACCTGGGGCTGGCGATATCGATCGCCATGTCCGTGTTGATTCTGATGGTCGCCTTGTGGATCGACAAGCCGCTCAGCTTCTCCGCGTTTCCCACAATCCTGCTGATCTGCACCATGCTGCGGCTGTCGCTCAACGTGGCCACCACGAGGCTCATTCTCTCGAATGGCGCCGAAGGTTATACCGCCGCCGGCCACGTTGTGGCGGGCTTCGCCAACTTCGTCATGGGCGGGGACTTCATCATCGGCACGGTGGTCTTCGCTATTCTGATAACGGTGAATTTTCTCGTCATCACGAAGGGCGCGACGCGCATCGCCGAAGTGGGCGCACGGTTCACGCTGGATGCCATTCCCGGCAAACAGATGGCCATCGACGCCGAACTCTCGGCCGGGATGATCGATGAGAAGGAAGCGCGCCAGAGGCGGCGCGAGCTGGAGGAGGAAAGCGCATTCTATGGCGCCATGGACGGCACCTCGAAATTCGTGCGCGGCGATGCGGTCGCCGCACTGATCATCACCGCCGTCAACATGTTCGGAGGGGTACTGATTGGCGTCCTGCGCCACGGCATGTCGTTTGCGGAAGCCACCGATGTCTTCACGAAGCTGTCCGTCGGCGATGGTCTGGTCACGCAAATCCCCTCGCTGATCGTTGCCCTGGCCGCGGGCCTGCTGGTCTCCAAGGGCGGCACGCGAGGATCGACCGACAAGGCTGTGTTCGCCCAGCTCGGGAGTTATCCCAAGGCGCTCAACCTGGCCGGAACGGTGGTGCTGATCCTGTCGCTGGCGCCGGGCCTGCCGTTCTTCGTCTTCGCGCTGATCGCCGGCATCCTGTTTTTCTTCGCCTACACCATCCCGCGGTGGGAGCAGGCGGACCAGGACGCCGTCGAATCGACCGCGCGCGAGCAGTCGCGGCAGACCGAGCTGGAGGCGCGGCAGTCGCTCAAGGGCTCCCTGGCCGCGCCCGAGATCGAGCTTTGTCTCGGCAAGCAATTGGCCGGCGCGCTGCTGCCCAAGCATGGCGAGATTGCACAGCGCATGAGCAACATGCGGCGCAAGTTTGCCAAGACCTACGGCCTGGTGGTGCCCGAGATCAAGGTGTCGGACGACCTGTCGGTCGCCAACAAGAGCTATCAGATCAAGATCAATGGCACGATGCTGGCGAGCGGTGAGATTCGCATCGGCGACCTGCTGGTGGTGACCGGGCGCGGCGGCAAGCCCAATGTGCCAGCCGACGATGCCATCGAACCTGCATTCGGCATGCCCGCGGTCTGGATTTCGGAGACCCACGCTGGCGCGGTTCGCCGCGCCGGATTTACGCCGATCGACAATATTTCGGTGGTGCTGACCCATGTCCGCGAGACCATCACCGCCAACCTTGCCCAGCTCCTGTCCTACCGCAGCCTGCGTAATCTCCTGGATCGGCTCGATCCGGAGTACCGAAAATTGCTGGAGGAGATCGTGCCGGCCCACATTTCCTATTCCGGCGTGCAATCCGTCCTGAAAGTGCTGCTCGCCGAGCGCGTGTCGATCCGCAGCCTGCATCTCGTTCTGGAAGCCATTGCCGAGATCGCGCCGCACGTGCGCAAGACCGAACAGATTGCCGAGCATGTTCGCATGCGCATGGGCCAGCAGATCTGCGGCGATCTCGCCGAGGATGGCGTGTTGCGCATCCTGCGGCTTGGCAGCCGGTGGGAACTCGCATTCCAACAGAGCCTGAAACGCGACGCCAGGGGAGAGGTGATCGAATTCGACCTCGATCCGAAGTCGATCGAACAGTTCTGCGGCGAGGCGTCGCGAACGATCCGGGAACTGATGGAGAAAGCCGAGTCATTTGCCCTGGTTGCGACACCCGAGGCCAGATCCTTCGTGCGCATGATCATCGAGCGCCTGTTCCCTGCCTTGCCGGTTCTGTCGCACATGGAGATCGCGCGCGCTCCCCAGATCAAGCCGCTCGGTGTCATCGCGTGATGGCGCTCGAGCTTGGTCCGCTGTCTGCCTATGGCCTGGTGTTTTGCAGGGTGGGCTGCTGCCTGATGCTGGTGCCCGGCTACTCTTCCCCGCACGTGCCGATGCAGGTGCGGTTGTATCTGGCGCTCGCCCTATCGACGGCGATCACACCGATGCTGGCGAGCAGCATTGGACCATTGGGCCAACTGGAGGCCAATGGCAGTACCGCACGCCTGATCGCGGCCGAGTGCCTGGCCGGCGGCATCATCGGGGTTCTGGCGCGTTGCCTTTACTCCGCGGTGCAATTGGCGCTGAACTGCATGGCCCAAATGATGGGCTTCAGCGGCATGGCCTCTGTCGATGACGGATCGGGCGAGGTCATCCCCGAACTCGGGGCACCGATCTCGGCGGCGGTCGTGACCTTGTTGTTCGTGCTCGACTTCCATGTCGAACTGGTTCTGACGCTGATCGAGTCCTATGCGGCCATGCCTTTTGGCATCATTGCCGAACCCGAGGTCGTGTTGGCTCGGGTCACCTTGGCGGCGGCCGATGCGCTGCGGATTGCCGTGCGCGTCGCGTCCCCGTTCCTGGCCGCGGCCATACTGATCAATCTGGCGTTTGGCATCGTCAACAAGATCGCACCGATGGTGCCGGTGTTTTTCATCTCCGCGCCCTTCCTGATCCTGACAGCGTTTTGGCTGATTTTTCTCCTGTGCGGGGAAATGACCGCGGCGTTCGCCAGTGCGTTCCTCGATTGGCTTTCGCGAGGGTGATCGCATCATGGCACCGTCGCGCACGAATCGCATCGACCGCCTGTACGCGGCTCAGAACCTGCGCCATCGCCTGGAGCAGGTCGCATTGCGGGAATGCCAGGCGCACCTGCAGCAGGCAGAACATGCACGCGACCTGCTGATGGCCGCCCTGAGTGGCGACAACCCGACGCTCGATCCAACGATTGCCGCGGCACTGGGCAGACCTGGCCGCGCCTTGCAGCGCATTGCCGATCTAGCGGCGGCCTGCAGTCGCCAGTCGGAGGTCGTTTTGCAGGAGGCGGCGGCTACCCGCCTGCTGGCATTGCTGGTCGACAGAACCGCACAGGAACACCGCGACCGGCAGCGGCGCCAGGACTTCGCCGAACTGATCGACCGGCTGACGACACCGCTCAGCGAAAGGCCGACGCAAGATTGAGCTTGCATGCTGCCGGCGGGCAGGCACGAGGACGCCATGACTGAGAATGCTATCGCGGCAATCGCAGCGGGGATTGAAAATGCGCGTCCCGTGGCGCCCGTGATCTCGAGTCATCGTTCACCACCAAACGACGTCTACACGCAATTCGAAGCGGCCTTGCTTTCGATTCTTGTCGAAGCCGCGCTGCCGAAAGGCAAAGCGGCATACGGGGCCGGGCTGGCGGGGCAGCTGGCACGAACGGAACTGGCGCGTCATCTGGGCGGCGTGATTGCGACCCATGGCACGCTTGGTCTGAGAGCAAGCCTCGAAGCAGCGCGCAAGCAGCCGCTTTGAGTTAGAGCATTTTCCGCCAAAGTGGGCACGGGTTTGGCGTAGAAAGTGCGACAAACAAAGGACTAGTGCGCTTTCTCCTGATTCAATTCGAGTGGCAAGCGCTTTAGTGTTGGCGCACAAGCACGACAGGGGCGGGCGATGGCATTGGACAGCATGAATACAGCATTGTGCGCCATCCTCAATCGCGCCATCGCGCTGGTCGACGCGGAGAGCGCGGCCCTGCGCCGGGCCGAGCCGGCCGATCATATGGCCATAGCCACGCACAAGACCATGATCCTTTTCGAGCTCAGCAAGCTCGTGAGCGCATTGCCGCGCGCCAGTCTCGACCAGAAAGCGCTGCGCCGGATCGAGCAGCTGCGTGCAAAGCTTTCCGTCAACCGATCTTTGCTCGAAGTCCACATCGCCGCCGCCAGCGAGATCGTGGGAATACTGACCGCGATCAGTCGCGCCGCCGATTCCGATGGCACATATTCCATGCCATTCGCGACAGGCCGGAGGCCGTCGTGATTCGAACCGCAGCCATCGGTGTTTTGGTCTGCATGGTCACTGTCGCCTCGGGTTACGCCGGGACGGTGTGGAGAACCGGGCAGGAGCATGCCGGCGTTGCGGGCGGCAAAGACATCGGTAAAATGACCAACGTCAAGATCAAACCGATCAGCATACCCGTGGTGGAGCATGGCAAGGTCACTGGCTACATCATTGCGCAATTCACATTCATTTCTCCAGCGGAAACACTGAAGGACCTGACGGTCAAACCCGAGGTGTTTCTGCTCGATGCGGCGTTTCAGGGGATCTACACGGGTCGCGACCTCGACATCAAGAAGCTGACGAAGGAGAGCTGGAGCGGGCTCACCACGCTCATCAAGAACGCGGTCAATGCGCGGTTCGGCAGCGAGGTCCTGTACGATGTCGTGCTCGAGGACTTCGGCTATATTGCCGTCGATCAGGTTCGCGGCGGGCAAAAGATGCTGACCGACACCCCTGCCGGCGAGGGCAAGAAGTCCAAGACCAAAGCTTCCGCGCATTGACGCCAAGGCGAGCCTGACACCAGCCGAGTCGGCGACAACATTGGGCCATGTCCGCGATTGCGGCGACACTGAGCCGGGACTCGTTTGTAAGGGCGCCACCAGGCATGGGGAGAAGGGCGATGTCGGTCAAAGCTGTCAGACTATCGGAGTTGATTGAAAAGGGTCGGGGTTCGACGCGGCCGGATCCAGCCGTTGTCCCGGCACAGACGCTGCCGGCCGCAACCGCGCGCGCGCCATACTTTCAACCAGAGGAGACGCGCAGGTCAGCGGCGATCGTCAATGGCATCGAGCTGTTGGCCGTGCAGCTGCTGTCCTTGTCGAAGACCAGGAAAGACAACCCCAAGGCGTTGATGATCGAGGCTCTGCGATCCATCGATAGCTGTCTGGTGGCGATCGGCCGCCAGTCGTGAGGCCGTTGCGGCACTTAATGCTGCATCCGCGTCACGCGCCTGGTCGGCGCCCCGCCACCGCCTGATGCAGCAGCAGCACCGGCACCAGACCGACCGCAACGATCACCAGAGCACCAAGGGCTGCCTGCTCGAATTGCTCGAGCGCGGCAAGACTGTAGACGTGGGTGGCCAAGGTCTCGAAGTTGAACGGGCGCAGCAGCAGCGTCGCCGGCAACTCCTTCATCGCATCGACGAATACCAGCAGTGCGCCCGCGCCGATCGCCGGCAACAGCATCGGCATATGCACACGCCACAGCGTCGACAGAGCCGTCTCGCCCAGGGCTCGCGCGGCGGCATCGAGATTGAGCGAGATGCGTTCCAAGCCGGCATCGATCGAGCCAAGTCCGACGGCCAGAAAGCGAATGGCGAGCGCCAACGTCAGCGCGGCGACCGACCCCGACAGCAGCAGTCCCGATGAAACTCCGAACATGGAGCGGGCCATGGCATCGATGCTGTTGTCCAGCATGGCCAGCGGAATCATCAGGCCGAGCGCCAGCACGGTTCCGGGCACAGCGTAGCCGAGCCCGGCCAGCACAACGGCGGGGCGCGTGAAACCGTTGGCGGCAACCCGGCGGGCATAGGCAAGAACCAGTGCAATGGCGACGGCTGCCGCTGCCACCGTCGTCGCCAGCAGGACACTGTTGAATGCGGCGCGGAGAAATCCGCCGGCCAGGGCTTCGCCAGCGTGCTGATAAGCGTGCCGGGCGATGACCATCACCGGCACAACGAAGCCCAGCACAAACGGCAAGGCGCACAGACCGGCGGCGGCCCAGCCATGCCAGCCTTCGATGTCCTGGAAAGGGATGGCGCGATAGCGGCCGGTGGTGTGGTGTGTGCGGCCCTGGCCGCGTGCGCTGCGCTCCAGGATGAAGAAGAGGGCAACAAAAGCGAGAATGACGACCGCGAGTTGCGCCGCACCGCCAAGGTTGGAGCGCTGCAGCCACGTCGCATAGACGCTGGCCGTCAGCGTTTCGATGCCGAGGTACTGTACCGCGCCGATGTCGTTGAGGCATTCCATCAAGGCGAGCGCCAAGCCTGCCGCCAGGGCAGGCCGTGCCAAGGGCAGCGCAACCTCCCAGCAACTCTGCATCGATGTCCGCCCGAGTGTGCGCGCAACTTCCAGTGCACAGACCGATTGCTGCACGAAACTGGCCCGCGCCGACAGATAAACATAGGGGTACAGCACCAGCGAGATGATGGCGGCGGCGCCACCGAGCGAGCGCACATCGGGGAACATATAGTCGGCCGGCGTGCGCCAGCCCATCAGCGCGCGCAGCCCGCTTTGCACCGGGCCGGCGTAGTCCAGCAGCTCGACGTAGCAATAGGCAACGATATAGGTCGGCATCGCCAACGGGATGACCAGCAGGCGGTCGAGGAGAGCGCGGCCGGGAAAGCGATACATCGTCACCAGCCAGGCCGTGCTGGTGCCGAGAGCCAGCGTCAGGAACCCGACGCCGGTCAGCAGCAGCACAGTGTCGATCAGCGCGGCCGGCAGCACCGTGCGCAGCAGATGTGGCCAAATGCTTTCAGTCGGGGACAAGGCCAGCACCAACACCGTGACGATTGGCAAGAGCATGACGGCGAGTATGACGGCAACGATGGCCGTCCACGCCGGCGACGAGCGGCGGCGCGCGCGCCACGTCTCCAGACGATGCAGCACGTCGGACAGCCGTCGCCGCATATCCTGCGGCAGTGGCGGAGAGGTTGGCGGGGTCACCAAGGGAATCGGGCTCGAGCGGTGGATGCAGCGGGATGTTTGTAGGTCAGGGCACGGTCGGTCAAGTTTTGCCGTAGCGGACGGTGCATGCCTTGCGACCGGCCCGGGTGATGCCCTGCCGTTAGGCCTGGCCTACCGACCCAACAATTGGCTGCTCGAGACCTTGGAAGCAATGTCCCTGAGCAGCACTTGCAATTCGGGCTCGCCGACCGCGTCAGCGGCGGCATCTGGTGTGAACCAGGCGCGCTTTCGCTCATTGCATTCGGGCCATGTGTCGAATTCCCGCGTGACCGAAAGCAGATACACCGCGACGTTGATC
>CAZCGE010000080.1:0-2689 GCA_964498125.1 uncultured Devosia sp. | reverse complement strand
TGGGCCAGAACCGGACGAAGTCAGTCACGGATGATCAGAAGGCGTGTGCTTTTTGTGTGTGCCAGCCGCCAGGGTTGCAAGCCAATTTTTGCATGCCCTGCAATCGAATTGGCGCAACTCGTGACAACTACCGGTGGGTCTTGTGTGATCACCGGGCGTCTCCATGTCAAAGCGCCACTGCACATGGTTGAACCGCTTGAGCCATTGGACATTTGATCACCCAGTTTGGCGAGCTTGAGCTTGCATCGGGGGTAGCCAAGCGATTTCCGACGTCGAGTCGTCCCAATCAATCGCTTAATCCCGCTGTCAACCCGGGCATCCAGCTTTTCGCAATGCCTCCGCGTATTTTGAGAAGTGTTTTTGCTCCCGAAACGGAAGGCCCCGCTCGGAAACTTGCAAAGGGGCCTCGATCTCTCTCAATCGGGCTAGTGCCCTTCTCGCCTCGTCCACTCGATCCAGTGACGCACTGCTTGCCGCCAACACGCGTATCGCAGGGGCGAAAGTCGGTTGTTCTTTCACCGCTCTATCCGCCCACACCGCTGACTGATCGTAGCGCCCAGCACAGAAATGAGCGAAGGCTATCGCCGTCTGCATTCCGACCAGAAGTGGATCAAGTGGACTTAGACGCATCGCGCGACTGGCATGCTCGATGGCCAGATCAAACTGGCCTAGAAATAATCTTACCCATGCGCTGCGAACCCACGATGCGGCGAGATTTGGATTTAGCAATAGTGATCGATCAAGCAGAACGGCGGCACGATCGAGATCTTGCACGACGAGCCCAAGCGCCATTGCGGCAGCAGACAAGGCCACAGAGTCAGTGCGGCCCACTTCAGCAGCGCGATTGGCTAATCGTGCAGCTTCAGCCAACTCTTTCTGCGGGTCGAGCATCCATTGTTTCCAATTGCGGCCCACATAGCACAGCGCAGCCATCCCGTGGGCCGCAGCGAAGTCTGGATCGAGTTCGATAGCCTTTCCAAAAAATCGGAGAGCATCGTCACTTGATTGTTTCGTGTCTTGATGAAAGCTTGCCAAGCCATGCAAATAGTAATCATAGGCGTCAAGGTGCCCGGTCGGCTTGCGCGTGGCACGCTCGATTTCAGCCCGCTCGAGTTTGGGTGCGATTGATCCGACCAAGCTTGAAGTTACCTGGTCCTGGAGCTCAAAAATGTTCTCAAGAGCGCCTTCGAAACGGTTTGCCCAGAGATTCGCTCCGGTTGCAGAGTCGACGAGCTGCGCTGTGATGCGCACGCGACTTGCTGACCTGCGCACGCTGCCCTCAACCACATAACGCACGCCTAGTTCCCGGCCAACCTGCTTCACGTCTACGGCCCGGCCCTTGTAGGTAAATGCCGAATTGCGCGCGATGACGAATAGCCAGCTCGTGTGTGATAGGGCGGTTATGATTTCTTCCACTACACCGTCAGCAAAATACTCCTGCTCAGGATCTCCGCTCATGTTGGTGAACGGAAGAACCGCGATTGACGGGCGGTCTGGAAGGGGTAGGGGTTGGGCTGGCTCCTTTGCTTCTGTCGGTTCTTGGCGAACGGCACCCACGAAGCGGAAGCCCTTGCGGGGAAGGGTCTTGATGAAGCGCTGTTGCTGGCCGCTATCCCCGATGGCACCTCTTGCCGAGTTGAGGCGACTTGTCAGCGCGGATTCTGAGACGACGCGTCCATGCCAAATGGTGGTCAGCAGGTCGTCCTTGGTGACCACCCGCTCGCGATTGCAGATGAGGTAGGCCAATAGGTCGAAGACCTGCGGCTCAAGGGGCACCAAATCGGCGCCGCGATGTAGTTCCCGCCGGAGGACGTCCAGCACGTAGTCTTCGAACAGAAATCGCATCCTCCATGTCTCCATAAGTGGGCCCGCAAGAGATGAACTTCCATATCACGGGGTGTCTCGAAGAGAAATCAAGCTGCCCTTGATGACAAATCAAGGCCGTCTTTAAGCGGGTTCGCTGCCCTTCTGCCATCCTTGGTGGATACAGCGTCACCGAGAGGTCCCGCCAATGTGCCTAATCCGGATCGTCGCCTTGGCCGCCGCGCTGGTGACCGCCAACGCGCCACACGTCGCCTCACATTCCTGGTACCCGAAGGAATGTTGCTCTGACCGCGATTGCATGCCGGCGGACGCAGTCGAGGTCGATGAACGCGGGGATCTTCAAGTTAGGGTCGGCAGGCAGCGCATCTGGGTGCCACGTGGTTTCGAGGTACGAGCGTCTGGAGATGCCCGCACACACATCTGTTTCCGCGAAGAGAAGGATTTGAAGTTTCTTATGCCGCTCTGCCTGTTCACGCCGGCAGGAAGCTGATCGACGTCGTTGTCTGGACGCGGCCAAGAAAGCTCATTAACAATGATCGTTGAGGGCTGCGGTCGGCAGAAAATGGCCCCTGCCGCTGATGAGATTTTGAGCCATCTCGGGCGCTAAGCAGCCGACTCTGCCGAACACAGTGACCGACTGCATTTGATGCAGTACACACGGTTGCGGTTCAAACGGCCAACCCTATTGCCACATAAGTGTTGCGCACCGGCACTGATTCCGGTTGGGGTCTTGTGTCACGAGCGTAGCCGGTCCACACGGCTGCGCGCAACTGTACTGGAGATGGAGGTAGGTCCTCCGGGTTCGGCGATCAGGTCGCTGATCCCAAGCCACCGTGAGCTGCTGCGGTCAAAAGCCGTGGTGGTG
>CAZCGE010000079.1:0-113475 GCA_964498125.1 uncultured Devosia sp. | reverse complement strand
CCTGGAGGTGCTCGCGCATCTTGGCTGCAGTCTGGGCTATCATAGGGCCGGCTCTCCGTGGCTTTGGTCCAGGTCGTGCTTGGTTCGCACCAGCATCCTAGCTCAAACCCGGAGGGCCACCTCGCCGCAGAGAGTCTCCCCAAAAAAAGGCCGTCGGCACTTCTTCAGTGCCAATCAGCGAGTCACTTCAACGGCTTGGCTCAAAGTGGGCGCGGATTATGGGGAAGGTCCTGGTGATAATGGGTGACTGATGATAACCGTGACGACGGGATCGAGACCCTGCTGAACCTTCATGGATGGACCACGGAGGTAGGTGGAGGATTCTGGATTTCCGTGAAGGCGACTCTGGTTGGGCGGGATGAGCAGCGGCCACATGGAATCAACTACACGCTGACCATGCATCGTCCTGGCGGTGGTAGGATAGTCGGGTATGACAATGCACATTATCCGGATATCGGGAGCGGCCCCGCAAGGAAATCGCAACAAAAAAGTCGCGGCTGTGACCATCGCCATTTTCGAGATCGGATTACTTGGTATGATTTCGACTCGCCAGTGAAGCTGATGGAAGATTTTTGGCGAGACGTGCAGACAATCATGGAAGAGGAGGACGTGCCGTGGACGGAATGAAGACCTTGCATATTGGCATCGCTCCCGCCGGTTACGTTAAGAAGCGCATGATCGAGATTGCTCGGGGTGGCAAGTTGCGGCCGGGCGAGCCGAAAGTTTGGATTTCATCGCTGGAGTCCCTTGCCAAGGTTCTCACAGAAAAGAACATGCTTCTGTTGGAGATGATCAGGAACTCTCAGCCGCAGTCGTTGACTGAACTGGCTCGCACCTCCGATCGCGCCGTTTCCAACCTATCGCGCACGCTTCATGGCATGGAGAGATTGGGGCTAGTCGAATTTACGGAGATGCCGGACGGCCGAAAGGTGCCTACAGTTCTATGCACTAAGGTCAAGCTGGAGCTGGATTTCGGCGATCCAACGGCCAAGGCTGCGTAGGTTACGTCAGCCGCCGATCCCGGGATTCCCCGTCACTACCCAACCAGCGACGGCAGCAGCGTCAGGCCGGAGATGAACAGCAGCCACAGCACCAGACGCCGGAAGCTGGCCTCGTCGAGGCGGCCGTAGAGCTTCAAGCCGATCCAGGTGCCGATCAGAACCAAGGGCAGGCCGATCAGGAACAGGCGTCCGGTGCCGTCCGGGATGATGCCGGCGCCGCCGAGCCAGGCCAGCGTCAGGATGAACAGGATCACCGCGGTCGGCTGGAACACGGCGCGCTGCTCGTCCTTCGGCAGGCCCTGCATCGTGGTCCAGATGTTGACGACGATGCCGGACAATCCGGTGAGCGCGCCGACGACGCCGCCACCGATGCCGACGACGCCGTCAAGGATCGGACGGCTGCGTGCGCGTCCCAAATCTGGTTTGGCCAGATAGTAGGCGCAAAAGACGATCAGAAAGACGCCCAGCACGCCGCGCATGGTCGTGGGCGAGACGTAGCGCAGGATCTCGCCGCCGATGGGGATGCCGATCGCCCCGCCGACGACAAACGGCCAGATCCGCCGCCAGCGGACCGCATGCCGCAATCGCCAGGTCGCCTGGCTCTGCACGACGCAGGCGAAGGCAGCGATCAGCACGGCGCTCTGCACCGGCGTGATGATATGCAGCCACATTCCGGAGGCGACCAGCCCGAAGGCGAAGCCGGCGAGGCCCGCCACCACCGCGCCGAGAAACGCCGCCAGCATGAAAATCGCGAGATCGACGGTGAAAGCGGCTCTGACGGCGTCGACCATCAGAAAGCCGATTCCTTGGCGCGGACCAGCTCGGTGACGACGGTCGATATTGGCGTCGGCACGCCGACCTTGGCGCCCTCGCGCGGAATGGCGCCATTGATGTTGTCGATCTCGGAGCGGCGCCGGGCGATGTGGTCGAGCAGCATCGACGGCTTGGCGCCAGGGATCTTCTCGCCGAAGGCACGCACGTAGGCCACCGGGTCATCGAAATCGAGCTTGATGCCCTTGGCCTTGGCCACGGCGAAGCCTTCAATCGCGCAGCCGGTGGCGATCGGCCAGGCCTGCGGGCTGGCCATCACCTCGCCGACCGTCAAGCCGGTCAGCGCGCAGGGCCCCGAGAAGGTGCAGTTGCAGAGCAGCTTTTCCCAGACCATCTTGTGGATGTCGGCGAAGGTCAGCACCTTGAAGCCGCCCGCGCGCCAGGCCTCGGCCACCACTTCGAGGCGATCGGTCATGCCGCCGTCCATCTCGCCGAGGCGGACGAACTCCATGCCGTTGTGGTGGGCATGGCCGGGTCCCCTCATCGAGGCGCCGAAGCCGCCGACCACGCCCATCATGATGCGCTTGGAGCCGACCACCTCGGCCACCTTGTCGGCGGAGCCCAGTCCGTTCTGGATCGTCAGGATCGGCGCGCTGGATTTGCCGACAGCAAGCGCGGACTTGGCGGCGGCGACGACGCCGTCATCCTTGGTGGCGATGATGACGAGATCGGCGTCCTTGACGTCGCTGGCCTTGGTCGTGGCGTTGATCCGCACGGTGCGGTCGCCGCTCTTGCCCTCGACCCGGAGGCCCTTGGCGTTGATCGCGTCGACGTGCTCTTGCCACGTATCGATGGCCCAGACGTCGTGCTTGCCTTGATCGGCGAGCAGGGCGGCGTAGATCGAGCCCATGGCGCCGGCGCCGAGGATGGCGATTTTCATTGGGGAAGCTCCGAGGGAAAAGAAGCGAAGAGGGGAGTTGGGAGTGGGGAGTGGGAAGGAAATACCTCGGGGAGAGGAATCGCCCCCTACTCCCAACTCCCTACTCCCCATTCCCTCGTCTTCTCAAGCAAAGTTCATCTGATAGCTGGCCGGTATCCAGCGATAGCCGTCGCCCGACTTGTCGACGTAGCCGAAGGCCGGGAACGGCATGTGGAAGCCGATCGCCAGGCACTTGTCGTGCGCCACCATGTCGAGCACGCGCTTGCGGGTGGCGACGGCCTGCGCCTTGTCGTGGTCGAAATGAACCAGCCACTCCGGCTTCTGCAGCGACATGACGGAGTGGTTGGTGACGTCGGCCCACATGAACAGGCGTTGGCCGTTGCTTTCGATGTTGAAGGCGAGCAGACCCGGCGAGTGGCCGAAGGCTTCCACCGCGGTGATGCCGGGGACGACCGTGCTGCCTTCCTTGATGAAGGTCGACTTCTCGGCGAACGGCAGGCAGATCTTCAGGAAGCCCTCGCGCGTCGGCACGCGCCAATCCGGCACGTCGTCGCCCTTCTTCCAATAGTCGAATTCCTTCTGGCCGAACACGGTGCGGGCATTTGGATAGGCCGGCTTGCCGCCCTCGATCAGGCCGAGGAAATGGTCGGGATGGCAATGCGTGGTGACGACGACGTCGACCTGGTCGGGCGTGTAGCCGGCCGCCGCCAGCGCCTTGAGCAGGAAGCCCTGGCCGCCGCTCTGCTTGGCCGAGCCGTTGCCGGTGTCGAACAGCACCAGCTCCTTGCCGGTGTTGATCATCGTGCAGGTGTAGGAATTCTCCAGCTTGTCGCCGGGCAGATGGTTGGCCTTGAGGTGGGCCTGCACGGTTTCCTTGGTCTGGTCGGTGGCGAACGGCGGCTGCGGTCCCGCCATGTGCAGGGCGCCGTCGTGCAACTGGATGATCTCGAAGCCGCCGAGCTTGAAGCGGTAGTGGTTGGGCCGGGCAAGGCCGAGCAGGGGTGCGGGCATGGGGTCTCCTCCGATGAGATGCTGCAAGCAGGTGGGCTGGCTCCACGATTTAGCGCGTGATCAGCGCGAGCGCGAGTGCAAATGCAATGTGGTCATTTCCCGCCCGCGCCGCGCACTCCACATCAATCCCGCGACGATGGCGATGTTGAGCAGGTTCCAGGCGATGCCGTTGAGGAAGGCTGTTTGGTAGGAGCCCGTATAGTCGAAGATGGCGCCGGACACCCAGCCGCCGAAGGCCATGCCGATCAGCGTCGCCATGATGACGAGGCCGACGCGCGCGCCAGCCTCTTTGGGTGAGAAGTGGTCGCGCACGATCAGCGCGTACATCGGCACGATGCCGCCCTGGAACAGGCCGAACAGGCCCGACACGATATACAGCGAGGCGAGGCCGTCGAACGGCAGATAGAGCAGCAGCGCGATGGCCTGCAGCGTCGAGCCGAGCAGCAGCGTGGCGAGCGCGCCGATGCGGTCGGCGACGAGCCCCGAGATCAACCGGCTGACGATGCCCATGCCGAGCATCAGTGACAGCATCTCGGCGCCACGCGCCGCGCCAAAGCCGAGGTCGCCGCAGTAGGCGACGATGTGCACCTGCGGCATCGACATGGCAACGCAGCATGCCGCGCCGGCGACGAGCAACAGCACCTGCAGCACACCCGGCGATAACGACAGCGGCTTTGGCCGCCAGGCCGCGGCCGTCGCGTGGCCGTCGGGATCGGTCGGCGCGCGGGTGCGGAAGGCCAGCGTCAGCGGCAGCATGACGACCAGGCAAAGAATGCCATAGCCGATGTGCGTGGCGCGCCAGCCCTCGGTGGCGATGAAGTGCTGCAGGATCGGCGGCCAGATGGTGCCGGCCAGATAGCTGCCGCAGGCGCAGATCGCCACGGCGATGCCGCGCCGCCGCCGGAACCAGTGCGAGATGTCGGCCATCAGCGGCGCGAACATGGCCGAGGAGCCGAGCCCGATCAGCACACCATAGGCCAGCGTATATTGCCAGAGCGTCTGTGCCAGTCCGGCGGCGATGTAGCCGGCGCTCAGCAGCGCTACGCCGATCAGCACCGCGACGATGACGCCGAGGCGATCCATGATGCGGCCCATCGCGATGCCGCCGACGCCGAAGCCGATCATCGCCAGCGTATAGGGCAGCGACGCCTCGGACCGGCCGACGCCAAATTCCGCCTGCACCGCCGGCAGCGCCACCACGACGGACCACATGCCGGTCGAGCCGACGCTGCCGATCAGCAAGGCGGCCAGCAGCCGCAGCCAAGCCTTCGCCGAGTCGATGTCGCTCGCCGCCTCCGCGGGAATTTGTGCCGTCGCCACGCTGCTGTTGCCCTCTGCCGTTTGGGGCAATCATATACGAGCCGCGCGGAGGTGTCTGACAAGATGTCAGACACCGTGGCCCAGCACCCGCGCGATAAATCGCTGATATATATCAGTGAGCGCGGAGAGGTCGGCCACGGCGGTGTGCTCGTCGATGCTGTGGATGGTGGCGTTGACGAGGCCGAACTCGATCACCGGGCAGTGATCCTTGATGAAGCGGGCGTCCGAGGTGCCGCCGCCCGTGGTCAGCGCCGGTGTCCGTCCGGTGGCGGCCCGCACCGCTTCGCGCATGGCCTCCACCAACGGCCCCGCCTCGGTCAGAAAGACATCGCCGGTGCCGGAGAAGCTCACCTCGTAGTTGGCGGCTGTCGCCGTCGCGGCGGCGGCGCACTGCAGCCGCACCCAGTCCTCGACCTTGGGCCTATTCCACAGGTCATTGTAGCGGATGTTGAACTTCGCGCGCGCCTCGGCGGGGATGACATTGGTGGCGGTATTGGGCACCGAGATCACCGTGACTTGCAGGCGCGAGGGCTCGAAGTGGTCGGTGCCGCTATCCAGCGGTTGCGACGACAGGCGATCGATGAAGCGGGCGAGTTTGGGGATCGGGTTGTCGCTCAGATGCGGGTAGGCGGCATGGCCCTGCTTGCCGCCGATCACCAGCTCGCCATTGAGCGAACCGCGCCGGCCGATCTTGATCTCGTCACCGAGCGCCTCAGGGTTGGAGGGCTCGCCGACCACGCAGGCATCGAGCTTTTCGCCGCGCGCCTGCAGCCAGTCGAGCACCTTCATCGTGCCGTTGATCGAGGGGCCCTCCTCGTCGCCGGTGATCAGCAGCGAAATCGAGCCCGGCGCGTCCTTGCCCGCCTTGTCGATCTGGCGCAGCGCAGCCGATACAAAGCAGGCGATCGCGCCCTTCATGTCGACCGCACCGCGTCCGTACAAACGGCCACCGTGGATCTCGCCGCCGAACGGCGGATGCGTCCAGGCCGCCGTGTCGCCAGGCGGCACCACGTCGGTATGGCCGGCGAAGCACAGGTTCGGCGCCCGCGTGCCGATGCGCGCGTAGAAGTTCCCGACGTCCGGCGTGCCCGGCTCGGTGAAGGTCATGCGGTGGCAGACGAAGCCCGCCGGCTCGAGCACGGATTGCAGGAGCGTCAGTGCTCCGCCCTCCGCCGGCGTCACCGAAGGGCAGCGCACCAGTGCTTGTGTCAAGGCGATGGGATCGCGGGGATCGACGGGCGCCAGCATTGAGATCTCGCTTATCCGTTGGAACGGCAGGCGACACTACCGATCCCCCCCGCGGCGGGCAATTCCGCAATTGAGCCGGCAGTAGGTCGGGTCGAGCGCTTCGCGAGACCCGACATTCCACGGCACGCCCGCAGCGTCGGGTCTCCCCCGGCTGAGTGCAGATGCCGGGGCTCGACCCGACCTACTGGCGCGAGGTCGAAATTCGCGGCAAGATCAAGATCGGATGAGCCAGAAGGATGACACCCATGCAAACCGGCGTGCGCTGCATGATGTTGCGGGGCGGCACCTCGAAGGGCGCCTATTTCCTGGCCGAGGACCTGCCGTCCGAAACCGGCGCCCGCGATGCCTTTCTGCTGTCGGTGATGGGCTCGCCCGACCCCCGCCAGGTCGATGGCCTCGGCGGCGCCCATCCGCTGACCAGCAAGGTCGCGGTGGTCTCGCGGGCGCGGACGCCCGGCGCCGATATCGATTTCCTGTTTGCCCAGGTGAATGTCGACAAGCCGATGGTCGACACGACGCCGAACTGCGGCAACATTCTCGCTGGCGTCGGCCCCTTCGCCATCGAGCGCGGGCTGATCAAGGCCGGTGATCCGACGACGCGCTTCAAGATCCGCACCATCAACACCGGCACCATCGCCGAGGTGCTGATCGAAACACCGGGCGGGCGCGTCAACTACCAGGGCAACGCCCGCATCGACGGCGCACCCGGCACCGCCGCGCCGATCGCCATCGATTTTCTCGAAGCGGCGGGCTCGGTCTGCGGCAAGCTGTTGCCGACGGGATGGCCCGTGGATCGCGTTGCCGGCGTCGATGTCACCCTGATCGACAACGGCATGCCGGTGATGGTGCTGCGCGCCGCCGACGTCGGGCGGACCGGCTACGAGCCACGCGACCAGCTCAACGCCGATAAGGAGTTGAAGGCGCGGCTGGAGGAGATCCGGCTCGCCGCCGGTCCGCTGATGAACCTCGGCGATGTGTCGAAGAAAGTCGTGCCCAAGATCGCGCTGGTGGCCGCGCCCAGGGCTGGCGGGCATGTCGCCACGCGCAGCTTCATCCCGCACGAGTGCCACGCCTCGATCGGCGTCTTTGCCGCCGTGACGGTAGCGACGGCCTGCGTGCTGCCAGGCTCACCGGCGGCATCGGTCGCCCAGATTCCGGCCGGTCGCATCAAGACGCTGTCGGTGGAACATCCGACCGGCGAGTTCAGCGTGCGCCTCGAGGTCGGCGGCACCGCGACCGAGCCGGTGGTCGAGCGCGCGGGACTGTTACGCACGGCGCGGCTATTGTTCGATGGGCTCGCCTATGTGCCGGATACGGTGCTGGCGCAGGGCACAGTACCCAGGCGTGCGGCTGCGGAGTAGGGAGAAGGTGTCTGACAGGATGTCAGACACCTTGGAAAGGGCTCGCATGACCACCACGCCGAAATCCGGTCTCGTCATTACTGCCCACCCCGGCGACTTCGTCTGGCGGGCCGGTGGCGCCATCGCGCTGCATGCCGCCAAGGGGTGGCGCGTCAAGATCGTCTGCCTGTCCTTTGGCGAGCGCGGTGAAAGCCAGTTCGCCTGGAAGGCCGCGGGCGTGCAGATGGCCGATGTCAAGGCGCAGCGCAAGGACGAGGCCGCCGAAGCCGCGCGCGTCCTCGGCGCCGAGATCGAGTTTTTCGACGCGGGCGATTATCCCCTGCGCATCACGCCGCAGATGCTCGACCGCACCGTCGATATCTACCGTGAGGTCAAGCCGGCGTTCGTCCTGACCCACGCCCTGGAGGACCCCTACAACTTCGATCATCCGCTGGCGGCGCATTTCGCGCAGGAAGCGCGCGTCATCGCCCAGGCCGCCGGCCACAAACCCGATCACACGCGCGCCTACACCGCTCCGCCGGTGTTCCTGTTCGAGCCGCACCAACCCGAGCAGTGCAATTACAAGCCGAACGTCATTCTCAATATCGATGATGTCTGGGAGACCAAGCGCAAAGCCTTCGAGGTGCTGGCGGCGCAAAAGCACCTGTGGGAGTACTATACGCGGGTGGCGCTCAACCGCGGCATGCAGGGCGGGCGCAACTCCGGCCGGCCGATGACCTACGGCGAGGCCTATCAGCGCCTGTTCCCCGAGGCCGTGGAGATGCTGGCGTGATCACCGAGCCGATTTTCGACGTCGCGCATCTGGGCCACGTCGAGCTGCTGACCGACAAGCCCGAGGCGAGCCTCGATTTCTTCGTCCGCGTGCTCGGCCTGACCGAGAGTGGTCGCGATGGCGACAGCGTCTATCTCAGGGCCTGGGACGATTACGAGTTCCACACGTTGAAGCTCACGGCCGCCAGCACCACCGGCATGCGCCACGCCGGCTATCGCTGCACGAGCCCGCAAGCCCTGCAGCGCCGCGTCGTCGCCATTGAGCGGCTCGGCGCCGGCATCGGCTGGAGCGAGGGCGATCTCGGCCATGGGCCGGCCTATCAGTTCCGTGATCCCGACGGCCATGTCTTCGAGATCTACTACGATACGAACCGCTACGAAGCCCCGCCGGCCGAGCGGCCCGCGCTCAAGAACCAGGCGCAGCGCAATCATGGCCGCGGCGCCTGCGTGCGCCGGCTCGACCATTTCAATCTGCTCGCCACCGACGTCGGCGCCATCCGCGAATTTATTCCGCAAGCGCTCGGCAGTCGCATCACCGAGCAGATCGTGCTCGACACCGGCGCGGTCGCCGGCTGCTGGTTCACCGTCAACAACAAGTCCTATGACGTCGCCTACACGCGCGATGCGACCGCAACCAAGGGCCGCTTTCATCACCTGACATATGCTGTCGACCAGCGCGAGCAGGTGCTGCAGGCGGCCGACATCTTCCTGGAGAATGGTGTCTTCATCGAGACCGGGCCGCACAAGCACGCCATTCAGCAGACGTTCTTTCTCTACGTCTACGAGCCGGCCGGCAACCGCATCGAGGTCGACAATGCCGGCGCGCGCCTGATCCTCGCGCCCGACTGGCAGACGGTGACGTGGACCGAGGCCGAGCGGAAGAAAGGCCAGGCCTGGGGCCTGAAGACGATCGACAGCTTCCACACGCACGGCACGCCGCCGGTGCCGGCATCTGGAGGGCATTGATGAGTTCGGCTCAGGCAACCGCGGTCGCCAAGCGTCGCCCGGACTTTACCCTGCCGCCGTTGGCCTGCGACGCGCATTGTCACGTGTTCGGCCCGGCGGCGGTGTTTCCCTACGCAGCCAATCGCCGCTATACGCCGGAAGATGCACCCAAGGATGCGCTCGCGGCCTTGCACGCCAGGCTCGGCGTTGGCCGCGCGGTCATCGTGCAAGCGAGCTGCCATGGCGCCGACAATCGCGCCATGCTCGACTGCATCGCCTCCGATCCGGCGCGCTTTCGTGGCGTCGCCATCGCCGATGAGTCGATGACGGATCGCGATCTGGAGGCGTTGCACGCCGGTGGGGTGCGCGGCGCTCGCTTCAATTTCGTCCGTCATCTGGGTGGTGCGCCCGACATGGCCTTCTTCCACCGTACGATCGCGCGCATCCGGCTGCTCGGCTGGCATGTCGTCTTGCATCTCGATGCGCCGGACATCGTGCCGCTGAGCGACATGATCAGGGCGTTGCCCGTGCCGTTCGTCATCGATCACATGGGCCGCGTCGAGGCCGCGCTGGGGCCGAAGCAGCCCAACGTCGGCGCACTGCTCGAGTTGGCGCGATTGGAGCGCTGCTGGATCAAGGTGTGCGGCGCCGAGCGCATCTCCAAGCCACCATTCGGCGATGCCGTGCCGATTGCGGCAACGATTGTCGCGGCGCTCCCCGATCGCACGCTGTGGGGCACGGATTTTCCGCATCCCAACCTGGTGCATCCGGTTGATGAAGCCGATCTGGTCGATCTCGTGCCGCGCTTTGCGACCACGGCGGACATGCAGCGCCGATTGCTGGTCGACAATCCGGCGCGGCTCTACGGCTTTTGAATAATCGACGACAGGAGTGCAAAGTTGATGACCCTCACGATCACCCGGCGCGCATTCACGGGCTGCGGGGCCGCCGCGCCATGGCGCAGGCCGCCTACCCCGATAAGCCAATCCGCGTCATCGTGCCGTTTGGCCCCGGCGGCCTCGCCGACGTGACGATCCGGGTCGTCGGTCATCCACCGCGCCGGCATCGTGCGGCAGTAGTGGCAGGGGCCTGATGCGCAACCGGCGCCTGCCCGCCTATCTCAGCTGTCGAGCGCGACTCGACTCTTGATCTCGTTGGGCGCGCCGAAGTGCTCGAAGTAGCGCGGGTCGATCTTTTCCACCGGCAGGATGATCAACACGTCGGTGGTGCCGAACTGGCGATCGATGACCGCACCGTCGCCGATGGTGGCGCCGAGGCGCAAATAGCCCTTGATCAGCGGTGGCAACCCTTTCAACGCGGCCTTGACGTCGATCGCCTCCTTGGCGATCCGGTTCATTGGCACATGCAAGTGAGGGTGGGCCCGGCACAACCAATCGGGCGGCGCCAGGCAATAGTGGTGCAGGTAGCTCAGGGCCATGGCGTGCGCATTCGGATCGGTACCCTCGAAGCTAGCGCATCCGATCATGACGTCGACCTTGTGCTCGCGGACGTAGGTCCACAGTCCGTGCCACAGCAGCTCGACGGTGCGCTTATTGCGATAGGGTTTAAGCACGCACGACCGGCCGAGCTCCATGAAACGGTATTTCGATGAGCGGGCGGCGATCAGTGGTGCGATATCGTATTCGCCTTGCGTGTAGAAGCCGTGCGTGGACTGGGCCACGTCCTGGCGCAAGATCCTGTAGGTTCCGACCACGCGGGAACGCCGGGTTCCGGCCCAGGCCAGCTTGTCCTGACCGTTCACAGAGGTATCGAGGACCAGAAGATGATCGCAAATCCGATCGTAATGGTCTTCGTCGCGCCGCCGGAACATGGCCTTGAAAGACGGCGTCGCCGACATCTCCTCATAGAACACCATGTAGCGCAGGCGTTGAGCGCGACGTACGTCGTTGCGGCCGATGGCCAGGCGGACCTCGAGTTCGCCGATTCGGCCATATGTCCTGGCCGCTTGCGGTTGTTGCTGGAACAATCGCCGCGCACCTTCCAGAGCCGCTGGTGCTTTGGGTTGGATGGCCCGCAGGGCGAGTAGTCCGCGCGGCGTCTTGCGTAGCCGCGCGCTGCGCGTCAGGCGACCGATCATCTGCCGGGCTGCGAGCTTCATGCGGGAGTTCCCAGATGGTGCGCACTGATACGCCCGGATCGCACAGAATCATGACAATCAGAAGACTTCATGATGTCGAATTCCCCCAGGGCCAACTAGGCCGCACCGGCGAGATCACAATACGCATGGCCATGCTGGCCCTAGAGCGCCTTCCACTCGCATAGAATGATGGGAAAGCGCTCTAGTCCTTTGTTTGTCGCATTTTCTACGCCAAACCGGTGCCAACTTTAGCGGAAAATACTCTAGCATGTGATTGCGACAGGACAACGACGATCATACCAAAGCTGACATGGAAGCACAAAGGCTACAGGCAGGATCCAGCCCGCGGGTCAGGCGCTATTCCTGGCGCTCAGGCCGGGCGACCAGCGCGCCAGCAGCGCCTGCAGGTCGGTCGCATCGAACGGCTTGGCTAGATAGTCATCGAGCCCGGCGGCCAGATAGTTCTGCCGGTCCGCGGCAAAGGCATTGGCCGTAAGTGCCACGATCGGCGGAGCAATGCGTGGTCCGCTCTGGTGGCTGGCGTACAGGTCTTGGATGGCGCGCGCGGCATCCATGCCGCCCAGCTCCGGCATGATGATGTCGGTCAGGATGACGTCGAAATCCGGATCGCCCGCATCGAGTCCGTGACGAACTGCGTCGACAGCCTGGCGCCCAGTGCGCACCAGCGTGGTCAGGCAACCTGCTTTCTGCAATACGCAGCTGCCAAGCAGGGCGCTGACGTCGTCATCCTCGGCCAGCAACACGCGAATGGCGCGCCCGCCCGGCATAGTGACGCTTTCGACGGCATCCTTCGGCGGACGCGGGCGCGCCTCGCCTTGGTCATAAGGCCCGTGCGCGATCAGCCTGGCGAATGACCTTGGCCGCAATGGCCGAACGCCCCAGCCGGTGAAACCGCGGTCCCGAAATACGGTGAAGGTGGGACGCGAGGCGGCGTCGACCAGCACAATGCCCTCGACCGGGCCCCTGCCTGCCAATGACCGAGCGGCATCGAGCACGTGGGCCGCTGCATCGGGGCCGACCATGGCATCCAGGATCACGACATTGAAATGCCGACCCTTCGCCGCGGCCTGCTCCAGGGTCCCGATCACTCCGCCGAAATTCACTTCATGAACGGTCATGCCGAGGGCGGCGAGAACGCTGGCCGCGGCGTGGCGCTCGATCGCGCGATCGAGGGCGAGCAGCACACGCTTGGCCGAAGTGGCTTCATTGGTGTCGAGCTCGCTCGATGCCGCGGCGCCGGAATGCTCGAGGAGCAAAAGGTGGACGCGGAATGTCGAGCCCTTGCCGAGCGCGCTGGTCACGGTGATGTCGCCGCCCATCGCCTGCGCCAGCCGCCGCGAAATGGCCAATCCAAGCCCGGTGCCGTTGGGCCGGCTCGCGAGCGTGCGCTCGGCCTGCGCGAACTCCGAGAACAGTCGCGCGAGATCCTTCTCGGCGACACCGATGCCGGTATCCTCGACGCTGACGGCGATGCCGAGCCCTCGGTCGCCGTCGCCAGGCAATAGACCTACTTCCGCGCGCCCGACGCGGACCATGACGCCGCCGGTATCGGTGAACTTGATGGCGTTGCTGATCAGGTTGAGAAGGATCTGCCGCACACGGGCCTCGTCCCCGGCCATTGCGAGCGGCACGCCAGGCTCGATCAGCCATGCCAACTCGATGCCTTTCTGATGCGCGCGCGGCGCTAAGAGCTCGACGGCGCTGGAGATGCATTCATCGGGAGCGAAGGGCGCGACGTTGAGCGCAAGGTGGCCGGCTTCGATCTTGGAAAAATCGAGGATCTCGTCAATCAGTGCAAGCAGCGTGCGTGCGGATTGATCGATGGCCTTGGCGTAGGTCGTCTGCTCGGGGGTGGCTTCAGTTCCAAGCAGCAGGCCCGCCATGCCGAGAATACCCGACATCGGCGTGCGGATCTCGTGGCTCATGGAGGCCAGGAAGCGCGACTTCGCGAGGTTGGCGGCCAGAGCCGCATCGCGGGCCGTCAGCAGCCTGGCTATCTCAGCGCTATGAGTGTCTAGCTTATGGCGATCGGACGGCTGCAGTCGCGCAGGCCCAGGGGATAGGGCAAGCCGAAGACCGAGGGCTACCTGGAGACAACCAATTGCCGCCAGGACAATTGCCGGGACCGGCCACTGCGACCACAATGCCGGCGCCAGCAGTACCGTCAGCACACCGCTCGACGCGAGCAGGGCTACAATGGTGAAACGATCGGCGCGCAGGATGTTGCGGGCGCTGGATTTGGCGGCCAGTCGTGCCAGTCGCCACGCCCGTCGCAGCTCAGCCAATCCACCCATGGATCGGCTGAGCGTCAGCTTCAGCCGGCGCCAAAAAAGTTCATATCCCTGTCCGCCTGCTCTCACGCGAGACCACTGCCAATTCGAGATCGAAAAAAACGATCGATCAAACAAGCATGCGAGCTATAAACAATTGCTTAGGAAACTTGGTTAAGCTGACCGCCAAGCCTTTGGCCTTTTGCTCGGCATAAGCATCGAATTGGGACAAACACGTTAGGGAGGATGTGGCATGGCCGGACCACTTGCGGGGCTGCGTGTCATCGAGCTGGCGGGAATTGGGCCCGCGCCCTTCTGCGCCATGCTGCTAGCCGATATGGGCGCGGAGGTCGTGCGTATCGACAGGCGCGAAGCCATCGATCTCGGCCTGCCAGGCCGGCAGGATCCGAAGTTCGATATTCTGCTGCGCGGCCGGCGCTCCGCCGCCGTCGATCTGAAATCGGCTGCTGGCCGAGACGTGGTCCTGCGCTTGGTCGAGCGCGCGGATGTGCTGATCGAAGGCTTCAGGCCAGGTGTCATGGAGCGCCTGGGCCTTGGTCCCGACGTCTGCCTGGCCCGCAATCGCCGTCTCGTCTACGGCCGCATGACGGGCTACGGCCAGGAAGGGCCGCTCGCATCGGCGGCGGGTCATGACATTAACTATATCGCACTTTCGGGCGCCCTTGCTGGCATAGGCCCTGCGGCAGGCCCCCCTGTGCCGCCCTTGAATCTCGTCGGCGATTTCGGCGGCGGCGCCATGTTCCTGGCTTTCGGTGTGCTCGCCGCGCTGCTCGAGGCGGCGAAATCGGGTCGGGGGCAAGTGGTCGATGCCGCCATGGTCGACGGCGCGGCCTACCTCGCCAGCATGTTTTTCGGGCTGGTGGCTGCCGGGCGGTGGCGGGAGGAGCGCGGGGCCAACGCGGTGGATGGTGGCGCGCCGTGGTATGGCGCCTACGCCACCAAGGACGGCGGCTACATGTCGGTCGGCGCCATCGAAGGCCGCTTCTACGCGGAATTGCTCGACAAGCTTGGCCTGGCCGGCGCCGACCTGCCCAAGCAGCATGACCGCGCTGGCTGGCCGCGGCTCAAGGCGAAATTCGCAGAGGTGTTCGCGTCGCGGACGCGGGCCGAATGGGAGGCGATCTTCGCTGGTAGCGACGCGTGCGCCGCTCCTGTTCTGACGATGTCGGAAGCGCTCCAGCATCCCTACAACCGCGAACGGAGTGTTTTCATCGAGCGGGACGGCGTGCCGCAACCGGCGCCGGCGCCGCGTTTCTCGCGCACTGTCGCGGCGGCGGGACAAGCGGCAACAGCCGTGGGAGCCGATACAGAGGCGGTGCTGGCGGCGTGGGGTCTGGCCACCGCGGAAATCGGCGATCTTCTGCGGCGCGGCGTGGTCGGCGTGGCCGAACCGGGCAAGACCTGATCGAGCCAGCGGTGAAATCCAGACTGCATGAGCTTGGCATTGAGGCGAAGGGCAGCCGACCCGAGGAGATAGGCCAGCGCCTCAATACCGACGACGTCAATTGGTCGTCTGTCATCGACCGCGCCGGCATCGTGCGGCGACAGGGAACCACGTGGAGTTGTGGGGGATTGCCGGCAGTTGTTCCATACGCGCTGCTGCGATGGGAGCGACATGATGGGTGACTGCTCAGAGCCGGAGCTGGCGGGGCGAAGTGGTCTTGATGGGAAGCTGGTAGAGCGCTCCGGGAGCGGCGGCAGAAGACAAGATGATGATGTTGTCCCAGAGCGCGCAAAGTCGCTCGAGCTGTTTGATGACACGCGCTTTCTTGAGCGCGGGCGCCATGAAGAAGCCAGTCAGTTTCGAACTCTGAAAGATGTGGCGCTCTGCGCGGTTCCGCGTGATGCGCAGGTCGCCGGAGATGACGATCCAGTGTCCCTCTCTGTTGAGGGCTTTAATCCAGTCGGTATCGGAGATGTCGCGAGGGAACTTCTTCTCGAGCGCAACGATTTCGTGCTCGTCAGGGAAAATCGCCTGCAGCGCCTCTGGAAGGGCGTGGGAAAAATTGTGATCGAAGAACACTCTCACGCAATGGCAAGCTCGCTCTCGAATAGGACGGCGTCACGAACGACAGTACGGGCAACATTGAACAGCGAGGCGACGCGGCGCTCACTGCCTTCGGCTTTGACGGCATCTGTGAGCGTGCGGGTCGGCACTCCGGCGTTGGCCGCGATCGGCTGGCCGAAAGCACGTTTTGGATCGATGACGATTGTCTCTTTACCTCGGTACGGGCGCCAGCGAGCGACAGCGTCGTCGTCCAGTTCGAGGTCCTTGAAAGTCTGCGCGATGACGTCGCGGAAAACGTACTGGCGGTTTCTGAGATCGACAAGACTTTGGCGCTCGTCAGGTGGAAATTCGCTAAGGCTGTCGTATGTGCCGTCGATGACCCGATCGACTAACTCGAAGAAGATGGTCTTGCCATCGGTTCGGAAGCGGCGAGTGGAGAAGGGGCGCTCGTCGTGGACGAAGGTACGTGCGTGCTCAAGGCAACGGCGGATGGTCAGAATGCCAAGCCCTGCGGCGAGGAAGGCTGAAACGAAGCGCAGCTCGATCAGGTCGCGAAAACCGAGCTCGATGTGGCGCTCGTAGGCCGGAAGCTGGGGCGTCCAGAGCGGCGGCATGACGCGGCGCTCGCCGTCGCGGGTCTTATAGGGATAGCCGGCGAGCCAGCGACGGATGTTGATGACCGGAATGCGCAACAAGCGTGCGGCCTCGGGCACCGTGTAGAAGCCGATACCGAGGGGGACCTCGTTGAGGGTGCTGAGTTGGGACATGATTCTCTCTAACAGCTTGTTAAAGTCAGAGTATGCGACATGGTGAATCGGAATGAATGCGTGACCACGGTGAGTTTATGCACAAGAGGCCGGAGAATGGACAATAGCCCCACGGTCTATTCCGATCCGTTTGGGCCTATGGCAACACCTGCGCCATCGCCGACCAGCCCCAGCCGGCGCCGGGCTTCCTCGCGCAGCACGTCGATGGGCGCCAATTTGCCGGTGGTCTCGTAGTGCCAGTAGGTCCAGCCGTTGCAGGCGGCTTTGCCCTGGACCTGTGCGCCCAAGCGGTGGATCGAGCCCTGCTGGCCGGCATGCCACAAGGTGCCGTCGGCCTTCACCTCGGCGCGCACGCGGCGGCGCTCGTCGAACAGCGCATCGCCCGGCGTGATCATGCCGAGCTCGATAATGGCGCCGAACGGCACACGCGGCTCAGCCCGCTTCGAGGGCTGGGTGGCGAGCGCCAACTGCGGCAACGGCGAGATGGCGGCAATTCGCTGCTCGGCCACGCGCGCGTAGGTCTTGTCGCGCTCGAGCCCGATCCAACGCCGCCCGAGACGCTTGGCGACGGCACCCGTCGTGCCGGTGCCGAAGAACGGGTCGAGGACGACGTCGCCGGGCCGGGTGGAGGCGATCAGGATACGGTGCAACAGCGCTTCCGGCTTTTGCGTCGGATGTGCCTTGTGGCCATTGCCGTCCTTCAGCCGCTCAGGCCCCGCGCAGATCGGAAACAGCCAGTCAGAGCGCATCTGCAGGTCGTCGTTGCTGGCCTTCAAGGCTTCGTAGTTGAAGGTCACGCGCGATTTCTGATCGCGACCGGCCCAGATCAGCGTCTCATGTGCATTCGTAAAGCGCATGCCGCGAAAATTCGGCATAGGGTTCACTTTGCGCCAGATGATGTCGTTCTGCAGCCAGTAGCCGAGATCCTGTAAAGCGACGCCCAGGCGAAAGATGTTGTGATAGGAGCCGATCACCCAGATTGCGCCATCCGGTTTCAAGATGCGCCGGCATTCAGAGAGCCAGGCGCGGGTGAAGCGGTCGTACTCGGCAAAGCCCGAGAACTTGTCCCAATCCTGGTGCACGCCGTCGACTACGGTGTTGTTGGGACGCAGCAGATCGCCGTCGAGCTGCAAATTGTAGGGTGGATCGGCAAATACGAGGTCAACGGACGCGCTCGGCAGCCGGCCGAGAGTTTCCAGACAATCGCCGAGCAACAGCCGATCCAAGGGCAGGGGCGCGGGCGCATGACGCACAGAGAAATGGGCAGCACGCAAAGCTACGGGACGGCTACGCTCAACCATGGGTTCACTCAACGCAGAACGGGAAGGCGCACTGGCGCGCCACACTTACAGGCCAGACTGGCAGTCTGCCACATCGCGATTGCCCGGACACGGGCCGCGTGCAGCAGATCCTCAACGATGTATTGACGGGAAGGGTTAATGCATTGTTAACGATCCCGCGCACGATTGGCATAACAGCGCGCGAGTATGTCGAACAAAGGGCCAACGCGGCGGTCCTGCCGATGTTTTTTCCGCGCTGTCAGCCGGCCAATGTCGAGAAGGCTTGCAGCACGTTGGCGTAGACCGCGCGCTTGAATGGCACGATCAAACCTTGGATTTCGCTCATGGGCGCCCAACGCCAAGCGTCGAATTCGATCTGGTGCGGGGGCAGCGGCGTAATATTGACCTCGCTGTCGGCTCCCAGAAAGCGCGCCGCGAACCACTTCTGGCGCTGTCCGTGGTAGCGGCCGCCCCAGGCCTTGCCCTGCAGCGACGGTGGCAGATCGTAATACTGCCAGCCGGGCATATCGGCGATGATCTCAACTGAACGGACGCCCGTCTCCTCGTGCAGTTCCCGGATGGCAGCCGCGCGCGGGTCCTCGTTCTCGTCGATCCCACCTTGCGGCATCTGCCACCAACTGCCGGGGCCCTCCGCCTCGGTTGGCGCGTCGGCACGGCGGCCGACCCAGATAAGACCCTGGCGGTTCAACAGCATGATACCGACGCACGGTCGGTAGCCGGGCTCGAACATCTCCGTGGACATGGTTGCCATCCCGCTTGGCTTTGCCTTGCAATCCGCAGCATCGTGACGCGCGGCGCGTGGAGACCGTTACGTTCTGTCCCGAGAGCATTTTCCGCCAGAGTGGGCACCGGTTTGGCGTAGAAAATGCGACAAACAAAGGACTAGACGACACCGGGCGCTGCCCCCTGCAAGGTGCAGCGCCCGGAGAAGCAAGTGGTGACGCGACGGCAAGCTGCCTATGCGCCGCCGGCCGTCTGGGCTCGACGCCTACTTTTTCTCGGTCGTTCCCGGACGAGCGGCATCCGCAGCCACGGGATCGGCGGCGGCGGTACGGATCAGATTGAGAGCGTGCTGGAGCTGGGCGTCCTGCTCAGTCTCCTTGGGTACATACGAGGACGACCCGGACAACTCCTTGCCGTCCTTGTCCTTCTTGTCGCTCTTCAAATGGCCTCTGAGGCTTGCCTCGCCGCGTGGCCGATCAGCCGCCGACTTGGGCTTCATTTCCTCGGGCAGCTCATTCTCGATCACAATGTCGGGCTCGATGCCCTGCGCCTGGATCGACCGGTTCGACGGCGTGTAGTAGCGCGCTGTCGTCAGCCGGATGGCGCCATTGGCGCCGAGCGGAATGATGGTCTGCACCGAGCCTTTGCCGAAGGAGCGTGTACCGACGACGATCGCTCGCTTGTGATCCTGCAGGGCGCCGGCAACGATTTCAGACGCCGAGGCTGATCCGCCGTTGACCAGCACCACCAGCTTCTTGCCATCCGTGATATCGCCGGGGCGCGCCTGCGCCCGCTGCGTCTCCTCGTTGTTGCGGCCTTTGGTCAGCACAATGGCGCCGCGCTCGAGGAAGTCATCCGAGACCGCGATGGCCTGGTCGAGCAAGCCGCCCGGATTGTTGCGCAGATCGATGACCCAGCCCTTGATGCCCTTGGTGCTCTGTTTCTTCAGGGCCTCGACCTGCTTGACGAGATTGGCGTGCGTCTGCTCGTTGAAGGTTGAAATCTTCACGTAGCCGACTTCTCCTTCCAGCCGCGACTTGACCGCATTGATGCGGATCACGTCGCGCTTGATCTCGACATCGAATGGATCGTCCCGGCCCTTGCGCACGATGGTGAGCTTGATGGGCGTACCCACAGGGCCGCGCATCTTCTCGACGGCCTGCTCGAGCGTGAGCCCGACGATCTGCTCGTTGTCGAGGTGGGTAATCAAATCGTTGGCTTGCAGTCCGGCGCGATGAGCGGGCGTGTCATCGATGGGGGAGACAACCTTGATGACACCACTCTCCATCGTCACCTCGATGCCGAGGCCACCAAATTCGCCGCGAGTCTGTACCTGCATGTCGCGGAAGTGCTTGGGGCTGAGGTAGGCCGAATGCGGGTCCAGCGACGACAGCATGCCGTTGATCGCCGTCTCGATGAGCTGCGCATCATCGGGCTTCTCGACGTAGTCGGAGCGAACCCGTTCGAGCACGTCGCCGAACAGGTCGAGATGGCGATAGAGCTCGCTGTTCTGCGTGGTCGCCGAATAGGTACGCGACACGTTGAGAACTGTCGTAACGCCAGCGAGCCCGGTCATGGCCAGGAACGTCCAGAATGCAAAATCTGTCTTGCGCATTAGCCTTGCACCTTCTGATGACCCTCCACCCACCACGGGTCGGGATCTATGGGCCGTCCATCTTTGCGGAATTCGATATAGAGTACTGGAGAGTTTGACGCAGCGTTTCCAGTCGTCGGTTTGGGCGCCGCGCTCATCGTTCCAATGGGTTCCGCGGCGAGAACAAATTGCCCAAGTTGCACATGAACCTGAGACAGACCTGCAAGCAGCACATGATAGCCACCACCGGCATTGATGATCAAGAGCTGGCCATAGGTCCTGAACGGGCCAGAGTAAACGACCCAACCGTCGCAGGGCGCCGTGATCTGGGCGGTATGCCGCGTCTCTAGGATAATTCCTTTGGATTGGCCGCCGAATTGCGTCCGGTCGCCGAAGGCCTGGACGCGCCGACCCTGTGCCGGCAGCGGCAGCTTGGCCTTGGCCAGATGGAACGGCAGCGCCGGCTTGAGCCTGCCGGGATGTCCGGTCACGCCACCACTGCCAGGCGCCAGCTCAATGGCTGGCGGGGAGAGCCTTGGCGGAACCAGGGATGCCAGCTTCGTCTCCCCGTCCTTGGCACCGGCTGTCCCCGCGTCGGCACGGCGTGTGGCTGGCTCGGGCACGGGCGCGACGATGCCGCGCGGCAAGACCGTCTCGGGTGAGGCGGACCGGGTCGAGACTTGGGCCTGGGACTGGGCCAGATCGACCTCCTTATCATAGTCGCCGAGGTTTGTCTGCGCGGAGACCACCTTGTCCAGTCGTGCAATGAGGTCGGACAAGTCCGTGACGTTTCGCGCGATATCGCCTGCCGCCTTGCGGACTTCGTCGAGCTCGGCTTGGTGGCTGGCTTGTGATTGGCGCTTGACCTCCATCAACCCGGCGAGACGAATTTGCGTTTCGCTGAGCCGTGCGGTCTCCGCCTTGAGTTTGTCGCCCTCGCCGCGGATATCGTCCATGATTCGCGCGAGTTCATTGAGGCGGCCGGCCAGCTCCAGCGCCTGCGTCCTGAGTTCGGGAAACGCCGAAGCCAGCAACATGGCGCTGCGCACCATTTGCAAGGCATCCTCGCGCCGGGTCACAACCACCGGCGGCGGGTTGCGTCCCATGCGTTGCAGCGCCGACAGCAGCTTGGCGATCGAGTCGTGGCGCCGATCGAGTGAGCCGCGAACCAGCTTCTCCTGCGCCTCGAGGTCGCCGAGCCGAGCCTCGATGGCGGTCATCTGTGCCTCGGCCTTCTGGATCAAGCTGGCCGTTTCCATCAGCTGGATGTTGAGCTGCTCGCGCTCCACGGCCAGCAGCCCGAGGTCCTTGCGCAGCGCCGCCTCGCGTTGTGCGTCGTCGGCCGGCTGGCGGCGCTGGACCGGCTTGCGCGGCGCTTCGGGGCTCGCCGCCGGCCGATCCTGGGCCCACGTCGCCGGCAGCGGGCAGCTGGCAATGGCCAGGGCGACGGCCATGACGAACGGGTACACGTGGCTGCGTCGTGGGCGCGACGCGATATCCGTTCTGACTATGACGTCTGGCCGCTTCATTCCGCCCCAGAGTTCGGTGGTGAGAATGCCGTCCCCATTAGCATGATTGTGCCAACCGGATCAGGCGACGGCCGATTGAAACCGCCAGAAATGAGGCAACAATACCGTGGACCTGTTACCCACCGGTAACTTTCTGCACGATCCACGACCGAACGCTCGGCGCCGCCAGCCCCTAATTGGCCTTGGGCGCCTCGAACAGGGAGGACGGTGGCGGGGCGATCGGCATCGCGAATGGCAGCGGCGGCACCGTCGTGGAATCGGAAACGGCTGCCGCGGCAGGTCTGGGAGGCGGCACCGGCTCGGCCGGCGTCGCGACCGTGGCGATGGCCCGCTTGTCGAGCCCTTTCAGCACTTGCAGCTCGAGGCACTGCGACAATTGCCGCCAGCTACGATCGAGCGGCGATTTGACATCGGCAAGGCAGGCCGCCTGGTAGGCCTGGGGCAGCACGCCCCAGCCGCCGGTCACCGCCTGTCTGGCACGAGCCTCGAACGTGGCGCACTGCTGCGTCTCCTTGGCGCAGATCTCGGCGATCGACCAAGCCGGTATCTCCTGTGCCAAGGCCAGGGAACTCAGGCCGACAGCCATGCTCGACGCCAAAACGAGAACAGGCCAGGTTCGCAGCATTTTGTGATTCCCCATACAGCACCAAGAAGCAGCGTTGCGCAGACCTCGAATTGCACTATCTTTGTCGGCGATCATAGCACGTCTGAAGCCGTATGGGACCCCGTACTGATGGCCAATGTCGAAGTCAGCCGTAACATGCAGCGCGAAGGCGCGATCCGCCTGCATGGCGCCGATGCGTTCGCGGGGATGCGCCAGGCCGGCCAACTCGCGGCGGCCTGCCTGGACATGTTGGTTCCTCACGTGAAACATGGGGTGACGACCGAATTCCTCGACGACCTGGTATTCCAGTACGCCTGCGATCACAAAGCCATTCCCGCTCCGCTCAACTATCGCGGCTTCCCCAAGTCGATCTGCACTTCCATTAACCATGTCGTCTGCCACGGCATCCCATCCAACAAGCCGCTGCGGGAAGGCGATATCGTCAATATCGACGTGACGTTGATCCTGGAGGGCTGGCACGGCGACACCAGCCGCATGTATGCCGTCGGTCAGATCTCGCGCCGCGCCGAGCGGCTGATCGAAGTCACCTACGAAGCGCTGCTGCGCGGCGTCGCGGCCGTCAAACCCGGCCATACCACCGGCCACATTGGCGCGGCGATCCAGCAGTTTGCCGAGGCGCAGCGCTGCAGTGTCGTGCGCGACTTCTGTGGCCATGGCCTGGGTCAGGTCTTTCATGACCGCCCCAATATCCTGCATTACGGCGAGCCCGGCGAAGGGCCGGTCCTGGAACCCGGCATGCTGTTCACCATCGAGCCGATGATCAATCTCGGCAAGGCGCACGTCAAAGTGCTGCCGGATGGGTGGACCGCCGTCACGCGCGACCGGGAACTGTCGGCGCAGTTCGAGCATACGGTCGGCGTCACGGCCACCGGCTGCGAGGTCTTCACCCATTCGCCGGCTGGACTCGATCGTCCGCCTTACAAGCTCGCGGCTTGAGTTCTGATCATCGGGGAGCGGCCCTTGGGCAGGGACGGCAACGACGGCGGGGACGAGGAGGCCCAGGGCTCTTTCCTCGAAGCCCCCCTGTCGAGCCACGCTGGTCATCGCCAGCGCCTCAAGGACCGCTTCCTGGCCGGTGGCCGGCCGGCCATCGCTGATTATGAATTGCTCGAGCTGGTGCTGTTCAATGCCATCCCGCAGCGCGATACCAAGGACCTGGCCAAAATGCTGCTGGCGCGGTTTGGTTCGTTCGCCGCCGTCATCAATGCGCCGGAGCCGCGTCTCAGGGAGATCAAGGGCGTCAAGGACGCCGTCGTCACCCAGTTCCGGCTGCTGCAGGCGGCCACGCTCGAGCTGAAGCGCGCCGACTTGATCGGCAAGCCGGTGCTATCGTCCTGGACCCAGGTGATCGACTATTGCAGCGCGGCGATGGCGCAAGAGGTTCGCGAGCAATTCCGCATCCTGTTCCTCGACAAGAAAAATCGCGTCATCGCCGATGAAGTCCAGGGACACGGCACCGTCGATCACACGCCCGTCTATGTGCGTGAGGTGGTGAAGCGGGCGCTGGAGCATTCGGCGACGGCGGTCATCCTGGTGCACAACCACCCCTCGGGCGATCCCACGCCCTCGCGCGCCGACATCGACATGACCCGCCAGATCATCGATGCTGCCAAGCCGCTCGGTGTCGTCGTCCACGACCACATCATCGTCGGCCGCCAGGGCCACGTCAGCTTCAAGGCGATGCGGTTGATTTGAAAGGCGCGCGCGGGGGTCAGACCCTGCGGGTCTGACCCCATGCACAACGTTGCGGCCGAGGAGCACGGGGTAATGACCCCATCAGCTCTAACATAGCTCCCGTCCTTCCGGAAACGCGAGGCCCCTCGGCCGAGCGTCATGCCTCTGGCATGCTTCCAGCATGACCGGAACCCAGCGCAAGAAGCGTGCGTAGCACACGATATATTGCGTCCTTCGGACGAGTCTTGCGCTGGGTTCCGGCTCGCGTCGGCGCTGAAGGGCGCCTCCTTGGCCGGAATGACGACTTACATTTCTCTATGTTAGCGCTTATGGGGTCAGACCCGTAGGGTCTGACCGCAGACGAGATCAATCCCACTTCGGCGCATGTGGCGGATTGACGACGCGGCCATTGGGCCTGGCCAGCGCCGAGATCTTCTTCATCTCGTCATCGCTCAGCGTGAAGTCGAATACCGAAAGATTCTCGGCCAAGCGCTCCTTCTTGCCCGAGCCGGGGATGACGACGTTGCCTTGCTGGATGTTCCAGCGCAGCGACACCTGCGCCGGCGTGCGGCCCTTGGCCTTGGCGATCTCCTGGATGACCGGCTCGGCCATGACGCCACCGACGTCGGCGCGGCCGAGCGGGCAGTAGGCGACGAACGCCAGCCCATGCTTCTTGCTGACGGCCATGATCCGCGACTGGTCGAGATGCGGGTGGTTCTCGAACTGGTTGCAGACAAGCGGCTCGGTGGCGATCTCGACCGCCTGCTCGACCATCGCGATGGTGTGGTTGGAGACGCCGATGTGCCGGGTCAGCCCGCGCTTTTTCGTCGCGCACAACGCGGTGATGGATTCCTTCATCGGCACCGCCGCGTTCGGCCAATGGATCAGCAGCAGGTCGACGTAGCTCAGGCCGAGCTTTTTCAGGCTTTCTTCGGCCGACGTCTGCAGCACGCCTTCATTGAGGTTGGTGGTCCACACCTTGGTGACGACGAACAGTTCCTCGCGCTTGATGCCCGACGCCTTGATGCCGCGGCCGACATCCTCCTCGTTGCCGTAGTTGGCGGCGGTGTCGATGTGGCGGTAGCCGACGTCGATGGCATCCTTGGTGGCCTGCGCGCCCGGGTCGCCCTTCTGCCGCATCGTGCCGAAGCCGACCTGGGGAATGCTGGCGCCGTTGGCCTTGATGACTGGGACTGTGATCATGACAAAGTTTCCTCTCGCTGATGACGACGTTGTAGCCCATCTCAACTCCTGCCGTCACGAACGATAACGCCCGCCCCGCTGAAGCCGCCGTCGACGGGGACGATGGCGCCGGTGACGTAGCTCGCCGCGTCTGCATCGAGCAGGAAGGCGATGACGCTGGCGATCTCGCGCGGTTCGGCATAACGTTTCAACGGCACATAGCCGGTCCACAAGGCGCGTTCGGACTCGGTGATCATTGCCCTCACCATCGCCGTGTCGACCGGGCCTGGCGCCACGGCGTTGACGCGGATGCCGGAGGGCGCCAGGTCGTTGGCCATCACCTGGGTCAGCGTGACGACACCGCCCTTGGAGGCGCCGTAGGCGACGCGGCCCTTGTTGCCGCGCAGGCCGGACACCGAGGCCAGATTGACGATGGCGCCCGACTTGCGCTTGGCCATCAAGCGGGCGCTCGCGCGGCCGACGATGAAAGTGCCGACGACGTTGACGTCGAGGATTTTTCTGAACAGGTCGACGGGCGTGTCGAAGATGTGGCGGTCGGCGGCGATGCCGGCACTGTTGACGACGCCGTGGATTGGACCAAGCTCGCGCTCGATCCGGCCGAGTGCCGCTTCGACCGCCGGCTCGTCGGTGACATCGAGCGTGGCGATCATCACGTCCTTGCGGGCGGCGTAGGTCTTGTGCGCCGCCGCCAACCCCTTCTCGTCACGATCGAGAAGGGCGACGCGCCAGCCGCGCTCCAATAGCAAGGCGGCGGCCGCCGCACCGATCCCCGATGCGCCGCCGGTGACCACGGCGGTCTTGGTGGTTGATTTAGCTTTCGGCATGATGGCGTCTCCTCGTTCAAGAAATTCGCTACCCTCACCCAACGCAACCGCTCAGTGATACGGCTTGGCAGCCTATCGCGTCGGCCGGGCTGACGGAAACGGTGATTGCCGACGCATGGCGCGGTGCTGGCGTCCCCGTCGATCTCGCCGCATGCCTTCCGCGCAAGGTTGCGCTCAACCCTTTGCCGCCAGGGCATCCATCCATTGTGTCGGCAACAGCCGTTTCAAAATCGCCGCGGCATGCGCTGGAACGGTCACGGGATAGCGCGGTCGCGGCCGTGCACTTTCAACCGCGTGCACCAGCTTCATCGCCACCGCCTCGGGCTCGAGCTTGAAGGTCTCCTTGCCGCCGCGTTCGAGGCCGGTAAGGATCTGCTGGTAGCGCGCGGCGTGAACAGAGCCTGCGATATCGATATGGGCGCGAGCGGCGGCCAGCGCGGTCGCCACGAACCGCGAGCGGATCGGCCCCGGCTCGATCAGCGAGATCGAAATGCCGCTGCCGGCCAGCTCCAGCCGCAGGCAGTCGCTCAGGGCTTCCAGCGCGAACTTGGAAGCGCAGTAGGCGCCGCGATAGGGCCCCGCCACAACGCCCAGGACGGAGGAGCACTGCACGATGCGGCCACGGCCCTGCGCGCGCATGGCGGGGATGATCGCGCGGGTCAGCGCATGCGTGCCGATGACGTTGACCTCGAACTGGGCTCGCAGCACGTCCGGCGGCAAATCTTCGACCGCGCCAGGTTGACCGTAGGCGGCGTTGTTGAACAGCGCGTCGAGCTTGCCGTCCGCCCGCGCCAGCGCCTCCCTGGCGCAGGCCGTGATCGAGGCCGCATCGGCCAGTTCCAGCGCCAGCGCCTCGACGCCGAGTTCGCCTTCGAGGCGCGCCAGGTCCTCCGGCCGCCGCGCCGTGGCAATGACGCGCCAGCCGCGCGCCTGCATCACCCTGGCCGACGCCCAGCCGATGCCCGACGAGCAACCGGTGATGAGAATACAGCGTGCTGAAGTCATGGCCTCGCCCCTGTCGTCGATGAGATGCGAGACAAGCCATTCCGTGTTCGGCTACGCTGGTCAATGGAATTGACCGCTTACAACGGGCTCCTGGAGGAAACACACATGGAATTGTCACGTAAGGCCACGGCGGCTGTCGTGTTGGCGGCTGCACTCGCCACGATCGCGCCAGCGCAGGTGCGGGCGCAAAAATCCGATACGGTCGCCGGCATGTCGCGCGAGGCGCTGGCGCGGATCGCGCCGGTGATGAAGGGACAGATTGCGCAGGGCATGTTCCCCGGCGCCGTGACGATGGTGGCGCGCCGCGGCCAGATCGTACATTTCGAGGCGCACGGCTTCATCGACGCGGCGAAGACCAAGCCGATTGCCAAGAATACGCTGTTCCGCCTCGCCTCGATGACCAAGCCGATCGTCTCGGTGGCCGCCGTCATGCTGATCGAGCAGGGCGCCATGAAGCTTAACGATCCGATAGCGACCTACTTGCCGGAGCTGAAGGACCTCAAGGTCGAGGTGCGGACGACCGACAAGGACGGCAAGGTGACAACCGAGGATGTGGCGCCCATTCGGCCGGTGCAGGTGCACGATCTGCTGCGTCATACCGCCGGCTTCGTCTACGCCGGCGGCGCCAAGTCGGCGCGCATCAAGGAACTGTACGAGAAGGCCAATATCGAGGCGCGCGAGGTCGACATCACCGGCGATGCCATGCTCAAAGCGCTCGGCTCAATCTCATTGGCCAATCAGCCGGGCACAGTGTGGGAGTATTCCATAGCCGTCGACGTCCTCGGCCTCTTGCTCGAGCGCGTCGCCAAGAAGCCGCTCGACCAGCTCCTGAAAGAGATGCTGTTCGATCCGCTCGGCATGATGGACACTGCCTTCTGGGTGCCGCCGCAGAAAGTGGCGCGACTGGCCGAGGCGCTCGATAGCGACCCACAGAAGGCGGGTATGCTCAAGTCCTATCGCATCCACCAGAATCCTGCCGGCAAGAGCTACTTCAAGGGCGGCGCGGGCCTGATCAGTACCGCCGAGGACTATCTGAAGTTCGCGCAGATGGTGGTGAACGGCGGTGAGTTCGAGGGGCAGCGCTACCTGTCCAAGAAAATGGTCGAGTTCATGCTGTCCGACCACATCGTCGGCATGGGCGGCACGACGATTGCCACCACCGGGCCGGGCTACGGCTTCGGGCTCGGCTGGGGCGTGCGGGTTCATGACGGCGTCGCCTGGGTGCCAGGCTCCAAGGGCGATGCGATGTGGGCCGGCGCCTGGGGCACCAGTTTCTGGATCGACCCGAAGGAGGGACTGGTCGGCATCCTGATGTCGCAGGGGCCGTCGACGCGCCTGCATTCGCGCATGCTGTACAAGAATCTGGTGTACGGAGCGATGGTGCGCTGACGTTGCGCTGGAGCATTTACCGCCAAAGTGGGAACCGGTTTGGCGAAGAAAATGCGACAAACAAAAGACTGGAGCGCTTTCCCCTGTTTCAATTCGAGTGGAAAACGCTCTGGAGGGTTGGGCCTGGGAGCCTGTCCGGACCCAACCGTCGGCGGGCCTTGCTCAGCCCTTCACGCGCTTGGCGAAGATGTAGTTCTCATAAGTGTTGTCGCCGACCCGGTAGTAGAGTTCGTGATCGTCCATGTGCTTCTTCCAGGCTGGATAGATCTTGGCGAACGCCGGGCTCCTCTCCTTCAGTTCATCGAATGTCTTGAAGGCCGCCTCGTAGCTGGCATCCAGGATCTCCTGGCTGAAGTAGCGCAGCTTGGCCCCGGCGGCGACGATCTGGCGGAGCCCGCCCGAGTTCAGCACGTCGTTCCAGCCGTTGTGGCTGGTGCAGGTGGCGATGGCCGCGGCCTCGATGATGGCTTGATAGGTCTTCGGCAGCTCGTCCCACTTCTTCTTGTTGACGGCGATCAGGATGGTGGCCTGCGGCTCCCACCAGCCGGGGGCGTAGTAGAAGGGCGCGACCTTGTAGAAGCCGAACTTGAAGTCGTCGTAGGGTGCGGCCCACTCCGCCGCGTCGATCGTGCCGCGCTCGAGCGACGAGTAGATATCGCCGGGTGAAATCTGCTGCGGTATGACGCCGAGCTTCGACATGACGGTACCGCCGAGGCCGGGGATGCGCATCTTGAGGCCCTTGAGATCGGCGACCGTGTTGATCTCGCGCCGGAAGAAGCCGCCCATCTGCGCCGTCGAGTTGCCGACCGGAAAGCAGTGCGTGCCGCGGGCGTTGAAAAACTCGTTCAGCAGTTCCATGCCGCCATTCTTCAAGAGCCAAGCGTACTGCCCACGCAGGGTGAGGCCGAACGGCAGCGTCGATGCAAATGCATAGGCCGGATCCTTGCCGAACGAGTAGTAGGACAGCGTGAACGCGCATTCGACCGTGCCGGCCTCGGCGGCATCCAGAACCGCGGAGCCGCCGGGGACGATCTCGCCCGCACCGAAGGGCTGGATCTGGAACTTGCCGTCGCTGAGATCGGCCACGCGCTTGATGAAATCGTTGGCGCAACCCATGACGCTTTCAACGGTCTTCGGCACGAACATCGGCATGCGCCACTTGAGCTCGGGATGGCTCTGGGCAACGGCGGGTGCGGCGACCGTGGCCGCGGCGGCCGTGATGCCTGCGCCGGCGATGACGCGCCGCCGGCTGATTGGACGCTCCTCGGGGCCTGGTTGCGATGTCATGGTATGCTCCTCCCAGGGTTGCTTGTGATGGGCTGCTGCTGTTGGCTCATTGCCGGACAGGTTACGGCGCACCGGCACCGACGGGCAACATGTATCGCCGCCGGTATCGCTGCCAGAAAAGCACCATTGGCGCATGTCGCGGCGTGGCGTAAACTCGACCTGGGGATGTGGTCGGCGGTCTGGAACCCAGCATCCTGCTGCTTGCCGATGATCAAAGGCGTCAGCTGAAGACACGAATTGGAAGGACGCGTAATCATGAAATGGTGCCGTTTCAATCGTGACGGACGCGCCTGCTACGGGATCATCGAAGGCGATCGCATTACGGCCGTCGACGGCATTCCGTGGAGCGAGCACAAGAAAACCTCGGCGAGCGTCCCGCTGGCGTCGACCAAGCTGCTGCTGCCGGTGGTGCCCGGCAATTTCCTGTGCGCCGGCATCAACTATGCCGAGCACGTGCGCCTGATGGCGAAGAAGCGCGGCGTCGAGCCCGACTATCCCAAGCGCGCCGAGATCGGCTACCGCGCCAACAGTGCGTTGTGCGCGCACGATGAGCCGATCATCAAGCCCAAGGAAGCCGGACCCAACTTTCAGTACGAGGGCGAACTGGTGGCGGTGTTCGGCAAGCGTGCACGCAAGGTGTCGAAGGCGAATGCGCTCGACACCGTGTTCGGCTGGACGATCGGCAATGACGTGTCGGAGCGCGACTGGCAGAAATCCGACCGCACCATGTACCGCTCGAAAAACACCGATACCTTCAAGCCGATGGGGCCGTGGATCGAGACTGAAGCCAACCTCGACCGGATGGTCACGACCATCAAGCTCAATGGCAAAGCGGTCGATACCTTCAAAACCAACAACATGATCTTCGACGCAGCGACCTTCATTGCCGAAGTCTCGAAATACTGCACGATCGAGCCTGGCGACGTCATGTGGCTCGGCACCGATCTGGTTCCATCCAACATGAAGGTCGGCGACGTCTGCGAGATTGAGATCACCGGAATCGGTACGCTGCGCAATCCCGTCGTGGCCGAGACCTGAAGGGGTGTCTGAACAACATGCCAGCACCTCCGCGTTGTTGTGATTGCCTCCGCCCTCCGCTAACATCGCACCCATGAACATTCGCGTCGACACGCTCGAGTATTCCAATGCGCTGGAGAAGGCTGGCATCTCCCGGCCGCATGCCGAGGCGATAGCAAGGCTCCAGGCGCGTGCGATCGAGGACCTGGTCGAGCACGACCTCGTCACCAAGGAGTTCCTGCGCAGCGAGCTGTCTCAGCTCGAGTCACGTATCGACTCCAGACTGTCGCAGCTCGAGGCGCGCATGGACTCCAAGCTGTCGCAGCTCGAGTCGGGTATCGACTCTAAACTGTCGCAGCTCGAGCTTCGGCTTCGGGACGACATGCACGCGCTGCGGGCGCAGTTGCGCGCGCTTCAGTACGGCGGCGCCATCTCCATGTTCGTTCTCAGCGCGATCGTGGTTCTGACGCGCCTGATAAAGTAAGCGCCAGTAGCGCTGGAACAGCAAGGGTCGACCCCCACGAGATAAACAAGACAGTATACAGAGGAAAAAACCATGAACGAGCACGTTAGGCCATCGTCCACCATCCCCGTCGGCATCGCACCCGAAGAGTGGGCCGCACGCGTCGACCTCGCCGCGGTCTACCGGCTCTGCCACCAGGCGGGCTGGGGCGAGCTGATCTATAACCACTGCTCGATGCGCGTGCCGGGCGAGCCGAACATGATGCTGATGAAGCGGCATGCCGACATGTGGAACGAGGTGACCGCCTCCAATCTCGTCAAGGTCGACATCCGCAAGGACTTGGACGAGAGTGCTGGCATCAACCGTCCGGGCTTCACGCTGCATGGCGGCCTCATGCAGGGCCGTCCCGATATCACGTGCGCGGTGCATGTCCACGGCGATACCGGCATGGCCATTGCTGGCCTGAAGCACGGTTTGCGCATGGTGTCGCAGCAGGCGGTGCGGTTCTACAATCGCGTCGGCTATCACCCTTACGAGGGCATCACCGAAGACTTCGGCGAGCGCGAACGCATCCTGAAGGCGCTGGGGCAGAACCGGGCGCTGATCATGCACAACCACGGTCTGGTCACCGTCGGCAAGTCGGGGCGCGAAGCCTTCATCCTGATGAAGTATCTGAACAGCGCGGCCGCCATCCAGTTGCGTCTGGAAGCCACCGGTTCGGAGCTGATCGAGATCCCGCCAGCGGTGTGCGAAAAGACCGCCAAGCAGTTCGAGAGCCACGATGCCGGCCGCGGTGGCGCCGACTGGCCTGCCTATATGCGCCTGCTCGACGGCATCGATCCGAGTTTCAAGTCATAGGGGATCCGCGGGCCAGACCCGAGGGGTCGGGGTCAGCCGCTCACCAGCTGCGCTGACCCCGATGACGAAAGCCGTCGCCCACCGATGTAATTGCAAACCCTGCCCTCTGTGGTGCAACGTTATAACGTTACATGCAGAAGGCAGAGCAATGTGCTTGGGCGGACCTGGGAAGTTTGCCCGGTACCGAGGTCTTGGCGCGTTTCTTTCGTTTCAGACCCCAATTTCTTGCCGGCCTCCGGCGGGACGCGTCTGACCCCGACCGCGCCGTCACGCATTGCCGATCAATATCCCCGCTGCAAACACGATCAAGCCGCCAACGACGACCTCGAAGGCGGCGCGCAGGAATTTGGTGTCCATGTAACGGGCCCTGATCCAGGCAATGGCCCATAGCTCGATCATCACGACGATGATGGCCAGCGTGGTCGCCACCCGAAAGTTGGGAATAAGGTAGGGCAGGGTGTGGCCGATGCCGCCGATCGTCGTCATGAGCCCTGTGATGACGCCGCGCAGCCAGGGTTGACCGCGGCCGGTCAAGGCACCGTCGTCCGACATGGCCTCGGCCATGCCCATCGAAATGCCGGCGCCGACCGAGGCTGCGGTTCCAACCAGGAAGGTTTGCCAAGGATCGTGCGTGGCGAACGCGGCGGCGAACAACGGCGCCAGCGTTGAAACGGAGCCGTCCATGAGGCCGACGAGGCCGGGCTGCACGATCTGCAATACAAAGATCCGGCGCTGCGTTTCTGCTTCCTGCGCCTGGACATCCAGTGTCAGGTGCTCCTGCCCCAGCTTCTGCGCCAGACCGACGTGCTCGCGCTCGGCGGCGGCCAGATCACCAACGAGCTTGCGGATCGAGGCATCCGAAATGCGCTCCAGCGCCCGCTCGTAGAAATTGCGGGTCTCGTACTCGATGGCCTCGGCCTGCTTGCGCACGGCATCGAGGCCCAGCGGGCGGACCATCCAGATGGCTTCGTGCTTGATGAAACCGCGCACGTCGACGCGGCGAATGAGCGGGATATGTTCGCCGAATTTCTGCCGGAACAAGTCGATCAGCCAGCGGCGATGCTCATTTTCCTCCTCGGCCATCTCGGTGAACACCTTGGCGGAGGCCGCGTAGCTGTCCTTGAGGCCATCGGCATACTCCGCGTAGATGCGGCCGTGCTCCTCCTCCAGGCTGATGGCGAGCGCCAGGATTTCTTTCTCGGTGAGTTCTGAGAATGTGCGCAAGGGACGGCCTCATCGTGAGAGCATTGCCGTAATCTTTAGAACCGTTCCAAAATAGTGCTGGATCTACCGACTGACAACCAGGCAAGCGGGGAAGCAGCATCGCAGCTTAAGCTGATTTTCACTCTGCCTCGTCTAGTCTTCACCGGTCAGCAGATCGAGTGTCGAGGCGAGCAGTGCTGCAGGATATCTCAAATTCCATCTTCAGGCCGGTCTTGGTCGTGCTTTATCCATTGCACGAATTCCTGAATGACGGCGCCTCGCGCTACTTTTGGCTTTATGTGCTGACGGGTCTGGTGCTGGCCTGGTTCGTCTGTGCCTATGGGCGTCGGGACGAACGCGGCTGGGCGGCGCTCTTCGACCGCGAAACCTGGTGGAGCGCCAGCGCGCGCAACGATTATCTGCTGCTGATGCTGCGGCCGGCACTGACCATTTCCATCATGTCCTGGGCGGTGGTCAATATCGGCTGGGTCGCGACGCAAGTCTCCGGCCTGCTCGTTGCGGTCGGTGTTGCCGGACAAGCGACGGACACTATGGCCGTGTTTTATGCCGGGCTGCTGACGGTGACGCTATTCATCGTCGATGATGCTCTGAAGTGGGGCACGCACTACATCTTCCATCGCGTGCCGGCTTTGTGGGAGTTCCACAAAGTTCACCATTCAGCAGAGGTGTTGAATTTTGCCACCTCCGAGCGATTTCATCCGGTCGAGACCGTGCTGGCATCCGCCGTCATCGCGGTCAGTCTTGGCATCGTCAACGGCATATTCATTGCCCTGGCCGGCCACAAGCTCACCCCGATAACGGTGGCGGGAGCCAACGTCTTCTTATTTGCAGTCAACATCTTCGGCGGTGTGTTGCGCCACAGCCCATGCTGGGTCGCCTTCCATCCAACCGTGGAGCGCTGGATCATCAGCCCGGCCATGCACCAGATCCACCATTCCGCCGAGGCGCGGCACTGGGACAAGAATATGGGCGTGACACTTTCGATCTGGGACAGGTTTTCGGGCACGCTCGTTACGGCGGAGAACGAGAAGGTCGAGGCCTACGGAATTGGCGAGGAGACGCCAGCTTACCGGTCATTCTGGGCGATCTTGGTGCGGCCCTGCGTGAAAGCCGCGGCCTTGCTCTGCGCCGGGGCTGGGCAATCGTCGATCGCCGCCGGCTTGCGTGCACACTTCAGCAGGCCGATGAACAGCACCACGGCCTCTGATGCAACCTTGCCGACACCACCCTCAAAGTCCGTCTAACGTGACCAGCATCGGTAGGAATCCGCGCCGCAATTTCCAGGCAAGCAGGCCATTTCCGGCGTGCTCCAAGGCGCCGTACATGTAATGCGTGACGCCGCCGCTGTGGCCATGCGGGTTTTCGTAAAGCCAGCGCATCAGCTCCATGTGCATCAGATCATTGATGCCTGCTGGCATATGATCGCCATGCCCCATGATCTGCAAGGCGTGCACGAGGCTGCCGAGCCGGCGCAGCTTGATGAAGCCAACCAGGCGCCAATTCGCCTGTGCGGCAGAGCCATTCGCTGCCCCGCCGGTGTCGAAAACGCCCCAGTGCAGGGTCCAATGCAGTGGACAAGGCTCGAGCGGCCGGTAGCCTGCAACATGACCGTGGTCCCGCTCGCTGGATGGCCTTCCGAGCAACCCATACGGCACCAACCCTCCCGAGCGGAAGCGTTTGGAGCCCAAAATCTCGATCATGCTGCCGCGCAGATAGGGCGGATGGAAAAACTCGGTGGTATAGCCGCGTCGCCGCGCCTTTTTACAGGAGCGGTGGATGGCATCGCCCGTGCGCGCGCCGACGGCGCTGGAATAGCCCGCATAGTTGCCGAAATCGGCCAGAGGAATGGCGCACGCGGTGCCAAGCCATGGCTTGAACTGCCATGTGCCGCCGGCTGCGCGGTAGCTGGCGACATGCTCCAGGCTCCAGCGGGTCGTGATCGCGCACATCGGCCCGCAGGCGGGGCCAACGGCATGCGATGTGATGTGGCAGACCGGGAGTTCGTTCACCGACCTTAGACCCGCGGCGCGATAGCGGGCGGCACGCTTGCCCATGAACAGAATGGGCTGGCAGCTCATGCGGAAGGCCAACTTGGCGATGTCGGCAAGCGGCATCAGGGTTGACATGGCAGTGCCGACCTTGGTCGATGTCTTGCGCGAGACATGGATGACGCCCGCAATGCGATGTCAAGCCGCCCACGGTATTCCGTCCTCGCTCTCGGCGTGACCGCGGCCATCGCGCTGCCCATGGGGAGTACCTGCAGCCGATCTCACACCTCGTGCAGCGCGAACAGTCCGTGACGCCGCAGTATGGGATGCACGATGGGGTCGGCCAGCCAGGCCATCAAGGCCTTGGCGCCGGCCGCGTTCTGCGACTTGGCGCCGAGCGCTACCGACATGGTCGACACGCGCTGGATCTCATTCGGTACCGGCCCGACCACGTCGACGCCCTTGACCAGCATGTGCTCGCACAACTGCTGCACGGCGATCTCGGCCTCGCCCGTCACCAGGAACTCGGCGACCGGGCCGCCGCGTCCGAATTTGGTCTTGGCGTTGATTTCCTCCGTCATGCCCCAGTCGGCCAGCAGCTTGGCAACGTGTATCCCACTGGCGGCCTGCGTCGCTGGATCGGTGTAGGCGACCGTTTTTGCGGCCCGCAGCGCCGCCTTCACGTCCTCGACAGTGGCGATCTTCGGGCGCGGCGCGCCGGCTTTGACCGCAATGCCGACGACGGATTTTGTCACGTCGATGCGCGAGCCTTGCACGGCATGGCCCTCCGCGATCATGGTATCGATGGCATCGGGCACGGCGATCAGGACGTCGTGGGCTTCGCCCGCGCGGCAGCGGTCATAGACGGTGCCAGTCGGACCCCAGACGTACGAGAGATCGAAGCCCGTCTCGGTCTTGAATGCGGGCGCGTGCTCGCTCAGCACGCCTTTGAGGGCGATGGTGCCCAGAATTTTGACGTCGGCCATGGCGTAGTCCTCTCCCAAGGATCGAGCGTGGTGCTGAGGGGTCTCAGGCTCCCATGTCGCTATGTCTACTGCGTGGTTCCAGTTTTTGACAGCCCGGCGCCCAATCAATGGGCGGGGTCCGGCGCGGACGCTGCGGTTTCGTCGACCACACGAGTACCCGGAATCACAAATGGCTAACACACCCACCGCCGTCATCCCGGCGTCATGGCGGAGCCATGCTGCACATGGACGGCCGGGACCCACGACAGGCTGCAGCGAACGGTGCGTGTGAGATGGGGCGATGCACAAGCTGTACGCACCGTCTTTCGTCGAGTGGGCCGTATGCGCTGCCAGCAAGCGTGGGTGCCGGCCGCCGCCGGCATGACGGCGTTGATGGATTTCCCGACTCACTCATTTCTGACGGCGGGTACTAGAGCGCTTTCCACTCGAATTGAATCAGGGGAAAGTGCTCTAGTCCTTTGTATGTCGCATTTTCTACGCCAAACCGGTGCCCACTTTGGCGGAAAATGCTCTAGCCCTCGAGTTTCCAGCCGATCCAATCGCACAGTGCGCGGCCCATCACCAGTTCGAGGTCACGCCCCTCTAGCCACGGCAATTCTTCCGTGAAAATCGTCACGCACTGGCGATAGGAACACGGCATGCGCGTGATGTCGGTTCCCCAGAAGCAGCGGGTCGGCCCGAACGCGTCGAAAATGCGCCGGATCGGCTCATGGATGTTGCGATAGGGGTAAGCGGCGCTGGAGTTGCTCGGTGCGCCCGACAGTTTGACGCCGACGTTGGGAAATTTCGCCAGCGCCAGCAGCTCGTGCAGGTTGGCGAACGCGGCCTCGTCCTTGGTGCCGAAGATGCGGCCGAGATGGTCGATCAGGAATTTCACGCCGGGATGGCGCTCGGCGACTTTGCCCAGTGCCGGCAGGTTGTCGCTGGCGAGCAGGCCGACAGGCAACCCGGCGCGCTCCGCCGCTGGCCACAGCCAGTCCATCGTGCCGTCAGTCCACCAGGTCTTCTGGTGCGGCTGGCTCAGAACGAAGCGCAAGCCGAGCATGCCGGGCCGCGATTTCCAGGTCTTGATGGCCGCGCGGCTTTCCGGCTTGTCGATCTGGAAAAACCCCATCACGGCCAGGCGCTTGGGGTGTTGCTGTGCGGCTTGCGAGGCCAGCGTGTTGACCTCCTCGAGCGAAAACGGCGGGCATATGATCGCCGCGGAAACGCCGGCCAAGTCCATCTCGGCCAGCAGGTCGTCCTTGGTGTAGTTTGATATCTGCCGATGATGGGCGCCGAGTTTGGCGTTCTCCCAGATATGCACCTGGCTATCGACAATCAGCATGATGCGCCCCGTTTCCGGCGGCATCGAGCCCCTGCCGACCGCCCCGGGCAGAGTATCGCAAGCGATTGAGGAATGTCACGCGGCGCGCCGACTTGCTCTCAAGCCATCTCCCCTTCCTGCGCCGCCGCGACCTCGCGCGGGGCCGCGGCGATGGCGCGCAGATAAGCGAGCGCCGGCTTGTCGGGCATACAGCGGCCCTGCTCCCAGTTCTGCAGTGCGTCGATATCGAGTCCGAAGCGCAAGGCGAACTGCTCTTGTGTAAGTCCGAGTCCGGCGCGGATGGCCTTCACGTCGACGGCGGTGTGCGCCAGCCGTTTGGCTGCGACGCCAGCGATGCACAACTCGCCCGCCAACGCTCCAAGACTCTCGATGGTTGGCACATGCACCACCACTTCGCCGTGCTCCACCATGACCTCGATCGCCCGCTTGGCCTTGAGCAGCGCCATGCCGCGACGGACAAGGGCCTCCATCGCCGAGATCGTCTTGACCCTGGCGAGGCCGTCAGCCGGTCGTAGAACGAGGTCGGCGGGCGAACCGGAGTGGACGCGGGATATGCCCCGGCCTTGCCCCAGTCGTGCGAGACGCGCCTTCAACTCTTGCTTCATCGCAGTCGATCCTTTCCAACACGGCCTCGGCAATGAGCCGCAGATTGGCAATTCCAATCGAGTTCGCGCCGCTGTCGCTGTGTATGTGCGCACCCCTGACCAGCAGACAGCGCCCGTTGAGATCGATGTCGGCCATGATGCTGACCTCGCCGGCAGGCGTAGCCACACGGATCGTCACGGTGTCGCCTGCCGACATGTCCGATTCGAGCGTGATGTCGCCAATCTGCTTTGGTAGCCAAGCCATGAATGCGGCCCATCGCACTCGATGTTAAGAAACATGTACGCTTATTGCGTATCTATTACAAGCGTGCATCGGCTATCGAGAGGGGTGATTGAGAGAGGGGCGGTTGTTGCACGTCGATCAGCCTTCCGCTATACGGGCGGCCAGTTCCCAACAGACCAGGGCGTGCCCGGCAATTCCCACATGGGGCCGGATGCAAGCTATGTCAGCGCTTCGTGAAGGACCGCGCCATGAAAAAAGTTGCCGATTTCCATCCCAATTACCACCAAATCAAGGTGGTGATGACCGACGGCACCGAGTTCACGACGTACTCGACCTATGGCGAGGAAGGGGCCTCGCTGCAGCTCGATATCGACCCCTCGTCGCATCCGGCTTGGATCGGCGGCGAGCATCGGCTGAGCGATCGCGGCGGGCGCCTGTCGCGCTTCAAGAAGAAGTTCGAAGGCATGTTCTGAGCGGGCGCACCCCCGTCAGCGGCATCGACCTCATCGTGGCTGACTTGGAGCGCGGCACGGAGCGCTCCGCACGCTTTTCCCCGTTGGGTCGCGCCCGGGCGCGCATGGGGTCAGCCGAACTCAAGCTGCACTGACCCTCGTTGACCAAAGCAGTCGCCCGCCGATGCAATTGTAGCCCCTGCCTTTCGCGGTGCAACGTTATAACGTTACATGCCAAAAGCAGGGGAATGTGCATGGGTGGACCTGGGCAGTTTGCCCGGCGCCGAGGTCTTGGCGCGTTTCTTTCGTTGCAGACGCGTCCCGCCGGAGGCTGGCAAGAAAGTAGGGTCTGACCCCGGCCGAACCCGTCTCGATCACGCCCGCTTATGACATAGGCTACGGCCGACAGCGGACAGCCTCGGAAAAGGGCGTAGGCAGCGCAAGCCGGGACTTTCCGCTTGGGCCCGGACGTCAGCGCCTGAATGCGGACTGCAGCAACGTCATCTGGGCGATGACCGGATTGATCGCCGGCGGCGCCTCGTCTTCGGCGGCAGCCTCCGCATCGAGCATCATCGCCTTGTCGAGCTGGATGATCCGATCCTGCATTGCACAACTGTGCTCGATCAGCTCCCTCAATCCACACGGCAGCTCATGGAACGAGCGCACGTGTGATGGGCGCCCGAGCGTCTTCAGCTTGAGGCGTTGCCGCTTGACGCGCGCCTCCTCGGCGGTGATCTCGCCTTCCTTGAAGGCGCGTCGGATCAGCAGCCAGGATGCCATTTCCAGCAGTCTGGTGGTCAGCCGCATGCTCTCGGTCGCGTAGAGCATGCTGATCTGCGGCGCGAGCTTTTTGGCCCCTTTCCGGCCTTCTCCGTCGAGGTAGGACGCGGTCCGCTCGACCAGCCCCATACCTTCCTTGAACACGGCGTCGAATTGCTCGGACGCCTGGAAGCGCTCCCCGAATGAAATCGTCACGCCAGCCTCACTCAACAGACAGAACTCATTTTCCATGACGCACCTTGATACGCTGCTAAAGTCCCTCGAAACCACGAACGATGCCTCAACTTTCTCAGGACAAAGTTAAGAGATCGACCCAAAAAGGGGCAATTCGCGGGCATGATCGACGATCCGAGCGATTTGCTTGACGATGTGCACAGGCATTGGCAGGGCCCATGCAAAAAAAGAGCCGCCCCGGTGGTGGCGGCTCAGTCATTAACAGGGAGGAGTCAAACAGAGCAGCGTGAGCCGCTCCAGATCCAGGTAACTGGATATCGGCAACGCTACGCCGTCATGCCTAAAAAAGCGTAAAGCGTGCATCAATTCGTGGCACTCGTCCTTTGTTTGTCGCATTTTCTACGCCAAACCGGCGCCCACTTTGGTGGAAAATGCTCTAGGGCGTGCCGTCACCGCTTGAAGAGCGCCGCGGCTGCGTCTTCGTGCGCGCGCTTGCTGGCGAGCTCCGCCTGCACCCGCTCGATCTCCTGGTTGAGCGCTGTCATGCGTGCCTGGAGTTCGGAGATGCCAAGACTGGCCAGCGGTTCGCCGAGCGTGATGGCAGGCTTGGGCTTCGGGCGGATGTCGTCCCAATCCATGGTTCAGCCTCCTCTTGGCGCGGTTTAGGCGCATCTTGTGTCGGCGTCGCAGGTCGGGCATCACAGCGCCTTGACGTGCAAGACCTGGAGAGGCCAATGACCGCGCATCCCGACAGCATGACTGCCATCGCCATTCCCGGCAAGGCCATCCCGGGCAAGGATGGACCCGAGCTACTGGTGGCTTTGACGATGCCTGCGCCCCGCCCCGGTGCGGGCCAGATGCTCGTCAAAGTGGCTGCTGCCGGCGTCAACCGGCCCGATGTGCTGCAGAGGAAGGGCCTCTATCCCGCGCCCAAGGGCCATTCCGAGATCCTCGGCTTGGAGATTGCCGGCGAGGTGGCGGAGATTGGCGCCGGCGTGGCCCGCTATAAGATTGGCGACAAGGTCATGGCGCTGGTCAACGGCGGCGGCTATGCCGAATATTGCAGCGCCGAGGAGGGCGCGGCACTGCCGGTTCCCGCCAATCTTTCGCTGACCGAAGCCGGCGGCATGCCCGAGACGTTCTTTACGGTTTGGCACAACGTGTTCGAGCGCGGCGGATTGAAGGCCGGCGACTGGTTTCTGGTGCATGGCGGCACCAGTGGCATCGGCGTTACCGCCATCCAGCTTGCCAAGGCTTTCGGGGCCAAGGTCATCGCCACCGCCGGCTCCCCCTTGAAGTGCGCCGCCTGCTTGAAACTTGGCGCCGACCGCGCCGTCGACTACTCGCGCGAGGACTTCGTCGAGGCTGTCAAAGCCGCGACCGAGGGCCGCGGGTGCAACGTCATCCTCGACATGGTCGGCGGCGACTATGTCGATCGCAACATACGCGCGGCGGCCGAGGACGGGCGCATCGTCAACATTGCCTTCCAGAAGGGCTCGGCCGTGCAGGTCGACCTGGGACGCGCCATGTTGAAGCGGCTGACATTGACCGGGTCCACCTTGCGCATCCGCTCCAATGCGGTGAAGGCAGGCATCGCCCGCGCGCTGCAGGAGAACGTGCTGCCGATGCTCGCCGATGGCCGGGTCAAGGTGGTGATGGATTCGACATTCCCGCTGGCCCAGGCCGCCGATGCCCACCGGCGCATGGAGCAGGACAGCCATGTCGGCAAGATCGTGTTGACGATGTGAGGGATCGGCCGAACCCCTGGGGCAATGGACATCGCTTGGCTGCCCGACGGCTGCCTGCTACTTTACCCTGCAATCGCCCTTGCATGGAGCTTGACAGATGCAGCCGGCGCTGCCGTTCGAGCAGCAGATGACGGTCGAGGAGTTTCTCGCCTTCACCGAGACGCGCCCGCAGGAGGAGCGCTGGGAGCTGATCGAGGGGAGGCCGGTCTTGAACCCATCGCCGACGAACTGGCATCAAACGATTACGCTCAACATCGGCTCCGCGCTCGGCCGCATCAAGCTCGAGACCGCTGCGAGTTGGACGCCGCTGCTGGGGATTGGCACCCAGACTCCTTTAGCCACGAACAGCCTGCCTCAACCGGACGTGATGGTGCTCGAGCACGCGATTTCTGGCGAACCCTCGCCGGTGACCGACGACGCGCTGGTCTTGTTCGAGGTGCTGTCGCGCAGCAACACGAAAGTCGACCAGGCGTGGCGGCGGCGCGTCTATGCCAGCATTCCGAATTGCCGGCACTACGTCACCGTCTCGCAGAGGGCGGTGTCCGTAACGCGCTTCGACCGCGGCACGCAATGGCAGGGCGTCACCCTCGATCGTCTTGCGGACGTGCTTGATTTCACGGCCCTTGGCCGCGGAGCTTCGATGCCACTTGCCGAAATTTATCGCTGGACGCCACTCGGCGGCTGAGTGCGCCGCGCCGCCGACGCCCACCTTGCACGAAATCCTGGCACCGAGACCGTTCCTGAACTAGCATCCGCGCCGGAACGGCTGGTTGAAGCGCGCCGCGCCCAATGGTCCAAGATGGCAACAAGACGTTCGAGGGAGGTTTCCGTGTTGAGATTCACTCGCGGCCTGAGCGCCGCGCTCAAGGCTATCGCCGTCGCGGCCGTCATGATGCCGTCGCTCGCCCTGGCGCAGCAGATGCCGCATGCACCGGCCAATCCGCCGGCCAAGCGCATCATCACGCAGGGGCTGGCAACCACGGTGATCACCGACCTGTTCAAATACGCGGAAAAGGTCACGAACCACCGCATCAGCGCCGTCGGCACCATCACCGCCAAGGACGGAACCGTGCTGACGGTGCCGGCGAAGACCAACTTCCAGACAGCCCCAAAAGTCCCCGACCTGTTCAACGAATGCAACAAGGTGACGCCGCAGAAGCTCGCCGACGTCAAGATCGAGGACGTGCCGATCGTCGAGATCGACAAGGACGGCGAGGTGGTCACCGGCTTCATCATCGGCGACAACTATTACGAGCTGTACGTCAACGGCAAGCTGATCGGCGTTGATCCCGTCCCATTCACGCCGTTCAACTCGCAGATCGTCCGCTTCAAGGTGAAGAAGCCTTACACCTACGCATTCCTGCTGGTGGACTGGGAGGAGAAGCTCGGCCTCGGCATGGAGAAGATGCCGAACAACGACTGGCATTCGGGCGACGGCGGCATCATCGCCAAGTTCTCCGACGGCACCGTGACCGACAGCTCCTGGAAGGCGCAATCGTTCTATATCGGGCCGCTGCAGCATCCCGACGACGTGATCGAGAAAGGCTATATCCACGACACCAGCAAGCTCGGCCGCGTGCATCCCATCGCCAAGCTCCCCACGTGCAAGGAATACTGCTTCGCCGTGCATTACCCGATCCCGGACAACTGGATGGCGGTGAATTTCGACGATGCGAACTGGCCGCGCGCCTACGAGTACACCGACGAGGATGTCGGCGTGACCACGCTCACCGGCTACTGGCGCTACCCCGAGGCCTTCTCCGGTGCGCGCTGGATCTGGACCATCAACCTGGTGTTCGACAACCTGGTGCTGGCGCGCAAGACGGTCAGGTAGGGGCGCGCGCTCGTCGGCACCTACCAGCACATTCGGTCGATATTGGCGCACTTTGAACAAGCACCGATCCGCGCCGCTGGACCAGCCACGCTCGCGTTGCTAAACCTCTGCCGCAACGCAGCGAAAGCACATTCAAATGCCACAGGATGACCGCGGCCTAACATCCGCTAAAAGTTTGGCCGCGACGGACACAGCGACGGGCCGCGACTGGTCCGAGACGCTGTTCTTGCCGAAGACCGACTTTGCCATGCGCGCCGGGCTGCCTGAGCTCGAGCCCAAGCTGTTGCAGCGCTGGGACGAGATCAAGCTCTACGAGCGCCTGCGCGAGACCGCGAAGGGGCGGCCGAAGTTCCTGCTGCATGACGGTCCGCCCTACGCCAACGGCAACATCCACATCGGGCACGCGCTGAACAAGATCCTCAAGGATCTCGTCACCAAGTCGCAGTCGATGCTGGGCTTTGATTCCAACTACGTGCCGGGCTGGGACTGCCACGGCCTGCCGATCGAGTGGAAGATCGAGGAGGAGTATCGCGCCAAGGGCCGCAACAAGGACGCGGTGCCGGTCAACGAGTTCCGCAAGGAGTGCCGCGACTTCGCTGAAGCCTGGATCGGCGTGCAGCGCGAGGAGTTCAAGCGCCTCGGCGTCGTCGGCGATTGGCAGAACTACTATTCGACCATGGCCTATCATGCCGAGGCGACCATCGCCGGCGAGATCATGAAGTTCGCCATGAACGGGCTGCTCTACCGCGGCTCGAAGCCGGTGATGTGGTCGGTGGTCGAGAAGACCGCGCTGGCGGAAGCCGAGGTCGAATACGAGGATTATCAGAGCGATACGGTGTGGGTGAAGTTTCCGGTGGTTGAGCAGCCGATGCTGATCCCAGCAACCCCGCGCGGGACCGAAAGTCCAAAGCGAGCGCCGCGTCATCCGTTGCTCGGCGCAAGCGTCGTTATCTGGACAACCACGCCCTGGACGATCCCCGGCAATCGCGCAATCAGCTTCTCCTCGAAGATTGCTTATGGGCTGTACGAAGTAACCGCGGCTCCGGCAGGAAATTGGGCTAAGCCAGGCGATCGATTTGTAGTTGCCTGCAATTTGGTGGCTGACGTGATGAAAGCGGCCAAGGTCGAGGCCGATGGCTACAAAATGCTACCGGTCCCGGTGACGCCGGAACTTCTCCGCGATGCTGTCTGCGCCCATCCTCTCCAACTCGCCGACCTCGGCGGCTACGACTTCGATGTGCCCCTCCTCGACGGCGATCACGTCACCGACGACACCGGCACCGGCTTCGTGCATACCGCACCTGGGCACGGCACCGACGACTATCAGATCTGGATGGCGAACGGCCGCGCGCTCGCCGTGCGCGATATCGATACGGCGATCCCCTTCACCGTCGATGCCGATGGCGCCCTCACCAAGGAAGCGCCGGGGTTCGAGGGCAAGCGCGTGCTGAAGCCCAACGGCGACAAGGGCGACGCCAACGACGCCGTCATCAAGGCGCTTCAAGCTGCCAACGCGCTGATCGCGCGCGGCCGCTTGAAGCATCAGTATCCGCACTCCTGGCGCTCGAAGAAGCCGGTGATCTATCGCAATACGCCGCAGTGGTTCATCGCCATGGACAAGGCTCTGGTCGCAGGGTCTGACCCCAAACACGGCCACAACGCCCCCACGCTGCGCCAGATCGCGCTGGGCGCCATCGAGCAGACCGAGTGGGTGCCCGCTTCCGGCGAGAACCGCATCCGCGGCATGATCGAAGCCAGGCCAGACTGGGTGATCTCGCGCCAGCGCGCCTGGGGCGTGCCGATCACCGTGTTCGTGCACAAGGAGACGGCCGAGGTGATTCCCGGCCCGCAATTCGCGAAATCACCAGAGCTGATGGCCCGCATCACGTCGGCCATCGCCAAGGGTGGCGCTGATGCCTGGTTCGAAAAAGGCGCCGCCGCGCGCTTTCTGCAAGGCCTCGTCGATGATCCCACCCAGTGGGAGCAGGTCACCGACATCCTCGACGTCTGGTTCGATTCCGGCTCCACGCACGCCTTCACGCTGGAGGACCCGGAGCATTTCCCGTCCCTCGCCGGCATCAAGCGCAAGGGCGACGGTGGAGTCCCGCCGGAGGCGGGCAAGCCATACGACCGCGTCATGTATCTGGAAGGCTCGGACCAACACCGCGGCTGGTTCCATTCCTCGCTGCTCGAGAGCTGCGGCACGCGCGCGCGCGCGCCCTACGACGTGGTGCTGACGCACGGCTTCGTGCTCGACGAGAAGGGGCTGAAGATGTCGAAGTCGCTCGGCAACGTCGTGGCGCCGCAGGAGGTGATGGCCAAATCCGGCGCCGACATCCTGCGCCTGTGGGTGGCCGCTTCCGACTACTCCGACGATCTCAGGATCGGGCCGGAAATCCTGAAAACGTTTGTCGAGACCTACCGCAAGCTGCGCAACACGCTGCGCTGGATGCTGGGGGCGCTCGCCCACTTCGATCCGGCAACGGATACGATCGAGATCCAGCAGATGCCGGAGCTGGAGCGGCTGATGTTGCATCGCCTGGCCGTGCTCGATGCCGACATTCGCTCAGCCTATGCCGCCTACGATTATCGCAAGGTGGTGGGTCATCTCGCGCAGTTCATGAACACGGACCTGTCGGCGTTCTATTTCGACGTGCGCAAGGACGCGCTCTACTGCGAGCCGATCTCGAGCAACACACGCAAGGCGGCGCTGACGGTGATCGAGCAGATCTTCCGCTGCACGGCAACCTGGCTGGCGCCGATCCTGTCCTTCACCGCCGAGGAGGCCTGGCTGACGCGCACGCCGCATGCCGACGGCTCCGTGCATCTGCAGACCTTTCCATTGATCCCGAAGGGCTGGCGCAATGACAGGCTCGCCGAGCGCTGGGACGTGATCCGCCGTGTCAGAAGCGTGGTTACCGGCGCGCTGGAAATCGAGCGGGCGGCAAAGCGCATGGGCTCCTCGCTGGAGGCTGCGCCGATCGTCCATGTCACCGACGACGGCATCCTCAAGGCGCTTGGTGAACTCGATCTTGCCGAAGTGTGCATCACCAGCGGCGCGACCCTATTGAAGTCGCCGCCGCCCGCGGATGCCTTCACCTTGCCGGAGGTGCCGGGCGTCGCCGTGGTGTCGAAACGGGCCGAGGGCAAGAAATGCGCGCGCTCCTGGCGCATCACCCAGGATGTCGGCTCCGACTCCGCGTTTCCGGACCTGTCGGCGCGCGACGCCAGGGCAGTGAGGGAATTCGACGCGCGGCGTGCGCGTTGAATTTTCCGTGCCGTTGCACTACACTGTGATGCATGAGCAAGAGCGAAGTCTACAGCTGGCGTCTGACCCCCGAGCTCAAGGCCGAGCTCGAGGCGGCGGCGCGCGCGGAGAAGGTGAGCGTCGCGGACCTCCTGGCCCAGGCTGTTCGCGCATGGCTGGGCAAGAAAACACCGATCGAGACCGACGAGGCCAAGCAAGCTCGCATCAATGCGGCATTGGACGAGGTTTTCCGCCAGGTCGAGCAGCAGCGATCTGACGGCCCTCCCTCTCCGTCAGCGACGAACGAGAATATTCGCAAGGGATACCGGGGGCATCTGCTGACAAAACAAAAGGCCCGCGGGAGCCCGCCGCGTGCTGATTGATAGCGGTGTCCTGCTGGCTGCCGTCAGTCCCAGAGACAGTTGGCATGCCGTCTGCAGGAACCTGCTCGGCGACGTCGAGAAGCCGCTCATCACCACGACCGCCGTCGCTACCGAGCTGTTCCACTTTGTCCGCAAGGATCGATGGCGCAAAGATCTGGTATGGCAGCTGTTCTCGACGGGCGTTGTCGAAGTCGCCGACATCGTCCAGGCCGACATGCCGCTTCTGGAAGATCTCATGCGCCGCTATTCTGACCGGCCCATGGACTTCGCCGATGCTACGCTGGTGCATGTGGCGGCGCGCGAGCGTATTCACACCATCCTCACCATCGACCATGCCGACTTCGAAACCTACCGCATCGGCCGCAACACACACTTTCGCATCCAGCCGGCGCGGGATGCGCGTCGCGGCGGTCGAGCATGAGCGCCCATCTCACGCCGGTGCGAACGTGGCAATGGCGGCGTCGCGACGGAACGTAAACAGCTCACCGTTCGCCGTGCACTGCGGCGAGGCCAGCTCGACGAACAGCGCGCCCAGCTCGGCTGGTTCAGGCAGCGTGTTGGGATCCTCGCCGGGAAATGCCTTGGCGCGCATGCTTGTGCGCACCGGGCCGGGATTGATCATATTGGCGCGCACCGGCGTCTCGGCCACTTCGAGGGCGTAGGTCTTGATCAGCGCCTCGAGCGCGGCCTTGGAGACGGCATATGGGCCCATGTAGGCGTTGCGCGCCGCCGCCGCTCCAGAGGACACGAACACGGCGCGTCCTGCATCCGAACGCTGCAGCAACGGGTCGAGCGTGCGAATCAGCCGCCAGTTGGCCGTGACATTGAGGTCGAGCACCTGGGTCCAGGCATCTTCCGTCACATGCGTCAGCGGCGACATGGGTCCCAGCACGCCGGCATTGCCGACCAGGATGTCGAGCTTACCCCAGCGCTCGTAGAGGGTCGGTCCCAGAGCGTCGACACGGTCGAACTTGCGCAGATCGAGCTGCAACAGTGTCGCTGTGCCACCTGTCGCGCGAATGTCGTCATCCAGTTCTTCGAGCCCGCCCACGGTGCGCGCCAGCAGGACAACGTGGGCCCCGGCGTCGGCCAGTGCACGTGCGGCGGCACGCCCGATCCCGCGCGAGGCGCCGGTGACCAGGGCCAACCGCCCGGCGAGGATTTTCGAGGCGGTCATCGGCGCATGGCTCCGGTCAGCTGACTTCGGCCAATAACGAGAGCTGGCGCGGGTTTTCCGTCCCGTTGAAATCCACCAGGGCGGTCGGGTATTCGCCAGTGAAACAGTGATCCGTGAACTGCGGGCTGCGCGCATCGCGCTTGTCGAAGCCCATGGCGCGATAGATACCGTCGACCGAGAGGAAGGCGAGGCTGTCGGCGCCGATGAACTGACGCATCTCTTCGACCGTCTTGGTGGCCGCCAGCAGCTCGAACTTGGAGGGTGTGTCGATACCGTAGAAGTCGGGATGGGCAATGGGCGGCGAGGAGATGCGCATGTGCACCTCGCGCGCGCCGGCTTCGCGCATCAGCTGGACGATCTTCTGCGAGGTCGTCCCGCGCACCACGCTATCGTCGACGAGCACGATGCGGTTGCCGCGCACGGCCGCGGCGTTGGCCGAGTGCTTGAGCTTGACGCCGAGCTGGCGGATGCGCTGCTCGGGCTCGATGAAGGTGCGTCCGACGTAGTGATTGCGGATGATGCCGAGCTCGAAAGCCAAGCGCGCCGTTTGGGCATAGCCGATCGCCGCTGGCACGCCCGAATCGGGCACCGGTACGACCACATCGGCATCGGACGGTGACTCCAGCGCGAGCTGAGCGCCCATGCGCTTGCGCACTTCATAAACGTTGCGGCCGCCGACAATCGAATCTGGGCGGGCGAAGTAGATGTACTCGAAGATGCACGGCCGGGCCGGACGCTTCGGGAACGGGCGCAGGCTCTCGATGCCGCTCTCGGTGATGATGACAATCTCGCCGTTCTCCACCTCGCGCAGGAACTCGGCGCCAACGATATCCAGGGCGCACGTCTCCGATGCCAGGACATAGGAGGCGCCGAGCCGGCCGATCACCAGGGGGCGAATGCCGATGGGATCGCGTGCGCCGATCAGCATATCGTCGGTCAGGCACACCAGGGCGAAGGAACCATCGATCTGGCGCACCGCCTCGATGAAGCGCTCGGTGACGCGGCGCTTTTGCGAACGGGCAATGAGGTGCAGGATGACTTCGGTGTCGGAGGTCGACTGGCAGATGGCGCCGTTGGCGACCAGTTCGCGGCGCAGAGTCAGCGCGTTGGTCAGATTGCCGTTGTGGGCGATGGCGAACCCGCCGGTATCGAGGTCCGCGAACAATGGCTGCACATTGCGCAGGATGGGTTCGCCGGTGGTCGAATAGCGCACGTGCCCGACCGCGATATTGCCCTTGAGGCGGCGAATGACGGATTCTTTGTTGAAGTTGTCGCCGACGAGGCCCAGCCGGCGTTCGGAGTTGTAGCGGCCGCCTTTGTCGGTGGACTCGTAGGTGGTGATGCCGGCCGCTTCCTGGCCACGATGCTGCAACGCGTGCAGGCCAAGCGCCGTCAGGGCGGCGGCATCAGGGTGCCCGAAGATGCCGAATACCCCGCACTCCTCGCGCAGGCGATCATCTTGGTAGCGCGACTGGTTCGCGTCTTGCGACATCAGATCATGTTCGAGCCGATCAGTCGCCATGGTTGTCTCCCGCACGTGCCGCGCTTCGTACACATCTCGCGCAACACCGCCGTTTGCATCATCAGATGATCCGGCCAGCGTGCGATTCGGGCGCACTCGTGACAGTTACATGATAGTCGGTCATTCGCACCAGTGTCACGCCGCCGCGTTGTGGATGATTGAGGAATCCTTGCGGCTGCTCGCCCCGGGTCTTGCTCTGCACTTTCTCCATGAAGAGCTGTACAACCGGTTGCAAGGCGTTGGCTGAACTCACCAGCAGGTTGCGGGACGCAGCCTTGGCGACAAAATCAAACTGCTGCTCGGCCTTGGGTTGCCAGAGCTGGTAGCCCATGAAGGCAATCAGGATGATCAGATAACCGCGGGCAACACCAAACAGGAAGCCGAAGAGGCGGTCGATCATGCCAATCCGGCTGTCGAGCATGGCATCCGAGATGCGCGCCGTGATGAGGTGAACGACGACCAGGACCAGCAAGAACAGCACCGCGCCCAGCACGATCTGGGCGATCGCCACCGGCGCGCCCATCTGTGCGGCCATTTCTTCGGCGAACCGCTTGTGGTTCTGAATGAAGTAGAGCACCGCCAGGCCGGCCATTGCCCAGGAGGTGATCGACAGCACTTCACGGGTGAAGCCGCGATACATGGCCAGCAGCCCCGACAAGAGCGCCATGGCAATGAGAGCTAAGTCAACGATCGTCAACCCGAGCATCGTCTTAGAGTTCCCGATTGGCAGCACATGTCGAACGGAGCGCGTAACCAATTGTCACTGGCACGGCTCCACTTTCGCCGCAAGCTCCTTGAGGTGAGCGTGGCGGAAAAGCTGCATTTTCTTGGCTGAAGCGTCGTCGATATCGCCGGCGGCGGGAACGATGGCCCGCTGGAACCCCAGTTTCTGGGCCTCCTTGAGGCGCAGCGACATATGGGTGGCGGCCCGGATGGCGCCGGACAGCGAAATCTCGCCGAAATACACCTGATCGGCGGGCAGTGGGGCACCTGAGAGCGACGACAGCAGGGCGGCGGCGGCGGCCAGATCGGCGGCCGGCTCGGTGATTTTCAACCCGCCGGCAACGTTCAGATAGACATCGTGTTGGGAGAAGGAGACGCCACAGCGCGCCTCCAGCACCGCCAGCAGCATGTTGAGGCGATTGGTGTCCCAGCCGACCACCGCGCGGCGCGGCGTGCCAAGCCCGGAATGCGCCACCAGCGCCTGGATTTCCACCAGCAGCGGGCGCGTACCTTCAATGCCGGCGAATACGGCAGCCCCTGGGCTCTTGGCGTCGCGGTCGCCCAGGAACAGCTCGGACGGATTGGCCACCTCGCGCAGGCCCAGCTGTACCATCTCGAACACGCCGATCTCGTCGGTCGGCCCGAATCGGTTCTTGACGGCGCGCAGGATGCGATAAGGATGGCCGCTGTCGCCCTCGAAATACAGCACGGTGTCGACCATGTGCTCGATCACTTTCGGGCCGGCGATCTGGCCGTCCTTGGTGACGTGGCCGACCAGCAGCAGCGCGCTGCCGGCGGTCTTGGCGAAGCGGATCAGCGACTGCGTGGAGGCTCGCACCTGGCTCACCGTGCCGGGCGCGGCCTCGAGCGCATCGGCCCACAGCGTCTGGATCGAATCGACGACGATCAGATCGGGCCGCTTGCCCTCCGACAGCGTCGCCAGGATGCTCGACAGGTTGGTCTCCGCGGCTAGCCCCACGGGCGCCTTGGCCAGCCCCAGCCGCTCGGCCCGCAGTCGCACTTGCGCGGTAGCCTCCTCGCCGGAGAAATAGATCGATCGGCGCCCGGCGTTGGCGACGGCGGCGGACAGTTGCAGCAGCAGCGTCGACTTGCCGATGCCCGGCTCGCCGCCGATCAATAGCGCCGAGCCCGGTACGATGCCGCCGCCGGTGACGCGATCGAGCTCGGCCATGCCGGTGGAAAAGCGCGGCGCTTCCTCGCTCTTGCCTGTGAGCGATTCCAGCGCCACGGCGCGGCCACGGCTCGACCGGGTGAGGCCGGAGCCTGGCACCGGCGCCACGGCGCTGGCCTCTTCGGCGATGGTGTTCCACTCGTTGCAGCTGATGCACTTGCCCGCCCAGCGGTTGGAGACGGCGCCGCAGCTCTGGCAGACGAAGGAGGATTTGGCGGGTTTAGCCATGCGTCATGCCCTCTCCCCCAGATAAATCCGATGGAATCGCCGGCCCAGTCGCGTCAACACCTCGTAGCCGATGCTGCCGGCACGGGCGCCAACCTGCTCGATGGTGATGTTCGGTCCAATCAACTCGACCCAGCCATTGGGCGAGTCCCAACAAGCCACGGCATCAGCACAGCCACTGACGTCGACGGTGACGAGGTCCATGGAGACCCGGCCGACGATGGGGCACAGCTTACCGCTCATGGCGACCACGCCGCCCGGCCGGCCATCGCTGCCGCTGGCATGTCTGAACACGCCGTCGGCATAGCCTGCGGCGATGGTGGCGATCCGTGATGGCATCCGAGCCGTCCATGTGGCCGAATAGCCGACGACCTGTCCAGGCTGCACGTCGCTGATCTGCAGGATGCGCGCATAGGCGCGGACGACGGGTTCGACTGGTGCCCTGGCCGCACCCACCGCTTGCCCGCCGTAGAGGGCGTAGCCTGGCCGAACCATTTCGAAGTGGTAGACCTTGCCGAGCATCAGGCCATCGGAGGCAGCGAGGCTGGCGGGTGCGGGAGGAAGCAGGGCGCGCGCGGTATTGAATGCGTCGAGCTGCTGCCGGTTCATCGGATGGGCGGGGTCGTCGGCGCAGGCGAGGTGGCTCATGACAAGTGTGAACTCGACATTTGTCAGTGCGCCGTCGAGTCTTTCCGGCGCCATGCCGCGACGGTTGAGTCCCGTCTCAATCTGTAGAGCCGCTGGAAGGCGTTGGCCAGAGACCTGGCACCGCGTCGACCACGTCCCCAGCTCCCATTCGTCGCTGAGCACGGGCCGCGCATCGATCGAAGCAAGAAAAGCGCTGTCGAGACTGCCATCCAGCACGTAGATTACCGCTTGTGGCGCCAGCCGCCGCGCCTGATCGGCTTCATCGGCGGTCGCGACAAAGAAGGTGCGGCACCCCTCAGAGACGAGGGCCGGGATAATGTGAGCAGCGCCGAGGCCATAGGCATCCGCTTTCACCACTGCCGCGCATTCGGCCGGCGCGACCATGTCGGCCAGGGCTCGCCAGTTGGCGCGAATCTGGTTGAGATCGATGACGATGACGCCGGTCGCGCGCGCCGGAATCCGTTCGTGGTCGAACTCGAATGGCGGCGCGATCATGGGAAGCACCGCGCCGTAGGTTGGGTTGAGCGCTCTTCGCGCGAAGCCCAACGGCGTGACGATCCAGCCACGTTGGGCTTCGGCCTGAAGACGGCCTCAACCCAACCTACTCCCCCCCTCACTGGTGTCGCTCGGGTAACTGGTACTCGCGCGCCAGGTTGCCGAAGCGCGTGAATTGCGCCTCGAAGGCAAGCTGCACTGTGCCGGTTGGGCCGTGCCGCTGCTTGCCGACGATGACCTCGGCCTTGCCATGCACCAGTGCCATTTCCTGCTGCCATTTCAGCATCTCTTCCACGTTCGCATCGGACGGTTTCTTGCGTTCAACATAATACTCTTCGCGGAACACGAACATGACGACGTCGGCGTCCTGCTCGATCGAGCCCGATTCACGCAAATCAGACAGTTGTGGCCGTTTGTCGTCGCGCTGCTCCACCTGACGCGACAGCTGCGACAGCGCGATGATCGGCACCACCAGCTCCTTGGCCAGCGCCTTGAGCCCGGTCGTGATCTCGGTGATCTCCTGCACGCGGTTGGCCTGGCCCGACCGCGACGAGCCGGCCAGCAGCTGCAGATAGTCGACAATCAGCAGGCCGAGCCCATGCTGGCGCTTCAGGCGGCGCGCGCGGGCCGACAGTTGCGCTATCGTGATGCCGCCGGTCTGGTCGATGTACAGCGGCACCTGGGTCATCTCCTGGGAGGCCCGCACCAGCTTGCCGAAGTCGGCCTCGTCGATCATGCCGCGGCGGATCTTCTCCGAGGAGATCTCCGCCTGCTCGGACAGGATGCGCGTGGCGAGCTGCTCGGCGGACATTTCCAGCGAGAAGAACCCGACCTTGGCGCCGTCGAGCGCCTTGATGGTGCCGTTCGGCTGGCGCTCCTCGCGGTAGGACTTGGCGACGTTGTAGGCGATGTTGGTGACCAAGGCGGTCTTACCCATGCTCGGTCTTCCGGCCAATATGATCAGGTCGGAGGACTGCAGGCCGCCGAGCCGGTTGTCGAGATCGGATAGCCCGGTCGACAGGCCCGAAAGGTGCCCGTCGCGCTGATAGGCATTGTTGGCCATCTCGATGGCCTGGGTCAGCGCCGAGCCGAACGCCATGAAGCCCTGACCATACTTGCCGCGCTCGGCGAGGCTGTAGAGTCGGCCCTCAGCTTCTTCAATCTGCATCGCGGGCGGCTGATCGACCGGGCTGTCGAACGCGGTGTTGACCAATTCCTCGCCGATCATGATGAGCTGACGGCGGACGGCGAGATCGTAGATCGTGCGGCCATAGTCGTAGGCGTTGATGATGGTGGTGGCGCCAGCGGCGAGGCGGCCAAGGTATTGCGGTACCGTCAGGGTCGAGTCGATCGGCTCGGCATTCTCGAAGAACGTTCGCAGCGTGATCGGCGTCGCCTGCTTGCCGGCTTGGATCAGTTTGGCCGCCGTATCGTAGATTTCGGCGTGCAGCGGATCGAAGAAATGCTCGGTCAGCAGGAACGCGGACACGCGGTCGTGCGTCTCGTTGTTGATCAGAATCGCACCGAGCAGCGCCTGCTCGGCCTCGATGTTGTGCGGCGGCTGGCGGAAATCGACGGGTTCATTGGAACCGGCGATGGCCTTGAGCTTGTCGGTCGCGAGGACGGGGGTCTGTGTCATGCGGGCAAGCTAGACCGAGTCGCGGCTTGGCAAGCCCCCCGACCTTGCAATCCCCGGATCATGTCCCCGTTATCAACACGGCGGCGATTCAGCGCTTGGTCTGGCGCGAATCAGCCCCCGGCGGCCGTGCGCGTGGTCCCTAATCCTCGTGGCTGTCGTGACGCGTCTTGGCGCGCATGAGTGCTGCGAGGTCAGTCGATGCGTTGGCCATGCGAAAAATCGCGGATGCGCATTGCCCGGCCAGCGCCATCAACAGGCCGCCGACGATGCAGATCGGACCGGCGATGATCGTCGAGGCGCCGATCAGTGCGAGGCCCGCTGGCGCCGGGCGGTGCAGCCCGAACACAATTGCGTAGGCAATCAGCGCCAAGCCGGCCGCAGCCGTCAGCCCACCGGTGATCAGCATCAGCAGGGCCAGAACCCGGCCGATCCGAAATCTCTTGGCCGGCGGTGGCAGCGCCATGGCGCCACGCCGGGGCTGAGCCTGCTGACCAGGCTGCGGTCGCACCGTCGGTGCCGAGAAGGCCCGCGGTGCGGCGCGGGTCGGAGCGATCGTGCGTGCGGCTTCAACGGCACGAGACAATGATTGGTCCGCCGCGCCATCTATGTCCGACAAGGCATTGAGCCGATGCAGCGCCTGGCGTGCATCAGCTGCCTCAGGCGAGCGGGCATAGTAGTTGGTCAAATGGCGATAGAACTGCACCGCATAGGCGATCCGTCCGTCGGACTCGGCTTTGTGGCCGGCATCCAGGATCTCGGGTGGCGTGAGGGCTTGTGACGCTTGTGACATGCGCAAAATGCCGGTGTAACTTTCAATAATGCTGCAAGTTTAGCTCATGCAGAGAAGATTGTGGCAAGTATTTTCGTGGGAGTGGCGACCGATGATGCTCGAAGTTTCCATGATGAAATCTAGCTATCGGCCTGCGAGGTACGCTCTTCCAGCAGGGTTCATTGTGCTGGCTGCCGCATTGCTCGGCCCTGGCGCTTGGCTGCCCGCGCGCGCCCAAGTGCCGCCCAGTGCATCCGAGATTGCCGGCTACACTGGACTGTTCGCGGCCGCGGCCCTGGGTGATGCGGCCGGCATCACGCGCCTTCTGGCTGAGCGGGCCGATCCGACCGCGCGCGATGGGCATGCTCGCACGCCCTTGCACGTGGCCGCGCACGGTGGCCACCAGGAGGCTGTGCGCGCACTCGCCAAGGGTGGGGCCGATCCCAAGGCGCTCGACAGCCGCCGCTACGACATCATCACCATCGCCGCCGTGCGCGACGACGAGGCCATGGTGCGCCTGGCGATCGCGCTGGGCTCCGACCCCAAGGCGATCACCAGCCCCTACGATGGCACGGCGCTGATTGCCGCCGCGCACCTGGGCCATGACGGCGTCGTGCGTGCCCTGATCGCGGCCGGCGCTCCGCTCGATCACGTCAACAACCTGAAATGGACCGCCTTGATCGAGTCCATCGTGCTCGGCAACGGCGGACCACGCCACACGGCCTGCCTCAAGGCGTTGCTCGACGCTGGCGCCAACCCAAATCTCGCCGATGGGCAGGGCGTCACGCCGCTGGCCATGGCCAAATCCCGCGGCTATCGCGCGATGCTGACGCTGCTGGAAGCCAAGGGTGCCAGGTAGACAACATCGTCACGGCGAGGCTTGGTCATCATGGCGAGGCTTCCCGCGCCTAAAATCAGTGTGGGCCGGTCGCGCTGCCATGTTGGGCGACACGCGACCGGCCAGTCACGTTCGTGGCCGCAAGGCTCACGCCACCTTCTGCCTCAGGATCGGCTCCCACTTCAGGCCCCAGTCGTCGCCGACCTGATCGACGATCGAGCCGTCCTTCTCGAAGAACTTGTTGGGGATCTGGAACATGGCGATCATCAGCGCACCTTCCGGCGAGACGACGGAATGCCGGCTGCCGGCCGGCCGCCAGATGAAGTCGCCGGGGCCCGCGCCGACGCCCTTGTCGGGACCATCGGCGTCGACCAGCCGGCCGGACAGCATATAGGTCTGCTCGATCAGCACGTGCTCATGGTCGGGCAGGCCCGCGCCGGGGTCCATCTTGATCAGGATCGTGGCGATGCCCGATTCCTTGTCCACCAGTAGCGTCTTGGCATAGCAGCCTTTGAAGCGGATCGGCATCCAAGGCATATCCTCGGCGTGGACCAGGCGCGAGGCCAGTGGCCCCAATCCCTCGTGCTCCTTGACGTTCGGCGTGAAGGCGGTGGTCATGGCTTTCTCCTGGTTTGATCTGGTTGCCGCGTGCCGATCGATGCAGCGGCGTTTCAAGCCCGTCAGGCGATCGGGCCGGACAAGTCGCCGGATATCACCATTCCCGCGCGGCATGCGCAAGTGGCGCCAGTCTGTCAGCAGCACGTCTTGACGGCGCGTGCCGTCTTCCCCGACACTCTTCCAAGCGGCCTGGCGAATTGCGCGCCTGCCACGGGAGGAACCAATGTCAACCTACGATGGCGTGGTGATCGGCGCAGGCCATAATGGCCTGACTTTGGCGGCCTATCTCGCCAAGGCCTGCCTCCAGATCGCGGTGATCGAGCGCAACGCCCACATCGGCGGCGGCACCTCGACGCAGGAGCCGACGTTGCCCGGCTACCGCTTCAACCTGCACGCCAATTTCTTCATGGGGTTGAGGCACGCGCCGCTGTTGCGGGACTTGGAGCTGCATCGCTTCGGCTTCTCCTATATCGAGCCGCCGGTGCAGCAGGCCGCCGCCTTCCGCGATGGCACCTGCGTCGTCATCCACAAGGACCTGGAAAAATCCTGCGCCTCGCTGGCGCGTTTCTCCAAACGCGACGCCGCGACGTTCCGCGACCTGCATCATCTCTATGCCCAAAAGATGCGGCCGCTGTTCACCGCTCTCGCCTTCAATGCGCCGCTGCCGATTGATCAGCTGCGCGACCGCCTGTCCGGCCCGGAAGGCAAGGAGTTCCTGTCGCATGCCCAGCACGACCTGTTCAGCGTCGTCAGGAAGCATTTCGACGATGACCGCATCCGCACGCTATTCACCTCCTACATGCACGTGATTACGACTGAAAGCGTGCCGGGCGCCGGCATCGTCTTCCCGCTGATCTTCGCCAACGTCATGGAATTCACGCTGCCGGTCGGTGGCGCCGTCAGCCTGCCCTTAGCGCTGGCGAGGGTGGTCGAGGCCGCCGGCGGCGCCGTGCTGACCAACAGTGAGGTCAAGGAGATCATTGTGAAAGGCGGCCGCGCCAGCGCCGTGAAATTGAAAAGCGGCGATACGATCGAGGGCCGGCGCTTCGTCGCCAGCGCCATCGACGCGCCGACCACCATGCGCATGACCGGCGAAAACCTGTTCCCCGACACCGTGCGCCAGAAGCTCGACGCCTGGCACTGGGGCAACCACAGCCTCGTCACGCTGCACCTGGCGCTGAAAAAACCGCCGATCTATCGCTCGCGCGCCTTCGATCCCGACATCGACCGCGCCTGGAACATCTTCTTCGGCATGGACGACATCGATCAGGTGCAAAGTTGCTTCGAGGACTGCGCCAACAAAAAATTCCCCGACGTATTGATGGGCAACGGCGCCTGCAACAGCGCACTCGATCCGACCTATGCCCCCGCCGACGGCCACGTCGCGTTCTGGTGGCCGTTCGCGCCCTACGCCGTTGAGGGCGACCCGACAACCTGGGACCGGCGCAAGGGCGAGTACACCGAGCGAATACTGAATGTCTGGCGCGAGTATGCCTCGAACCTCGACGACGACAACGTGCGGGCGCGATTCCTGTTCACACCGCTCGACGTCGAACGCCACTGCGCCAACATGGTGAAAGGCGCCGTGCGCATGGGCGCCTATATCCCCTCGCAGCTCGGCATCAACCGGCCGCATCCAATGCTTTCAGGCACGCGCACGCCCGTCGAAGGGCTCTACCTGTGCGGCTCCTCGACCGGCAATGGCGGCGGTGTCAACGGCGCGCCAGGCTATATCGCCGCCAACGCCATCGTCGACGACCTGAAGCTGGAGCGCAGCTGGACGCGCGTGCCGGCGCCGGAGTGGCGGGATTGAGGATGGCCGAGGTGTCTGACCTCTGGTCAGACTCCGTTGTTCTTACCCAGATCGCTGAAGTTGGTGATGCTCACGCGCCCTTCCGGAAAGGTCGCCGTGATCTCGAGCGAGCCGCCGAGCGCCTCGACGTAACGCCGCAGATTGCTGACGTACATGTCGGCGCGCTTCTCGAGCTTGGCAACGGCCGGTTGCTTGACTTTCAGCGCGCGCGCCAGCTCCTCCTGCGAGCGCTTCCGCGCCTGTCGCAGCTCGGCGAGCGCCATCTCGGTCTTCAGCTCCGCGACCCGAGTCGCGACCCGGGCTCGACGCCCGGGCGAGAACTTGGCGGTCAGGTCCTTGAACGGGCGATGTCCTGTCATGGGATGAGGCCTTCACGTTTCAGCTGCGCGATGTGGTCGTCATAGAGGCGGTCGGCGATCGGGATCATCTTCTTGTAGAACCGGTTGTCGCCGGTCTTGTCGCCGCCGATCAGCAGGATCGCCGAGCGGGTCGGATCGAAGGCGTAGAAGATGCGAAGCGGCTTGCCGCCGCTCTGCACGCGCGAGCCGCGCGCATGTGGCTGTGCCTGGACCCTGCGATGCCGGACGAGTAGGGGAACGGCAGAGCCGGTCCGCGCTCCATCAGGGTCTCGGCAACGGCACTGATGTCCTCTTGCTCGGCGCCGGTCAGCTTGGCCCACCAGTCGCCGAACTCGTCGGTGTATTCGACGTTCCAGCTCATCCGAGAATATTCCTCTTATGGAATGTAGTCAACGAATATTCCACCCGAAGAATATGAACCGGGCCGGTGGTCGTGTCACGACGCAGGACCTAGCGGGCTGTGGTTCGCGTGCGGCGAGGTCGTTGCCATAAAGGTCCGTCAGCGGGCGTGGGTAGGGTCGATAGGCGCCGGCTGGGCCGGACAATGCTGCCGATCGCTGCGACCGATCGCGCGCTGTGCGTCCCCCTGGCGGAAAAAATCACCGGCTGTGTCGTCGGCGCATCGCGCATGACCGGGCCGCAACGTTTGCAATAACTTGCACCTGCCGAACCACGATGCCGCTGTTCCGCGGCTGGCTGTCGAACCACCGAGCAGCCTTGACAGCGCGCCTGCCTGTATCGCTCATTGCAACCGTGCCGGTTCCGGGCGTGGTGTCATCAACGTCACCTCCGGATGAAAAGGGAACGCGGTCAGGGACCATCATGTCCCGAAGCCGCGGCTGCTCCCGCAACTGTAGGCGGCAAGCCTGCCCCGACATGCCACTGATGGCGCGCATCGCGCCGACGGGAAGGCCGGGAATAGGCGTTCGAGCCGTGAGCCAGGAGACCTGCCGGTGCAGAGTCGCCCATCCTCCGTGCGGGACGCGCGGTGGAACGGAGTCCCGGAGTGGCGACTGATTGTGCAACCCTTGGGGAGCAGGTCAGCCGTGCCGCGGATGAATGCAATCCACTGACGATCGAATGACGTTCTGATGCGCCCCTCGCGCACCGGGAAGGCGCGGCCTCATGGTCGCCGCGTTCCGGCGTGAGGCGCCCACATCGGGTATTCGCTTGCGGCCACGACGCCACTCCTCCGTCATCGAGTCCACGACGGAGAGACTTCATGCGACACGCAACGGCCAGATATTCGCGCCGATCGGCGCCAGGTCTCGTCGCCATGCTGACGGCCCCGGTGTGGGGCTTGTGCCTACCGGCCGCGGCCCAGACCGGGCAGCAATTGCCGCCGGTGATCATCGAGGGCGCCACTCTTGACATCAAGCCGGTGCGGCCAAGCCTGCGGCCTTCAGGCACCGCAACGTCGACCGCATTCAACATGCCAGCCGGCGGATCGGCCGGGCAAGACGGTGGGGCTGCCGATCCCTGGCAGGTGACCAGCGACAAGCTCGGCTCGTCGGTCTTGGTTGTCACCGGCGCCGACCTCGCCAATGCCCAGGTGCGCCACGCCGCCGACGCGCTGCGCGGCTTGCCGGGGGTTAGTGTCGGGCGTACCGGCGGCTTTGCCGGTTTGACCCAGGTGCGCATTCGCGGCGCCGAGGCCAACCACACACTGGTGCTGATCGATGGCGTGGAAGCCAACCAGGTCACCAATGGCGAGTTCGATTTTTCCAGCCTGCCCGCGGATGGCATCGAGCGCATCGAGGTGATCAAGGGACCACAAAGCGGTCTCGTCGGCTCCAACGCCATCGGTGGCGTCGTCAACATCATCACCAAGCGCGGCGAGGGACCGATGTCGGTCCAGCTCAAGAGTGAATTCGGCTCGATGGGTACGCGCGATGTCAGCGCCATCGTTTCCGGCGGCAGCAGGCAGATGCATGGCGCGGTGACGCTGGTTAGCCGCAGCACCGATGGTTTCAATATCTCGTCGTTCGGCGACGAAGCCGACAATGCCAAGCAGCAACTCGCAGCCTTCAAGGGCGGCATCCGCCCGACGGAGACGTTCGCCATCGACGTGATGGCGCGGCGCACGATCAAGACCGGCGGGCGCGACGATGACTCTTTCGGCCCGCCCGGTTCGCTGTCGGTGCAAACCGATACAGCATCGTTCTTCAAATGGAATGTGCTGATGATGGGCGCCGAGGCGCGGCTCGACACCTTCGATGGCCGCTGGACGCATGCGATCCGGGGCAGCAGCAACACCACGCAGTATGAGGACACCTCCAACACGCCGACGTTCTTCAACGTCTACAGAGACAAGAGCGGGGTCGACAAGCTCGCCTATCTGTCAACGTTCCGTTTGGCGACTGAACCGATCGCGCCCGCCAAGCACACGCTGACGGCCATGGTCGAGAGCGAGAAAGAGCACTACACGCCGCTTTCGCGCGACAACGACAAGCGCGAACGTGAGCGCGTCAACACCGCGCTCGAGTACCGTGGCGTCTTCCGCGATGCGCTGGCGCTGGGCGCCACCGTTCGCCACGACGACAACGATACGTTCGCCGACTTCACGACGTGGCGCGGCTCGGCGTCACTGAAGATTGCCGGAACCGGGCTCAGGCCGCACGTCAGCATCGGCACCGGTGTCAAATACCCCACCCTGTTCGAGCAGTACGGGCAGATCCCGCAGTTTTTCCAGGCCAACCCGAATCTCAAGCCCGAAGAGAGTACGGGCTGGGATGCCGGTCTGGAAATGACGGTGTGGGGCGGGCGTGCAGTGCTCGACCTCACCACCTTCAGCGCCGACGTCACCAACAAGATCAAGGGCGACGGCAAGTTTCCGGAGATGCCGATCAATCTGGCCGGCGTCAGCCTGCACCGGGGATTGGAAAGCGCGGTGAAGCTGCGGCTCATGCCGACGCTGACGGCCTCGCTTGGCCATACCTATCTCGATGCCCGCGACAATGTCGGCCTGGAGGAAATCCGCCGGCCGAAGCATTCCGGGCACGCCGGCGTCACCTATGGGTTCAGCGAAGGACGTGGGCAGGTCACCGCCTCGGCCAAATACAACGGCCGCGCCACCGACGAGGCCTTCCGCCTGCCGTTCTTCACGCGCGAGCGCGTACTGCTCGACGACTACTGGCTGATCGCCCTGGCCGCTTCCTACAAGGTGCAGCCCAACGTCGAGCTGTTCGGCCGCGTCGAAAACCTGCTCGATGCCCGCGCGCAAGACGTGTTCGGCTTCGAAACCGCCGGCGCCGCGGTGTACGGTGGCGTCAAGATCACGCTCGAGGATGTGGGGCGGCGGTGAGCCGGCACTGCGTTTCCAGCCTGCGTCACTGGTGATTTGGCATTGCGCCTTGCATGAGCAGAGCCCATCCTGATGTTTGCGAAAGCACGTGCTCAATCAGAAATCTATCAGGGAGATGACCATGACACCGAAGATACTCATTGGGGTGCTTGCCGCCGTCATGTACGCGACGGCCGCCACGGCGCAGGCGCCCCAAATCGTCACCGAGGAGATGATGGTGAAATCCCCCGATGCGGGGATCGAGATCTACGTGCGCAACAAGCGCCCGGCCGATATGACGACCTTCCGCCCCGAGCGGACGCTGCTCTACGTGCACGGCGCCACCTATCCCGCCTCGACCGCCTTCGATCTGCAGCTCGATGGCCTGTCGTGGATGGATTACGTCGCGGCGCGCGGCTACGACGTCTACCTGCTCGACCTGCGCGGCTACGGCAAGTCGACCCGGCCGAAGGAGATGTCGCAGGAGCCGACCGCCAATCCGCCGATCGTGCGCGGCGATACCGCCGTGAAGGACATCGGCACCGTCGTCGATTTCATTCGGGATCGCCGAAAAATCGCCCGCGTCAACCTGATGGGCTGGTCGTGGGGCACGGTGACGATGGCCACCTACACGACGCAGAATGCCGACAAGGTCGAGCGTCTGGTGCTCTACGCACCTGGCTGGATCCGGCAGACGGCGTCGCTGGTGCAGACCGGACCGGGACCGCTTGCCGCCTACAGGAAAGTCACACGCGATCAGGCGCTCGGGCGGTGGCTGACGGGCGTGCCCGAGGACAAGAAGGCGGCGCTGATCCCGGCCGGGTGGTTCGACGCGTGGGCCGATGCGACCTACGCCACCGACCCAGAAGGCGCCAAGGCAAGCCCGCAGTTCCTGCGTGCGCCGAACGGCGTAGTGCAGGACGGCCAGGAATTCTGGGCCGCCGGCAAGGCCTACTATGATCCGGCCAGGATCACGGTGCCGACGCTGCTGGTGCACGCGGAGTGGGATCGCGATCTGCCGCCCTACATGGCCCAGACGCTGTTCCCCCTCCTCGTCAACTCGCCCGGCAAGCGTTATGTCATGCTGCCCGAGGGCACGCATACCATCATCATGGAGAAGAACCGGCTGATGCTGTTCGAGGCGGTGCAAGCCTTCCTCGACGAGGCCGGCCGGTCGTAGCGGCGTGGAGGCTGGCGCGGTCGCTACCCTGGTGCACGAAACGGCGGCGTAGGTCGGAGCGAGGCCGCGGGCCAAGGTCCGACAAGGTCTTGCCCAGCGCTGTCGGACCCCGCGCCACCGCGCTCGCCCCGACGGGATCACCTTCGCCTGGAGTCAGCCGAGCACCAGCTGCGCTGAACCGACCTCCTCGATCATCCCCCCGAACTTTGCTGTGCTATGTCGTGGCTGCATACGCCCAGCATGAAAGGCGGAAGATGGTCTCGCTCGCACGGCTCCCAATCAGTGCCGCACCTCGCGTGCTGGCTGCGAGCCTCGCGCTGCTGGCTGTGGCGACCGGACCTCTGTCGGCGCAGCCGAGCGAACTGCCCAAACCGCGGCGCATCGTCTCGCTCAACCTGTGCACCGATCAGATCATCATCGATCTGGTGGCGCGGCAGCGCATCGCGGCGCTGAGCTTCCTCGCGGCCGATCCCACGGTGTCGGCCATCGCTGGGCGCGTGTCCGGCGTGCGGCTGATGCATGGCGAGGCCGAGGAGGTGCTCGCCGTCGATGCCGATCTGGTCGTATCGGCGGCCTTCTCGACCCCGGCGACGCTCGCCCTGTTGCAGCGCCTCGGCCGGCGCGTGGTCACCACACCGCTGGCCAGCACTTTCACCGACATTCGCGCCGCCATCCGCCTGCTGGCCGTCGCCGTCGGCGAACCGGCGCGCGGCGAAGCCATGATCGCGGCCTTCGATCAGCGCTTGGCCGATGTGCGCGCACCCGATTCCCGCCGCCCGACCGCGGTCGCGCTGCAGGTTGGCAGCCTCGTTTCTTCCAGCGGCAGCCTGTTGGACGAGGCCATGCGTTGGGTCGGGCTTGCCAACGACGCCGGGCGGCGCCGGCTGGGGGCGGGGGGCAGGCTGCCGCTCGAGGCCCTGATTGCGGCTCCACCGGACCTCATCGTGCTCGCCAACGCGCCGGAGGCCTTTCGCACGGCCGCCGCCGACAATTTGCGGCATCCAGCGCTCGCCGCTGTTCTGGCCCGCACGCCGTCGACCAGCCTGCCGTTGCCGACTTGGTTGTGCGGGTCTCCGGCCGTCATCGGCGCTGTCGATCGGCTGGCACAGGCGCGTGCAGACCTGCTCGCGACGGAGCGGGCGCGATGACGGTGATTGGCATGCAAAATCGCCTGACAGGCCTGCTCGCCGCCTTGGTCGTGCTGTTGATGTTGGCCGGCATTCTGGTCGGCCCCGCCGGTTATGGTCTGCCCGGCGGCGACGCCGCGCGGCTGATTCTCTGGGAGATCCGCCTGCCGCGCACCCTCCTTGGCGGGCTGATCGGCGCCGCGCTGGGTCTGGCAGGCGCCGTGCTGCAGGGTTATCTGCGCAATCCGCTGGCCGAACCCGGCATCGTCGGCGTCTCCGGCGGCGCGTCGCTGGGCGCCGTCATCATGCTGCACACCGGCATGGCCGCGGCATTGCCCCTGGCGTTGCCGCTGGGCGGGCTGATCGGCGCGGCGGCATCGACGCTGCTGGTGCTGCTGCTTGCCGGCGAGCGCGGCGGCACGTTGACGCTGATCCTCGCTGGCGTGGCCATCTCCAGCGTCGCCACGGCCTTGACGACGCTGGCGCTCAACCTGTCGCCCAATCCCTTTGCCGCCGTCGAGATCGTCTTCTGGCTGATGGGGTCGCTGTCCGATCGCAGCCTGACGCACGTGTGGATCGCCGCACCCTTCCTGGTCGCGGGGCTCGTCTTCATGCTGACTCTGGGCCGCGCGCTCGATGCGCTGACGCTGGGCGAGGAGGCGGCGGCCAATCTCGGCGTCGATATGCGCGGTTTGAGGCTGCGTGTCGTCGCCGGCGTTGCATTGTCCGTCGGCGCCGCATCGGCCATCGCCGGCACCATCGGGTTCGTCGGGCTGATCGTGCCGCACATGCTGCGGCCACTCGTCGGCGGCGCGCCGTCCCGCCTGCTGCCGGCAAGTCTGTTCGGTGGGGCCGCGCTGGTCCTTACCGCCGACATCGCCATCCGCATTGTCGCACCCTTCTCCGACATCAAGCTCGGTGTGCTGACGGCGCTGATCGGTGCGCCGTTCTTCATCTGGCTGGTGCTGAAGACCCGCCGGGAGATCGCGCCATGACGCTGGTCCTCAGCGGGGTTTCCGCCCGTCTTGGCGGTCGCACGGTGTTGCATGACGCCAACATGACGCTGTCGCGCGGCGAGATCCTCGGTGTGATCGGGGCCAATGGCGCGGGCAAGTCGACTTTGCTGCGGGTTGCCGCTGGTCTGCTTGGCCCCGACGCAGGACAGATCACGCTGGATGGCAATCCAATTGCTGCCTGGGAGCGGCGCCGGCTGGGCCGCAGGATTGCCTTTTTGCCGCAGGATCGCACGGTACACTGGTCGCTGTCGGTCAGGGCTCTGGTCGGGCTTGGCCGACTGCCGCATCGCGGCTTCGCCGCCGCCGAAAGCCCGGCGGATGTCGACGCCATCGCGCACGCCATGGCTGGGGCCGATGTCGTCCACCTGGCCGACCGCGCTGTCACGGAGCTGTCCGGCGGCGAGCGGGCGCGCGTCCTTTTGGCCCGCGCGCTGGCACAGGATGCCGAGACGCTGATCGCCGACGAGCCGGCCGCGGGTCTTGATCCGGCGCATCAGCTCGATGTGTTCGAGCGCTTCTCGGCCATGGCGACGAAAGGTCGCTCCATCATTATCGCGCTGCACGATCTAGGTGCCGCCGCGCGCTATTGCCACCGCCTGCTGCTGCTCAGCGGCGGCCGGCAATTGGCCCTGGCGCCGCCGACCGATGTCCTGACGCCCCGGTGGATCGCCGAGGCGTATGGCATCAAGGTGCATCTGTCGATTGTCGACGGAATGCCGATTGTCATCCCCCTCACACGGCTGACATGATCGAGCCGCATTGATGCTGCACTGCAGCAAATGAATTCACGGCGGGGAAGGCATATACTTTGTGGTTTGCGAAGAGGCGGCAGAAACTCAATCTTGCGCTCCAAGGCGGCGGCGCGCACGGCGCGTTCACGTGGGGCGTGCTCGATCGGCTATTGGAAGAAGACTCTCTCGACCTGGGCTGGGTCAGCGCCACCAGCGCGGGCGCCGTCAATGCGGTGGCGTTGGCTGCAGGGCTTGCCGAAGGCGGACGGCCCGCCGCGCAGGCCAAGCTCAGGGACGTCTGGGATGCGGTGGTGCAGGCGGGCATGCCCGAATTCATCCGCCTGAATCCTTTTCTGAATGGGCTGTCGCGCTCGCCCTCGCTGGCACGGGTCGCAAGCTTGTGGAGCCCTTACGATCTCAATCCACTCGGCTTTGATCCGCTGCGTCAGTTGCTGATCAAACATATCGACTTTGAAAAGTTGCGAGCGTCGCCATCCATCGAGTTGCTGATCGCGGCAACTGCCGTCACGACCGGTGCCCCGCGGTTGTTTCGCCGCCACGAAATCACGGTCGACACGGTCCTGGCGTCTGCCTGCCTGCCAAGCATGCATCATGCCGTCGAGATCGACGGCGTCGCATACTGGGACGGCGGCTTCTCAGCCAATCCGGACATCGTCAACCTGGTGCTGGAAAGCCCGGTGCAAGACACGCTGATCGTACAGCTCAACCCGCTGACGCGAGCGGGCCTGCCGACCACCATGCCCGACATCACTGAGCATGCCTACCGCCTCACGTTCAACGCGCCGCTGCTGCGCGATGTGCACGTTATAGAAACAGCCCGTGAGGCGGTATGTGGCGCCTGGCCAAAGCGCAAGGGGCGACTCAGGCACTTGGCGCGACATCGTTTCCATCTGATCGAGGCCGGCGCCTATACAGCATTGCTCGGCTCCGACAGCAAGATCAAGCCGGACGCGAATATCTTCAGCTATCTGCATAGTGCCGGCCGCAGTGAGGCTGGACAGTGGCTCGAGCAGCACAAGGCCGATATCGGGCGAAGAGAGACGGTGGATCTGACGGCAAAATATCTGCGTCCCGCCGCACAGCCCGAGCCCGTGGCACGGCCGGAACCGGAGCCAATAGTCGCCGAGCAGGTCGCGACACCGCAACAGGTCAGCGGAGGTTGAGGCAAGCAGGCTTGACGGAAATTATCGCGCTGGCGCGCCTGCCGTGCTCGTTCACTGGTCATCTGAGCACGAATGCCCGCGCGGCGGCGCGTTCGTGACTTGGGCAATGGCATACAGATTTCGCCGGGTGCCTTGCACCTAGTACCCGCCATCAAAAATGGCTGATACTAGCCTTCTTGTTAAGTCCCCGATTCACGCTGCATTTTCGTGCCACGAAATGTGGCACTCAATTCCGCGATCGGGTACTAGACTGCGCGGCCGGCTGATCAGTCCGGCTTCTTGGCCAGCCGACTGTCGAGGAAGCGAGGATTGCAGATCTTCAGCTCGGCAATGACCAGCTGGCGCAATTTTTCCGCCAAGTCGAGCTTTGCTCCGTCGAGTCTGCCGGACCGAATGTCGGCGGCAAGCTGTTCGAGACTGCCTTCTCCATCATCGTAGATGACGTCGAGCAATGCCCATTGTGCGGAATCCCCGTCGGTCGTGATTTCGCGGCGGGCGATCTCGAGGGCATTGGCGATCATGGCGCCGGCATAGCGCTTGTCGGGTGACGCATCGGCGAGAATGTCGCGGCGCAGCGTCTCGATTGCCAGGTCGATCAAGGTGTCGGCCGATAACCGCTTGACCTTCATATGCGCCCTCCAGCGGCTTTGGCCTGCAGCGCCAGGATGCCGTCGAGCGCGTCGAGTTCCATCTCCGGCGCCATCAATCCGGTCAGCGCCAGCTCGATCGAGGTCTCGCCGCCCGTCCTGAAGCGGTCGCCCTGCAGCACGGCTATGGCCGCCCACTTCGCCGCGGCCATGATCTCCCAATAGGCGATGGCAGCCGGGTCTATGGCGTGTCCCGCGGCACGCTCATAGCCGCGATAGAAAGCCTGCCGCGCGCCAATGCCGCCGGCGTGGCGGTCGTCGCCGCCGAAGCGCCAGCAGCGCGCCATGAACCAGCCGATGTCCTCGTTGGCATCGCCCCAGTGCGCGAACTCCCAATCGAGCACGGCGGTCAAGCTGCCGTCCTCGACCATGTAGTTGCCGGTGCGGAAGTCGCCGTGCACCAGGCCAAGCCGGCGTGTGACTGGAGCATGGGCGTCAAGCCAGGCCAGGACATATTCGAGCGCCGGGCGCGGCACAGAGGCCTGGTCGAGCGCGGCGCGGAATTTCGCTACCTCGGCGCGGGCCGGCGGCAGCATGGGAACGGGCAACACTGAGAGCGCGGACAGAGGCGGCACGATAGCATGGATGCGCGCCAATTCTTCACCCAGTCGCTCGGCGAGCCGGTCGCCGTAGGTCGGCAGCGCCCGATCGCGCACAAGCTTGCGGCCCTGGGCCGAACCGGCCGCGCGGCGCTGGATGAGAAACGTGCGGCCGATGACGCTCGCATCAGCGCAGCGCACGATGGGCTCGGCCACTGCAACGCCGCAGGCGTAAGCGGTTTGCAGCACCGCGAATTCCGTTGCCCGATCGAGACTGACGCTGAGGCGCGAATGGCCATCGATCCGCAGAACCCAGCCGTGCGCGCCCTGCCGTGTTCCATCGGTAACGGCGACGTCGATGCCCCAATTTTCCTGCACGGCGCCGCCGCCGAGGCGCTCCGCGCGCTCGATGTGTAAAGCGGATGCGCCGATTTGTGGCGCCAGCCAGGCCGGCAGGCGGGACAGATCCAGGGCAGCTGCGGCCGCGGTCACCATGCTCATCCCATCGACAGCAGCATGCCGCCATCCGCTGTCAGCACACTGCCGGTCATGAATGAGCCGGCGTCGGACGCCAGCAGCAAGAGTGGGCCGTCCAATTCCTGCACGCGGCCGGCGCGTTCGAATGCCACCTTGGACAGCAGTTTCTGGCCGGCGGCGCTCTGCAGGAAGTCCTCGTTGAGCTCGGTCGTGAAATAGCCGGGTGCGATGGCATTGACGCGGATCTTGTCGCGGGCGAGTTCCAGCGCCATGACCTTGGTCAGCTGGATGACGGCGGCCTTGGACGTGCAGTAGGGCGCCAGCGCCTTGATCACGCCAATGCCGGCGATCGAGGCGATGTTGATGATGGACCCGCCGCCACCCTTGGCCTGCATGCGTCGGGCGGCCTCCTGCCCGACCCGGAACACGCCGTCGAGGTTGACGTCGAGGACGGCGCGCCATTCCGCTTCCTCGATCTTGACGAACCAGGAGCTGGAAGGCACGCCAGCGTTATTGACGACGATACTGACGGGGCCGAGTGCGGCTTCGGCGGCATTGAACGCGGTTTTGACCGAGGCCGGATCGGTGACATCGAGGGCAACCGCCACGGCTTGGCCGCCAGCATCGCCGATCTCTGTGGCCAGCGCCTCGAGCCGATCGAGCCGGCGGGCGGCCAGGGCGACTTTGGCGCCAGCCCCAGCCAGTACGCGCGCAAAATGACGGCCGAGCCCGGAGGAGGCGCCCGTCACCAAGGCCGCGCGGCCATTCAGCGCAAAACGATCAGTCGTCATGTGGTGCCCAAGGGGTGTCTGACATTGCGTCAGACATTGATGTGAGACCGTGCCCATGGTGTCTGACATCCTGTCAGACACCGTTGCGAGACCGGTGCCACGGTGTCTGACCAGAGGTCAGACACCGGCACACGGGCTATCGTGCGAGGGGTCTGACCCCGATGCACCAACGCATTCTACATGCCTGGCACCTTGCCGAGGTAATCGCGCTTGCCGACCTCGATGCCGTTGTGGCGCAGGATGCTGTAGGCGGTCGTGCAGTGGAAGAAGAAGTGCGGCAACGCAAAATTCAGCAGGTATGCTTGGCCTTTGAAGGTCACCGGATTACCCGCGACCTTCAGCGCGATGTCCTTGGCCTCCGACCCATCGATCTGCGACGCCTTGAGGCCGGCCATGAAGTCGACCGATGTCTTGAGGCGCGCCTTGAGCTCGCCAAAAGTCTTCTCGACATCCTCGTAGCTCGGCACGTCGGCGCCGGCGAGGCGGGCCGAAGCGCCGGTGCTGAAGTTGGAGGCGAGCTGGACCTGGCGCGAGAAGGGGAACATGTCGGGATAGAGCCGGTAGCTCATCAGCGTCGATGCATCGACCTTCTTGGCGGTTAGCTGCGTCTCGGCCTTGTCGAGCACGCCGGAGAGGCCATTGAGCAGCTGTGTGAATACAGGCACCGAGGCCTGATACATCGAGATCGCCATGTGGGTTTCCTCACTGCAACGTTGTTTGCGAACAGTTTTCTGTATGGGGTGGCCTCGCTGTAAGGCCAGCCCGGCAACTTGAACCATTAACCAGTCCGTCGCACAAGGGCGCCGAGGCGGCGAAAGCGGAAACTGGCCGCACTGGCGCTTTCCATGCGGCCAATCGCTTGACGCTGGCTTGGCGGTTTCAGTATAGAGGCGCACAGGCCCCGCCCGCTTGGCGGGCCTTTGCGTTTTTTCCGGGCGGCATCGCCTGCAAGAGGCGGCAATACGCAATTTTTTCGGCGCGCCGGCCTCGACACGTTCGTCGGGCGGGCTGCTGCGAAGGAGCACGACCATGACGAGACAATGTGAGCTGACCGGCAAATTGCCGCTTTCCGGCCAAAACCGGAGTCATGCCGAGAACAAGTCCAAGCGCAAGTTCCGCCCGAATTTGTGCCAGGTGACGCTGATCAGCGATCTGCTGAAGCGCAAGGTGCGCCTGAAGGTCAGCGCGCATGCCTTGAAATCGGTCGAGCATCGCGGCGGGCTCGATGCCTATCTGGCCAAGGCCGGCGACGACGAGTTGTCGCTGAAGTGCCGGCGGCTGAAGCATGAGATCGCCAAGCTCAAGGCCGGCGAGACGCAGTCCGCTGCGTAAGCGCTTCGCGCCGACGCTGTCCTCGGCCAGCCGAACGGCTTCCAAGCTCGTGCGTCGCAGCTTCTGTTAGGATCGACCGGGTGAAACCCGACAGAGTCCTGCTCTTAGGCCGCATTGGGCGCTGGCAATGGCCGTGGGCGCTGCTCGGCACAGTTGCGACGTTTGCCCTCGTCTTCGTCATCGGCTTTGCGACGGAGCCGATCGAGAACTGGATTGCCGGTCACTACGGCGAGGCGACGGCCGGAGCGGACCTCACGCCGGGCCGGCTTGATACGTTCGCCGGTTTCCTGCTGTTCGCCATCACGGTGGCGTTTGCGCCAGCGCTTGCCGCCATTGCCGTGCACGGTGTCGGGCCAGGCGCGCTGCTGGGTACCAATGGACAATTCCGATGGGACCTGTGCGCGCGTGCGAGCCTGGCCCTGATCCTGGTGATGGCGCTCGGACTGCTGACCGGGCTTGTGCGCGAGCCGGCGAACCACCAGTGGCAGGCCTCGGTTCCCGACCGTCTGCCATGGATCATGCTGGCGCTGCCCATCATCTTTTTCCAGTCCTTCGCCGAGGAGTATTTTTTCAAAGGCTATCTGTTGCGCCTCTGGGGCGCGGTGTTGCCAGTGCGCTGGCTGATGGTGCTGATCATCGCCGTGATTTTTACGGGCGGACACGCCATCAATGATGACGTGGCACAAGACCTGGTTTTCAATTTGATGGTGTTCTTTGCCGGTGAACTCCTGACACTGGTGATCTATCTGCGCACGCAGTGCCTGGGCGCCGTGACCGGCTTGCATTGGATCAACAATGTCTGGAGCATGTGCATTCTTGCCAACCAACCTGGACAGAGCCCCGCGCTAGCGCTCGCCGTCTACACCGACCCGATCATCTCGGCGGGCGGTTCGCGGCTCACCGATCCTTATTCCTATGTCGAGGTCGCGGCTGGACTGGCGCTGTTGTGGGTTTTGCTGACCTGGCGCCAATCACCGCTGCGCGTGACGCAGGATGCAGAGCAGTCGTAGGTTCGCGCTCAGCGCGGGGCCGCGGCCGACACCTTGTCCATGGGCAACGCAAACTGCAGCATCAGGGTGCGTTGCAGGAAGCCATTGAAGTTGTCATCCGAGATGAGGGTCAAAATCGCCTCGCCGCGGGGTCCGCGATGAATCGCCAGGCCCTCCATGTTGTCGATCTCATAGGCCATACCGGCTTCGATCAGCATCTCGCCATCGAGCAGGGCGCCCGGCCGCACCTCGGCGGCCGGAATGAGCCGCAGGCGCATCTTGACGCCGGCGAGCCAGGCAAAGCTTCGCTCCAGCACGACAAGGGCGCCATCGGGCAATGCCGCGGCATCCGTCACGTCGAAATCGCCGATGCGGCGCAGCGACAATCGCTTTGGTTCGCTGCTGAGCCCACCCGGCCAGATCCAGCCGGTGTGATGACCGCCGCTGTCGATCAAGCGCTCGGCGAATGCCACGATGGCGCCACGCACCGGTCCTCCGCGCACCACAGCCACCGCCTCGAGGCCCTTGTTGCGCCGCATGGGGCTCCAGTCGGGCGAACGCGCCACGTAACTGGTTGGCTGCTGCAAGCCCTTGCCGTTGATCTCGAACCGGCCAATGCGATGGTTCTGCTCGAAGGACACCAGCACTGAGCCCTTCGTCAGCGTGCCCTCGAGCAATCGCACACCTTCCGCGTCGCGGTCGCGTTCGACGGGCAACCGCTTGCCGCCGAGGCCGAGGATGGGGCCGAGCCTGGCGCCCTGGATCCCGGCGAGGCGCGATGCCGCGTAGACGAATTCGGCCGTCAGCCAGGCGCCGGCGTCTGAAACGGCGAGGAACGTGCGTCCGTCCGGATCGATCTCGAGCCCCGACCAACCGCCGAATGCCGTCGTCGCCGAGGTCAACACCAGGCCGCCGCGAAACTCGAGCTTGCCGAAGGTCTGCCGGCTGGGCTGTGATCGCTCGAAGGCTTCAACGCGCGTGGCGCGAATGCCAATCGACTCGATGGCCAAGCCGTTGACGCCCGGTTTGGTATCGGCGGACGCCGTCGCGTTCGCAAAGACGAGTGCGCAGGCCAGGGCGATGGCGCAGCGCCGCAAGTGACCCGACCGTCTCATCGTTTTCTGGGCAATAGCGACGGTCACGGCAATTCGTTGCTTTCCGGTCAGTGCACCTTGCGTTTAGGCGCCGCGACTTTCTTGCGCGGCCGCCCATGCCGCGGTGCGGCTTCGGCCTTTTCCTCGAACAGTTCCACCAGCTTGTCCGTCATGGCGCCAGCCAGCTCGGTGGCGTCGGTGATGGTCACTGCCCGGCGGTAGTAGCGTGTCACGTCGTGGCCGATACCGATGGCGATCAGCTCGACCGGCGAGCGCGTCTCGATTTCCTCGATGACCTGGCGCAAATGCTGCTCCAGATAGTTGCCGGAATTGACCGACAGCGTCGAATCATCGACCGGCGCGCCATCGGAGATCATCATCAAAATGCGGCGTTGCTCAGGCCGCGCCAACAGCCGGTTGTGTGCCCAGGCCAATGCCTCGCCGTCGATGTTCTCTTTCAGCAGGCCTTCGCGCATCATCAGGGCCAGCGAACGCTTGGCCCGGCGCATCGGCGCATCCGCGGTCTTGTAGATGATATGCCTCAAGTCATTGAGCCGGCCCGGATTGGCAGGCTTGCCGGCGGCCAACCACTGCTCGCGCGACTGTCCACCTTTCCAAGCCTTGGTGGTAAAGCCCAGGATTTCGACTTTGACCGAGCAGCGCTCGAGTGTGCGCGCCAGGATGTCGGCGCAGCAAGCTGCGACCATGATCGGCCGGCCGCGCATGGACCCCGAGTTGTCGAGCAACAGCGTCACCACGGTGTCGCGGAAGTCTGTTTCCCGCTCGCGCTTGAAGGACAGTGCGTGCATGGGATCGGTGATGATGCGCGGCAGCCGGGCGGCATCGAGCATGCCCTCCTCCAGGTCGAAATCCCAGGCGCGGTTCTGTTGCGCCAATAGGCGCCGCTGCAACCGGTTGGCGAGGCGTGCAACGGCGCCCGATAGGTTGCGCAATTCCTTGTCCAGGAAGGTGCGCAGCCGCTCCAGCTCATCGGGCGTCGACAGCTCGTCAGCGCCAATCTCTTCGTCGTTCGAGCGGCTGAACATCTTGTAGCCAAAGGCTTCCGGGTTATCGAGCACCGACTGGTTGGGACGCCAGGGCTGGTCGGAATCGGAGTCGTCCTCGCCCTCGGCATCCGAATCGAACATCTCGGAATCGCTGGTTTCCATATCGTCCGTGGCTTCGGCGGTCTCGCCATCGGCCATCTGTTGCTCGCGGGTATCCTCGTCGCCGTCGCTGCCCTCGGTGCTTTCCTCCGATTTCGACTCGCCACCTTCGGCGTTCTCGTCGGCTTGATCGTCACCACTTTCAGGATCGCCTTCGCTGGCGTCATCGGCCAATTCCAGCGTCTTCAGCAGGTCACGCAGCACGCGGCCAAACTTGGCTTGATCCTCGACCGCGGCGTCGAGACGCTCGAGGACCTTGGCGCCCTTTTCTTCCAGGAACGGCCGCCATGCCTCGACCATGCCACGCGCCATGGCCGGAGGTGGCAAGCCGGTCAGTCGCTCGCGCACCAGCAGCGCCAGCGCATCCTCCAGCGGTGCGTCCTCGCGCTCGGTGATGACGGCGAACCGCGCGTGATTATACTGGTCCTCGACCTTGGCCGTGAGATTGGCCGCCATGCCCGACATGCGGCGGGCGCCAACGGCTTCGACGCGGGCCCGCTCGACGGCTTCGAATACGGTCCGGGCATTGCCGGTACCGGGCGCCAGCTTGCGGTGCAGCTTGGCATCGTGACAGGCGGCGGTGAGCGCCAGGCTGTCAGCCCAGCCGCGGATCACGCTGATTTCCCGCAGGCTGGGGAGGCGCGACGGCTCCGGCAACTGCACGGTCTTGCCCTCGATCTCGGGCCGGCCGGCGGAGTAGGTGACCTGGACCTCGTCGTCGCCGGCAATGGCGCGCACGGCAAGCCCCAGCACGCGCTTGAATGGCTCGGCCGGGGCTTCCTTTTTCTTTGCTGAAGGCGATTGTGGGGGCATGTCGGTTCCGCGGGTGCGATCACAATTTGGCGTTGTCGAGCGTTATCTTAGAGGATGCGTCGGTTTTGGCCCGGATCGCGGAGCTGCGCAAGGTGTGTTGCAATTGCGCATCGGGGGGTCCGATGACAGGAGATTAACTTCGCGTTAGGGTTTACGAATTATGAATTGACGATCGTACCTGCGTACCACGAGGAGCACCGCGCTCATGCGTATCAAAAAAGGTCTTACCGTTGCCGTCGCCATCTCGGCGTTTGGGCTGGCGGCGCCGCACCCGGCCACAGCCTTCGATTTTTTCGGTGAAAACTACCGCATTGGTAGCAGCGCCGACCCGTACGGCTATAAGCCCAGCCTGCCCGGCTATTACCCTTATGTGAACTCGGGTCAGTGGCGGCCCGCCGAAGAGATGCGGCAGCCTTACCGCTATAACTACGAGCTGCCCAAGTATTCGCAGGCTTGGGGCTGGAACAGCCGCGAGTGGGCTTTGGCCAACCGGCGCGACGGCAGGTGGTTCGGACGCCGCTGAGCAGTGGCGTCGATGCGACCGTTCGGCTCGTAAGCAGGTGCCGGCACAACTTTGTTCCGTGTCAAAATATGGCCGCATGACCGTGTTAATGTCACATTCATGTGGCCTGGAGCATGATGCTTGTAGGAGAGACCAGAATCAGGTGTTCCAAGCCGAAGGAATAAGTGGGCCGCCTCGCCCGCGGCGCTGAACAGGAGACGGAGATGTTGAAGAAGCTGATCTACTCGCTGATGGCGCTGACCATGACGCTCGGTATTGTCGTCGCCAGCCCCAATACGGCCGAGGCGCGGCGCGGTGGCGGCATCGTTGCCGGCGCGATCGTCGGCGGCGTTGTCGCTGGCGCCTTGATCGCCGGTTCATCGCGTCGAGCTTATGCCAGTGACGGTGCCTGTTACCCCGGCCCACGCCGGTGCGAACGGGCAGGCGGCCACTGCTTCTACAATCGTTGGGGTGACTACGTTTGCCGCGGCGGCGAATATCGCTGCTGGCGCCCGACCGTCTGCGATTGATTGGTCACTGTTGGCCTGGCCGCACCAGATTGCGGCCGGTGTCGCGCAAGATTGAGGCGGCAGCGCTCATGAACGAGCCTGTCGCCTTTTTTGTTGCCAGATAGGCTGCGGTTGCATGGGCGCGCGTAAGGCCACGCCGCATGCCGCCGGGCAAGCACGGCGTTGGCCGGTAGCGCAAATCTACCTGACCGCCAGGTCCCGCGCCCTTGCGCTCCCGTCCACCGCTGATAGTGTGCGCCGCAAATCACCAGCTCCGCGCCTGCGATCCAAGGAGACCCCCATGGCCCCGCTCGACATGAAGCCCAATGAGCTCGAGTCCTACTGGTTGCCGTTCACGCCGAACCGCGCCTTCAAGAAGCGGCCACGGCTGTTCTCGGGCGCCAAGGACATGCACTATTTCACGCCGGACGGACGCAAGGTGCTCGATGCCTCCGCGGGTCTGTTCTGCGTCAATGCCGGGCATTTGCGTGCGCCGATCACCAAGGCGATCCAGGACGCTGCCGGCCGGCTCGATTTCGCCCCGCCATTCCAGTACGCGACGCCGCAGGTGTTCGAACTGTCCGCCAAGCTGGCTTTGCTGGCGCCCGGCGACCTCGATTATGCGCTGTTCGCCAACTCGGGCAGCGAGGCGGTCGATACCGCGCTGAAAGTGGCGCTCGCCTACCATCGCTCGCGCGGCCAGGGCTCGCGCACCCGCTTCATTGGCCGCGAGCGCGGCTATCACGGCGTCGGCTTCGGCGGCATCTCCGTCGGCGGCATGGTCAACAATCGCAAGATGTTCGGCAACATGCTGTACGGCGTCGACCATCTGCCCGCCACCTACAACAAGGCCAAGCAGGCCTTCACCATCGGCGAGCCGGAGTGGGGCATCGAGACGCTGGACGAGTTGACCCGGCTGATCAACCTGCATGACGCCTCGACCATTGCTTGCGTCATCGTCGAGCCGGTGGCCGGCTCCACAGGCTGCATTCCGCCGCCCAAGGGCTATCTCGAGAAGCTCAGGAAGATGACAGAGGAGCATGGCATCCTGCTGATCCTCGACGAGGTGATCACCGGCTTCGGTCGCCTCGGTTACGCCTTCGCCGCGGAGCGCTATGGCATCGTCCCGGACATGATCACCTTCGCCAAGGGCGTCACCAACGGCGCCGTGCCGATGTCGGGCGTGATGGTGCGCAAGGGCGTCTACGAGACGCACATGCAGGGCGCCGAGCACCTACCGGAGCTGTTCCACGGCTACACCTACTCGGGCCACCCCTTGGCGGCGGCTGCCGGCGTCGCCACGCTCGGCGTCTACCAGGACGAGGGCCTGTTCGAGCGGGCGCGCGGCAACGAAAAACTGTTCTGCGAGACGATGATGAGCCTGAAAGGCCTGCCCAACGTCGCCGACATCCGGCCGATCGGCATGTTGGCTGGCATCGACCTCGACCCGATCCCCGGCAAGGCCGGCGTGCGCGGCTACGACGCCATCGAGCGCTCCTATCACGAGCACGATCTGTACGTGCGCATTTCCGGCGACACCATCATCGTCTCGCCGCCACTGATCGCCGGCGAGAGCGACATCTGCGAGATCCGCGACAAGCTCGCTGAGCTGATCAAGGCGGTGGCGTGATCGGACCGAGCCGAGCCTTCGTCCCGGGAAAAATGCATGCATTAAGAGCGCGCCCGCGCATTTCAGTGGATGCGGCACTCTTTCCTGGTGATAGGGGCACCCTGGTCCTTGCCACGATTGGCATCCGCGAGAAAACTCAACTCATCTGAGTCGCAGATTCGATGAGTTGTCTCGCAACGCCAATTGTCAGGGTTTCCCAGATGATGCAGACCGAACAGGTTGCGGCAGGCCGCGGCAGTGACGCCATTGGCCGGGCCTTCATATTGACTGCGATCACCACTGTCGGTGTTGGGCTGGCTGTGGCCTTCCATGTGCAAATGGGCATGCCGATCGGGGCGGCCACGGCTTTCGCGGCAACGCTCTATTGCGGCTTGATCCTCCTGCATATCTCCCTCATGCGTCGGCGCAAGATTGTCGTGCTGGAGCGGGAGCTGGCGCGCGTCGCTGGCGAGCGGATGCAGCCGAATGAGGGCAATGCCAAGCGCGCCGACGCGGGTTGGCAGGTTCCCGAGTTTAGAACACTTGCGACGGAGCCTTCCGGCAGCGTGTGGCGGCCGGGCCCGGCCGTGGAGCCAAATCTGGCCGCTGGTAATGCCGATTTCGCGGCTTTTGGTGGCAGTAGTGCGGATCATGGCGAGCTGCAGGCCGCAATTCTGGCGCGTCCGCAGCCCGATACCGCGCGCCAGCAGAATCGGCAGGGCAATGAGCCGCCAGCGGATCATCCCGTTGAATTGGCGCAACGGGCGGCGGCCGTGACTTGGGCTGGGACCGTGCCGCCTCTGCCGGTCCAACAGACGGCTTTCTCCACTGAGCGGGCGCAAGCATTGCCCGAGCCGCCCGCACTCGATGCCAGCACGATTCACCAGATGGTCAGGAAATTGGCTGATGAGGCCGATGCCAATGCGCGCGCGCATGCCGCCCCGGCTCCGCTGCGTCCGCGGGCCGTCATCGACGTGCCAGCAGGGATCGACGAGCTGGCGGTGCAAACGGAGGCTCTGTCCGACTCGATACAAGCGCTGCGCAAGACAGCCGATGCCATGCGTGCGCCAACAGCCGCGCTCGAACCCGCGCGTGCTCCCGATGCTGGCGACCAGACGACGTCCCGCTCCGGTTTGAAGGCACGGCTAGTCGTTCTGGCGGAAGCCCTGACGGCCGAACGGATCGATGTCTTGCTCGAGCCCATCCTCGAACTCAAGGGCCAGGCGACCCGGCATTACGAGGTTTCGGTCAGCCTGCGGACCCACGACGGCGCCGCGTTCGATCCGACAGAGGATCGGCAATTGCTCAGCGGCACCGGCATATTGCCGCTGATCGATATCGCGAAGATTTCGCGGATCGCCGAGGTGGCAAGGCGCCTGGCCGAGCGGGGCAGAGCCGGTTCGGTGTTTACCGCGTTGACCGGAGAGTCGCTCGACGACGACGAATTCCTGACGCGCTTTTCCGATATCTACAATGACCGCGCCGCGATCACCGAGCAGCTTGTGATTGCGCTGGCGCAATCGGACGTCCGGGCGTTCGCGCCGGCACATTGGAGCATGGTGCGAGATCTCGGCGCGGTGGGTTTCCGCTTCGCTCTCGAGCAGGTCACGGACCTGGATATGGACTTCGACGCATTGCGGGCAGCCGGCGTGCAGTTCGTGAAACTGGATGCGTCTGTCTTCCTCGACGGTATGCCGGCAAGTGACGGCGCCCTGGTTCCTGTCGCCGATATTCACCGCTTCATGTCGGAGAAGAACCTCGGCCTGATCGTCGGGCACATCGCCAACGAGGCGCAATTGAAGCGAATCATGGAGAGCGGCGTGGAGTACGGCCAGGGCCAGCTGTTCGGTGGGCCGCGTCCGGTCAAAGCCCAAATCTTTCAGGCACGTACGGCAGCGTGACGGGCGGGGTCGGCAGTCCAGTGGATGCGCGCGCCCGAGTTGGGATTGGCATCACCAGTGACCCCCGCCGGCGGCATCCTGGTGCGATAGGCTGCTCTATTTCACGCCCTGCACGCTGCAGTACACAACGGGGCTTGATGGACAGCGTGCTTGCCGCTAGGCAGGGACGATGAGCGCGCCATCTGCAACCCGCCCTGAAATCCCCATCATCACCTCCATCGCCGCCGTCGCCGGCGACTCGCGGGCGTGGCTGGTTGATATCTGGGGCGTCATGCACAATGGGGTCGCTCCCTTCCTGCCCGCCATCGAGGCGACGTGCCAATTTCGCCGGCGCGGCGGCATCGTTCTCTTGGTCTCGAATGCGCCGCGCCCAGCCCACAGCGTGATCGCCCAGATCGATCGCATCGGCGTACCGCGCGAAGCCTATGATGCCGTGATTTCCTCCGGTGACGTCTGCCGGGTGATGCTGGCCGCGGAACCGGGCCGGCCGCTGCATCACCTTGGTCCCGAGCGCGACAAGCCGATCTTCGATGACCTGCCCCTACGATTTGTCGAGGTCGATGCGGCCGAAATCGTCGTCTGCACCGGGCTGTTCGACGACACGCGCGAGACTGCGGAAGATTATCGGCCCATGCTCGGCAAACTCGTCAAGCGGCGCGTACCCATGATCTGTGCCAATCCGGACCTGACAGTGGAGCGTGGCAATCAACTGGTCTATTGCGCCGGCGCCATCGCACAGCTCTACGAAGCGATTGGCGGCGAGGTGGTCTATGCCGGCAAGCCGCATATGCCGATCTATGACATGGCATTCGAGGCGATCAGCAGGATCGCCGGACACAAGGTGCCGCGCGAGGCCGTCCTGGCCATCGGCGATGGTTTGAGGACCGACATCGCCGGCGCCGCCAACGCCGGCATTCGCTCGGTATTCATCGCCAGCGGCGTGCATGTCGAGGGCGGCCGGCTCGACGCGGATGTGCTGGGCCGCTTGTTTGCGGACGGACGTGCCGTTCCGATTGCAGCCATGCAAGCGCTGAGCCCCTGAGGCCGCGTCGGCGCGTGGGCTCCTATCAGCTCAGCAGCGTCGGCCGCACCCACCAGGAGGGGTGCAGGCCCATGAGTGCCGCGGCCGCGGCGTCCGCCTCAGTGGCGGTGTCGAACAGGCCAAAACACGTGGCGCCGGCGCCGGAGAGGCGGCAGACCCGACAGTCAGGCAATGCGGCCAGTGCCTCCAGCACGTTGCCGATCTCGGGCACCACCGTGCGCGCGGCCTCCGTCAGGTCATTGCGCTGGCTGGCAACGTGCGCCATCACATCCACAGCATCGCGGAACGTCGGCGGCAAAGGCGTGTCCGCGGCGGGGACCAGCACAGCTTGCAAGCCCAGGGCACGAAAGACGCGCGCCGTCTTGTCGGTGGGCACGGCCGCCATGGGGTTGACCAGCACGGCATGCAGCGGCGGGAAGCGGGCGATGGTGGCGATCCGTTGGCCCGTTCCCGATACGAGCGCGGGTGTCGATGCGACGCAGATAGGAACGTCGGTCCCGAGCGCCGCGGCAATTTTGGCCCAGGGAATGGCACGAGGGACATGCACGTAGGCCTTGCGTGCCGCACGCAACAGCGCCGCGGCATCGGCGGAGCCGCCGCCAATGCCCGCGGCCACCGGCAGGTTCTTTACGAGCGAGATGGCACCTAGTGCCAGCCCATTGCGCTGCAAGGCATCGACTGCGCTGTCGAGGATATTGGCGCCAACGATGGCATCGGCGAACGGTCCGCTGACGTGCAAGCCGCCAGCGGCAGAAGGCTGCAGCTCGATGCGATCACAGACATCGCGGGCAAATGCCACAAGGCTTTCGACCTCGTGCATGCCGTCCGTGCGCCGGCCCAGAACCCGAAGGGTCAGGTTCACCTTGGCAGGGGCTGGCTCTATCAGGGTCGGCATATTGTCACGAAAATCCAGTCGCGCTGACCCAGTGTGTCATGTTGCGGGTGGTCAGGACAATGGCCCGAGGGTCACGCCGAGAACGGCGGGAAAGCCGTGCATAGGCTCACTGATCGACGTTGGACTTGGCCGGTGGCGCGGCCTGAGACTGCGCCTGTTTCTTGGACGTGGTCCGCACAGCCGTCTTGACCTTCTTGGCAGGCTTGGCCTCCGACTTCGTCGAGGTCAGACCATTCGACAGCTTCTTGCGCGTTTTCTCCGCGTCATCAGGCTCCGGCTTCAAGGTCAGCGATTGCTCCCACTGGAAGCGAGCCTCGCGCTCGCGGCCGACGCGCCACAGCGCGTCTCCCAGATGATCGTTGAGCACGGGATCCTCGGGCCGCAGCTCGACAGCGCGTTCGAGATAGCGCACGGCGTCCTTGAAGTTGCCAATCCGATAGTGCGCCCAGCCGAGGCTGTCGACGATGTAGCCATCGTCCGGCTTCAGTGAAACCGCCTTCTCGATCAGGGTCATGCCCTGTTTCAGGTTGCGGTTCTGGTCGATCCAGGAATAGCCGAGATAGTTCAGCACGAGCGGCTGGTCTGGAAAGAGCTGCATGGCTTTCTGCAGGTCGACTTCGGCTTGCGGCCACTTTTTGATGCGTTCGTAGGACGTGCCGCGCGAGTAGTAGTACGTCCAGTGCCGCTTTTCCGGCTTCGGGATCAGCGCGATGGCGCGCGTGTAGTACTCGACGGCCTCGTCATAGCGCTTGCGGGCGCGCATGATGCTGCCCAAGGCGTCGAGCGGCCTGATGTCGGCGGGATCGGCCAGGGCCAGCTTTTCGAGCACGCCCTTCGCCTCGTCGACGCGCTCCAACGAATTGAGATTGAAGGCCTTGCGGATCTCGATGCTGGACTCCAATTGCGAGCCCTTCGGGATGAGGTCGTAGATGGCGATGGCCGACGCATGGCGTTTGGTGGCTTCGTGGGCATTGGCGAGCGAGGCCAGCGCGAACGGAAACTGTGGTTCCAGATACAGCGCGAGCTGGATGTAGAGGATACCAATGGCGACGCCGCTTTCACCTTCGTTGGTGAGCGCCTCGCCGAGGCCGTAAAAGACTTCCGCCAGGCCCTGATTGGGGGTGGCAACCAGCAAGGGCTTGGCCACATCGCCCGTCTGCAGCTCGTCGCGCAGGTTACGCGCCAGCGGGTGGCCGTCGCCGGTCCCTCGCTCCAGGTGCTCCTTGACGATGGCGCGGGCCAGTTTGTGATCGCTGGAGTTTGCCGCATGCTGCGCATAGGCCAGCATGGTGCGCACTGTGCGCGGATCCTGCTTGAAGAGCCGCTCGTAGGCCGCGCGGGCTTCCGCGCGGCGCCCCGAGACGTCGGCGATGAGCGCGCGGTGGTAGCGCAAATAATATTGCGCCCAATCCGGCTGCTTTGGCGCATCGAGAACCGCAAGGGCGGCATCTGCGTTCTGCCGGCCCAGCTTGACCCAGGCGCTCGTCAAGGCCAGCGTCAACTCGCCTATTGGCCCGGTTCCAGCCGCCTTGAGATGCTCCTCCGCCTTGTCCCACTGGCCGGCATTGAAGGCGACCACGCCGAGCAGCGTGCGCGCCATGCGATGCGATGGCATGCGCTGCCCGACCTGCTCAGCCAACGGCACCGCGCGCGCCCAATTGCCCTCGGAGGCCAGCATCAGGAACGTCTGCTCGATCAAGACATTGCTGTCCGGATCGCTGGCCATCGCTGCGCCGTAGAACTCAGCGGCCCTTGCTGTCTCGTGTTGGCTCCTGGCGAACCGGCCTGCAAGGTAGCTGCCGGCCAAGTTTGGCCCACGCGCGGACTCGGCAGCCGATGGCGGCTCTGCTTCGTTGGCAGCACCGGTCAGCAAGGAAAGGCAACTAGCGGCAACGGCTAGTCGCAAGGCAAATGTCAGGACGGTGCGGCGCTGGCGCATGCCACCTCTTGCGGAAAATTGGGCCATGGCCCGGATGGTGAGACTGAAACACACTGATAGCCACGAAAGCGGCGGTTTGGCGAGCGGCCAATCCATGGCTCGACGACCAGTCTATCACAAATTATTGCAGGGCGCGGCCTCCCCGACCATGTGGCACGCCATGCATGCGCGCCAACATGTATCCACAGGTGACGCGATTTCTGGCGAATGTTGTATTTTTGTTGAGCACATCGCCCGTTTTTTGTCCATATTGGCTACCTCAGTGATGTGTCGCGTCGTACAGTACGATGGCGGTCTCATGAGGTTGGCGACATGGGTTGTAGGTTGGTGGGGCTACGGGTCCGTATCTTGGCGGCAAGCATGATCGCCGCGGGATTGGCAGCGCCGTGTTTGGCGCAGACTGTCGAGCAGCCGTTGCGCATCGCCGAGCCTGGCTTCCAGGTCGCCTCTCTCAGCCATGTGCCAAATCAGCTGTCGCGCGACTGTAGCGTCAAGTTGCCGGCCTTCGAAGGCCGCGCCGCCTTGCGCTCCATGCGCCGCGCGCTGCGCGAAACTCGTCCCATCAAAGTTCTGGCGATCGGCTCGTCATCGACGGTCGGCGTTGGCGCCTCCTCACCGTTCGCCGGCTATACCGTGCGGCTCGAGCATGATCTCGAGGGCTTCCTCAAGGGCTTCGACATCGACATAATTCCGCGTGGCATGTCGGGCGAAGTCGCGGAAGGCACGGCCAGCCGCATCAAGCTGGAGGTTGGCGACAAGAAGCCTGATCTGGTGGTTTGGCAGCTTGGCACAAACGACGCCACGGCGCACATCAGCGAGGAGCAATTCGCCAATTGCCTGCGCACGACACTGCAGTGGCTCGCCAAGAACCGTATCGACGTCGTGCTGATCAATCCGCAGTACGTCGATCGGCTGGCGACGGACGAGCATTACAACAAGATCGTCAAGGTGATCGGCGACGTGGCGCGCGAGGAGCGTGTGGTGGTGGTCGATCGCTTCAAGGCGATGGCGGACCTCGCCAAGCAGAATGGGAATAACACCTATCTCGCCGCGGATCTGTTCCACCTCAATGATCTGGGCTATCGCTGCATGGCGGAATACGCGGCGCGGGCCATCATCTCCGGCATCCTGCAGGCTGATGCCGAGCCGGCCATTGGCGTGCCGCAGACGTCGCCCCCCATTATGAAATACTGATCCAGCCGCGGCTCGCGCTGACGTCGCGCAGGATCGCGCGCGGCGTTGCGGCCAGGCAGATGCTCCGTTACCGCCCGATCGTCACGGCATGCATGATGCGCCCTGGCAGGAGCGTGAAACCGCCGGCGATCACCAGCGCGCCGAGGAAGATGGAGATCATGGCGCGGCGGTGATGCTCCACGGCATGGCGACGCGCGAGTCGGACGGCGAGTGGCAGCAAGATGAGCGTCCATATCGCCAGCAGGTGAATGGGGCTCCACGGTCCCCAGAGTCTGATCTCGTGGATGAAAAAAGCGCTGATGCTGACCAGCGTCATCAGCCCGACCCAGATCCAGCCGACGGTCCGATGCGGCAGCGTGCCCTTCGGCGCCGTGAACTGCACGATCCCCAATACGAAGGCCGCCATCGCCGCGAAGGCGTGAATCTGGATGGCTGGTGATGCGGATAGCAGGGGGGCGAGGGACATGATGCCTCCTTCGACAAGAGCGATTGTCAGATTGCGATTTCAGGTTATATTGACAACGTCAATATATGAATACAAAATCGTATTGACGATGTCAACATAAATTTACATCGTCAACATGGAGGACGTGATGGCAGCGAGGCGGACGGCACGGCGCGGGGCGCAAACAAGGGTGGACCCTGAGCAGAAACAGCGGTGGCCCGAGGCTGCGGCGCCCTATCATCATGGATCGCTGCGCAAGGCACTATTGCAGGCGGCGGAACACCTCCTCGAGCGGGAAGGCATCCAAGGACTGACGTTGCGCGCTGCCGCCCGTCTCGCCGGCGTATCGCACGCGGCACCGAAAAATCACTTCGGCGACCTGGCGGGTTTGTTGAGCGATCTGGCGGCTGTCGGCTTTGAAAGACTTGGCGCGGCAATGCTGGCAAAAGCCCAAAACGAAGGCGAGACCGGCGCGCGCATGGCGGCAATTGGGCGTGCCTATGTCGACTTCGCTTGCGCCAACCCAAGCCTGTTCTTGTTGATGTTCCGCGGCGAGCGCCTCGACTTCACGCGCCCGGCATTGCGCGAGGCGGGAGGAGCGGCATTCGCGGTGTTGTCCGGCATGGTGAGTGGGATCCGAGCTGAGGGAGTAGACGAGAGCTTGACGCTATCGCACGCCGCCCAGATCGCCGCCGCTTGGTCGCTGGTTCACGGCCTCGCCATGTTGCTGCTCGACGGGCGCCTGAAACCGCTGCTTGGCCGGCTTCCCGCCGGGACTGACGAGGCCGCGCTGTTGGCTGCGATATTCAGCGGAGGCAAGACGAGAAAGTGAGGTCACGGTCGCACGGCCCCGCAACTCTGCTCAACCGCCAGGCCGCCTCTGGCTCGCGCGGACGTCGCGCAGGATTTCGCGCGCGGCGTTGCGTCCCGGCAGACCGGTGACGCCGCCGCCAGGGTGGGCGCCCGCGCCGCACAGATACAGCCCCGGCACCGGCATGCGATAGTCGGCGTGCCCCAGCACGGGACGCAGCGAGAACAGCTGATCGAGCGACAGCTGGCCGTGGAAGATATCGCCGTCGATCATGCCGAAGCGCGATTCCAGATCGAGCGGCGACAATGTCTGGCGTGCCAGGACGCTGGCCGCGAAATTGGGCGCGTGCTGGTCCACGGTGCGAATCACCAGATCGGCAAACGCCTCTTTCTCCGTCGCGTCGGCCCAGCTGCGGCCTCCTGGCAAATGCGGCGCGACGTGCTGAACGAACAGGCTGGCGACATGGGCGCCTTGCGGCGCCAGGCTGTCGTCGAGCGTCGAGGGGATCAACATCTCGACCACCGGCCTCCGCGACCATCCGTGTTGGCGCGCATCGAGATAGGCGTGCTCCAGATAGGCCAGCGTCGGGCCGATAACGATTCCCGAGCCGTGGTGGTCCTGCGCCACCTTGCCTGGCCGGCACACGAAATCCGGCAGCTCGCTCAAGGCGACGTTCATGCGGAACGTGCCCGACCCTGTTTTCATTCCCAGGAAGCGACGGCGCACCTCGGGAGTGCTGTCGGTTTCGGCCAACAAATCGCGAAACAGCAGTTTCGGTCCGACATTGGCGGCCACCCGCACGGCGCGGATCTCGTCCCCCGATCGCAGCACCGCGCCCACCGCCCGGCCGCCCTCGACCAGCACGCGCGCAACGTCCGCCCCAGTTCGGATGGTGGCGCCGGCGGCTGCCGCCGCACGCGCCATTGCCGCGCTGATGGCGCCCATGCCGCCGATGGCATGGCCCCAGACGCCCATCTTGCCGTTGACCTCGCCGAAGCAATGATGCAGCAGCACATAAGCCGTGCCCGGCGTATAGGGTGAAGCATAGGCACCGACGATGCCGTCGAAGGCGAGAGCCCCCTTCAGCACATCGCTCTCGAACCAGCCGTCGAGGAAATCGCCGACGCTCTTTGTAAAGAGATCGACGAGCATCCGCTGATCGTCGAGATCGAGGCTCCAGAGCCGCCGCGCGAGGCCGGCGTTGCGGATGACTTCAATCAGCCCACCACCGGCATTGGGTGGCGTCCGCGGAGCCAGATCGCGCAGCACCGCCGCCGCCCGCTCGAGCGCCGCATCGTATTCCGGCAGCCGCGCCGCATCACGCGTCGAGAACGCCGCGACAGCGCGCTGGCGGTTGGCCTGGCCATACGGCATCAACAGATAGCGCTGCTCGTCGACGGGCCAGAAATTGGCCGCTGGCCGCTCGACGATCCTGAGGCCGTGCCGGGCCAGCTCGAGGTCGGCGATCACGCGCGGGTTGAGCAAGCTGACGGTGTAGGCCGCCACCGAGTTGCGAAAACCGGGATGGAATTCCTCGGTCAGGGCGGCGCCACCGACCACCGCGTTCTTTTCGAGCACGACGACATCGAGCCCCGCCTTGGCAAGATAGGCCGCGCAGACGAGTCCGTTGTGGCCGCCGCCGATGATGAGGACGTCGTGTTGTTGCCTCATGGCCATCTTCATTCAAGTCGACCTTCCCGGCGACCCTCTCGTTGCGAGCCGGGCAGCCTGCATGTTGTGAGCCGCCGCCGCAGGTGCTAGGAGGCGCACACCCGAGGAAAATGGAATGAACACCATGGCCAAGCCCGTCCTGCTCGAGACCGGTCCGATGATGCCACTGATCAGCGACGGGCTCGCACGCATTTTCGAGACTCATCGGCTGCCAGCGATTGGGCGCAGCGTGGTTTCGGGTCAACCGCCGAGCGATCGCGAGGAGCTGCTGGCACGGATCGGACCCAACGTCGAGGCGCTGTGCACCGGTGGCCACACCGGCGTCAAGACCGACGACGCCTTCATGGCGCGGTTTCCGAAGCTGCGCGTCATCGGCAATTTCGGGGTCGGCTACGACTCCATCGATACCGTGGCGGCGGCCAAGCGCGGCATCATCGTCACCAATACGCCCGATGTGCTGACCGAGGAAGTGGCCGACACCGCGCTGGGTCTGTTGCTGATGACCGTCCGCGAGATGTCACAATCGGAAGCCTATTTGCGGGCTGGGCGCTGGCCCAAGGAAGGCGATTTCCGCCTCAGCCCCGCCAGCCTGCGCGATCGCAAGGTCGGCATCTTGGGCCTTGGACGCATCGGCAGGGCCATCGCCAAGCGCTGCGAGGCATTCGGGCTGCCGATCAGCTATTTCGGCCGGCGCGCGCAGGCCGATGTCCCGTTTCGCTTCTACAATGATCTGGTCGCCATGGCGCGCGACGTCGATACCCTGATCGCGGTCATTCCCGGCGGGGCTTCGACGCGCAACCTGATCAATGGCGCCGTGCTCGAAGCCTTGGGACCGCGCGGCATCCTCATCAATGTCGCCCGCGGCACCATCGTTGACGAGGCAGCCCTGATCAGCGCACTGAAAAACAAGACGATCCTGTCCGCGGGGCTGGATGTCTATGTCGGCGAGCCGAACATCAACCCGGAGTTCATGGCGCTGGAGAACGCGGTGCTGCTGCCGCACATCGGTTCGGCGTCGGTGCTGACGCGGGATCACATGGGGCAACTCGTGGTCGACAACCTGGCGGCCTATGTCTCGCGCCAGTCGCCGAAATCCCCTGTGGATGAAACGCCGTTCAAGGGTTGGTAGCGGCCATAAAGCGGTCATATACGATTTGTAGATACGCTCGGCGAAGCGGCATGAGCGTTCATGCAACTCATGGATCGGCAGTTCTTGTGAGCCTCAATCTTACCGCGACCGCGAGCCTCCGCGGCATAGCGCGCTTGCCGTTTAACGCCGGACGGGCGACTTCGGGGGTCGGCGCTGACTATCTGATCGGCCTTGCTGTGGTTGCGCTCGCGCCCAGCGTGTTCTGGACGCTCCTTGTCAAGTTCGCATGCCTGGCCTTGGGCGTTATGGTGAGCTGGGCCTTTCTCGCCGCAATTGGTGGTGGCATATTCTGCCTGCTCGCGACCGTCTACACCCTGCTGGCTCGCAGCCGCTGATGCGGTGAGGATGTTGCGTTTCGCCGGACTGCGAAAGTCTCCTGTTTCCTGGACCCGGCCGATGATTTAGCTTTGCACATCGGCAACCACCACTGACTGTCCAGGCAAGATGACCACACCCGAGTTCGAGCTTGCGGACGAATTCGCCTCGCCAATGCGCGAGGATTGGTTGCGGCTGGTCGACAAGGTCTTGCAGGGCGCCGACTTCGACAAGCGCCTCATCGGCCGCACCGCTGATGGCATCAGGATCGAGCCATTGTATACGCACGGCCATGCTGCGCCGGACGCCGATCCGCTGGCGCGCGAGGCGGCGCTGCAGGGTCGCGGCCCGGGCTGGGAAATCCGCCAACCGTGCGTGGAGGACGACGCGGCTGCGGCCAACATCGCCATTCGCGAGGATCTGGCCGGCGGCGCCGACGGCATCGCGCTGCGGATCGAGGCGCCCGGACAAGCCGGGCTCGCGCTTGGTGCGCTGACGGTCGCGCTCGATGACATCCCACTCGAACGCATATCGGTCGCGTTGAGTGCCGGTGAGGCCGCCATCGATGCCGCGCAGGTGATCGCTGGCCTGTGGCAGTCGCGTGGCACGCCGCAAGCGCTGCGCCGCGCTGCCTTCAATCTCGATCCCATCGGCGATCTCGCCCGCCTTGGCGGCGCCGGCACGCCGCTGCCTGTCGCGCTGGAGCAGGCGGCACGTTTCGCCGCCGAGCCGCACTGGCGAGACGGCGGTGTCACCGTACTGTGCGCCGATGGCCGGCCCACCCACGAGGCCGGCGGCTCGGAAGCCCAGGAGCTGGCCTGCCTGATCGCAACCTGCGTCAGCTACCTGCGATCGCTCGAGGTCGCCGGCGTGGCGCCAGTCGATGCTCTGCCGCGCATCGCGTTCGCACTTTCCACGGATGCTGATCTGTTTCTGTCGATTGCCAAGCTGCGTGCCGCCCGCAAAGTGATTGGGCGCCTGGCCGAAGCGGCCGGTGCCGGGTCTGCTGTCGCAGGCATCCGCATCGCCGTCACCACCTCCGAGCGGATGATGACGCGCCGCGATCCCTGGGTGAACATGCTGCGCACCTGCGCTGCGGGCATGGCGGCAGCCCTGGCGGGCGCGGAGGCAATCACCATCCTGCCGTTCAGTTGGGCACTCGGCCGGCCCGATGCGTTCGCCCGGCGCATCGCCCGCAATACGCACATTGTCTTGAGCGAGGAGAGCAGCCTTGGTCGCGTGGCCGACCCGGCCGGCGGGGCATGGTATCTCGAATCGTTGACCGAGGCGCTGGCGCGCGCGGCGTGGGTCGAATTCCAGGCCATTGAGGCTGCGGGCGGCATGGCGGCGGCGCTCCGCTCGGGATTTGTGCAGGACCGGATCGCGGCGGTGGCGGCTGATCGCGCCCGGTTGATCGCCGCCGGACGCATGGGATTGACGGGGGTGTCGACTTTCCCGCGCCTGGGCCCCGACGGCATTGAGACGAAACCGCATGCCGCGGCCCGCACAGCCGTCGGAGCAGCGGAGACGATCACTCCCCTTTCGCCCATCCGCCTGGCCGCGCCGTTCGAGGCCTTGCGTGACCAGGCCGATGTGGCAATCCAACGGTCCGGGGGAGCGCCGCGCGTTTTCCTGGCGTCGCTCGGGGCCATGGCCGATCACACCACGCGCTCGACCTGGATTGCCAATTTCCTGGCGGCCGGCGGTATCGAGGCGATCGCCAGCGAGGGGTACACCAGTTCCGCCGAGGCCGGCCGCGCCTTCGCCGACAGTGGTGCGACCGTCGCTTGTCTGTGTGCGTCGGATCAGGCCTACAGCGAACTCGGCGAGGCGACAGCCCTCCTCCTGAAGCAGGCCGGCGCGCGCTTCGTTTATGTGGCCGGGCGGCCCAACACCGAGGCCGAATTACAGGCAGCTGGCGTCGATGGCTTCCTGTTTGCCGGGCAGGACTCAGTTGTGGCCCTCAAAAAGTTGCAGGACCAGCTCGAGTCGCGCCCGTCCTAACCGGCAGGGGCGCATTCACGACAGATTTTCCACAGCCGCCCTATTTGTGCGCGGATTGTGGCGCTAGAATTTTTCAACAAGTGATTCGTCGGGTCGCGTCATTGTTCGGCCGTGCGGGCGGGTGGACCTTGCCGGGGAAGTTGAACTCTCGATAGAGGATGGGACGGATCAAATGAAACCAACAGTCTTGATTTTGGCGGCAGGCCTCATTGCAGTCGCGGCGCTACAGCCTGCGGCAGCGCAGGAGGCGCGGCAAGGGCAGCAAGCCGCACCGACGAGTGCACTGCCGTCCAATTCCGCGCCGGTCGCCAAACAGGTCGCGCCAGTCTTGAAGCCGGCCGAGGCGAAAGCGGTCGACAGCAAGGGCAAGGCGGTTGCCAAGGCCGATAGCGCCGCCAAGAGCGCGACCGTCGGCGCAGCCAAAGGTCCAGGCAAGACACCGCCGGCTGGTGTGGCCAAGGCGGCGACGGCGCAAAGTGGTGCAGCCGTGTCGACTGGCAAGGCCGGCGCGGCTGTTCAGGCCCCGGCACCAGCGCCGCCTGCGACGCGTGCCAAGTCTCCCGCGCCCGCCGCTGCCCCTGCGGCAAGCACGGCTGCCATTGGCAAGCCATTGCCGCCGGCCACTCCCGCGGCAGCATCCGCACCCCGCTCGGCCGGTGTGCCTGCTGCCGCCGTGACCACGGCCTCGGTCGGCAAGGCCACGCCAGGACCCGCTAGCGCGGTCGCTTCGGCCAAGCCTGGCCCGGCGCCTACGACCAGGTCCGCGGTCGGCGCCACCGCAGGCGCACGCCCCGCCGATGCCAACGTCGTGGTCCCCGCCGTGAAGAAGGTCCCGCCGACCAAGACCGTGGCCAAAGCCGCCGAGCCCGTTCAGCCAGCAGTTGCAGCGACACGTCCGGCGCCGCTGCCTCCGGCTGAGCCCGCAAGAAAATAGAGCCTGGACCAGGCGCATTCATCGCAGACGAGGCGAAACGTGCATGCGTCGAAGTTTCGTCTCCTGGCGGCCTGGGTCAGCCTCGGCGGCATTCTGACAGTCATGGCTGCGGCGCTGCTTTGGGCATCGCCGCAGTTCCTGTGGGATCGGCAACTGGCTGATATGCCGGCGCTGCCGCTGGCTGCGGGCTTGTTTGCCGCCGGACTGGCGTACTGTCTGGTCTTACCGCTGATTCGCGCGACGCTCGCCACCGACCGGCAAACTCAAGCGGCGGCGCTTGCAATCGTTATTGCGATCGGCGTCGCGCTGCGCCTGACGGTCTTTTTCAGCACGCCCGCCTTCGAGGACGATTGGAACCGCTATCTCTGGGATGGTGCGGTGACGGCCAGCGGCTTCAATCCTTACGCCGTCGCGCCGGCGGATGCCTGGGCGCCCGAGCACGAGGATAGCCCGCTGCCGGCGTTGGCCGAAGCAGCCGACGCCGTCTACGATCAAATCAATCATCCCCACTTGAAAACCATTTATCCTCCGGTGGCGCAGGCAGCATTTGCAATAGCGTATTGGATCGAGCCCTGGAGCCTGGCCGCATGGCGGCTGGTCTGCCTGGCCGGAGAAGCCGCAACGCTGGTCTTGCTGCTCAGACTTCTCACCGAAGCCGGGCGGCCCTTGTGCTGGGTGGCGCTCTACTGGTGGAATCCGGTGGTGGTCAAGGAGCTGATAAACTCCGCGCACATGGAGGCCATTGTTACGCCCTTCGTGCTGCTTGCGTTGCTGCTGTCGTGGCGTGGCCGCCATATTGCTGGCATCGGCGCGTTGGGGCTGGCCGCCGGCGCCAAGCTTTGGCCAATCATGCTTGCGCCTCTGCTGCTGCGCCCGCTGGTGGCGGCGCCGCAGCTGCTGCTGGCCGCCCTCGGCACGCTTGCAACCTTGCTGCTGATATGGGCGCTGGCCCCCATTTTCGGAGGGATCGACGAAACATCTGGATTTTCCGCCTACGCGCAGAATTGGCAGACCAATAGCGCCCTGTTCCCGTTTTTGTCCCGTGTCGCCGCTTTTCTATTGGCGCCCTTGATGCTCCCCGAAACGGCCTCGGGGCTCCTGGTCCGCGTCATACTTGCGGTCGGTGTGGCGCTGTTCTCGGTCTGGCTCGCGCGTTCGGCCAAGGCGGGCAGTCCCAACCGGCTGATGCAACATGCCGGTCTCGTCACGATGGTCCTGGTGCTGGCCAGTCCAGCCCAGTTTCCGTGGTACTTGATCTGGACCCTGCCGTTCTTGCCGTTCCTGCCGCTGTGGAGCGGCCTTGTGGCATCTGCTTGCATGCCGCTCTACTATGTCAGCTTCCATTACCTGGGGAATGGCAGCTACAACGTCTTTCGTGATACCTGGGTTTGGGCCATCTGGGTGCCGGTGTGGGCCGCACTCATGATTGATGCGATTCGGGGACAATTCGGTCCAAGACGTCGATCCGAGCAAGATAAGAGCAATGGACATGCGTGAAGGGTGCATCATCGGTGTCGTCATTCCAGCGCTCAATGAAGAAGCCGCGATCGGCCGCGTGATCGGCGACATTCCCGGCTGGATTGATCGCATCGTCGTGGCCGACAACGGATCACGTGATCGCACTGCCGAGGTGGCCCGTGCCGCAGGCGCCACGGTCGTGCGCGAGGTCGAACCCGGCTACGGTGCTGCCTGCCTGGCCGGTATCGCGGCCCTTCCCGACGCCGACATCATTGTTTTCATGGATGGAGACTATTCCGACTACGGCGAGGATATGGCCCATCTCGTCGATCCGATCGCATTGGGTCAAAGCGACATCGTCATAGGCTCGCGTGTACTTGGTGCGCGCGAGGTGGGGGCCCTCACGCCCCAACAGCAGTTCGGGAACTGGCTGGCAACCCGCCTGATCCAGGCGATATGGGGTGCGCGTTATACCGACCTCGGCCCATTCCGCGCCATTCGCCGAACCGCCCTGGAGCGGCTCGAAATGACCGACCGAAATTACGGCTGGACCGTGGAAATGCAGATCAAGGCGGCAGAGCAGGATCTGCGCGCCCGCGAAGTCCCGGCCCGCTACCGCCGCCGCATCGGCGTCTCGAAAGTGTCGGGAACGCTGAAAGGTACGATCAGGGCCGGCTGCAAGATCCTCTTGATCATCGCGCGCCACGCCTTGCGCCCGGAGCGCAAGGCGCTGCCGGCACGAGATTGATTCGGCGATTTGTCGATTCCGGATTGATAATCCGTTACGAATCGTCGCCCAACCGAGCAGGGGGCCGTTCCATTCCGGCATTATTTGGCGGCAAAGTACTATTCTGGAGCAGCTGCAAGACCGCAAATCGCGCTGAAACAGCACAGGTGTCGAAAAAAAATAATCCAAGGCCGGGCCTGTAGCCCTCGCCGCGGCCCCTGAATGGTCGCCAGCCGCGCTGCTACCTGGGCGCGAAATTGGCATGCCAAGCCGCATTTGCGTATCATAAAGACATGCTGATAAAAGATGAATATGGGGCGTAGACGGTGGTTTTCCTCAGTAACCACACGGAATTTTCCAGATTGCCGATGCATGTCCGCGGTAGTCATCTTGTCGTGTGCCGACAATTGGCGCCCGGCATTCTGCAATCTTGGCGATCATTGTAGATGAATACAATTAGAACAAAACCGTTCGGATCGTGGCAATCCCACCTTCACTACTTAAATACGCATCAACTTCCCGGTAACTCCTGTCAGCTAGCGTGTTCGCTGAATTGGGTGGCGCACGAGCAAAAAAACGTGCGGCAATAATCAACTGGCGATAATCGCGCAACTCTTGGGAGCTTGGGAAAATGGCTGATCCGACCGACATTACGCTGACCAACGATCTTATCGACGAGAATTCGGCCAACGGCTCGGTGATTGGAGTTCTGGGTGCTGCTGACGCGGATGTGGGCGATACGTTCACCTTTGCGTTCAAGGACGTGGCCGGCACGCTGCAGGATGCCGGCGGCGCTTTCGCTATTGTATTCAATGTGGGGACTGGCAACTACGAGTTGGTCGTGGCCAACAGCGCGCTGCTGGACTTCGAGGGTTTGCCCACCATGAACGTGACGATTATCGTCACGGATTTCCTTGGCGGCACCTTTGAAGAGACGTTGACCATTACCCTCAACGACGTCAACGAAACCCCGACCGACATCACGCTGAGCAACGACACCGTCGATGAGCAGGCGGCGAACGGCACTGTCGTCGGCGCCCTGGGCGCGGTCGATCAAGACTCAGGCGAGACCTTCACCTACGCCTTCTTGGATAACGCGGGTACCCTGGAAGATGCGGGCGGCCGCTTCGCGATTTCTGGCTCCAACCTGGTCGTCTTGGACGGCTCGTTGCTCGATGCCGATACGACGCCGACCCACGACGTGACCATTATTGTCACCGATTCGCTCGGCAATACGTTCGAGGAAGTGATCACGATCACGCTGAACAACATCGCCGGCGAGACCTGGACGGGCACGGCCGGTGACGACACCCACGTCGGTACGGGCGACAACGACACGTTGTCGGGTCTTGGCGGTAACGACACGATCTCGGGTGGCAACGGCAAGGATACCCTTGTTGGCGGTACAGGCAACGATTATCTCGACGGTGGGCTTGGCGCCGACTCGATGAATGGCGGCGTCGAGAACGAGACGTACGTTGTCGATAACGTTGGGGATATCGTCAACGATACCGGCGGTGTCGACCTCATCATCCGATCCTTCAACTCAGCAAGCCAGCTTGGGCTTGGCCTCGAAAACTTGACGCTGAAGACCGGCAGCGCGGCGGCAATCACCGCCTTGGGCAATGCGACCGACAACGTCATTACTGGTAACGAGTTTGGCAACACCCTCGACGGCAAGGTAGGAGCCGACACGATGATCGGCGGCCTGGGGAATGACTCCTACGTCGTCGAGGTTGCCGGTGACGTCGTTCAAGAAGCCGCCGGCGCGGGCACGGGCACGGACACCGTAACTGCAAGTATCAATTACACCCTTGGCGACAACGTCGAGACTCTGGTCATTCAAGCGACCGCTGGTACGCTCAGCGCTACCGGCAACGGCGGCGACAATTTGATCGTGGGCAACAGCGTCTCGAACCTCATTGATGGCGCCCTCGGCGCCGACACGATGCAGGGTGGGGCAGGCGAAGACACCTACATCGTCGATGACCTCGGCGATGTGGTCGAAGAACTCAGCGGTGGGGGTACCGATTTGGTCCGCACCACGCTCACGACATACACTCTCGGCGATAACCTGGAGCGGCTCGAGCTGACATCAGGGCTTGATTCGACGGGCATCGGCAATGCCGTCGACAACACGCTGACGGGTGGAGCGGGCGATGATTGGCTCGACGGCATGGGCGCCGCGGATGTCATGCTCGGCAACGGCGGCGACGACGTCTACATTGTCGATCACGTCAGCGATAGCGTTACTGAAAACGTGGGCGAGGGCGCCGCGGACGAAGTGCGCTCGAGTGTGACCTGGACGCTTGGCGCAAACTTCGAGTCCCTGACGCTCACCGGTAGCAACAACATCAACGGTTTCGGCAATGACGAAGATAACTCCATTACCGGCAACTCCGGGAACAATTCGCTTAGCGGCGGGGCCGGCGCGGATACGTACGTTGGCGGAGATGGCAACGATACCTACGTCGTGGATTCGGACGATCTGGCCGCTGCCTTTGGGGATCTCGGCGTAGTCATTGGATTTGACAGCGCTGGTATCGATACTATCCAAACATCTGTAACCACTTCACTTTTTGGTCTGGATGATCTCGAGAACATCACGCTGACCGGTACCGGGGATATCGACGCGACCGGCAGTGATGTTGCCAACATCCTGATCGGCAACAGCGGCGCCAACGTGCTCGACGGCAAGGGAGCCGCCGATCAGATGACGGGCAATGACGGCAGCGACACTTACGTTGTCGATAATGCCGGCGATGTCGTCACCGAAGGTGCTGGTGGCGGTGGTGACGTTGATGTCGTGCATAGCTCCGTCAACTTCACGCTGGGCAACAACGTTGAAAACCTGACGCTCCTCAATGTGATTGGTGCACTGAATGGCACTGGTAACTCTGGCGGCAATGCCATTACGGGCAACGACAATGCCAACATGCTCGACGGTATGGCCGGGGTCGACACAATGGCCGGCGGCGATGGTGACGATACCTACATCGTCGACAATGCCGGCGATTCGGCGAGCGAGCTCGCGGCTGAAGGTACCGACGAGGTCCAAAGCGCCGTCAGCTTCACGCTGGGCGCCAACATCGAAAACCTGACGCTGACCGGCGTTGTCACTATCAATGGCACGGGTAACGCCGATGCAAATATCGTCACCGGTAACGGCCTCGGCAATCTGCTCGACGGCGGTGCGGGCGCCGACAGCATGCTCGGCGGATTGGGCAATGATACCTATATCCTCGACGGCGTCGACGCTGATGTTGTCACCGAGAATGCCGATGAAGGCACCGATCGCGTCAAGATTGGCGTCAACTACACGCTGGGCGATAACGTCGAGGAACTCGAGCTGACTGGCGCCCTCGATGCTGACGGCACCGGCAACGGGCTCGGCAACAAACTGATCGGCAACACTGGCGCCAACACGCTGGATGGTGGCATCGGCATCGACACCATGGCAGGTGGCGCCGAAGATGACACTTACATCGTCGATGTGGCCGGTGAAGTCGTGACCGAACTGCTTGATGAAGGCCTCGACACGGTTCGCTCGTCCGTCGCCTTTACGCTTGGCGCCAATGTTGAAAATCTCGAGTTGACCGGAATTGCAAACATCAATGGCGTCGGCAATGGGCTTGCCAATACATTGACTGGCAATGATTTTGCCAACACTCTCAATGGTGGCCTCCTCGCTGACACGATGATCGGTGGTGGCGGCGACGATATTTACGTCGTCAATGAAAGCGGCGACATCGTCACCGAGTTGGCCGGCGGGGGCAACGATACGGTGCAGAGCGCCGTAAGCCTCAGCCTCACGACAATCGCCAACGTCGAGAACCTGACGCTGACTGGCACGGCGGTGAGTGCGACCGGCAGCAATGGCGTGGCCAACAAGTTGACGGGGAACACGGTCGCAAACACGCTCAATGGCGGCACTGGCGCCGATACGATGACAGGCGGCGGCGGTAACGACACCTATACGGTGGATAACGTTGGCGATGTCGTCATTGAATTCCTGTCGCTCACCAGTGGCGATGCTGACCGGGTGAATTCCAACGTCAACTATACCCTGTCTACGTACGTCGAGATCCTTCAGTTGATGGGCACTGCAACCAACGGCACCGGCAATACCCTCAAGAACACGATCTACGGTAACATCAACAACAACATTCTCGACGGCATGGCCGATGCCGACACCATGACGGGCGGCAATGGTGACGACACCTACATTGTCAACGCTCTGGGCGACGTCGTAATCGAGGCGAATGGTCTGATTGGAGGCGACGATACGGTTTTGAGTGGGGCACTCGGGAATTATACACTCGCCGCCGCCATCGAAAACCTGACTCTGACCGGCGCCAGCAGCATCAGTGGTACAGGCAATTTCCAGGATAACGTGATTACGGGTAATTCGGCGGCCAACGCAATCAATGGTTTCATTGGCGCCGATACGATGAATGGCGGTGACGGTAACGACACCTATACCGTTGACAACCTTCTTGATGTCGTTGGCGAGGTTGCCGGCGAAGGCACCGCCGACACGGTGAAGTTCAGCATTGCGTGGACTACAGCGTTGTATGACAACGTCGAGAATCTCGTCCTGAATGGTTCAGTGGTCGCCGGAACTGGCAACGGACTCGCCAATAAACTTACAGGCAACGCGTCGGCGAATCTGCTGGACGGCGGTGCTCTCAATGACACGATGGTTGGCGGTCTCGGAGATGATACCTACATCGTCGACATTGCGTCTGATGTCGTCACTGAGGGCTCTGCTGTAGGCGCCGGAACGGACGAAGTCCGGAGTTCGGTCAGCTACGCTCTGAGCGCGAATATTGAGAACTTAGTCCTTATTTCCGGCGCGGGAAATATCAACGCAACAGGTAATGCTGGCCTCAATACTCTGACTGGCAATGAAGGTGAGAACAGGTTGAATGGTGGCGCTCTGGCGGACACCCTGATCGGAGGAAATGGCAACGATACCTATGTCGTGGACAATGCCGGCGATGTTGTGACGGAATTGGCGGACGAAGGTGTGGATCTCGTTGAAAGTTCTGTATCGTATTCAATCGTCGGCCTGGAGGTCGAAAAGCTGACGTTGACGGGTACCGGCATCATAAATGGAACCGGCAATACGTTTGACAACGTTTTGACTGGTAATGGTTCGGCAAATCTGCTCACCGGTGGCGGCGGCGCCGACTCGATGATCGGTGGCGCCGGCAATGACACCTTCGTCGTCGACTCGCTGACCGACATCTTGACCGAGTCGCTCACCGGGGGGACGGATACGGTTCAATCGTCGATTACGTGGGTGTTGGCGGCGAACTTCGAGCATCTCACGCTGACCGGTGGCTCAGCGATCAACGGTACGGGTAATGTCGTCGCCAACACTATGACCGGAAACGGTGCCGCCAACGCTCTGAGTGGTTTTGGTGGAAACGACATGGTGGATGGCGGGGCCGGCAACGACACACTAAACGGCGGGCTCGGCAACGACACGCTGATCGGCGGTGCGGATTCGGACATCTTCGTGTTCAATGCCGCGCTTGGCGCCGCCAACATCGATGCGCTCAGTGATTTCTCGGTCGCGGACGACACGATTCGTCTTGACGAACTTATCTTCACGGGTCTGACTGTCGGGGCACTTGCGGCTACGGCATTCATTCAAGGTGCTGCGGCGACAACAGCGGCACACCGCATTGTCGTCAATGGCGCCGATGTCTACTACGACGCCGACGGCAACGGCGCCGGAGCGGCGGTCAAGTTCGCGACGTTGGACGCACTGACGGCTCCAACGGTCACGTTCGCTGATTTCGTCGTCATCTGATGTATCAGTGCGGCCTGGCCGCGCTGAGTTCCCAAAAGCATGCAGGCCGGAAGCTGCCAGACAGCAGCTTCCGGCCTTCTTTTTGGTGTGCACGCCCTGGCAGCCATCCGATTTGGATTCAGGGCTAATGCGCGCGGCCGGGTGCGGGGCCGAACAGGCGCTTGGCGTTGCCATGGGCGATTTGCCGGGCGACGGGAGGCGGCAGTTGCACGAGCCAGGCCCGATAGCCGGCGATGATGGCCTCGTAACTCGCCCAGCGTTCGTTGATCCAGGTGTCGGAGCCCAGCAGGAAACGATCCGGATGGCGTTCGAACAATGCCCGCCAGGCGGTCGTCAACTTGCCCGAGCCATCAGTGATGCCGCCGCGATAGGACAACTCGCCCCACAACTCGCGGTATTTGCCCAGCAGGGCCGCCACCCGTTCGGGCTCGAGAGAGAAACCTGTGTGCGCCCAGACTATGCGGGCACGTACATTGTGGCCGTAGAGGAGTTCGAGCGCTTCCGCATCGCAATGGCAATGCAGGTAAAGGCCATTTTCCACGGCGAAATCGACTGTGCGCTTCACCCATTCATTGGCTGCCGCGAGGCCCGACAAATGAAATTCGCCGATGCCGCGATAATAGCCGCGCTTGTACTCTTCCTTGACCAGATCGTAGATCGCCGGATCGCCCATCCAGCTGGCGATGTCGGCGCGCACGCGATAGGGTCGGATGAAGGGGACCACCCATAACCCCGGCGCCCTGGCGCCGACCAGGGCATGCGTGCCGTCGTTGGGGCGGCTGGTGGCGAGGATGCCGGTGACGCGGTTGCGCTTGAGCAGCGCCAGCACTTCGTCGAGTTGGAGATACGGTTTTGGCTCCCAGTTGTAGTGCAGGTGCGCGTCGAAGATCTCGATGGGCGGGTCCTGGGCGCGTGCTGCGAGTAGCGGCGCAACAAGGAGCAGCGCTATGAGAATAGTGAGGGAGCGACACGTCATGACCATGCGATCCGCGCCATCAATTTGAGCACTGAGTTTTCAGCCGACAGCTTCGATCGTCTCGGACGCCTGTTCAAGCATTGGGGGCCCGCAATGTAGCTAGCTCGCAATGGGGAAGCCACCTCACAAAAATGTGATTGAGACCTGTGCTATAATTCCTACGTCTGCGAAATGTTGCCAGGGAGAGAGGGATGCCAGGATTGCGTGATCCCCTTGAATTGAATCGTCTGACCAACACGAGGTTGCAACTGCTCGTTGAGGAGAACCGGAAGGATAGAGTGTTCCTTGAGACTGTTCTCGCGGTTCTTCAACCCCGCACCAGTCCAAACGCACTTGAGACGCGCGAGAGAGTGCAGAATCTCCTAAGTCAAAATCCACAGCGGCTGATGCCGCCATCCAAGTCGACCAAGAATTACGTCAGGTTCGCTTTAGCTGCCGTCGGCATACTGGCGGTGGGATTTGGCCAAGCGGCAGGAAGTGACATCTGGAGAGTTCTTTGGCCCAAAGTTCAACTCTTGGTTCTCGGGCCAGGAGGACTCTTGGGCGCTGTAAGGGCACGCCCAAGTTTGATGAGTTCCAAGCGTAGGGGTCAGACCCCGCCGGTCTGACCCCGATCCTCACATCTTGAATGGCATGACCCTGGTCTTCTGCTCACCGAGGCCGTCGATCCACAGCTGCATGGTGTCGCTTTCCTTCAGGAACACCGGCGTCGGCTTGATGCCGAGGCCGACACCCGGAGGCGTGCCGGTGGTCACCACGTCACCGGGCTCGAGCACCATGAACTGGCTCATGTAGTGCAGCAGGAAGGTGCAGCCGAAGATCATGGTCTTGGTATTGCCCTTCTGCATGCGCCGGCCGTTGACGTCGAGCCACATGTCGAGGTTCTGCGGATCCTTGATCTCGTCGGTGGTGACCAGCCACGGCCCGAGCGGCGCCGAGGTCTCGAACGCCTTGCCTTTGACCCATTGACCCAGGCGCTCGATCTGGAAATGCCGCTCGGACACGTCGTTGCAGATGGTATAGCCGGCGATGTGCTTGACGGCGTCCTTTTCCTCGACGTAGCGCGCGCGTGTGCCGATGACGAAGGCGATCTCCAGCTCCCAGTCGACCTTGGTCGCGTTGCGCGGCATCATGACGTCATCGTTTGGGCCGATGATGCAGTTGGCGAGCTTGTTGAACAAGATCGGCTCGGAGGGGATCGGCATGCCGGCCTCTTTGGCGTGGTCGGCATAATTGAGGCCGACAGCATGCAGGTTCCACACCCTGCCGACCGGGGCACCGAGGCGCACGCCCTTGGGTGCCGCCGGCAGCGACATCGGATCGAGCTTGCGCAGCTTGTCGAGGCTCGCCGGCGACAGCGTCTCCCCGGTGATGTCTGGGACATGGGCCGACAGATCACGGATCGAGCCGTCAGCGGCAACGATGCCCGGCTTTTCTGCGCCCTTCGCGCCAAATCGGACCAGCTTCATGGGGTTTCACTCCAGTTAATCGAGTTGTGAAGGCCTATGGGTAAGACGGCCAGGCGCCGCCGTCCAGCATCAATGCGCATGCCTGCTCCGCGGATCAGGCGAACGGCATTGCCGACAAGCGGCACATAGCCTGGCAACAAGGCCGGAGAAACCTCGCTTGCAGCCGGCAGGGGGCATCGCTATAAAGCGCCTTCGCCGTCGGCGGCTCTTGGCCCACTTGGGGTTTGGAATCCCACCCGTGGCGAAATCCTAGGTCGGGCGGAGCGTAGCGCAGCCTGGTAGCGCACTTGCTTCGGGAGCAAGGGGTCGGGAGTTCGAATCTCCCCGCTCCGACCAAATTTTTCAAAGACTTAGCCAAAACGTTCCGAGCAAAAGGCTCAGGAAAGGCTCGGGATTTCCACTCGGAGTGGACGGCCCCCTCACTTGTTCGGGCTTGTGCCGACGGGCCGGCGACAGCGCCGAGACTCTAGCGATTTGACGTTGGCTTCCTGGAAGACCGCAGCTCGATACTGCACGTCACATGCTGCTCGTACGTCCTCGTCCCTTGGTTGGAAAAAGGACCGAGATCTGAAGTTCGATGCGCAGGTCGCCAAGTCAATCTTTGCCGACTCCAGCTTTGTAGCTGTCTGCCTTCGCTCAAGCTCAAGTCCATCGCGACACTTGATGTATGTCTCGATATCGGATGGCGGCACCGGCGCCATCTTGGGCTTGATCGATCCGGTCTCGATGGGGGACGCCGGTGGACGCGGGATCACCTTCTCTGCTATCCACGTCGGTGACGCTATCTGCTGAAGGATCGCGTCCCCAACCTTTGTGCCGTACAGCCACAGAGACCCTGCAGCGATGCTGCCGATCGTGCCGAGGACGCCGAACAGGGGGTTGCGGCGAAACCAGTGGAGAGTTTTTAGGAGGTAGCGATTTTGCACGGAAAGCCCCGTCGGTTGTTACCGATAGGGATATGCGATTCGCGCGACAGCGCGCCGCAGGTGCGCCCAGATATCCACAACTGCGTGAGCAGGTGAAGGATCTCCAGCGATCCGCTCTGCTACAGTGATTCGCTGCTCATGCGCGATGGCTCGTCACCAGTTTGTCCACATGATTTGCAACGATCCGTTGCGCTCAAGCGCCACCCCAAAAGGGTGGCGAGTACGCTCGCGGCACTTGGCCGATAAATCCACATCGGCATCGTACCCCTCGCCTGCGCAGCCATCATTTTTGGTGGGCCAACTGTGCCATCATTTTCGGAGCCGCCAATTCCAGAAGAGCGCCACGCGCAGCCGAGGTCATAGGGCTTGCCCCTTGACGGTGGCGAGCATGGCGCGATCGCTGTAATCAGCGGGCACGTATCGGGTGAGCTACCAGTGGGCGGAGAGGGGATCAACGGCCGTACGGTCGGCGCGTGCGGGCACGATGAAATGCACACGGAGATCATTATCATCGAAGTCGTAGATCAGTACGAAGGGCGTGTGTGAGATCGAATAGACGTAGAGACCGAGCAGATCGTCGATAGGCTTCTTCGGGTAGTGCGCGAGGTGCTGCTCGATGGTGTGATCGATGCGGGCAAGTGTTCGCGCGGCGACGGCAACTCCGAATGCTTCCGTGCCTTGTTGGATGAGGGTCTTGAGCTGGGCGACGTACGTTCGGGATCGAACGACCCGCCTCATGGATGTTTCGTCTTTAGGTCGGCCATGAACGTCGACATCTCCGCGTGGTACTCGTCGTTCGAGTAGGTGCGGCCTTCCTTGAAGTCTTCCTTCGAGCGCTCAACGGCTGCGCGCTCAGCGTCGGTGAGGTCAAGTGCCACTACTGTCGGTTCCGCCATGTCTTGCACGATGTCGGCCACAGCCATCACCCGCTCATCGTCGAGTGACGCGAGCTTTTCAGTTATTATGGCGATAGCTTGTGTCCGGGTCATGCGAGCATTTTACCACGAAATCGGGTGATTGTCGTGAAGTGATGCAGGCGACCCCATCGACCGGCGAGGCAACTGCATGGGAGACGACTGGAAGTCGGCTGAAGTGCAAGCAGTTTGGACTGTACGTCTCAAAGGTTGTTTTGCATTAAGTCGCTATCGCGGCGGCGCCCCCGTACCAGTTGGTTCGGTTCGCTCATCAGGCGACCTGCTTCGTTAGTTTCGGCCTTCTCCTCACCAGTACGAGAAATCCGGCGAGCGATACGGCAGTGAACGCAGCACCGGTAAGGAACGTCGCCTGAGGACCAACCCAATCCCACAGCGCGCCCGCAATGATGCTGGCGGCAAGCAGCGCCAGCCCGGTCAGCAGATTGAACATGCCGAATGCGGTGCCGCGCAGCTCGGCGGGTGCGGTGTCGGCGATCATTGTCGTTAAAAGCCCCTGCGTGAAGCCCATGTGCAGGCCCCACAGAGCGACGCCGATCATCACGCCGGCCACTCCTGATGAGAATGCCAACACGAGGTCGGCAACGATCAGGAAGGAGAGGCCGACGAAGAGTATCTTGCTGCGACTGCCGTTGTCGGACAGCACGCCAGCGGGATAGGCGGCGAGCGCATAGACGAGGTTCATGACGACCATCACGGCCGGGACGAGCATGATGGGCAAACCCACCGACTGGGCCTTGAGCAGCAGGAAGGCCTCGCTGAAACGGGCCAAGGTGAACACCACGGCGACTGCGACGACCGACCAGTATCCGCTACCAAGGCGTTTGAGCTCCTCCCGGCTTAACGGCGATTTCACCTTGCGAAGTCCTGGCGGTCGATCCGGCTCCTGCACGCCGAAGATCATAAAGGCCATGGCAAGGAAGGCTGGAATGACGGCGAACCAGAACACCGCCGTGATGTCGTTTGCATAGAGCCACATGAGTAGGATCGCGAGTAACGGCCCTGCGAACGCGCCAATCGTGTCGAGCGACTGACGCAGGCCGAAGCTTGCACCTCGCAAGTGTTCGGGACTGATGTCGGCTATCAGCGCATCGCGTGGCGCGCCCCGGATGCCCTTGCCGATCCGGTCGATGAACCGTGCTGCAATCACCCAGCCGATAGTGGAAGCCAGTGGGAACACGGGCTTTGTGAAGGCTGCCAGCCCATAGCCGATGACGGCGAGCATCTTGCGTTTGCCGAGCTTGTCGCTGATCGCCCCAGAGAAGATCTTGACGATTGCCGCGGTGGCTTCCGCGATGCCCTCGATGATCCCCACGGTGAGAACCGAGACGCCCATGACCGTCACAAGATAGATGGGCAGGAGCGCATGGATCATCTCCGACGAGATGTCCATCAACAGGGCGACGAAGCCAAGCGCCCAGATTCCGGGCGGGATGGCGCGCAGCGTCGCGAGGTCGAGCTTGGCTTTGTCGTGCTTGGACATTCACCAAGCATATGCGGATGAATGATCGGCGCAAGTGAGTTGGATCAAGCTCCCCAGCGGCCCACTCCGATCAGTGCCCAGATCGCTGATAAAGCCGCCAAGGTCGACGCGAGGATTACCCTCAGCAGGTCGGTCGGCCCCCATGCCGCGAGATAGACGCCGACAACAACACCGAGCAGCGATCCAATCGCTCATCGGCTTCTCGGCCAGTTTGCATGTCGTAAATAAAATGATGTGCGACATGGGGAAAATGGCTCTGTTAAGCCATATATTCGCCACTGCCCTATTCTGTGGCTCTGTTGAGCCATTCTAAATGCACCAAGAATAGAAAGTTACAGCACAACATCTTTGTAGTGTTGTCAAGTGGTCGCTTCTGTAAATTCTCTAGCGAAATGCAACGGCCTCTTTTAATGAGCCTCTCGGAATCCTGGCAATGATACCCCGCTCCAGCGCTGCCTCATACGCACTCCGGTACCCAAGACTCTTCCGATATTTGAGGTTGAAGTAGTGGAGCTGGGATTGGTAGGTGGCATTGGTGAGCAGTGAGAGATCGGTCCCCTTGGGAAGAAACCACCGACGAGTGAGCCCGATGGCACCTTCGACACGAGGCTTCTGGGTCGGTGCACCACGGTCACAGAAGTACGAAGCAATCCCAAACTCCTTGTGATGGACGTTCTCGATGCCGTTGTCCAGGGTGCAGGTGTCGGCATGTCTCGTTGCCGAACGCATTGCCGGCACGATGGATACTGCTCTCTTGTTGGGAATGAGTTCTCCCGTGAATAGCAGACTCTCTTTCTCCACCACCAGGAGTCCACAGACGGTCGAGTGAGTCCGCATGGGTGAGACAAAGAGGTCGCCCTCCGTGTGCACGAGACCTGTCGTGTCGGGCAATTTCTCGAGGGAGATGCGGTCTGGGATGAGTACCTTTTTTGAGAGCCGACTTTGTCGCTTCTTGCGAGTCCGTCTGGTGCAGAGGTATCTGCAGTATGGTGCACCATCGGGGCTGTACAGCCACTTGTATATGGCGGCAGTGCCCACGCGGGGAGTGATGTCATCCCGCTTCATGCGCCCACTGATCTCGTCGGGTGAGCGGAGGCGCATGAGGTGTTTGATGATGAATGCCCTGAGTGCCGGGTCACTCTCGATCTTCATGCCGGGTCGTTTGCTGTGGCTGCGCTTCTCCTCGGCATCCCTCTGGGCTACGTCTGCTGAGTACCGCCAGGTGGTCTTGCCGTACCGGTGGAGCTCGCGGGAGATGGCACTCGGGCTCACCCCGAGGACCCGGGCGATGTCTCTCTGGGTGTGACCCTGTCCGTACAGAGCATGGAGACGGTCACGATGGTGGGCGGTTAAATGGCGGAAACGGGCACGCTTTTTCATATGTGTCGTATGCTACGACGTTGCGTTTCAAAAGAGAATTTTCATTCTTTTCTGGTGCATTCCGGATTTCTTCTTCTTTTTATTTAAAATCCCAATACTGGGTATTTTATACATGAGTATTCTCAAATGCGTATTCTTATATAGAGTGAGCGGCAATATCGGCCGGTCATGAGGGGAACTATTTGCCGGTCCTGACCGGCAATATTTGCCGGTCAAGGCTGGCAACGATCATACGCGCTTCTTCACGGTCAGATGCAGACGATAAAGATTTGTCTTGCCCAAGCCGCGCTGGGTCACTTCGAGCAGTCCGGCTTCTTCGAGTTCTTTGAGGTAGGTGCGGATGCTACGCTCCCCCGCCCCCATATCGACGGCGAGGCGCTGCTGGCCGGGAAAGCAGGCGTTATCGCTCCAGGCGTATTTGAGCAACATGGCGTAGGCAAGCTTGCCGCCGACGCTCAGTTCCTTGTTGGTCAGGATGACGTTCGGCACCTGGGTAAAGCCGTGTTTGGTGACTGGATCGGCGCCGACGATCTCGATGTTGCGCGCGATCTCCGCCAGCCGGTTGCCGATGCCTTCCATGTCCGCAGTATAGCGTCAATTGCGAGCCCCAAGCCCGGTTGTGCACACGTCCCCTGCCCTGTTCAATGTTGCGGCTGATCGGATGCGTTGTCGGTATTGTAGTGCGTGCGCGGTTCGGATCGGCCGGGGTTCAAGGCCAGGAACAATTCCTGCAATCCTTTGATCAGCACGTTGGTCTCCCGGGCTCGAACGCCAAGCTCGGTGATCTGCGCATCCTTGACCGAGATCTGTTCGCGTAAGAATCCATTCTCGCGTTCGAGCTGTTGCACGTATCGATTGTCGACTTCCGGCTCGACCGGTGCGGCGCGACTTGGCGCGTCCTGTCGCGGCAGGTCGTCTTGTGTCGCCGCCGGCTGCTGCTCTGCAATTGCCATGGTAGGCGCGGCGACAGTTGTCGCGTCTGGTCGCGGCTCGTCGCGTCTGGTCACACTTGCTAATTCATCGATTTGCGCGATGTGACGTGCGACAGATTCCGGCGTGATCATGAACTTTTCGCCGAACGTCGTCTCCTGTCGCAGACAATCGAGATGCCCCTTGGCGCAGTAACGCTGAATGCTTCGAATGGTGCGGGGATGACCAGCGTACTCGTAGCGTGTCGCAGCCTCTTCAATGGTCAGAGAATATTGGTCGGGGCTGGTCGCGACAGGTCGGGGCTGGTCGGTCATGGTCGCAGTATATCAGGAGGCCTTTGGCAGGAAGATACTTGTCCCCACGTCGGGGGTAGAATTTCCAGGCGAAACCCGTGTCCGGAAAATAGATGTGTTGGCGTCGGCAATGCAGAGAAAGCGGAGTCCGGCCTCAGCACGAAGCGACCCGGCCGCGCATCTCGTCAGTACGTCCGCTGTAAGTTCGTCACTTACCGGAAGGCGACTTCCTGCAACGGGCCATCTGCGGTCAATCCGATGCCCGGAGCCGAATACCGTTGATCCGAAGTGGAGGCCATCTCCGTCATAGGGATTGATCTGACCGCGCGAGCGCGCACCGTTTTAGTTCGAGACTTTGGGGGGAAGGACAAGTCACCAGATCATTTTCGACGGCAGACGCGGCCCGGGCTTATAAGAACGATCCCGACCTCGGCCACTCGCGCAACGGATCGACCTCACGAGCGGATATTAAACCATTGCCGACGATTTCGCAGCCTTGCAGCTTTGGACTGCATGTCAGATCGGGAGCTGGTGCGTTCGACGCGGATGGGTGCGTGTGAAGGCACCTCAGTGGAAGCGACAACAGAAAGCTGCTCAAGCGACCTTCATCGGGGATGGGATCGTGATCCCGCGACACGCAGCGTTTGCCCAAGGGGTGCGCGGGCACTCATGTACAATGATACTTGACACCTACTATGTTGGCCTCCGTGGTATCCGGACTGCGTCAATAACATCGGGAGGCAAATTCCAATGGGGGGCGGATTTCTGACGCCGATTGTTGCGCTTCTTGCTTTGATTTTGAGCGGGTTGGCGGCGCTGAAGCCGTCGCCTGCCGATGTGTGCATCTCTTGGCGCTGTATCCTTGAGGATTGGTTGCCCGTGGCTGCAGTACTCCTCACGGGAATGGGTGTGCTGCTACTGTTCGCCGTATTGGCAACGGCCAGCGGACGCGGGCCTCAGTGGCTTCACGACTGGGTCGAGAAGATGATGGTTCCGCCCGACACAAAGCCATCAGCAGAGATGTCTTTGGAAGAGGTAGTGCAGTACGCCGCTCCTCGCGCCGTCACATCTGCAAATAGCCCATTAGATAAGGAAGTACAGGAAAGCGTCGTCGATCTTTTCATCAGGCTGCAGGGACTTGCTGCTCTGGAGAAGCTGACCGTCTTTGGCCGTTTCGCCGGCCGCAATGCTGGGGTGAGGGACAGCGCTCTTTCAACAATACCAGCAGATTTCTGGCGCTCGGCTAAGATCAACTACTACAGTTACCTTGAAGACCCGAACGTCGTTATAGAGAAGGACGGAAGAAGCGGTACTTATGATCAGTTGCACTTCGACCGCAAGCAGGTTTTGAGAAAGATTTCACGTGGGTACTAGGGCTTCTGCTATGCCTTGGGGTCTTGAGCCTCTCTTTCAACCAGGTTGCGCTCCAGCCCTGGTTCAAGCCCTACTCTGAGACGCTGGGGCATGTCGGGATCCCGATCGTTCTCTGCGATCTCATAGAACGCAATTGCCGGGAACTTTGATCGCTTCTGGATGCACGCCACCAATAGGTCTTCAGCGATGGTCAAGAGATTGTCCATCGTCGTTTCCATGTCCATGAAAATGTCGCTAGCTGGACAGCCGGTGCGTGACCAGCTCGGTGGAATAAATCCTTGGTGATGCAAGCGAACGTTGTGAATGGTCAGCGATCCAGACCAACCGCCAGGATGCTCTACCGCGTCCCTCATTCGAGCCAATTGCTCAACCCAGGCTTGCTCGCTCTTGAGCAGGTTGGTCAGGTCATCGCCCTCGCCGAACTTCTTTCTCGACCAAGCACCTATTTGGCTCTCTCCCTTGCCTTTCACATCATAGAATTGTGACGCCGCGATCCTATTGAAGCCAAAGAAGATGCGAAATACGTTCAGCAAGTCGCGCAAATAGTTCTTGGTCTCGTAGAGGAAGGACTCGACCTCACCTTGCAAGCCAACGACATAGGGCATTGCCATAATTCGCCCGTCGTTCTGCTTCTGCTCGTTCACCGCGCTCGCCGCACTTTTCTCTGCGGCATTCCGCAGTCGGCAAAGAATATCGAAACATTTTAGCAAGCGCGGCTGGAGCGTCGCCATGTACAGCTCGGTGACGGCTTGCTGATCTTCCTTCGACAAGTCAGCCCACTTGATCAACTCACTGGTCTGCACTGACAGACGGGCGACGAACGGGTGCGAGACGCCATGATTCGAGATTTTGGTGATGACGAATTTCACGACGAGTCTCCGTTTTCACTTGACGGTGCAAGGATATTAGATCGATTCGCAACTGACACGAGTCCGCAATAAGCGGACATGCGAAAACGAAGTGTCGGCGCCACCGTCCGAACAATGGGCAATGTCGGCTTGTGTATAGTTGCGCTGGCACCGCCCGGCGAGCACGACAAAGGCATGGTCATTCTTTCCGCGAGGCAATCAAATTTTACGATCTCTCTTGCACTTCGATTTTTACTGTTGCCGCGGTTTTTGCGTTGGAACCCTTTGGGGAGCTGGCGCGTTCTACTAGTGTCGGCACTGGTTCGACCGCTAGCCCGCTGGAGGGTATCATGGACACGACGACACTTTTGCTGATTATTATCGTATTGTTAGTTCTCGGCGGTGGCGGCTTTTACGGCAGGGGCCGCTGGTTCTAGACTACCGTTCACGTTGCCAACGCGACGCTCCAATGCCCCCAAGATAACAGACTCGGCCCTCTTGCGTCGTGACGTCGCCGGTTGCTCTCGGACCAATGTCCGCTCCTGCATAGCTCCGCCGCTCACATGCTGGCTTCGGTCACAAGCACCGACCATGTGCCCAGAACGCACGCGGCACGCCAGTCGATCCCAGTACCTCCGCACACGCCGAGCATAGTTCGAACCGCCGTCGGCAGCGAGCGGCAGTCCGGTTACGCGTTCTCACATTGTCCGACTTAGCGTTGCTTAGCGCACAAATCTTGAGATCTCCCCAGTCGTCACCTTAGGGTCGCCGGGGCCAGCTGAAAGACCACTGGAAGGTGCGCTGACCGGATGAGCTATCCGTCGTGGCAGGGACCTCGGCATCGTTCGTATCCCGTGGCGGGTCGGTGAGTGCCATGGCTGATTGTTCACCAGCCATAGTTGCGATCTAGGATGGCCTCATGCTCTTGCCGCGGCGTGTCCACAGGTAGCCCGCTTTACGCGCTCTTCGCACGATCCGCGCGATGCGGCGAAATCGACGTGCGTCCGATGGCGCGACGCACAGGCAACCACAACACGGCACCATGCGGACTTGGGTTAGGTGGCCGCTAGTTTCAGTCACTTTCCGACACCTCCTGTTGTCGACGACTGCGGCATCGACCAACTGCATCCCACTATTGCAGTACAATCGCGCTGGCGGGCAGGCATTCCCGAGCTGACGCGATACATCCAACTGCGGACCATGCGCTTCGCCGCAGCGAAACGTCGAGGAGGGTCAATCACGTTGCGCGCAGACCACCGAGCGTAAGAAGTGATCGCGAAGTCGACGTGGAGTCAAGATGCGTGATGCCATCCACTTCGCGATGAAGTTCGGGATCTGACCAGGGACGCGTGAGGTCGACGCGATACCCCAGACAGCGGACTTGATCTGTGATGTGACGAGCGGCGCCGGCACTCCGGCAGATGTCGGCTTTTGCATATTCTCGACCGATGGACAGGGCCAAACTGTGACCGTCATCATGCGCGAAGGATCAAAGCCCGACGGGCTCGGAGCGCGAAGGCCTGACCCGAGCCTAGCTGCGACAGGGGAGGGTGCACCCGACAGCAATGAAAGACGCTGAAGCCTCAACACGGCGCGACATTGGCATCGAGGAAGGCCGTAGCGTGTCGCGACATGTCGAGACCTGTCGGGCCGTGCCGGGCCTTGTCGCGCTTATGTTATTTCGTGGTGGCGGATTTCGGTGCCTAGTCGTAGACGTGAGGCTGGAGTTGCCTGCCACAACGTAATCTATTGAATGAGTGGCCGGGACGCTCGTGTCGATGACGACGGGGTCGGTAGCGGTGCCGTCGACGAATGTATGTATGCCGAGGTTGAGATCGGCTTGTGGGCCGGCGATTGTGGATGCAACCATTTTTAAGGCCTGCAAAATTTCATGAAGGCATCCAACCACCAGGGGTGCGTTTGCCTTGAGCGATGTGTCCGACGACTGCTTTGTTTTCAAGCGAACATATGAAGCCGACGAACTGCGAGCGGAATCCAAATATGGTGCGGACTTCGGCCGTCGCAGCAAGATGCCGCCTGTCGGGAGAGAATTGAGCGGCTTCAATTTTGTATTTGCCCCGAACTATCGCGGCTGCCTTTTCGGCTATCTGCGGCCACGACTCTGAAGCGTCGGTGGTGTGAGCAGTACGGTCGAGTAGGTCGACTAAAATCTGGAGTCTCGCTGGCTCGTCGATGGTCGCATACTTGAAATGGAACGGTACGCCTGTGATGGCGCACTTACGGAGATCTGTCGGATGACATCTTTGACTGCTCCAAAGGCAGGGCCGGGCTTCGTCCGGGGTGCAGAATAGACCAGCAGCAGAAGTAATAGCCTCCTCCTGCAAGATGCGAGCTCCTGAGAAACTACTCGTCACGAAAAATTTGCGGAGTGATCTTCTTCCAGAAACTGTGCTTCGTTCGAGTTCCGATGGAAGCACCCTCGAGTGGGAGACCGAGCACTCCTCAAGAAGTCCTGGAATGACGAGCTTACCTGTGACTGCGCATCGCTCACCTTCGGACGCGAGCAGCGACTT